>JANYDF010000067.1 GCA_025359905.1 Rhodospirillales bacterium
GCTATCTGAGCGAAGTGACCGAGGAGAAGCGCAACCAGTTGCACCGTCAGCACGTCGCGACACTGCTGACGCTGGGCGAAATGGCCACCGGCATGGCGCATGAGCTGAACCAGCCGCTGACCAGCATCAGCTTTGCGGCACAGAACGTGGACTTTCTGCTTGGCCGCCAGCCGGCCGATGTGGCGAACGCGCAGGCCAAGGTCCGCAAAATCATCAGCGAGGCGGGCCGCGCTTCCAAACTGGTCGAACACATGCGGGTGTTCGCCCGCAACGAACGCGGCGCGCTGGTCCGCGCGTCGTGGCGCACCGCGCTGAATGCGGCAAGCGAAATCCTCAGCGCCAAGCTGCGCGGCTGTGTGCTGCACGATGAGGTTCCGGCCGGTCTGCCCGATGTGCTGGGAGCGGCGATTCCGATGGAGCAGGTGCTGATCAACCTGATCGCCAACGCGGTGGACGCCTATGACGCTCAGCCGAACGCGGCGGTGCGCGATGTCACGGTCAGTGCGTCGGTGCAGGGTGACGCGGTGCTGCTGCGCGTGTCCGACCACGCGGGCGGTATCCCCGAGGCGGCGCTGACGCGGGTGTTCGAGCCATTCTTCACCACCAAGGCGCCGGGCAAAGGTACCGGGCTGGGGCTGGCGCTGACCTTCGGCACGATCACCGAGATGGGCGGCACGATTACGGCATCCAACGCGAATGGCGGAGCAGTGTTCGAAATCCAGCTGCCGATCGCCACGCAATGACCGCGCGTGCGGCACTTGTGGGGCGGGGGCGAGCGGGGTAGGCCGCAATCCGCAGCGAAGCAGCAGCATAGGGACTTTGATCGCCATGAAAATCCGCGCCGCCGTTCTGGACCGCATGGGTGCGGCGATGCCGTATGCCGAGAGCAAGCCGCTGCGGATTGCCACCCTCGATCTGGCGCCGCCCGGACGCGGCGAGGTGCTGGTGAAGATCGCCGCCGCCGGGCTGTGCCATTCCGATCTGTCGGTGATCAACGGCGACCGGCCGCGCCCGATGCCGATGGCGCTGGGCCACGAGGCGGCGGGCGTGATCGCCGAGGTCGGCGAGGACGTGCCCGATCTGGCGGTGGGCGATCATGTCATCATGGTATTCATGCCAAGCTGCGGCCATTGCGTGCCGTGTGCGGAGGGCCGCCCGGCGCTGTGCGAGCCGGGCGCTGCCGCCAATGGTGCCGGCACGCTGCTGTCTGGCCAGCGCCGGCTGACCTGCGAGGGCGTCACGGTGAACCATCATCTCGGCGTCTCGGCGTTCGCCGACTACGCGGTGATGTCGCGCCGCTCGGTGGTGAAGATCGACCGTGAATTGCCGCTGGCCGAAGCCGCCCTGTTCGGCTGCGCGGTGCTGACCGGGGTGGGGGCGGTGGTGAACACCGCGCGCTTGCAGCCGGGCCAGTCGGCTGCCGTGGTCGGGCTGGGCGGCGTCGGCCTCGCCTCGGTGCTGGGGGCCATCGCCTCGGGCGCGCGGCAGGTGGTGGCGGTGGATTTGTCGGACGACAAACTGGCGCTGGCGCGTGAGCTGGGCGCCAGCCACACGGTGAACGCCCGCGACCCGGACGCCGCCGAGCAGGTGCGCGCCGCGACCGGCGGCGGGGTGGAGTTCGCTTTCGAGATGGCCGGGGCGGCGCGGGCCATGGAACTGGCGTTCAAGATCACCAAGCGCGGCGGCACCACCGTGACCGCCGGTCTGCCGCCGCCCACCGCCACGCTGGCGCTGCCGCTGGTGCAACTGGTGGCCGAAGAACGCAGCGTGAAGGGCAGCTACATCGGCACCTGCGTGCCCGCGCGCGACATTCCGCGCTACGTGGCGCTGTACCGCGCTGGGCGCTTGCCGGTGAACCGGCTGATGAGCGGCACGCTGGCGCTGGAGGACATCAACGCGGGCTTCGACCGGCTGCACGAAGGTAAGGCGGTGCGGCAGGTGATCGTGTTTCCGCAATAGGGCGGCGGTCCCCGCCCCTTGACGCCATACCGGGTGGGCGGCAAAGTTCAATCTGTCGATAGCTGTTCAGTCCGCTGAACATGCATGCGCGGCGGCAATAGACGGGTCTCACCACGGATCTGGTGTTGGTCATCGGCTGACAAAGGCAATCAGGCTGCCGGCGCACTGCGTCCTGGGCAGCGAAAGGGGAGAAACATGAAGCTGTTCGGTAAAGCGGCAGTTCTGGCGGCCGTGCTCACCGCAGTGTGCGGCGGCGCGTTCGCGGCGGGCGTGGATGAGTTGCCGCCCGACGTGCAGCAGCGCCTGTACGACAAGGCGATGCTGGACCCGGCCCAGCCGGTCGCGGCCAGCGCGTACCGTGACTGGCACGCCAAGAAGTCCCCGCCGTGGACCATCGGCTACGCTAGTTCCTACGCCGGCAACACCTGGCGCGCGGCGGCCATGGACCGGCTGCAGAACGAGATCATTCCCAAGTGGAAGAAGCTCGGCCTGATCAAGGACGTGGTGATCACCCAGTCCAACCTGAAGGATTCGACGCAGATCCAACAGATGCGTCAGCTGGTCGATCAGGGCGTGGACGCCATCATCGTCTGCTGCTCGAACCCGACCGCGCTGAACCAGACGGTGAAATACGCCTATGACAAGGGCGTGCCGACCTTCTCGTTCACCGGCTACCTGACCTCGCCGTACGCGGTGAACTCGTCGGTGAACTATCAGTTGGCGGGCTTCGACCTTGGCCAGTGGATTTCCAAGGAAATCGGCAACAAGGGCAACGTGCTGGTGGTCGAGGGCATCCCCGGCACCTCCGGCTCGGACAGCCAGGATCACGGCATCAAGGCGGGCATTGCCGCCAATAAGGACGTGAAGATCACCGGCGACGTGGCCGGCATGTGGACCGATCAGGTCGCCCAGGGCGAAGTGCAGAAGTGGCTTGCCACCCACCCCGGCAAGCTCGACGGAATCGTTGTGCAGTCGGCCGCCGAACTGGGCGTGCTGCGCGCGCTGAAGCAGTCGGGCCGTGAGATGGTGCCGGTCACCATCGGCGGTGAGTTGGGCGCGCTGTGCTACTGGCGCAAGCACCCGAACTACGTCAGCGGCGCGTTCCATGTGTGGCCGCCGGGCGACGATATCGAGCTGACCTGGAACATCATGATGCGCACGCTGGAGGGCCAAGGCCCGAAGGTGCAGTCGGTCCTGGTTGACCCGATCAAGTTCGGCTTCGACGACGTGAAGAAGGCGCTGCCGGAAGATTGCAGCGAAGATTCGGACAAGTGGCTGAACGTTGGCCCGGCGAACTGGGGCAGCGATCCGGCTTATCTGAACAACTTCTTCCTGCATCCGGCCGATCCCGAAGCCTACAAGCCGTAACCGGCTCGCTGGCGGCGGCGGCGGGCGCAATGCCCGCCGCCGTTGCTGGCAAGGACATGCCGCGCATGGCCAGCGACGCAATCATCACCGAACTGCCATCGCCGCCGGCGCATTCATCCGAAGCGCCGGCGGCGGCGGCTGGTGGCATCGCCGTGGTCGGCGCGCGCAAAGCCTTCGGCGTGACGCGTGCGCTGGACGGCTGCAATTTCAGCGCCTCATTGGGCGAAATCCACGCCATCGTCGGCGGCAACGGCTGCGGCAAGAGCACGCTGGCCAAAGTGCTGTCCGGCGTGCTGCCGCTGGATGCGGGTCAGGTTTCGGTGCTGGGCCACGCGCCGGGCACGCCATCCGAAGCCCGCGCCGCTGGCATCGCCACGGTGTTTCAGGAAGTTCTGGTCGCCGACGAATGCTCGGTCGCCGATAATCTATACTTGGGCGCCGATACCCTGTGGTCGCGCACACTGCCAGCCGCCGCCAAGGCCAAGGCGGCCGGGGCCCTGATGCGCGATCTGGCGGCGATGGACATCGACCCGGAGACGCTGGCGGGCACGCTGCCGCTCGGCGTCAAATCCTGGATCACCATTGGGCGCGCCTTGTTGCAAAATCCGCGCGTGCTGATCCTCGACGAATCCTCGGCAGCACTCGATCTGGACTCCACCGAACGGCTGTTCGCCAAGATGCGCGCCTTGCGCGACCGGGGTTCGGCGGTGCTGATCGTGACGCACCGTATCGCCGAACTGATCCGCATCAGCGACCGCGCCACCGTGCTGCGCGACGGGCGCGATGTCGGCGTGCTGGAAAAGCGCGACATCACCGAGCGCAACTTGCTGAGCTTGATGACCGGCAAGGCCGAGCCCGCGCATATCTCGATGGCCGCCGCCCAGGAAGTGCTGCACCACGACGTGCAGATGCGGGTGAAGGGCGTCACCATTTGGCCGCAGGCCAAGCCGGTGGACGCGGCGATCCACAAGGGCGAAATCCTCGGACTCGCCGGGCTGGACGGTCAGGGCCAGAGCGAATTCGCCCGCGTGCTGGCCGGCGTGATGCGCGCCGAGCAGGGCGCGCCGCAGATGCGTAACCGCGCCGGGCAGTTCGTGCCGGTGCGCACGCTGGAGGAAGCCACCGCCAACGGCATCGCCTACGTGTCCGGCGACCGCAAGCGCGAGGGCATCTTTGCCAATCTGAGCATTTTCGAAAACCTGCTGATGCCGCTGTACCGCCGCCGCTCGCGCGCCGGGGCGCTGGCGGTGATCGACTGGGCGGAATTGGCGAGCGTGTTCGACTGGGAAGTCGAAAAGCTCGCGGTGCGAATGGGCGAGCGGACCAACAAGATCACCTCGCTGTCCGGCGGCAATCAGCAAAAAGTGCTGATCGGCAGGGCGTTCGCGCTCAATCCCGATGTGCTGGTGCTGAACGACCCGGCGCGCGGCGTCGATGTCGGCGCGAAAGGCGAGTTGTACCGCCACCTGCGCGACTTCGCCGCGCGCGGCAAGTCGGTGGTGTACATGTCCAGCGAAATCGAGGAATTCGTCGGCTTCTGCACCCGGGTGCTGGTGTTCCGCCACGGCAGCGTGTTCGCCGAAATGACCGGCCCGGCCATCGAGCCAGCGCGCATTCTGGAAGCCATGTTCGGCCAGACCCACGCTGCCGGCGTGTCCAAGCCGGTGGCAGCGGCGGCAACGGGCGCGCATGAGGCGGTGAAGATCGTCGAATTCGCCTTCCCCGATGAGCCGGACGGCGCTGCCGCCGATTTCGGCCGCAAGCCAAGCTGGGCGCCAGGACCGGAAATCGAGACGGCTTCGGAAGATGTGTTCGACCCGATGCCCGCCACCGCGCGGCTGCCGCAGCGCATCAAGGTGGTGGACTTCGACCCGCAGACGAACGCCGCCAGTCTGCGCGAGCGGATCGGCCCGATCAAAATCCGCGAATTCGGCAAGGACGGCGAGCCCGCCAAACCGGCGATCCGCATCGTCAAGTCGGACCGCGCATGAGCGGCACCGTCGCCGCCCCGCGCGCCTCGGCGTCCAGCGCCTATTTGCTGGTGCCGATTCTGCTGTTCTTCGTGCTGCTGATCGTCGCCGTGCTGCGCAGCCCGCATCTGATCACCAGTGCCGGCATCGGCAGCGCGGTCATTGTCGCGGCCCCCTTGGTGTTGGCCACCTTCGCGCTGATGGCGATTGCCATTGCCGGGCGCGGCAGCGTGGATTTGTCGGTGGGCCCGCTGATCGGCTTCATCAACGTGGTGCTGGTGCAGTTGTTCGGCGCGGACGTGATTTCCGCCCCGCTGGAATTCTTCGCCACCGCCATCGGCCTCGGCCTCGCCTACCAATTGGTGATGGGGCTGATCATCGTGTTTATCCGGGTGCAGCCGATCATCGTGTCGCTGTCCGGCTATCTGGCGCTGTCCGGCATCAATCTGGTGATCATGCAGCGCCCTGGCGGCACCGCGCCCGATTGGATGCTGCCGTGGGGGGCGGGCACCTCGATCTGGTCGCCGGTGCTGGCGTTGCTGGTGATCGCCACCGGGGCGTGGCTGCTGTTCGCGCGCACCGCGTTCTTCGGCCATCTGCGGCTGATGGGGTCGGACGAGCGGGCGGCCTACACGGCGGGCGTGCATATCGGCATCGTGCGGATCGGCGCGCATCTGATCGCGGGGGTGTACGCGGCGCTGGCCGCCATCGCCTACACCGCGCTGATCAGTTCCGGCGACCCGACGCAGGGCACCACCTACACGCTGATCTCAGTGACGGCGCTGGTGCTGGGCGGCACCAGTCTGGCGGGCGGGCGCGGCGGGGCGATCGGCTCGCTGCTTGGCGCGCTAAACATCTATTTGATCACCTACGTGCTGGCGACGTTCAGCTTCGGCGACGTGCAGAGCTTCGTCACCGATCTGGCGTACGGCACCATTTTGGTGTGCTCGCTGCTGCTGACGGTGGCGCTGCCGCGTTTGCAAAGCACGCTGCGCCATGTCTCGCCGCTGCTGTTCTTCATCCTGCTGTTCATTGTGGCGTTCGGCGTGATCCTGCACGCCACCTACGACTACGGCGTGCCATCGGGTGCTGCCCAAGCGGTGGCGCCTGCCACGTTCCTGTTCGAGGACGCAGCGCCGCGCGCCGCCGCCGCCATGCCGATGCTGGCGCATCCGGTGGCATTGGCCACCGTACTGCTGGTGGCGTTGCTGGCGGTGCTGCGCTGGGCGATTGCGCAGGCGCGCACCCGCAGCCTGTCGCCGCTGGTCTATCTGGTGGTCGGCGCGGCGGCAGTGCTGGCGGTGTATCTGCTCGCGCGGCCCGCACAATCCGATGTCATGGCGCCGGCCGTCACGCAGGGGGTGAAGTGATGCGCACCCTGCCATTGCTGCGCTGGATCGGCCTTGGCGTGGCGCTGCTGATCGCCGCGATCAGTTTCGGGCTGGGGTTGTGGCAGAATCTGCCTGCACAGCAGGCCATGTTCTACGCCGCCGCCACCTTCGCCGCCGTTGCCTGGGGCTGGCACCACTACGCGGTGCGGCCGGGCGAGCATGCGGCGGCGAGCGGCGGCGAACCCAGCGGCCCGCGCGGTGAGGTCTGGCGGCGCTACCGGGCGGCGATTATTGCGGGCGGGTTGATCATCGCCGCCTTCCTGATCGCCTCGGCGGCGATGGACGGCTTCTTCACTTGGCTGAACATCATCGCATGCCTGGTATTGGTGGCGCTGATCTTCCTTTCGGTTGGGCTGAGCGGCCTGATCGTGGCCAACCGCAGCGCATTCATCGGGCTTATCGTGCTGGGCGGGCTGTTCTTGCTGGGTGCGTTGAAGGTCGATGGCTTTGCGTCCGGCGCCAACCTGAAATCCATGCTGGTGTTCGCGTCGTTTCTTGGGCTGGCTTGCGTCGGGCAGACCTTGGTGGCGCTGCTCGGCGGGCTGGACTTGTCGATCCCGTTCGTCATTGGCTCGGCCAATGTCGGGCTGCTTTATATCATTGGCCTTGGCGTGCCTCCGGTGATCGCCATCATCCTGATCCTGCTGCTCGGCGCACTGGTCGGGCTAATCAACGGCATCCTGAGCTTCCGCTTGCAAGGTCAGGCGCTGATCCTGACGCTCGGTATCGGCTTCGCGGTATCCGGCGGCACCCAGATTCTCACCAGCATCGGCAGCAAGTTCGCTGGCAACGTGTTCGGGCAAGTGCCCGACTGGCTGAAGAACCTTGCCGCGATGAACGGCAATACCTTCGGACTGAACGTGCCGCCGGTGATCCTGATCTGGGGCGCGGTGGCGATCCTGATGATCCTCGGGATGAAGAACACCGTGTACGGCCGCTACCTGTACGCGCTCGGCGGCAACCGCACCTCGGCGGCGCGGCTGTCGATTTCCGAGCGGCGCTACTGGATCGGCGTCTACACCATCAGCGGCGCGGTCTCGGCCCTCACCGGGGCGCTGCTGCTGGGCTGGAGCGGCGGCGGCTTCATCGGGGTCGGCCAGCCGTATCTGTTCATGACGCTGGCTGCCGTGGTGATCGGCGGCACTTCATTGCTTGGCGGCAATGGCGGTTACGGCTTCACCGTGATCGGCGTGCTGGTGCTACAGGTGCTGACCTCGTTCCTGGTCGGCATTGGGCTGACCTATGAGTGGCAGCAATTCATCTTTGGCCTGCTGATCCTGCCGATGGTGGCGCTGTACGCGCGCTCGCCGCACATCCGAACCCAGATCTGACCCATGGTAGCGACCGACATGACCCACGTAACGGAGGCGTCCGGTGGACGGTAAGTTCCTGCAAGCCACCGACATCGCGGGCGGCAGCTTTCTACTGCTGCTGGTGGCCTCCATCGGCGCCAGCGTGTTGCTGTTCCTCGGCACCGGCTGGGTGGACCGGCGCTGGAAGCTGCCGGTGGCGCTGGCCGGGCTGATCGCGCTGATCGCGGCATTGCATTACTACGAGGCGCGCGCGGTCTGGCAGGGCGCCGGGCAGATGCCGGTGATCTACCGCTACGCCGCGTGGCTGATCGGCGTGCCGGTGCAAGTCGCCACGGTGTATTTCTTCGCCGGCGCCCTGGCCCCGGTGCCGTCCGGCCTGTTCTGGCGGCTGATCGTGGTGGCGGTGGGCATGGTGCTGGCGCGCTACATGGGCGAGACCGGGGCGATGAACGCCACGCTCGGCTTCCTGATCGGCATCGTCGGCTGGCTGTATATCCTCGGCGAATTCTTCTTCGGCCGTCTGGGCGACATCACCGCCAAGAGCGAGCATGAGGCGGCGCAGACCGGCATGTTCTGGCTGCGGCTGATCGCCACCGTGGGCTGGGCGATCTATCCGCTGTGCTACTTCGTTGCGGCCTTCGCTGGCGGCGTGGACGTGGCCAAGCTGAACATCGTCTACAACCTCGCCGATATCGTCAACGAACTGACCTTCGCGCTGGTGGTGCTGACGGCCGCTCTGCGCGACCAGCCGGCGGGGGCAAAGTCATGACAATCGCCGGATCTAAGATCACGCGGCAGGCTGGGAGGGTTTGGGCATGAACGGCGCGGACATTATCGCGATCATTATCCTTGCCGCGATTGTCATCGCGGTCATCGTCTATCTGCTGCACTGGCTGTACCGCCGCTCGTCGAAAGACATGAGCTTCGTGCGCACTGGTTTTGGCGGTGAAAAAGTTGTGATGGGCGGCGGCGCGATTGTTTTGCCGATTGTCCACGACGTGACCGAAGTCAGCATGAACACGCTGCGCCTCGAAGTGCGCCGCGCGCGGGAACGCTCGCTGATCACCAAGGACCGGATGCGCGTCGAGGTGACCGTGGAATTTTTCGTCCGCGTGGTGCCGACCGCCGAAGCGGTGGCCGCCGCCGCGCGCACGCTGGGCAGCCGCACGCTGAACCCGGAGAAACTCAAGGAACTGGTCGAGGGCCGCTTCGTCGACGCCATGGGTATGGCTGCCGCCGAAATGACCATGGAAGAAATGCACGAAAAGCGCGGCAATTACATCAAGGCGGTCAAGGCGCAGGTCGCCGGTGCCCTGACCCATAACGGCCTGGAACTGGAAGCCGCCTCGCTGACCAGCCTCGACCAGACCGACATGAAGCTGTTCAACCCGGCCAACGCGTTCGATGCCGAGGGCATGACCAAGCTGACCGAGACCATCGAGAGCCGCCGGAAGAAGCGCAATGACATCGAGCAGGACACGATGATCGCGGTGCGCAAGAAGAACCTGGAAGCCGAGAAGCTGGCGCTGGATATCGACCGCGAGAGTGAATACTCGCGCTTGGCGCAGGAGCGCGAGGTGGCGATCCGCCGCGCCCAGCAAAAAGCCGAAGTCGCGCTGGAACGCACCGAGCGCGAGCGCGAGATCGAGGAAGCGCAGATCCGCGCCCGCGAGGACATCGAGAAGTCGCGCATCCGCCAGGAACGCGAGATCAACGCCGAGCGCATCCAGCGCGAACAGGAAACCGAAACCCAGGAAGTCCAGCGCCGCCGGATGCTGGAGATTGAGGAACAGGAACGCATCATCGCGGTGTCGGTGAAGTCGAAGGAACAGTCCGAGGCGCAGGCCGCCGCCGAACACGCGCGCGGCGACGTGGTGCAGGCGCAGGAGCGCGTCACCACGATCCGTGAGACGGAGGCGGCCGAGCGGCGCAAGGCGATCGAACTGATCGAAGCCTCGCAGCAGGCCGAGTCCGAAGCGTTGAAGTTGCAGATCGAGGCGCAGGCCGGCAAGGCCGCTGCTTCCGACCGCGCCGACGCCACCCGCTTGCTCGCGGCCGCCAGCAAGGTGCAGTACGAAACCGACGCCGAGGGCCAGCGCCTGCTCAACGAGGCCGAAAACATGCGCAGCGACGCCAACCGGCGCAGCAAGCTGCATGTCAAATTGGTGGAAAACCTGCCCGCGATCATCCGCGAGAGCGTCAAGCCGATGGAGAATATCGAGTCGATCCGCATCCTGCACGTCGATGGTGTGCCGGGGCTGAGCGGCCCGGTGACGGGTGGCGGCGGCGGCGATGGTTCGCCGCAGATGGATGGCGGGATCGGCGGCGGCAGCCTGTCGGAAAAAGTGGTCAACTCGGCGCTGCGCTACCGCGCCCAGGCGCCATTCGTCGATGCGCTGTTGCAGGAAATCGGCATGCAGCCGGGGGCGATGAGCACGCTGGTCAACCTGCCGGTGCCGGAACGCCCGAAGCCGCCGAAGGACGCGGGCTAGGTCTGACCGGTGGCGGACACCTCACCCGCATTGACCGGCGAGAAGGCCACCGAGCATCTCCTCGCGGTGGTGACGCTGTGGGCGGTGTCCGGCGCGTTCGGGCTGGCGCTGATCCTCAGCGGCTTCCGCGACAGCGCCATCGTGCTCGGCTTGCTCGGCTTCGCCTGCATCATCGCCGGGTTCGTGGCGCATGTCATCGTCAACAACGTGTTCGAGACGCGGTTCAGCCAGTTGCAGGTGGTGGCCGGCATGTCCGGCTTCTGCGTCGCGGTGCTGAGTTTCATGGCAAGCTGGCTGCTGGACCCGCACTTCGACGTGGCCGGCATCACCATCGGGCTGGGTGGCTTTGCCGGGGTGATCCTGGCGTTCCTGGTCTATCTGGTGGCGATGCACGGGATGCGCGGCGCGTTTTCCATGTTCCATCGCCGGCGCGCGAGGCTGAGGTAGTCCGGTGCCGAACACCACCATCTGGCTGTTCGCCGGCGTTGCCGCCTACTGGGTATATTGCCTGTACTGGGGCGTGCGCTCGGCGCAACTGGCCGATAGCTCCAGCCAATTCTTCCTGGCGGACCGGCAACTGCCCGCTTGGGTGTTTGTGCTGGCCGCCACTGCCGCCAGTTTCGGCGGCTGGATGTTTCTCGGCCACGGTACGCTGATCTTTCGTGACGGGCTGGCAGCCTCCGAGTTGTCGCTGGGCGCGGTGGCGATCCCGCTGACCGGCGTAGTGTTCCTCAAGCGGCAATGGATTCTGGGGCGGCGGTTCGGCTACGTGACGGCGGGCGATCTGTTCGCCGATTACTTCCAAAGCGAAGGCGCGCGGCTGTTGGTGCTGCTGATCGCCCTGGTGTTCGCGGTGCCGTTCATCGGCCTGCAACTGGCGGCGTCCGGCGACCTGATCGCAAACTTGTCCGGTGGCACCGTCAACGCCGATGTGGCGATGTGGGTGCTGAGCTTCGTGGTGTTCCTGTATGTCTGCCTCGGCGGCATGCGTGCGGTGGCCTATGTCGGCACCTTGCAGGCGCTGCTGCTGGCCGCCGGATTGGCCGCGATTGGGCTGCTGGCGTACGGGCGGCTCGGCGGTTTCGGGCCGCTCAATGACTTGCTGGCCAAACTCGGCGCCACCGCCATCGGGCCTTACGGCAATACCGCGCAGGGCTATAACGGCTGGTTCGTCATCCCGGGCGTGATCCAGTTCACTGCCGGTCTGGGCCGCGAGACGCCGGTGGGCGGCATCTGGACCGCCGCGATGATCGCCACCTATTGCTTCGCGCTGATGGGCATTCAGGCTGGGCCGGTGTTCACCACTTGGGCGTTCAGCGCCCGCTCGCCAAAGGGCTTCGCGCCGCAACAGGTCTGGGCCTCGGCGGCGGCGATGGGTTTGGCGCTGCTGTTCTTCGCCGCCGCCGCCGGACTGGCCGCCCCGTTCCTTGGCGCGTCCGAGGCCACTTCGGCGTTGGCGGTGGGCAACTCGCTAACGCCGGGTCGGTTGAGCGGCCTGATGGGCGGCTATATCGCCTCGCTCGGCACGGCAGCGCCTTGGTTCGCCGGCCTGCTCGCGGTGTGCGCGCTGGCGGCGATCCAGGCAGTCGCGGCGGGCTACGCGCTGACAACTGGCACCATGCTGGCGCGCGACCTGTATGCCCGCCACATGGCCCCGGACGCCGATGACCGCCGCGCGCGCGGGTTCGGCCGCGTCGCGGTCGGCGCCGTGGTGCTGGCCGCCGTGCTGCTGGCCAGTTTCGCGCCGCTGTCGCAGGCGCAACTCGGCGCGCTGGCGTTGGGCTTCGGCGCGCAACTATGGCCCGCGTTGGTGGCAATCTGCTGGGTGCGCTGGTTTACGCGGGAGGCGGTGCTGCTCGGCCTGATCGCGGGGCTGGCCGCTGTGGTGCTGACCGAGCCGTTCGGCGGCGCCTTGGCGCAGTTCTTCGGCGTGGCTTTGCCCTGGGGCCGCTGGCCGTGGACCATCCACTCGGCGGGCTGGGGCATCGCCATTAATATCGCCGTGGTGCTGCTGGTCTCGGCGCTGACGCAGACCGAGGCTGGCCGCGCTCACCGCGCCCGCTTCCACGACTATCTGCGCGAGGTGGCCAGCCTGGGCGAGGCCAAGCGCGGCCTGCGTACGGTGGCCTGGACCTTGACGCTCGGCTGGCTGTTCTTCGCCATCGGGCCGGGCGCGCTGCTCGGCAACGACCTGTTCGGCGCGCCGAATGCTGGGCTCGCGGGCTGGATTCTCGGCATCCCGTCGCTGTGGGCGTGGCAAATCCTGTGGTGGGCCCTGGGCGTGCTGCTGGTCTGGTTCCTGGCTTATAAAATGGAACTGTCGACGACGCCGCGCGCCCGCATCGAGCCAGTGCCAGCCTCCGCCCGCCCGCGCTTGGCGGGCCGCGCGGTGGATGGTGCGGCGGCGCTGCGGGCGTTCTGGTACGTGGCAGCGTTTGCGGCGCTGCTGGCGGCGGCGAACTGGCTGTTCGGGTAGCGCGGACAGTCGCCGCGAACGACCCACCCGGCACCGTGGCAGAAGGTCTCAACTGCCTGCACAATCGCCTCGAAATTATCGAAACCGATGTCGGTGTTGGCTTCCAGGCGCGCCGACAGCGCAACCCTAGGACCCCGAGCGCAAATCTTGGGGAGATCGTGGAATACATCGATGCGCGTGTCAGCCAGCACGCGTGCGCTGGTGCGGTCGATTTTTCAGGCACCCGCCGCTCAATCGTAAAACCCGCCCGGCGCGTGCTGAAACGTAGCCCACAAATCGGGATCGTGCCCGGTCACGATCATCGCCCCGGTTCGCGCCGCCACGTCCTTCAGCTTGCGCACCGAGGCGACCGCGTCGACTGACGAGCACACCAAGCCGGGCAGTGCTTTTTCGTTCCAGTGGTCGATGGTGTAGGCGGCATCGACCGCCAGCAGCACCGGGCCGGTGTTGGGCAGCGTGATCAGGAACGAGGTGTGGCCGACCGAGTGGCCCGGCGTGAAGATCATCTTGATGACGCCGTCGCCGAACACGTCGAAGAAGTCGGTGTATTCGCCGCCAAGGAACTTCCAGTCGATGCCGCGCTTGTCGAAATCGGCGCGGATATAGGCGCCGGCGGCAAACCAATCCGGCGAGTAGGCGTATTCGTGCTCGATGCGCTGCACGATGGTGGTGGCGTTCGGGAACCGCCCGCAGGCGCCGGAGTGGTCAAGGTGCAGATGCGATTGCAGCACGTATCGCACATCTTCCGGCCGCACGCCGACGCTGCGCGCCTGATCGACGCAATTCTCGCTCGGGTCCATCACCGGGTCGTAGGCGTCGATCACCGCACCCCAGTGGCCGCGCTTGTCGGTGGCTACTTCCACCGCATTGCCGCCGTCGATCACCACGTTGCCGCGCGGGTGCTTGATGAGGAACCACGGCACCGGGATTTCAAAATCCTGGCCGTCGCCCTGGTTCATCTTGATGTATTTCAGCTTGGTCTTCAGCGTGCCGGTCTGAAACATGTAGAGCTGCACATCGGAGGTGCGCCGTTCTGCCGCCGGGCCTTTCGCCACCGAACGCTTCGGCGCGCCGTCGTAGCCGAACTCGACAATCTTGATGCCGCTGGCCCGCTCGGGCCGCTGTTCGCGTTCCAGCTTGTCGAATTCAATGATTTTCATGCGTGGCCGTCCATCGAAGCAGCTTGGAACCGCAGATGGCGCAGATCGGCGCAGATAAGGGAAGCGCGTAGCGCCATGCGCCTGCCTCGTCTCATCTGCGCGATCTGCGCCATCTGCGGTTGCCCTATTTTTCTATTATCCGCCGGTCCGCTCACGGATAATCCGCAGCGCTTCCTTCAGGTAGATGCGGAATACCGGGTAGTTCTCGCTCATCGGGAAGTGGCCGATGTCGTTCATCTCGATGTACACGCCGCCCTTGATGCGCCGCGCGGTATTCTCGGTGACGTCCGGCGGCGTCAGGTAGTCGTAGGTGCCGGTCATCATCACCACCGGGCATTTGCGGCCGTCGATATGCTCCAGTTCCTCGCGCAGATCGTGCTCCACCGAGTAGAAATACAGGTCGCCTTTGAAGGCTTCCGAACCTTGCGTGTAGTAGAACCAGGTTAGCCAGCGGTCCATTTCCGGCGATTGCGGCGCCATCAAATCCCACACGCCGCTGGCGCACACTTGCGCCGCGTTGGCGTGCGGATGGCGCCACCAATCCAGGAAGAAGCCCGGCGCATGGTCCGCCGCCTCCACCGGGATCACCGCGCGGAAGCGGTCCGGGCGGCGCAGTGCGAGTTGCAGCGCCACGTTGCCGCCGAACGACGAGCCCATGAAAATCGGATCTTTCAAGCCCAGCGCATCGGCCAGCTTGACGATGAAGTTCACGTAGTGCTCGGCGGTGAGCTTGTACTCGGTCTTCCACCACTCGCTGTTGTGCGGCGGGTCGGACTTGCCGTGGCGCGGCAGGTCGTAGGCGATCACGTTGTAGTTCTTGGTGATCTCCTCGTCTTCCAGCAGGCCGCGCCATTGGTGGTTGTGGCAGCCGGCGGTGTGCTGGCACAGCAGCGGCGTGCCGCGGCCGTTGTGCAGGTAGAACACCTTGTATTCCATGCCGTCCACGTCGATCGTGACGTAGCGGCCGGTGACAGGGGAGTGACGCGCCATGTCTGGCTCCTCGCGAATGATTAGACGGGCACGCCGCTTTTGCGCAGCAACTCGAACTGCACGGTGAAATTCCGCAGATTCTGCATCAGCACCAGCAGATTGCCTTCCAGCTTCAGATCCTGGCGGAAACTGGCGGCCCAGATGCCGTGGAACATCGGGCGCGGCACCGGCTGGCCGAATTCGCGCCAGGTTTGCGCGCTGGCGCGCAGCGCGAAATCGTAGGCGTCCATCGGGGCCGGGTTGATGTTGATGTGCTTGACCTTGCCGTCGTGCATGTCGATGATGACCTTGCGGTCGGTCATGTCCCACATGTAGGTGCAGGTGTAGTACTTGCCCATCGCGGCAATGGTCTGGTCATTGTCGGTCAGGCTCTTGAACTTGTTTGCCCAACTCTTGATCTCGACTGCCATCGCGTCCTCTTTTCATGCCCCAATTCTTACGCCCGCGTTCTCACGCTCCGGGTGTTCGGGCGGCCGTGTGTAAGCCTTGCGAGCCGC
Organism: Rhodospirillales bacterium; assembly: GCA_025359905.1. Lineage (GTDB taxonomy): Bacteria > Pseudomonadota > Alphaproteobacteria > Acetobacterales > Acetobacteraceae > CAIPHQ01. The sequence continues at coordinate 15,617 of JANYDF010000067.1, forward strand.
GTCAAGGATTTCGGCGTTTCCCGCCGTGCCGTCCTTGGCTATCGTCTCCCCATCCTGTCTACCTATTCCGTCTGCCCCCGTCCCTTGGGGAACACTCCTCGTTTTGCGCGGCCAGCGCCACTTTGTGGCTTGCTGGAAGACCCGCCATCGGCAAATCTGCGGGCAAGCGTTCAGCATACTGAAAGCCAATCACTAGATTGAACTGTCGCATTCGGGCTTGAGACCCGTCAAGAGGGCAGGAGCCCGGCATGAATCCCGCTGATTTTGCCCAACCAGCCGCGGCCGGCGAAGCCTCCCGCGCTGTGCCCGCGCTGTTGCGTGGCTGCATGGTGCTCGATGCCGTCGTCGCTGCCGAGCAGCCGCTGACCGTGTCGGATTTGGCACGGCGGCTGGACTTGCCAAAGAGCACGGTGCACGGGCTGTGCGCCACGCTGGTCGAACTCGGCCTGCTGTTGCGCCGCCCGGACAACGCGTTCCGCATCGGACCGCACGTCATGCGCTGGGCTCATGCGTTCACGATGCAAACCGACCTCACCGCCGAATTCGCCGCATTGTGCGACGCAACCGGGCCGTCAGCCGATGAGACGGTGACGCTGTCGGTCCTGGAAGGGCGCGATGTGGTCTACATCGCCTGCCGCAATAGCACCGCGCCGCTTGGGGTGACGTTTCGTATCGGTATGCGGCTGTCGGCGCCGTACACTGCCACTGGCAAGGCGCTGCTGAGCACAATGGACGATTCGAACGTGCGGGCGTTGTTCGAGGGCGCTTGGCCGCCGCCGTTGACCGGGCGCAGCGTGCGCAACGTCGAGGCGTTGCTGGCGGAGTTGGCCGGCTGCCGGGCGCGTGGCTATTCGATCGATGACGGGCAGGTGCGCGAGGGGATGCACTGTTTCGGCATACCAGTGCGCGATTCCATCAATCGGGTGGTGGCGGGCATCGCGGTCAGCCTGCTCGCCGGGCGGGTCAGCGCCGTGTCCACCCGGCGCGGGGTGCATAGCATCACCACGATGGCGCATGCGTTGTCGGTCAGGCTGGGGGGCCAATCGCTCCCACCGGGCGGAAGCTAGTTTAGCGCGGCGATTTCCCGGCCGCCGCCCGCGGCCGATCCCAAGGGCCGGCGCCAGCGCCTGAACCGGAGCTGGAACCCGAGCCAGCGCCTGGGGCAAGCTGGCTTTCGCGCATAATGCGCTCATGGCCGTCGCGGGTATTTTTCACCCGGTATTGCCGCTCGTTGGCTTCCACCGGCAATTGCCGCACGATGGTATAGGTGCCGCGCGGCACGTGCAAATCCATGCGGCCCGGTAGAAATTCGACTGCCTGACCGACCGCAAACTTGTGCTGGACCATTCCGGCCTCCCGCAAAGTGCCCGGCGCCACGGGCTGCGGCGCCGGGAAGTCCTTGGTCACGCTGTCGCGAAGTGCCGCAGGCCTATTCGGCTTGCAGGTTTTCCGCCGACATCTTGCCCTGCTGGCCGCGCTGGACTTCGTACTTGATCTTCTGGCCCTCGTTCAGGCGGCCCAGATTGGCGCGCTCAACGGCCGAAATATGGACAAATACGTCCTTCGAGCCGTCGTCCGGCTGAATAAAACCAAAGCCCTTCTGGGCGTTGAACCACTTAACGGTACCTGATGCCATAGCTGGCCTCCAACAAAATCGGTGGCCCGCACACCGCGGGCCAAGACAACTCTTCAATTTTGGGAGGGCGTCGAATGCGAAAGCGACGCACGAAAACACGCTTGGCCCGGACCGAAAAGCGCCGATAACATCCCATATGCGCTTCGAGGGGCTGAATTACCAGGGTTAATTCTTGCTATGACCATGAACAGGGCTGCCGTGCGCTGCGGCGTCAGCTTGCTGGACGGCGCGGCCGAACCCGGCTAATCACCGGTCAAGCGGGCCGCTGGGCCGCGGGTGTAGCTCAATGGTAGAGTTCCAGCCTTCCAAGCTGGCTGTGCGGGTTCGATCCCCGTCACCCGCTCCAGTCCAGTGCCGTGGTGGGTTGCAGGGGGTTGCGCCGATCCGGCGATGCCCTTAAAAGACCGCCTCCGCGAACGGGACGTGGGCGCGTAGCTCAGCGGGAGAGCATCGCCTTCACACGGCGGGGGTCACAGGTTCAATCCCTGTCGCGCCCACCACGTCCTTCCGGCCGCAGGGCTGATCCGTTGGTTCCCCAAGCCGTGCGTTGATGCCGCTTCCCGGCGTTCGGGCTGGCGAGGGCGGCTGCGACGGCAAATCGTTCGAGGTTTCCGCCATGACCCACCCTGCATTCGCCGCCGGCCATACGGCGGTCATCACCGGTGCCGCCAGCGGCATCGGCCTCGCCGCCGCCAAGCGCTTTCTCGCCATGGGGCTGAACGTCTGCCTCGCCGACCGCAATGCCGAGGCGCTGCGCCATGCCGCCGCCGGGCTGGACACCAACCGCATGCTGACCGCAGTGATCGACGTGGCGCAGCTGGACAGCCTGACCCGCTTGCAGCAGCAGGTGGCCGCCACGTTCGGCGATGTGCATGTGCTGATGAACAATGCCGGTGCGCAGCCCAATCCGGGCAAGCCGTGGGAAAACCCGCAAGGCTGGCGCGACCTGCTCGACATCAATCTGTTTGGCGTCATCCACGGCACCCAGGCCTTCGTGCCCGCCATGCTGGCGCACACTGGCCCGGCGGTGGTGATCAACACCGGCTCCAAGCAAGGCATCACGCTGCCGCCGGGCAACAGCGCCTATAACGTGTCCAAGGCCGGGGTGAAGGCGTTCTCTGAATTGCTGGCGCACGAACTGCGCCAAGCCGCCCCCGGACGGCTCAGCGCGCATCTGCTGGTGCCGGGCTTCACCTATACCGGCCTGACCGAAAAGCCGGTCAAGCCTGATGCCGCCTGGACGGCGGAACAGGTGGTCGAGGCGATGCTCGATGGCATCGCCAAGGGCGACTTCTATTTGTGGTGTCTGGACAACGAAACCACGCGCGCGATGGACGAGCGCCGCATGGCGTGGGCGATGGGCGACGTGATCGAGAACCGCCCGGCGCTGTCGCGCTGGCACCCGGCGCACGCTGCCGCATTCGCGGCTTATTTGAAGGGCTAGCCGCCGCCGGCCCCCTCCTGCCAGGAAGGGGGCCGGTCGACGCGCGGCAATTAGTTGCCGCCGCCGTTGAACATTGGCAGGTCGCGCACCCGCAGGCCGGTCAGCGCCGCCCAGGCATTGGCAAGTGCTGGGGCAACGCAGGGCACGCCCACCTCGCCCACACCGCCGATCGGCCCGCCGGTATCGACCAGCGTCACGTCGATGCGCGGCATGTCGCGCATCCGCATCATCCGGTAATTGTCGAAGTTCTCCGGACTGGCCACGCCGCCGCTGAAGGTGGTACGCCCCCAAAGCGCCGCGTTCAGTCCATGCACCACGCCGCTCTGCACTTGCGCAATCACCGAGTCGGGATTGACCGCCGTGCCGCAGTCGATCGCAGCGCTGACCCGTACCAGCTTGATTTGGGCGGGTTGCGTCGCTGTCGCGGCGGTTTGCGTCACCTCGATCACCTGTGCGGCGATGCTGCCGAAGCTCTCGTGGTAGGCGATGCCGCGCGCGTGCCCGGCTGCCGGTGCGCTTCCCCAGCCGCTAAGCGTGGCGGCGGCGTTCAGCACGGCCAGCGCCCGGGTGTTGCCGGCCAGCAGCTTCCGCCGGTAGGCCAGCGGGTCCATTCCGGCCGCCTTGGCCAATTCATCAATGGCGCTTTCCACCACGAAGGCATTGTACGAATTGCCGACCGAGCGCCAGAAACCCACTGGCACCGGGCAGGGATGGGCGACGTAGTCCACCAAACGGGCGCCTAGAGCATAAGGCTGGCCGACTGCGCCATCCACCGCCTGTCCGTCCTCGCCGCCCGGCGGCACCCAGCCGCGCTGTCCGAGGATGGAGGGCGAAACGATGCGGTTGGCCCACGCCGCCACGCTCCCATCGGCGTTCAGCCCGGCTGTCACCCGGCAGAGCGCGAATGGCCGGTATTGATCGTGGGTGAAATCCTGCTCGCGCGACCATGTCAGCTTGACCGGTTTGCCGAGCGCCTTGGCGACAGTGACTGCCTGGGCGATGAAGTCCTGTTCGAACTTACGCCCCAGCCCGCCGCCGAGGAACATGGTGTGAACTTTGATGGCTGCCGCCGGCAGCCCGGTGATTGCCGCCGCCGTCATTACCACCAGCCCAGGCGCCTGGGTCGGCGCCCAAATCTCACAGCCGGCGGCGGTGATGGAAACCGTGCAGTTCAGCACTTCCATGCAGGCGTGCGGCAGATACGGCACGCTGTAGGTGAGCGTGAGCGTCTTGGCCGCTCCCGCCATGGCCTTGGCGATATCGCCGCTGCTTTCGCCCACCACGGCGGCACCGGTGGTCATCAGCGTCTTGGCGGTCGATAGGATGGCAGCCGAATTGATTGCCTGCGACGCCTTGGGGATCGACCATTTGACCGGCAAGGACCGGGCCGCCCGTATGGCCGTGTAGGTATCGTGCGCCACCACGGCGATGGCTGACTTGCCAACCGGCACCACGCCGAGCGTGCCGGCCGGGGCGGCGGGCAGCGCGGTGAAGGTGCCGCCGACTGCTGGGCATTGCGCGATGGCGGCGTACACCATGCCGGGAACCACGACGTCGATGCCGTAGATGGCGCTGCCGTTGGTTTTGCCGGGAATATCCGGTCGCGCCACCGGCGTGCCGATCAGCCGGTAATGGCCGGGCGATGACAGGATCACCGGATTGGCGGGCACCGGCAGCAACGCTGCGGCGGCAGCCACTTGGCCGTAGCTGATCGACTTGCCGCCCGGCGCCGAGACGACGCCGCTCGCAGCAGTGCAAGACTCTGGCGTGACGCCCATCGCCGCAGCGGCGGCCTGCACCAGCATGGTCCGCGCTGCAGCGCCTGCGGTCAGCATGGCGCTGAAATAGCCCCGCATCGAGTTGCTGCCGCCGGTAAGCTGCATGCCGCTGGAGGGATTGACGTATGCCGCACCCGCCGGGGCATGCGCGGTCGTCACCTTGGCCCAATCGACCATCAATTCCTCGGCCAGCACCTGCGGCAGGCCGGAGATGATGCCTTGGCCCATTTCAGACGATCCAACCAGGATCGATACCGACTCATCGGTGCCGATGCTGACCCAGGCGGTCACGGGCGAGACGGAGGCGGCGGGTACCCCGGCGCGGGCGCGGCCCGGAACGGTGATGCCGATCAGCAATCCGCCGGTCAAAGCAGCGGCGGCAGTGATAAAGCCGCGGCGGCCGAGTTTGGCGGGCGCTGCGATAGACGTGTTGTCGAGCGGCATGGCGCGTCTCCTCAATTGCCGGCGGCGCGGTGGATGGCGGCGCGCACACGTTGATAGGTGCCGCAGACGCACAGATTGGTCATCGCGGCGTCGATCTGCGCGTCGGTCGGTTTGGGGTGCTGCTTCAGCAGCGCCACGGCGGCCAGGATCATGCCCGACTGACAATAGCCGCATTGCGGCACCTGCTCGGCGATCCAGGCCAGTTGCACCGGATGCGTGCCGTTGGGCGACAGCCCCTCGATGGTGGTGATGCTGGCGCCGGCCGCATCCGCCAGCGTCATGTCGCACGATTTTTCGACGCCGCCGTCCACCAGGACGGTGCAGGCGCCGCATTCCTCGATGCCGCAACCGTACTTGGTGCCAGTCAATCCTAGGAAGTCGCGGATCACCCACAGCAGCGGCGTGCCGGCCGGTGCGGTTACGGTGTGCTGTTTGCCGTTGATGGTCAACGTCGTCATGCCGGGTCTCCGGTTAGTTGCAGATGTGGCCGCGTTTCAGACGCCGCCAGCGTCGCGGTAATATGACCGCGTTTGTTGACAGGAAGCTGACGATGCACCGGTGGCGGGGCAGCCGCCGGGGATTTCTGCCGCCGCAGTATTCGTCTAAGTCAGCCATCTACCCGAAGGGAACAGCAGCATGAGCGGCACAATCGAGCAGGCGCAGCAGGGGCTGGAGCACGCGCAGGAGGCCAATGAGGCGCATCCGGAGCACAACGACACCGGGGCGCGCAAGGTCGCCATTCTCATCTCGGTGCTGGCGGCGGCGCTGGCGCTGGCGGAAATGAGCGAGAAGGCGTCGCAGAACGAGTACCTGACCCATCATATCGCGGCCAGCGACGCGTGGGCGTTCTATCAGGCGAAAACCATCCGCGCCGACATGCATCGCGGCGTCGCCACCGTGCTGCAGAGCCTGCCCGATGCCGCGGCGCCCGAGATGCGCAAGCGCGCCGAGGCCGAGCAGGCCGAAGCCGCCCGCCTGGACGACGACGAGAAGTCGCGCGGCCGCAAGCAACTCAGCGCCGAAGCGAAGGAGATCGAGCGCCTGCGCGATACGGCCTTCGAGGAATATCACAAGTTCGAGCGCGTGGTCGGCGCGCTGCAAATCAGCATCGTGCTGGCCTCGGTCTCGGTGGTGACCCGCATCAAGGCGCTGGCCTGGGTGGCGGGCGTGCTCGGCGGCGGTGCTGCGCTATACGGTCTCGGCGTGACGTACGCCGGGCTTTAGGCCGGCGGGATCTAAGCAGGACGCAGCGCCTCGGCGAGCGCCAGGACTTCGCCCGCCGCCTGCGCCACGGCGGCGGCAGCGGCGCCCTCGCTGGCCGGGCTGTAACCCCAGGCGGCGAAGATGCACGGCATCCCGGCCCCGGCAGCGGACAGGATGTCGTTGCGATGATCGCCGAGCATGACCGCGTGTGCCGCATCGGCCCCGGCGGCGGCCAGCGTGGCCAGCATGTGCGCCGGGTCGGGCTTACGCACCGGAAAACTATCGCCGCCGCCGACCGCGTCGAAATAGCCATCCAGCCCGGTGGCGCGCAGCACCGCGTGGGCCAGCGCCACCGGCTTGTTGGTGCACACTGCCATGCGCCATCCGCGCGCGCGCGCTTGCGCCAGCAGGTCGCCGATGCCGGGATACGGCACCGTGTCGTCGGCCACATGCGCCGCATACAGCGCACCGAATTCGGCCGCCGCTGCCGGGTCCGGCGTGGTGCCGCAGGCGGCAAAGGCGCGCGTTAGCAGCACATGCACGCCGTCGCCCACCATGGCCGCCACATCGCCCACCGCCAGCGGCGCGAAGCCGCGCGGCGCTAGCAGCCGGTTCAGGCTGCCGGCAATGTCCGGAACCGAATCGACCAGGGTGCCGTCGAGATCAAACACCAGACAGCGTTGCATGATGGCCTCTTGTTGCCGGCTGAAATGAAGCGTGATTCGCTGGTCTTTGACACAGCACGCCCCGCGCCGCTACCGGAAGGGGGCATCCGAGGGCATAACATGTCAGCCACCGCCATAATCCTCGCCGCCGGTCTGGGCACGCGCATGAAGTCGGCGCTGCCCAAAGCGTCCCACCCCATCGCGGGGCAGCCGATGCTGCGCCACCTGATGGACAGCGTGTCGCAGGTGTTCGACCGCATCGTGGTGGTGATCGGCCCCGATATGCCGCTGCTGGAGCAGATCGCAGCACCGCATCCGGTCGTTATACAGCATGACCGTCTCGGCACCGCACACGCGGCGCTGCTCGCCGCCGGGCATTTCGGCAACGACGAGGTGGCCATTCTCTACGCGGACAATCCGCTGATCACCGTGGACACGCTGCGCGCGCTGACCGGGCGCCGGGCGCAGGGCGATGTGGGCCTCGCCCTGGTGGCGATGCGCCCGGACGATCCCGGCAAGTATGGCCGCGTGGTCGGCGCGGATGGCTTTGTCGAGCGCATCGTCGAGTGGGCTGACGCGACGCCGGAGCAGCGCGCCATTGCGTTGTGCAATGCGGGCGTGCTGTGCGGGCATGGGCCGTCGATGCATCGCTGGCTGACGGCGGTGAAGAACGACAACAACAAGGGCGAATACTATCTGACCGACTTGGTCGAACTGGCCCGCGCCGAGGGCGAAAAAGTGGCCGCCGTCGAAGCGCCGTTCGCCGAACTGCGCGGCATCAACTCACGCGCCGAACTGGCCGAGGCGGAGGCAGTGGTGCAGCAGAAACTGCGCCGTGCGGCGATGGACGGCGGCGTCACGCTGACCGCGCCGGAGACGGTGTTCCTGTCCGCCGACACCAAGTTCGGCACTGATGTGACGGTCGGCCCGCACGTGGTGTTCGGCGCTGGCGTCACGGTCGAGAGCGGTGCGGTGATCCATGCGTTCAGCCATCTAACCGGTGCGCATGTTGGCGCTGGCGCCATCGTCGGCCCGTATGCGCGGCTGCGGCCCGGCACCCAGGTCGGCGCAGGCGCGCATGTCGGCAATTTCGTCGAGTTGAAGAACACCACGCTCGGCGACGGGGCTAAGGCCAATCATCTGACCTATCTTGGCGATGCGGATGTCGGTGCCAAGACCAATGTCGGAGCAGGCACCATCACCTGCAACTACGATGGCTACATAAAGCACCGCACCACCATCGGCGGCGGCGTGTTCATTGGCTCGGATGCCGTGCTGGTGGCCCCGTTGAGCATCGGCGACGGCGCGTTTGTCGCCGCCGGCAGCGTTATCACCGACGATGTGCCAGCCGACGCCATGGCGTTCGGCCGGGCGCGGCAGGATCTCAAACCCGGCCGGGCGGCGCAATTCCGTGCCGCCCAAGCGGCAGCAAAGGCAAAACGCTAATGTGCGGCATCGTCGGCGTGGTCGGCAGGGCCCCCGCCACCCCCATTCTGTTGGAGACGCTGCGGCGGCTGGAATATCGCGGCTACGATAGCGCCGGCATCGCCACGATTACCGGCGGCACGATCGACCGCCGCCGCGCGCCCGGCAAGCTGAACAATCTGGCAGCCGTGCTGGACGCCGATCCCTTGGCCGGGGAGACCGGCATCGGCCACACCCGCTGGGCGACGCACGGCGCGCCGACGGAAAACAACGCCCACCCGCACGCCACCGCGCGCGTGGCGGTGGTGCATAACGGCATCATCGAAAACCACGCCGAATTGCGCGCCGAGCTGGAAGCCGCCGGGCAGGTGTTCAGCACCGAGACCGACACCGAAACCGTGGTGCAATTGGTCGATCTGCATCTGCAACAGGGCATGACCGAGGAAGCCGCCGCCGGGGCGGCGTTTGCCCGGCTGACCGGTGCCTATGCGCTGGCCATGGTGTTTGCCGCCCGCCCGGACTTGCTGATCGGCGCGCGGCACGGCGCGCCGCTGGCGGTGGGTTTTGGCGAGGGCCAGATGTATGTCGGCTCCGACGCATTGGCGCTGGCCCCGCTGACCCAGCGCATCGCCTATCTGGAAGACGGCGACTGGGCGGTGGTGACGCGCGACAATGCGCATTTCTTCGACGTCGCGGGCCGCCCGGTGGAACGTCAGGTCAAGCGCACCGCGCTGACCGGGGCCGCCGTCGGCAAGGGCAATTTCCGCCATTTCATGGAAAAGGAATTGCACGAACACCCCGCCGTGCTGGGCGACACGCTGCGCCGCATGATCAACCCCGGCACCCGCGCCGTGGTGCTGCCGGAGATGGGCTTCGACCTCGCCAGCGTGCGCAACGTGACCGTGACGGCCTGCGGGTCGGCGTTCTATGCCGGATTGGTCGGGCGCTGGTGGCTGGAAACGCTGGCGCGCATTCCAACCGATGCCGACGTGGCCAGCGAATTCCGCTATCGCGCGCCGCCGATGCTGGCGGGCGGACTGGGCCTGATGGTCAGCCAATCCGGCGAGACCGCCGACACGCTTGCAGCGCTGCGCTACATGAAATCGCAAGGCGTGCATACGCTGTCGGTGTTGAACTCGCCGGAAAGCAGCATGGCGCGCGAGAGCGACGCGGTGCTCGATACTGTCGCCGGGCCGGAAATCGGCGTCGCCAGCACCAAGGCGTTCACCGCGCAATTGGCGGTGCTGGCCTGCTTCGCGCTGGCGCTGGGCCGCGCGCGCGGCACGCTGAGTGCGGCGCAGGAAGCGCAGGCCACGCACGCGCTGCTGGAAGTTCCCAGCCGGGCGGCGGAAGTTCTGGATCACGACCAGCACATCCAACGCATCGCCGCACGCGTCGCCGAGGCGCGCGATGTGTTGTATCTGGGCCGTGGCGCGTGCTTCCCGATTGCGATGGAAGGCGCGCTGAAATTGAAGGAGATCAGCTACATCCACGCCGAGGGCTACGCCGCCGGCGAGATGAAGCACGGCCCGATCGCGCTGATCGACAAGAACGTACCGGTGATCGCCATCGCACCGTCTGGCCCGCTGTTCGACAAGACCGCGTCCAACTTGCAGGAAGCCAACGCGCGCGGCGGCAAATTGATCGTGTTCAGCGACGCCGAGGGGGCCGCCAAACTGAAAGGCATCGCGGCGGAGACGGTGGTTCTGCCGGCGGTCGATCCGTTCGTGGCCCCCATTCTGTACGCCATCCCGGTGCAGGTGCTGGCGTATCATGTGGCGGTGCTGAAGGGCACGGATGTGGATCAGCCGCGCAATTTGGCGAAGTCGGTGACGGTGGAGTAGCGGCGGAGCCGAGACCGCACCTGATTTAGAGATCGTCGCGCTGCCGTCATTAATTCCGTCCCGGGTGCGCCGGACGAACTCAATCTTCGGTTCAGCGCCCCTCCAGTGGCCAGCCGCCGTCAGGGGCGTAGTTCCATTACCGCCGGGGTATGCCGGGGATGCACCTTCACCGTCACTTCGACCTCCTGCCCCAGTCCTGCCAGGATGGACATCAGGCGGTCGATGGTGAACCGGCCCAGGCTGGCGTTGCGGATGCGCGAGAAGTCGGCGGCAGCGACGCCGGTCAGATCGTGGGCGGCCCGCACGGTCAGTTTCCGTTCATCGAGCACGCCGATAATCTGTGCGGCCAGCAAAGCACGAAGCTGTTCGCGGCCGGCGTCAGGATGGCCGAGATCGCGGAATATGTTCCCGCTGCCACGGATGATGTCCATGTCGCCGCTCATCTTAGCCTCTCTTTCAGCCGCCGCAGCCGCTCGTGGACCAGGTCGATATCCGGCTTGGGGGTCTTGATCCCGGATTTCGATTTCTTCTGGAATGCGTGAATGACCCAGATGTCGTCACCGATCCGCAACGCATACACAATCCGGTATGCGTCCCCCCGGTGCTTCAACGCCAGTTCCATCACGCCGTCGTCGAAACCGGTCAGATGCTTGGCGATGTCTGGCATCCGGCCCTCGGCCAGAATCGTGAGCGCCCGGGCCATCTCGATTTGTGCCCCTTGCGGGAAGTCCTCGAAATCTTTCCGGGCACCCTTGATCCAGCTTACCGGGCGCGAGTCTCTCAACATCCGCAGTCAACGTAGTCATGTTTGACAACACTGGTCAACCGCCTTGCCGGGGAGCGGACTCGGCGCACCCCGCTGGCGACCCGATCCCCTCCCCCCACCGCCGCACTTTCTCCCCCGCTGGCATCGCCGCGAACGCCGGGCTGGTCGAGGGCAGCGTCACCAGCCGCACACCTTCCGGCACCGCCACACGATGCCGCGCGAACAGCCGCGCCGCCGCAGCACCATTGAACGCGATCAGCCGCAACTGCGTATGGGCCGCGAAAAACCCGGCAAAATCGTTCACCACCACACTGCCCGCCACAATGGACGCATCCAGCGCGCCCGGCCGCACCGCCGCCGCACACACATCCCACAGCGCGATGCGCTGGCCGGTCAGCCCGGCCTGCCGTGCGGCATAGTCCGCCCCGGCCGCGACCCCGGTTAGCGGCGCCATCGCCTGCCAGAACGCGTTCCGCCTCTGCGCGTAGTACTGGCCCATCTGTAACGACACCGGCCCCGGCAGCGTGCCGAGGATCAGCACGCGCGCATCCGCAGCGCTGACCGGTGCGAAGCCCGCAGCGGGCGGCGTCTCGGCAGGCTGACATCCGTCCCCCCGCGTCCTATGGTTTGCCAACCGCGTCCGGAGCTCCACCATGTTGAACCAAGTCGCCCCTTTGCCGTTGAAAGACCCCAGCCTGTTCCGGCAGGCCAATTTCGTCGCTGGCAAATGGGTGGAGGCGGCGAGCGGCAACACCATCACGGTGCGCAATCCGGCCACCGGGGCCGTTGTCGGCACCGTGCCGTCGCTGTCCGCCGCCGAGACGCGCGCGGCTATCGAGGCGGCGCATGCGGCGCAACCGGCGTGGCGGGCCCACACCGGCAAGGAGCGCGCGGCCATTCTGCGCCGCCTGAACGATCTGATGCTGGCCAATGCCGACGACCTGGCGATCATCATGACCGCCGAGCAGGGCAAGCCGCTGGCCGAAAGCAAGGGCGAGATCGCCTATGCCGCCAGCTTCATCGAGTGGTTCGCCGAGGAGGGCAAGCGGGTCTACGGCGACACCATTCCGCAGAACGTGCGCGGGCGGCGCATCATCGTGCAGAAGGAACCCATCGGCGTGTTCGCGGCGATCACGCCGTGGAATTTCCCGGCGGCGATGATCACTCGCAAGACCGGCCCCGGCTGGGCGGCGGGCTGCACCGGGGTGATCCGCCCGGCCAGCCAGACGCCGTTCTCGGCGCTGGCCATCGCGGTGCTGGCCGAGCGCGCCGGTTTCCCGGCCGGCGTGTGCAACGTGATCACCGGCCCGGCGGCCGAGACCGGCGGCGAACTGTCCAGCAATCCGCTGGTCCGCAAGCTTACCTTCACCGGCAGCACCGAGGTTGGTGCCAGGCTGCTGGCGCAGTGCGCGCCGACGGTGAAGAAGACCAGCATGGAACTGGGTGGCAACGCGCCGTTCATCGTGTTCGATGACGCCGACCTGGACGCCGCCGTACAGGGTGCCATGGTCAGCAAGTACCGCAACACCGGGCAGACCTGCGTGTGCGCCAACCGCTTTCTGGTGCAGGACGGCGTGTATGAGGCGTTCACCGAGAAACTGATCGCCGCCGTCGCCAAGCTGAAAGTCGGCAACGGCATGGATGCGGGCGTCACCCAGGGGCCGCTGATCAACCCGTCCGCCGTGGCCAAAGTGGAGGCGCATATCGCCGACGCCGTGGCCAAGGGGGCCCGGGTGGCCACCGGTGGCCAGCGTCACGCATTGGGCGGCAATTTCTTCCAGCCTACGGTCCTGACCGAGGTGAGCCGCGACGCCGAGATTTTCCGCGACGAGACCTTCGGCCCGGTGGCGCCGCTGTTCCGCTTCTCCACCGAGGCGGAGGCGATTCAGATGGCCAACGACACCGAATTCGGCCTCGCCGCGTATTTTTACGCCCGCGACATCGGCCGGGTGTTCCGCGTCGCCGAGGCATTGGAATACGGCATGGTCGGCGCCAACGAAGGGCTGATTTCCACTGAGGTGGCGCCGTTCGGCGGCGTGAAGTCGTCCGGCCTGGGCCGCGAAGGCTCAAAATACGGCATCGAGGACTATCTGGAGATCAAATACATCTGCCTCGGCGGAATCGGCGCGTGAGCTACGATTTCGATCTGTTCGTCATCGGGGGCGGCAGCGCCGGGGTGCGCTGCGCCCGCATCGCCGCCGGGTACGGCGCGCGGGTTGGCGTGGCGGAGGAGCGGTTCTGGGGCGGCACCTGCGTCAATGTCGGCTGCGTGCCGAAGAAGCTGATGGTGATGGCCGCCGAATATGGATCCAGTGCCGCCGACGCGCGCGGCTTCGGCTGGGACGGCGCGCAGGGCACGCATGACTGGGCGCGGCTGATCGCCAACAAGGACGCCGAGATCGCGCGGCTGAACGGCATCTATGTGAAGCTGCTGAACGGCGCGGGCGCGAAAGTGTTCGAAAGCCGCGCCACGTTCCTGGACGCGCACACGCTGCAAGTGGGCGATCGGGTGGTTACCGCCGAACGCATCGTGATCGCCACCGGCGGGCGGCCGCATGTGCCGGGGTTTGCGGGCAGCGAGCACTGCATCATCTCCGACGCCGCGTTCTATCTGCCGGAGCGGCCGCAGCGGGTGGTAATGCTCGGCGGCGGCTATATCGCGCTGGAATTCGCCACGATTTTCAACGGCCTGGGCAGCCACGTCGACGTGGTGATGCGCCAACCGCTGCCGCTGCGCGGTTTCGACGAGGATATCCGCGCCGCCACCGCCGAGGCGCTGACTGCGGCGGGGATGACGCTGCACGCGGGCGTGACCCCGATGGGGGTCGAGGCGAACGGGGCCGCCAAGCGGCTGCACCTGAGCGACGGCCGCGTGCTGGACGCCGATCTGGTGTTCGCCGCCATTGGCCGGGTGCCGAATACCGAGGGGCTGCGGCTGGACGCCGCCGGGGTGGCCACCGGGCGCGGCGGGGCGGTCGCGGTCGATGACCAGGGCCGCACCAGCGTTGCGCATATCTACGCCATCGGCGATGTCACCGACCGGCTGAACCTGACCCCGGTGGCCATCGCCGAGGGGCATTCGCTGGCCGACCGGCTGTTCGGCCCCGGTCCGCGCCATTGGGATCTGCACCGTGTGGCGACGGCGGTATTTTGCAGCCCGCCGATTGCAACCGTCGGTCTGACCGAGGCCCAGGCGGCCAAGCGCGGCACGGTGGATGTGTATGTCTCGCGCTTCACCCCGATGCGCCACACACTCACCGGGCGGGCGCGCAAGACGCTGATGAAGCTGATCGTCGATCAGGCGACGCAGAAAGTGGTGGGCGCCCACATGCTGGGTGAGGACGCGCCGGAGATCATGCAGGGCCTGTCGATTGCGATCAATTGCGGCGCCACCAAGCAGGACTTCGACCGCACCGTGGGCATTCACCCGACGGCGGCCGAGGAATTCGTGACGCTGCGGACCCGCACGCGGGAGACGGCGATGCTGCCAGAGGGCGAGATGGGGGCGGCGGAGGCCGGGCTGGGCGGGTAGCCTTGCGCGGAGCCGCGTACTGCCCCGCTTAATGGCGGGCTTGCGTGGCTGTAGCCATGGTCACGATTTCAGGGGATAACCGCGCGGTTTACCCGGCCGGCGTGCGCGGCCGGCCCTGGAGCCCGAAGCAATGTCCACTTGGTCCCCCGATTCCTGGCGCAACCGTCCGATCAAGCAAGTTCCGGCTTATCCCAGCCTGGAGAAGCTTGCGGCGACCGAGGCGAAGCTGCGGCAGTATCCGCCCTTGGTGTTTGCCGGGGAGGCGCGGCGGCTGAAGGCGTCGCTGGCGCAGGTCGCCGAGGGTAAGGCGTTCGTGCTGCAAGGCGGCGATTGCGCCGAGAGCTTCAACGATTTCACCGCCATCATCATCCGCGACACCTTCCGGGTGCTGCTGCAAATGGCCGTGGTGCTGACCTTCGGTGCCAGTGTACCGGTGGTCAAAATGGGCCGCATGGCCGGCCAGTTCGCCAAGCCGCGCAGCAGCGACACCGAGACGGTCGGCGGCGAGACCTTGCCGACCTATCGCGGCGACATCGTCAACGGCCCGGAATTCACCGCCGAGGCCCGCGTGCCCGACCCCGCGCGCATGGAAACCGGCTATTTCCAGTCGGCCGGCACGCTGAACCTGCTGCGCGCGTTTGCGACCGGCGGTTACGCCGACTTGCATGAAGTGCACCGCTGGAACCTCGGCTTCGTGGCGCGCTCGCCGCTGGTGGAGCGATACCGCGACCTGGCCGCGCGCATCGACGAGACGCTGGGCTTCATGGCCGCCTGCGGCATCAACAGCGCCAGCACGCCGCAAATCCGCGAGACGGATTTTTTCACCAGTCATGAGGCGCTGCTGCTGCCGTACGAGCAGGCGCTGACCCGGGTGGATAGCACGACCGGCGACTGGTATGCGTGCTCGGCGCATTTCCTGTGGATTGGCGACCGCACGCGCCAGCCGGACCACGCGCATGTCGAATTCCTGCGCGGGGTGAAGAACCCGCTGGGCCTGAAGGTCGGCCCGACCACGCCGATCGACGATTTGCTGCGGTTGATCGACACGCTGAACCCGGCCAACGAGGCTGGGCGGCTGACGCTGATCAGCCGCATGGGCGCGGACAAGGTGGAAAAGATGCTGCCGCCGCTGGTGCGCGCGGTGCAGCGCGAGGGCCGCAAGGTGGTGTGGCTGTGCGACCCGATGCACGGCAACACCATCTCCACCGCCGCCAAGCTGAAGACGCGCAATTTCGACTCGATCCTGGCCGAAGTGCGCGGCTTCTTCGACGTGCACGCGGCGGAAGCCACCTGGGCTGGCGGCGTGCATGTGGAAATGACCGGCCGCGATGTCACCGAATGCATCGGCGGCGCGCATCTGCTGACCGAGGATGACCTGTCGCGCAGCTACGAGACGTTCTGCGATCCCCGGCTGAATGCCGAGCAGTCGCTGGAATTGGCCTTCCTGGTGGCCGAGGAGCTGAAAGCACGCCGCCAGCCACTTGCCGAACGCCCGGCCTTCGCGGCGCAGTAGCCATGCCGGAGGGCGATTCAGCGGGCGGTCTGGAACGCGATATCGCGGCGCGCACCGACGTCTATTTCAACCGCACCCGCAAAGTGGTGCAACGGTTCGGCGACAAGCGCGTAACCTACGCGGTGTTTCTGCGCCGCCCGGTGATCGCCGCGCCGCGCCTGATGCTGGACTGGCTGCGCCAGGTCGGCATCGCGCGCGGGTCGGTGTTCGATATCGACGTGGTGAACAAGGAAGGCAGTTGGACCGGAGCGGGCGAGCCGATTGTCTATATCGGCGGCAGCTTCGCCGATCTGTCCGATCTTGAGACGATCCTGCTGCAAAAGCTCGGCCCGGCCTGTGTGGCGGCGCACAACGCCTATCAAATGAGTTTGGCGCTGCCCAAGGTGAGCTTTCTGGCGATGGAAGCGCGGCACTGCGCCGGGGCCGAAATGCAGGAGATGATGGCCTACGCCGCCAGCGTCGGCAGCGAGGCGGCGCGGCGCGAGGGGGCGGTGGGGTTCATCGGCAACGCCAACGACGGCACCGCGCATTACTTTGGCGCCGATGCCGGGCGCGGCACCATGCCGCACGCGCTGATCGGCTACGCCGGATCGACGGTGCGCGCCGCCGAGATGTTCCACGAGACCTTCCCGCATGAGGGTCTGACGGTGCTGGTGGACTATTTCGGCCGGGAGATCTCGGACGGCATCGCTGTCTGCCGGCGCTTCCCCGAACTGGCCGCCGCCGGGCAGCTGGCGGTGCGGCTGGACACCCATGGCGGGCGCTTCCTGGAAGGGTTGGACCCGGCCGAGAGCTACGCGGTGCTGGAGCGCCGCGCCCCCGGCGCCATCCGCCGCTACCGCAGCGAGACCGAGTTGCGCTACCTGGTCGGCACCGGCGTCTCGGCAGCGGCGATCTGGAAGATGCGCGAGGTGCTAGACAATGCCGGGTTCCCCCGCGTGCGCATCATCGCCAGTTCCGGCTTCAACGTCGATAAATGCCGGGTGATGGCCGATACCCGCGCGCCGATCGACACGGTCGGCACCGGTAGCTTCATTCCCGATTTGTGGGGCGAGACCTACGCCACCGCCGACATCGTCGAATACGACGGCGTGCCGATGGTGAAGGTTGGCCGCGAGTTCCTGCTGCGCCGCAACGGCGACCGCAAACGCGGCGGCTGACGGTTTCATACCGAAGTGCGAAATCGGTGACTCATCGTCATTCCGGCGCAGGCCGGAATCCAGGGCAGCAACGGCGGTGCTGTGGCCCTGGACCCCGGCCTGCACCGGGGTGACGCCGCATAGGGGCGGGTCATCCGCCATGGCAGTTGGTATCAGCCACCAAATCTCGCTGACCAAGATTCACCGTCATTGCCGGGCTTGACCCGGCAATCCATGGCGCCGCACAGAGCATCTCGCGTCTAACACCGAGCGTTGGCATGGATCGCCGGGTCAAGCCCGGCGATGACGATCGAATGGATCATGGGTTCTCTCCCACGAGAATTGGTATCAGCCACCAAATAGAAAATCGCCGGGCGGCTGGGCCACCCGGCGATTGATCTCAAACGCGAACCGCGAACGGCTTATTGGCAGGTGGTCGCACCAGCCAATTGCGCGTTCGGCGCGGTCTCTTCCTTCACCGAAGCGGCAAGCTGGGCGTTCGGCGCGGTCTCTTCCTTCACCGAAGCTGCAAGCTGAGCGTTCGGAGCGGTGGTCTCCTTGACGCTGGCGGCAAGCTGAGCGTTCGGAGCGGTGGTCTCCTTAACGCTGGCGGCAAGCTGAGCGTTCGGCGCGGTGGTCTCTTTGACGCTGGCGGCAAGCTGGGCGTTCGGAGCGGCGGCCTCTTTGACGCTGGCGGCAAGCTGAGCGTTCGGCGCGTTGGTCTCTTTG
>JANYDF010000099.1 GCA_025359905.1 Rhodospirillales bacterium
GCGCCCGCCTTCATAGAAGCGCGGGCGCACCAAGCCTTAAGCCGGGATCCCGCTGGGATCAGGACTTCTTTTTGTCGTCCACTTCCTCGAACTCAGCGTCGACCACTTTATCGTCGCCCGGCGCTTTCGCCCCGGCCGCACCCGCAGCGTCCTGCGCCTTATACATCGCCTCGCCGAGCTTCATCGCGGCGTTGCTCAGCCGCTCCGTCGCCTGCTTCAGCGCATCGGCATCGGTGCCTTCCATCGCGGTGCGGGCAGCGGCCACAGCGGCCTCGGCCTCGCCTTTGTCCTGCGCGGCGATCTTGCCTTCGCCTTCCTTCAGAGTCTTTTCGACCTGATGGATCAGCGAGTCGGCGTGGTTCTTGGTTTCGATAAACTCGCGGCGTTTCTTGTCGGCCTCGGCGTTCGCCTCGGCTTCCTTGACCATGCGCTGGATGTCGGCATCCGACAGACCGCCGCTGGCCTGGATGCGGATCTGCTGCTCCTTGCCGGTGGCCTTGTCCTTGGCCGACACGCTGACGATGCCGTTAGCGTCGATGTCGAATGTCACTTCGATCTGCGGCACACCGCGCGGGGCGGGCGGCAGGCCCATCAGGTCGAACTGGCCGAGCGACTTGTTGTCGGCCGCCATCTCGCGCTCGCCCTGGAAAACCTTGATGGTCACCGCAGTCTGGTTGTCGTCCGCAGTCGAGAAGGTCTGGCTTTTCTTCGTCGGGATGGTGGTGTTGCGGTCGATCAAGCGGGTGAACACGCCGCCCAGCGTCTCGATGCCCAGCGACAGCGGGGTGACGTCGAGCAGCAGCACGTCCTTCACGTCGCCCTTCAGCACGGCGCCCTGCACGGCAGCACCAATCGCCACGACTTCGTCGGGGTTGACGTTGCGAGCCGGTTCCTTGCCAAAGAACGCCTTCACGGCGTCGATCACTTTGGGCATGCGGGTCATGCCGCCGACCAAGATCACTTCGTCGATCTCGCTCGCCTTCACACCGGCGTCCTTCAACGCGGCGCGGCACGGGTCGAGCGTGCGGGTCACCAGATCATCGACCAGCGATTCCAGCTTCGCGCGGGTCAGCTTCATCACCAGATGCTTTGGCCCGGAGGCGTCGGCGGTGATGAACGGCAGGTTGATCTCGGTCTCCTTCGAAGACGACAGCTCGATCTTCGCCTTTTCGGCGGCTTCCTTTAGCCGTTGCAGGGCCAGCTTGTCGGTGCGCAGGTTGATGCCCTGCTCGCGCTTGAACTCGTCGGCGAGATAATCGATCACGCGCGCGTCGAAGTCTTCTCCGCCGAGGAAGGTATCGCCGTTGGTCGACTTCACCTCGAACACGCCGTCGCCGATCTCCAGCACGGAAATGTCGAAGGTGCCGCCGCCGAGGTCATAGACCGCGATGGTGCCGGTCTTCTTCTTGTCCATGCCGTAGGCGAGTGCGGCCGCCGTCGGCTCGTTGATGATGCGCAGCACTTCCAGACCGGCAATGCGGCCGGCGTCCTTGGTGGCCTGACGCTGGGCGTCGTTGAAATACGCCGGGACGGTGATGACCGCCTGCGTGACCTTTTCGCCGAGATACGCCTCGGCGGTGTCCTTCATCTTACCGAGGATGAACGCGCTCACCTGGCTCGGCGAATACTTCTCATTGCGGCCTTCGACCCATGCATCGCCGTTGTCGCCCCGGGCGATTTTATACGGCACCAGTGAGACGTCCTTGGCCACGATCGGATCGTCATACCGGCGGCCGATCAGGCGCTTGACGGCGTAGATGGTATTGGTCGGGTTGGTCACCGCCTGGCGTTTGGCGGATTGGCCGACAAGCCGTTCCCCGCTATCGCTGAACGCAACGATCGACGGGGTGGTGCGGGCGCCTTCGCTGTTCTCGATCACGCGGACATCCTTGCCCTCCATGATCGCAACGCACGAATTGGTGGTACCGAGGTCGATCCCGATAACCTTGCTCATGAATATGCTCCTGTGCAGCGGATGCGGGCAGCCCGGACAGGCACCGCCGGCATCCCTAAAACGACGAACTCTGCCCCGGATGTATTAAGCCGCGCACACTGGGGCAAGGGACGTGTGCGTAATTTTTGTGCAAATCGGACCCTACGCGGTCGCATCCAGCCGTGCGCCAGGGGATGCCGCCGCCGAGCCGCTCAACTCCGCGGCAGGCGCCTTGGCGACGACGACCATCGCCGGGCGCAGCAAGCGTCCGTTCAGTGTCCAGGCGTTCGTCCAGGCTTGCAGCACGGTCCCGGCCGGATGCGCATCTGTTTCCTGCTCGGCCATCGCTTGATGCAAATTGGCGTCGAACATCGCGCCCGTCGGGTCATCGCGCTTGATGCCGTTGCGCTCCAGCAGGCCGAGGAAGCTGCGCTCCACGCCGATGAAGCCATCGCGCACCTTGGTGACGATATCCAGCTCGCCGGGCACCGACGGCGGCAGGCTGGACAGCCCGCGCTTGAGGTTCTCGGCGGCTTCCACCACGTCGGTGGCGAACTTCTGCACCGCGTATTGCCGGGTTTCGTCCACGTCGCGTTTGGCGCGGGCCCGCACGTTGGCGATTTCCGCCTCGGTGCGCATCCAACGGTCCTTCAGCTCGGCCACTTCGGCCTCGAGCTCGGCGATCCGCGCGGTGGCCGCCGCCATCAGGTCATCGGAATCCAGGCCAACCTCTTGTTGCGAGGCGTCCTGGGGCTCGGGCGGAACGCCGCGCGCAGCGCCGTCCGCCCCACTGGTTTGGTGAGTGCTCATGGCCCCTCAGTTAGTTGGGCACCGCCCCCTGCACAAGCGGTACGAATAGGGGTTCTGCGATGAAGGAAGCGTTGCGCTGCCCGGCTCAGCCCGATTGCAGATGCTTAATCGCAACAATACCGCAACGCATCCTTGCCCGGCCAACACGCCAGCCGCAGCAGGAGACAAGAATCCCGCAAAAAATGCGGCCACAGCGCCCGCCATGCGCCAGTTCCGCCCGCACCGCTCATCCGGCCACCACGCCGCTTTCGTCGGCCTCCAATGCAAATGCCGCCGCCATCAGCGCCTTGGTATAGTCCTCGCGCGGGCCGGTCAGCACGTCAGCCGCCAAGCCTTCCTCCACCACCCGGCCCTGGCGCAGCACCACGATGCGGTGCGCCAGCGCGCGCACCACTTTCAGGTCGTGGCTGATGAACAGGTAGCCAAGTTTGTGGTCGCGTTGCAGCCGCCGTAGCAATTCGACGATTTGCGCCTGGACCGACATGTCCAGTGCGCTGGTCGGCTCATCCAACACGACGAAGCGCGGCTTCAGCACCATGGCGCGGGCGATGGCGATGCGCTGGCGTTGGCCGCCGCTGAATTCATGCGGGTAGCGTCCGGCAGCGCTCGCGGGCAACCCGACTTCCTCCAATGCTTCCGCGACCCGCCGCGCCAGCCCGGGCGGGGTCAGCGCTGGCTCGTGCACGCGCAGCCCTTCGCCGACGATATCGCCCACCGGCATGCGCGGCGACAAGCTGCCGTACGGGTCTTGAAACACAATCTGCATCCGCGCCCGCAGCTTGCGCATGCCCGCCCGGTCCAGCCCGGCGACATCGGCGCCCTCGAAACTGATCTGCCCCTCGGCGCGAGTCAGTCCGAGCACCGCGTAGCCCATGGTGGACTTGCCGGAACCGCTCTCGCCAACCAGTCCGACCGTCTCGCCCTCGTGCACGTGGATCGAAACGCCATCGACCGCTTTCATATGCGCGACCGTGCGGCGCAGCAGGCCGCGCATCACTGGAAAATGCACCCTGATGTTGCTGGCATCGGTGATAACGGGTGCGTCAGCCGCCAATTTTGGCGGCGCACCGCCCGGTTCGGCCGCCATCAATGCGCAAGTGTACGGGTGGAATGGCTGGCTGAACACCTGCTTCACCCGGCCTTCCTCGACAATCCGGCCATCCTTCATCACGCAGACCCGGTCGGCGAAGCGCTTCACGATGGCAAGGTCGTGGCTGATCAGCAGCAGCGCCAAGCCGCGCGCCGCTTTTTGCGCCACCAGCAATTTGAGAATTTGCGCCTGGATGGTAACGTCCAGCGCCGTGGTCGGCTCATCGGCGATCAGCAATTTCGGGTCGTTGGCCAGCGCCATCGCAATCATCACCCGCTGCCGCTGCCCGCCGGACAGTTGATGCGGATAAGCGTCGAGCCGGGTTTGCGCGTCAGAGAATCCAGCCTGGCCAAGCAAGTCGATCACCCGCGCCTGCAATGCCGCCCCTGCCATCGGCTGGTGCAGCGTGACCGCCTCGGCCAGTTGGCGGCCGATGCGGGTGAGCGGATTCAGGCTGGTCATCGGCTCCTGAAACACCATACCGGCCACACCGCCGCGCAAACCTCGCAGCGTGCGTTCCGGGGCGCCGATCATGGAATGGCCGTCCAGCACGATCTTGCCGGTCGACACGCCGCCCGGCGGCAGTAATTGCAGCAGCGAGAGCGCCGTCATCGACTTGCCCGAGCCGCTCTCGCCCACCAGCGCCAGCGTCTCGCCGCGCTCCAGCGCAAACGAAATGCGGTCCACGACGCAGGAATCGCGGAATTTCACCGAGAGATTGTCGACTTCGAGCAGGCTCATGCGGCGGCGGCCGATTGCCAGGTCAAACGCGCTTGAGGTGCTGGCCCAATTCGATGGTATCGATCTCGCCGTCCCAATAGGCGATCAGGGCCTCGGTATTGCGCGTAATCCAGACGGATACGGCGGCCAGATCCTCGGGCGTCAGCTGCCCCGCCAGCAACGCCGGTTGCGGCCGGACCGCTACCACCGCTGTCTCGGAAATATCCATCCGCTTGCCGTGCTTGATGCACACCTTGACCCGCGCATCGTGCCGCGCGCCGCCCTTTGGGCTTACCCAGACGGTCATCGGCAATCCGGTGGTGCCCGGATACAGGTTCGCCACCTCGAAAAGGTCCACTTGCTGTTCGAGGGGCGGCGGCGCGGAGCCGGTCAAAAATCCGAGCATGACTGGATAGATGGCATGCAGCCCTCTGGCCTGCAAGGACTGGCGCAACGCACGCCATCACGGCGCCGTCCGCCGGGGATCGAACGAATCGCGCACCGCTTCGCCGATGAAAATCAGCAGCGTCAGGACGCCGCCCAGCACCACGAACGCAGTGATGCCGAGCCAGGGCGCTTGCAGATTGTTCTTGCCCTGCGACACCAGTTCGCCCAACGACGGCGAGCCGGGCGGCAGGCCGAACCCCAGGAAGTCCAGGCTGGCCAGAATGGTCACTGAGCCGGATAGCGTAAACGGCAGAAAGGTCAGCGTGGCCACCATCGCGTTGGGCAGAATATGCCGCCACATCACCGCGATGTCTGACACGCCGAGCGCCTTGGCGGCGCGCACGTAGTCCAGATTGCGGCCGCGCAGAAACTCGGCGCGGACCAGCCCGGTCAGCCCCATCCAGGAAAACAGCAGCAGGAACGCCAGCAAAATCCAGAAACTCGGCGCGATGATGCTGGACAGGATGATCAGCAGGAAAAGCTGCGGCATGCCGCCCCAAATTTCGATAAAGCGCTGGAACAGCAAATCGGTCAGCCCGCCGTAAAACCCCTGCACCGCCCCGGCGGCGATGCCGATCACCGACGACAGAATGGTCAACGTGAAACCGAACAGCACCGAAATGCGGAATCCATAGATCACCCGCGACAGCACATCGCGCGCCTGATCGTCGGTGCCGAGCAGATTTTGCCAGCTTGGCGGCGCGGGGGCGGGCACCGGCAGGTTCTTGACGATGCTGGCATAGCTGAACGGAATGACCGGCCAGAGCATCCAGCCCTTCGCCTCGATCACTTGGCGCAATTCCGGATCGGTATAATCCGCCTCCAGCGGCATCAGGCCGGGGTCGAATGCATCCTCGCTGTAGTCGTGCAGCACTGGAAAGAACCAGCGCCCGTCGAAATGGATTGCCAGCGGGCGGTCGTTGGCGATGAACTCGGCGAACAGCGTCAGCAGGAACAGCGCCAGGAAGATCCAGAGCGACCAAAAGCCGCGCTTATGGGCGCGGAAAATAGCAAATCGGCGTTGCGTCAGCGGCGACAGCGACACTAGCGGCGCGCCTCGAAATCGATGCGCGGATCGACCAGCGTATACATCATGTCGCCGACGATCTGCATCACCAGCCCCAGCAGGGTAAAGACGTACAGTGTGCCGAACATCACCGGGTAGTCGCGGCGGATCGCCGATTCAAAACCGAGCAGCCCGAGCCCGTCGAGCGAGAAAATGATTTCCACCAGCAGCGCCGAGGTGAACAGGATGCCGATGAATGCCGCCGGGAACCCGGCGATGATCAGCAGCATCGCGTTGCGGAACACGTGGCGGTACAGCACACGCTGTTCGCTGGCCCCTTTGGCCCGCGCCGTCACCACGTATTGTTTGCGGATCTCCTCCAGAAAGCTGTTCTTGGTCAGAATGGTCAGCGTGGCGAAACCGCCCACCACCAGGGCCGTGGTCGGCAGCACCATGTGCCACAGGTAGTCCAGCGCTCTCGCGCCCCAACTCCAATGCTCGGCCCCCTCGCTGGACAGGCCGCGCAATGGGAACCATTGCAGGTAACTGCCGCCCGCGAACACCACCACCAGCAGCACCGCGAACAGGAAGCCCGGCACAGCGTAGCCAATCAGCACCGCGAGACTGCTGATCAGGTCAAATCGCGTGCCATCGCGCACGGCCTTGGCGACGCCCAACGGGATCGAGACGAAATAGACCAGCAGCGTCGACCACAGCCCGAGCGAGATCGACACCGGCATCTTGTCCAGCACCAGCGACAGCACCGGCTTGTCGCGGAAGAAGCTCCGGCCGAAATTGAACTGCGCATAGTCCTTCAGCATCAGCCAGAACCGCTCCGGCGCTGGTTTGTCGAAGCCAAACATCTTGCGGATATCGGCCACCAGATGGGGATCGAGGCCACGGCGACCGCGGTAGGCGCCGTTTTCCGGCGGCGGTGCCGTTTCCGCGCCGCCGCTGCCGGACATGCGGCCGGCCACGTCACCGCCCTTGCCTTTCAATTCGGCGATCATTTGTTCCACCGGCCCGCCGGGGGCAAGCTGCACCACGGCAAAATTGATCGCGATGATGCCCAGCAAGGTCGGGATCACCAGCAACAAACGGCGGATCAGATAGGCGCCCATTACAGCCCGCTTTGGCGCGCGGCGTCGGTACGGGCAGCCAATGCCGCATCGACCCACCAGCTATCGAACGCCATACCGCCCCGGATCGGCACATCCAGATGGCCGAAGCGGTCCCACCACGCCGCCCACACTTCGCGGATATGCCAATGCGGCACCACGTACCAGCCGTTCAGCAATACCCGGTCCAGCGCCCGCGTCGCTGCGATCAACTCGGGGCGGGTCTTGGCGCTGACGATCTTCCCAACCAGCGTATCGACCACCGGATCGGACACGCCAGCAAGATTGCTGCTGCCGGTCTCCTTGGCGCTGCCCGAGCTCCAGTAATCCATCTGCTCGTTGCCGGGGCTGTCCGATTCGCCGAACACCGCCACCGTCATGTCGAAGTCGAACGCGTCGGTCAGTTTTTCGTACTGCGATGGATCGACGGTGCGCACGCTGACACCGATGCCCAGCCGTTGCAGCCATTGCACGAACGGCAACGTCACCCGCTCGAACACCGGCTCGTCGAGCAGGATCTCAAACGACATTTGCGCGCCATTAGCATCGACCAGCTTGCGGTCCTTCACTTCCCAGCCGGCCTGTTTGAATAGCGCCAGTGCGCTGCGCAGGCCCTCGCGGTTGTTGCCCGAACCATCGGTGACTGGAAGCTTGAACGCGGTGGTGAACACCTCGGGGGTGACTTTGCCGCGCAACGGTTCCAACAGCGCCAGTTCATCCGGGGCGGGCAACCCGGAGGAGGCGAAATCGCTCTCGCTAAAGTAGCTTTCGGTGCGGGTGTACAGCCCGAAGAACAGGTTCTTATTCTCCCACTCGAAGTCGAACACCTGCGCCATCGCCTGGCGCACCAACCGGTTGGCGAACACCGGGCGGCGCGTGTTCATCACGAACGCCTGCATCCCGGTCGGCAGCCGCGACGCGAAGGACTGCTTCTTCACCAAGCCCTTTTGAATGGCGGGAAAGTCGTACTCGGTGGCCCATACCTTGCTGATGTTCTCACGCCGGAAGTCGATCTGCCCGGCCTTGAACGCCTGCAACGCCACCGTGGAATCGCGGAAATACTCGGTGCGGATGCTGCCGAAATTGTCCCGCCCCTTCGCAGTGGGGACGTTGGCGCCCCAGTAGTCCGCCACCCGTTCCATCACCAGGGTGCGGCCGAATTCGAAACGCGCGATCTTGTACGGGCCGGAGCCAAGCGGCGGCTCGCTCAGCGGCGCTTCGAAATCGCGGCCCTGCCACCAATGCTTCGGCAGCACCTGCAACTGGCCCAGGATCACCGGCAGTTCGCGGTTGTCCTTGGTCTTGAAGCGGAACACCACGCGGTGCGGTCCCTCGACGGACACCTGATCCACGCCCGCGTAATACTGGCGGTAATACGGCCGCCCGTGCGCGCGCAGTGTCTCGAACGTCCAGGCCACATCCTCGGCGGTAATCGGGGTGCCGTCGTGAAACCGCGCTTCGGGGCGCAGTTCGAACGCCACGCCGCTCTTGTCGGCGGCGACTTCGATGGTGTGCGCCAGATGCCCGTAAGCGGTGTCCGGCTCATCGGCCGACGGGCGGGTCAACGTGTCCCACAGGCTGGTCACCGGGCCAGGCGTGCCCCGCAGCACGAACGGGTTGAAGCTGTCGTAACTGCCGACTGCGGCCACCACGACCTCGCCACCCTTTGGGGCGTCCGGATTGGCGTACGGAAAATGGGTAAAGTCCGCCGGCAGCTTCGGTTCGCCAACCAGCGCCAAGCCATAGGTTCGCAATGGCACAGCGTCCTCGGCCGCCGCGCGGCCACTCAACCCGGCGCCCACCCCGGCACCCGCCCCGGCTCCCAGGGCCAGCACGCTCAACAGCAATCCTCTGCGATGCACCTTCGGCTCCCTCCGCGTTCGCCCGTCCCCGCTTAGGATACGCACGGCGCGGCGAATCCGTCAGATCATGCGTGGAGCATTCTTAGCGCATGAGGTAGCAGATTCGGATCACCAACTGCCAGCGCCCGTCCGTCGCCACCGGGGCGCAGCGGATTGCCTTGCCAGTCGGTCATCCGCCCGCCCGCGCCCTCGATCACCGGCAACACCGCCGCCCAATCCCAAACCTTCAAGTCCGACTCGGCAATCACGTCGATCTGGCCAAGCGCCAGCAGGCCGTAGGCGTAACAATCGCCGCCGAACGAGGTGCGCCGCGCCGCCGCCGATAGCTTTTCCCAGCGCGGCAAGTCGGCGCCGAACATCTGCGGGCTGGTGCAGGACAGTTCCGCCATGCCGAATTCCGGGCAGGGGCGGCACCCCACTTTGCCACCGAACGGCCCGCCAAACAGTGTCCGCCGACCCGCCGCGCCAATCCAGCGTTCGCCTGTGATCGGTTGGTCGATGATGCCCACCACCGGCCGCTCGCCATCCAACAACGCCACGAGCACACCAAACTGCGCCCGCCCGGTGATGAAGGCGCGGGTGCCGTCGATCGGATCGATCACCCAGCGCCAGCGGGCGCCGGGGTTTTGCAGGCCAAATTCCTCGCCGAGGATGCCATGCGCGGGAAAGCGTTCTGCTAGCAGCGCGCGCGCCGCCTGCTCAGCGCCACGGTCGGCGATGGTCACTGGGCTTTCGTCGGATTTCAGATCGGCGGCCAGACCACTGCGGAAATGCGGCCGGATCACGTTGCCTGCGGCGGATGCCGCCGCTTCGGCAGCCGCGATAAAGGAATCGAGCAACAGATCGTCCATGCGCGGCGGGCTCTCATCATAGGGGAACGGCCAGACCACGCCGCACATTGCGCGCATCAGGGCGGCTACCTAAGCTGCGCCCACCTTACGGATCGTAACCGCGTGCGACAACCCGCCCTCCTTGGCCAGATTTCCGCCCAAACCACCATAAAATGAACCCTATCGTTATCATCCCGGCGCGTTTGGCCGCCACCCGGCTGCCGAACAAACCGTTAGCCGACATCCACGGCCGCCCGATGATCGTGCACGTGCTGCAACGCGCGCTCGCCGCCAATATCGGCCCGGTTGCGGTGGCTTGCGGCGACGTGGAGATTGCCGAGGCGGTCCGCGCCGCCGGCGGCATCGCGGTGCTGACCGACCCGGCACTACCCTCCGGTTCCGATCGCGCGCACGCAGCACTCGCCGCGCTCGACCCGGATGCGCGGCACGATGTGGTGGTCAATCTGCAAGGCGACTTTCCGACTTTGCCGCCGGATCAGTTGCAGACCGTGCTGCTGCCGCTGGCCGACCCAACGGTGGATATCGGCACGCTGGTCACGCCGATTGCCAATGCCGCCGAGGCGGCCACGCCCTCGGTAGTCAAGGCCGCGTGCGCGTTCCTGCCCGGCCATGACACCGCGCCAGCGCTATACTTCTCGCGCGCGCCGATCCCGTGGGGCGATGGGCCGCGCTGGCACCATATCGGCATCTATGCGTGGCGGCGCGCCGCACTCGACCGCTTCGTGGCGCTGCCGCCCTCGCCGCTGGAGCGCCGCGAAAGCCTGGAGCAACTGCGCGCGCTGGAAGCCGGCATGCGCATCGGTTGCGCCCGCGTCAGTCACGCGGCATTCGGTGTCGATACCCCCAACGACCTCGCCCGCGCCCGCGCGGCCCTAGCACCGGATCGAACTCCCGCATGACTGCTGGCACCATCGCCTTTCAGGGCCGCCCTGGCGCGTATTCCGACCTCGCCTGCCGAACCGCCTACCCGTCCTGGCAAACCATGCCGTGCGACACCTTCGAAGCGGCGATTGACGCAGTGCGGGACGGCGCCGCGCAATTTGCAATGCTGCCATGCGAGAACAGTCTCGCGGGCCGGGTGCCGGACATTCATTCGCTGTTGCCCGATTCCGGCCTGTTCATCGTCGGAGAGCATTTTCAGCGCGTCGAGCACTGCCTGCTCGGGGTGAAGTCCGCCACGCTCAGCACCATCAAACGCGCCCACTCGCACGCGGTGGCCCTGGGGCAAGTGCGGAAGATCCTCAAGGAACTGAACCTCAAGCCGGTCATCGAGGCCGATACCGCAGGCTCCGCCGAGCAAGTCGCGGCGTGGAACAACCCCGAGGAAGCGTCCATCGCCTCATCGCTCGCCGCCGAGCTATTCGGGCTGCAAATCCTGCGCGCCAATGTCGAGGATGCGGCGCACAACACCACCCGCTTCTATGTCGCCGCCCGCACTGCGGTGCATCGCAAGCCCGAAACGCCGGACCTGATCACCACCTTCGTGTTCCGCGTCCGCAACGTGCCGGCGGCGCTGTACAAGGCGCTCGGCGGGTTCGCGACCAACGGCGTCAACCTGACCAAGCTGGAAAGCTACATGATCGGCGGCCAGTTCTCCGCCACGCAGTTCCTGTGCGACGTCGACGGCCACCCGGAGCAACCGGCGCTGCGCCGGGCGCTGGAGGAATTGGCCTTCTTCTCGCGCGAATGCCGCATCCTCGGCGTCTATCCGGCCGCTGCCTTCCGCCGCGATCAGCCGGGCCACGCCGACTGAACCCGCTACTGATCCCAGCCCTGCTGACGGCGTTCACGGTCGCGCTGTGGGCGACCGGGGCGCTGGCCGAATATCTGACCGCGCTGATCTTTTTCGCGCTGGCGATGATCCTGGGCGTGGCGCCGCCAGCCACCATCTTCGTTGGCTTCGCCTCCAGCGCGTTCTGGCTGATGTTGAGCGGCTATGTGCTGGGCATCGCCATCCGCAAGACCGGGCTAGCCGACCGCGCGGCGCGGGCGCTGACCGCGAGGCTATCGGGGTCATATCCGCGCTTGGTGGGCGGTGTAGTGCTGCTGACCTACGCGCTAGCGTTCGTCATGCCGTCCAACATGGGCCGGATTGCGCTGCTGATGCCGATCATCATGGCGGTGGCCGACCGCGCCGGGCTGCCGCCGGGCAATCGCGGGCGCGACGGGCTAGCGCTGGCGGTGGGCTTCGGCACCTTCATGCTGTCTGCCTCGGTCCTGCCCGCCAACGTGCCGAACCTGGTGATGGCCGGCAGCATCGAGACCGAATACGGCATCCGGCTGACCTATATGCCGTATCTGCTGCTGCACGCGCCGGTGCTGGGCATTCTGAAAGGCATCGCGATCACCGGCTGCCTTTGCCTGCTGTTCCGCGCGCCGATCAGCGCCGCCTCGCCGGAAGCGCCGCGCGGCCGGCTGTCGGTGCCCGAACAGCGGCTGGCGGCGCTGCTGGGCGTCACGCTGCTGTTCTGGCTCACCGATTCGCTGCACGGCATTTCGCCGGCCTGGATTGGGCTGGCTGCGGCCTGCGTTTGCCTGCTGCCGCGCGTGGGTTTTGTCAGCCACGAGGAATTCGGTACCCAGGTGAACTTCCGCACCGCGATCTATGTCGCGGCGATCCTCGGCATGGCCGCCATGGTGACCCGCAGCGGGCTGGGCGGCGTGCTGGGCCGCGCCTTGCTGGCGGTGGCGCCGCTCGATCCGGCTGCGCCGTTCCAAAGTTTTGTCACGCTGGCGGGAATTTCGACGCTGCTGAACTTCGTCGTCACATCCAACGGCCTGCCCGCGCTGTTCACGCCGCTGGCGCACACGCTGGCCGATGCTTCGGGTATCCCGCTGACGACGGTTCTGATGGTGCAGGTGCTGGGATTTTCCACGGCGGTGCTGCCCTACCAGGCAGCACCGATCGTCGTGGCTGTGCAGATGGGCGGGGTTCGGACATCCACCGCCATCCGGCTCAGCCTGCTGCTCGCGGCGATCACCTTCGTGATCCTGCTGCCGCTCGACTATCTGTGGTTCGTGCTGCTCGGCAAACTATGACAGCCGCTCCGACAGCACGTAACCCAGGCCGCGCGAGGCATTGATCTTGATGCTGGCCCCGGCCGTATCCAGCCGCCGCCGAACCCGCGAGATCGCCGCCTCGATGGCGTTCGGCGAGACGTCCTCGTCGAAGCAGTAGACCGCTTCTTCCAGGGTCCGCTTGGCCACCAGCTTGGCGCGGTTGCGCATCAGGGTTTCCAGCACCGCAATCTCGCGGCGCGGCATGTCCAGCGTGTCGCCGTCGACGCGCAGAGCGCGAGACTTCATGTCAAGCGAGACGTTGCCGACCGAGATGACCCGGTTGAGCATCGCCGGCGGGCGGCGCAGCAACGCACGAACCCGGGCGAGCAATTCATCCGAGGAGAACGGCTTCAGCATGAAGTCGTCGGCGCCATCGTCCAGCGCTTCGACCCGGCGCTCCAGATCGGCGACCGAGCTACCCACCAGAACCGGCACGCCAACGCCCTGGCGGCGAATGGTGCGAAGGAACTCGGTGCCATCGGCATCCGGCAGCGCCAGTTCCATCAGCACTAGGTCGTAACTGGCGACTGCCATGGCGTCCAGGGCGTCCGCAGCGGAGCCCACCGCATCCACCGTGTAGCGCGCACCGGTGAACAGCCCCACCAGCAATTGCCGAAGCTTTGCGTTGTCATCGACCACCAGAAGTCGCATGGCACCCTCGTCCGATATGTGGGAACTTTTCCCACGAACGATGATGGATCGGTTCGGGGTGATGGTCAAGCGATTCTGGCGTCCTGTATATGAAATTTTGTGGGAGACTTTCCCACGTTCACGTGATAACAACATGACATGACATCTGCTCCCTCCAGCCCGGCGCCCAGCGCCCTGATGCGGTCCCTCGGGAGGCTGATGCGCCCGCTGGTCCGCTTGGCGATCGGCAACGGCATCACCTATCCGGTGCTGGCCGATTTGGTGCGGGACCTGTTTGTCGATGTCGCGCTGCGTGACGTACTCACTGACGACAAAGCGCGCACCGACAGCCGGGTCAGTTTGCTGACCGGCATTCACCGCAAAGAAATTCGCCGTCAGCGGACCACGGCGCTCGACCACGAGGCCGTCCCCGAAGTCGTCACGCTCACCAGCCAGATCATCGCGCGCTGGCTCGGCGCCGCACCGTACGTCACAGAATTGGGGACGCCGGTCGCGCTGCCCCGCTCGGCGTCAGACGGTGAGCCATCGTTCGACGCACTTGTCGAATCCGTTACAAAAGACGTGCGCCCACGCGCCGTACTGGATGACTGGATCAGCCAGGATGTCGTGCGGATCGATGACAATGAGCGTGTTGTCCTCAATGTCGCCGCATTTATCCCGCGACCTGGACGCGATGAGCAGCTATTCTACTTTGGCCGCAATCTGCACGACCATATCGCGGCAGCATCTGCCAACGTCAGCGCCGCAGGGAAAGCGCCGTTCATGGACCGGAGTGTGCACTACGACGCGTTGCCAGTTGCTGCGGCTGAAAAGCTGGAAGCGCTCGGGCGTGACGCTGCGATCCGGTTGCTGGTGGAATTCAACCGCACTGCGATGGAAACGGCTGACGCGCACGAGCCTGTGGTTGGGCCGACCCGGCGCGTGAACCTTGGCATTTATCTCTATGCGGAAGACGAGCCGCCCCAGGACGTGATGCCGTGACATCGCGCGGGGTCCGTCTGGGGTCGGCTGTGCTGCTGCTTCTGGCTGGCTGCCAAGCGCCAGCGCCGGAACATGCGGCTGTGACGGCCCCATCGCAGGCGGCGCCCCCGGTCGATGACACCGAACCGCTCGGCAAACTGGCCTGCCGCGACGATGTGGATGGCACAGTTGTCGTCACGGATCGCGGCATCGGCGGCACTGGCGTCAGCGGGAATGGCCAGGCTGCACCCGGCGGCGCGCAGACTGCGGATCGCGGCATGGGTGGCACCGGCATCAACAATAGCGTGCCGGGTAGCAGCCAAACCGCGGATCGCGGCATGGGCGGCACCGGCATCGACAACGGCGTGCCGGGCAGCAGCCAAACCGCGGATCGCGGCATCGGCGGCACCGGCATATCGGCCGGCAGTGTGGACGTGCCCAAGCTGCGCGGCCGTGCCATCGCCGAGCGCGGCACCGGGGGCACCGGCGTCGTCGGCATCATCACCGGCTTCGCCAGCATCTGCCTCAATGGGGTGGAAGTCGGCATCAAAGGCACGGCGCTGGTTACCCAGGATGGAGTGCCGTCGCGCTCGGCGACGCTGCGACTCGGCGAATTCGCTGCAATCGATGCGAGTGGCAGCGCGGACGGCTTGCGCGCGGTCAGCATCGCGATCCGCCATGAAGTATCCGGCCCGGTGACCCGGGCCGGCGCGAACCTCGAAGTCGCCGGGCAGCGTGTGATGCTGGACAAGGGCGCTCGAGCGCCGGCCGGTTTGGCCACAGGCGATTGGGTCGCCGTCAGCGGCCTGCGCGACCTGACCGGTACCGTCCACGCCAGCCGCATCGACCGTCGCGAACCCGGCAAGGTAACGCTGAGCGGACGGCCCGTGAACGACGGCGCCGGCTACCATTTGTTCAATCTCGCTATGCAGTTTGCCGTGCCGCCGCCTGCTGCTGGCGAGCGCGTGGTGATGACCGGCAGCTACGCTGGCGGGACGATGCGGGTTGAAGCGCTGCATTCTGACCGGGTCGTTCCCGACAGCGGCAGCAACCACCGCTTGATCGTCGAAGGCTATGGCAAGACCACCGGGGCCGAACTGCGGCTCAGCCAAGGCTTGAGTGCCACCATCGGCCCGAATTTCGGCGCGCCGCCGCCCGTGGATCAGCCGTCGGTTTTCGAGTTCGTCAGCGATAGCGCGGCAAGCCTTGTGGCGGTGAGCTGGCACCCGAGCAACGAGGGCCACCGGGGGGAGAGCGGTGCTGCGGTAACGATACCGCCGGTGGCGGTGGCAGCCCCTCCGGCTGTGACGCCGCCTGTCACGGCTCCCGCAGTCCCCACGGTCAGCACGCCAGCGACCGAAACGGCGGCGGCGGCAACGGCGGCACCCACCAGTTCTGGCGGCGAATCGGGATCGTCGGCGGCCACCGCCAGCGGCGTGCCTGCCACGGGCAGCGGCGGCCGAGACGGCAGCGGCGGCGATGGGGCAGGCGGCGGCGACAAAGCCAGCAAGACACCAGCCGGCGCCACCCACACGCAAACCTCAACTGGCAGCACGTCCAGCGGTACGCACACCTCGACCGGCGCCGGCTCGGGAACATCCGGGGGCACGTCTACAGGATCTTCGTCCGGCAGCGGCAACGCCGGATCGGACGGCGCCAGCAATAAAGCCAGCGGCTCGGGCGGCAGCACCACCCAGTCGCACGATGCCGGTTCGTCTGGGCGGGGCGATGGCACCAGCAATGGCAGCCGCGGCGGCGGCGGATCGTCGAACAATTGACCCGCTAGGCCGCCAAGCGGGGCGGCAGCCGCGCTGACTAAGTCAGCGCGTCGCGTCCCATATCGAGGAACTTCTCGCGCCGCGCCGCCTTCAAGGCTGCCGCGTCGAGCGCCAGCAACGGCGTCAGCGCCGCCGCAATCGCGTCGCCCACGGCGGCAATAGTCGCATCGCAGTCGCGGTGGGCACCGCCGAGCGGTTCGGGCACGATGGTATCGATCAATTCCAACCGCTTCAGATCCTCAGCGGTCAATTTCAATGCCTCAGCGGCCATCGGCGCCTGGGCCGCGTCCTTCCACAGAATCGCAGCGCAGCCTTCCGGCGAGATCACCGAATAGATCGCATGCTCCAGCATCAACACCGCATCGCCCGCCGCCAACGCGATGGCGCCGCCCGAGCCGCCTTCGCCGATGATGGTGGCAATCACCGGCACCGGCGATTCCAGGCACGCTTCGATAGAACGGGCGATGGCTTCGGCCTGGCCGCGCGCCTCGGCGTCGATGCCGGGAAACGCGCCGGAGGTATCGACGAAGGTCAGCACCGGTATGCCGAACCGCCCGGCCAGTTCGATCAGCCGCCGCGCCTTGCGGTAGCCTTCGGGCTTGGCCATGCCGAAATTGTGCTTCACCCGGCTTTCGGTGTCGTTGCCCTTTTCGGTGCCCAGCACCACCACCGACCGGCCGCGAAACCGGCCCAGCCCGCCGATGACCGCCAGATCGTCGGCAAATGCGCGGTCGCCGGCTAGTGGCTCATAGTCGGTGATCAGGCCGCGCAAATAGTCGCCAGCCTTCGGGCGCTCTGGATGCCGCGCCACCTGAGTCTTCTGCCACGGGGTCAGCTTGGCGTAGGTCGCCCGCAGCTGCTTGTCGGTCTTTTCGGTGAGCTTGGCGATCTCGTCCGCGATGTTGAGGCCATCGGCCTCGGACATCTTTCGCAGCTCTTCGATCTTGCCTTCGAGCTCGGCAATGGGCTTTTCGAATTCAAGGAAATGGCGCATGGGGCGCGCATCTAGCACCTGCCGTCTCCCGGGTCAGCCCCCTCGGTTAATCCTGCCGGGCAAGCGGATGATGCTGTTCGATCAATCGTTGCAGCCGTTCTCCAAGTACATGCGTGTAGATTTGAGTGGTTGCAATGTCGGAGTGACCCAGCAATAGCTGCAAGCTGCGCAGGTCTGCTCCGCGCGCCAGCATGTGACTGGCAAACGAGTGGCGCAGCACGTGCGGCGAAACCCGCGCCGGGTCGATGTCGGCATCGAGCGCCACCAGCTTCAATTGCTGGGAAAAGCCCTGCCGGGTCCACGCAACTGCCGGATCGCGGCCAGGAAACAGCCATTTCCCCGTCCCGGCCAGCAGCGGTGCGGCTGCATCGCGCGCGGCGTCCGACAGCGGCACGATCCGCTCCTTGCCGCCCTTGCCACGGATCAGCAGCAGTGCCGCGTCGCCCGCCAGCGCCCGGCGCGGCAAAGCCAGCAATTCTGAGACGCGCAGCCCGGTCGCATACAAGATTTCCAGCGCCGCCCGCAGTGTCACCGCCTGGGCAGGCGGGCGGGCGGCAGCGGCGCTGAGCATTGCATCGACCTCCGCCTCGCTGAGATATTTCGGCAAGGTCTGCGGCAGGCGCGGCGAATCGAGCAGTTCAGTGGGGTCATCGGCGCGCACCGATTCGCGCAGCAGAAAGCGAAAAAACTGCCGCAGCGCCGAAAGCCGGCGCGCCGCCGTGCGTGCCGACAGCCCGGCGGCGGAAAGCGCAGCCAGATAGGCCCGCAATCCTGCCGCATCGGCCTGCGCCAAAGTCATGCCACGTGCGATCAGAAACGCTGCCGCATCACTCAGATCGGCCTCGTACGCCGCCAGCGTATTGCGCGCCGCACCGCGCTCGGCGGCCAGCATTTCCAGGAACGCCTCGGCGTGGCGGTCCACGGCGGGCCGCCTATTGCGTGCGCTGAAAGCGGTCGTTCGGCAGCACTTTCTGCACCTGCTGCGGGTGCGGCTCGGGCGGGAACGCGCCGAGCACGACCATCCCAGCCGCCAAGGCCAGGAGTCCCAACAAAACAACGAGCAAAAACAGGCGACCCATGGCTTCCCTTCGCGCGTGCGGATTGGCGCTGCTTGGCGTCCCCGGCGCGTGTGCTAGCGTCCGCCGCCATGACACGCAACACCACCCTCAGGGACAGTCTCGCGCTGCCCGGCGCACTCGCCGGACGCAGCATCGTATTGGTCGGGCTTATGGGCGCCGGCAAAACCTCCATCGGCCGCCGCCTCGCTGCCCGTCTTGGCCTGCCATTTCGCGATGCCGACGCCGAAATCGAACTCGCCGCCGGTTGCACCGTGCCAGAGATTTTCGAGCGGCTGGGCGAAAAAGAATTCCGTGAGGGCGAACGCCGGGTGATCGCCCGGCTGCTGTCCGGCGAGCCGCTGGTGCTGGCCACCGGCGGCGGCGCCTACATGGACGCCACGACGCGCGCCACCATTCGCCGCGAAGCCGTCTGCATCTGGCTGCGCTGCCGCCTGCCGACGCTGCTGCGCCGGGTTGCCGGGCGCGGCCATCGGCCGCTGCTGAACGCGGGCGACCCGGCCGAAATCCTGCAACGCCTGATGGCCCAGCGCCATCCGGTGTACGCCGAGGCCGACGTGATCGTCGATTGCGGCGACGAGCCGCCCGAAGTGACCACCACCAGCGTGCAGGACGCACTGCTGGCGTGGCAGCCGCCGCGCCGTCTGGCGGTGGCATTGTCCAGCGCCAGCTACGACGTGGTGATCGGCGACAACGTGCTGGCCCGCGCCGGGGCGCTGCTGGCCCCGGTGCTGCCGCAAAAGCGGGCCTTCATCGTCTCGGACGAATCGGTCGCACCACGACATCTGCCCACCCTGCTTGCAGGCTTGGCCGCAACCGGATTCACCACCGAACACATGTTGGTCGCACCCGGCGAAAAATCCAAAAGCCTGGAGACCTTCGCCGCCGTTACCGACTGTCTGCTGGAATGGCGCGCCGAGCGCCGTACCGCCGTGATCGCGCTCGGCGGCGGCGTGGTCGGCGATCTGGCGGGCTTCGCGGCAGCGGCCACGCTGCGGGGGCTGCCGTTCGTGCAGGTGCCCACCACGCTGCTGTCGCAGGTCGATAGTTCGGTCGGCGGCAAGACCGGCATCAACACCCGGCACGGCAAAAACCTGCTGGGCGCGTTCCACCAGCCGCGCATGGTGCTGGCCGACACTGCCACGCTGGCGACCCTGCCGGTGCGCGAGTTGCGCGCTGGGTATGCCGAGGTGGTCAAGGCCGGGCTGATCGGCGACGCGGCGTTCTACAACTGGTGCGAAACCAACGGCGCCGCCGTCATCGCTGGTGACCGCGAGGCGCAGGCCGAAGCAATCATGCGCGCCTGCGCCTTCAAGGCGCTGGTGGTGGGCGACGACGAGCGCGAGGAGAAGGCCTCCGGCGGCCGCGCCCTGCTCAATCTCGGCCACACCTTTGGCCATGCGCTGGAAGCCGAGCTTGGGTTCGGCACCATCCTGCACGGCGAAGCGGTGGCGACCGGCATCGGGCTGGCCTACCGGCTATCGGCCGCTCTTGGCTTGTGCAGCAGCGCCGATGCCGACCGGGTGATCGCGCATCTCAATGCGGTCGGGCTGCAAGGCGAGTTGCCGATGCTGAACCGCCGGTTGTCTGCCGCCCGGCTGATCAACCACATGGGCCGCGACAAGAAGAACCGCGACGGCCAACTCACCTTCATCCTGACGCGCGGCATCGGACAGGCATTCACCAGCAGCGAGGTGCCAACGGCGGCGGTCACCGACGTGCTGCGGGCGGAGGGCTGCGAGGCGTAGCCTACGGCGTGCGCGTCAGCCCCAGCACGGCGCGCGCATCGTCCAGGGCGGCGTAGATCAGTGCCTCCAGCGCCGCGTCCTCGGCGGCGCTGAACAGCGCCCGGCCGATCACCAGCCGGCGGATCACGCGCAGCCCAGCGCCGCCGCGCTGATATTCAGCACTGTAGCTGCCTGCGTCGTTTTCGAAGGTCACGTCATGCGGCAGACGCGCCGCTGCCACGCCCTCTGGCAGATGCAGCACCGTCGTCCAGCGATAATCGCGCGCCGTGGTCAACAGCGCATGGCGGCGCTTGCCATTATCCGTCAGCAGTGCCCGCAGATGCGCCGCCGGATCGAGATCGAGGCCGACCGGCACGGTGAAGAACGCCTCGCCGCCGTCAAAGGTGACGGCGTGCGGGCTGTGCCAGCGCCCGGTCATGCGGAACGGTTGGGTCAGGTCGCGCGGGTCGCTGGTCTCGAACACGCCGAAACCGCCTTCCGGCGTGGCCGACAGCAGCCGCTCGGCCAGATCGCGCGGCGATAGCGCCTGCGTGACCGCCGCCCGCGCGGCAGCCTCCAAATTGGCCGAAGGAACGATCGTCGATATGCCCGCAAGGTGGCCGCCGGCGGCCACCGTCAAGTCGGCGGACATCGTATAGATATTGTCCTGTGGCCGGGCGGGCGCGGTGCGCGACACCGCGCCGTGTTCGTTGGCCAATACCACCGTGCGGCCTGCCAGCAGCCGGTCCAGGCTGTCGAAGCGGGCGTACGGGTTGGTTGGGTTGGCGAACTGGCCGTAGTCCGGCAGGTAGACGATCACGTGATTGAACTGCGGAATCCACAGCGGCAGGTCTTGAGTGCGGGTGCCCTGCTCGATCAGCGCCGGTTCGGAACGAATGCCGAGCGACGTCAGCATGGCCTGCATCAGCACCACATGGTCCTTGCAGTCGCCGTAGCCCCGGCTGAGCACATCGGCCGCCGGATGCGGCACCCAGCCGTCGTTGGGGTCCATGTAGACCGCGACATAGCGGATATTGGCCGCCACCCAATCGTACACCGCCTGCGCCGCCGCCAGCCCGGTTTGTCCGGCTGCGACTCGCGCCGCCAAGGCCGCAATTTCAGGCGTGGGGGCCGCCTTGGGCTGCGACTGGCGGAAATAGATCGCGCCCAACTCGGATAGCTCCGGCAAACTGGTCGCCAGAAACAGCGGCGCGAAATCGGTCTCGTCGACCATGTTGCGCTCGGGTTCGTCTGCCACCGTGTCGGCGATGCGGGCGGCGATGATATGCCGCCCGGCCTCGGTATGCTCGCTCACCGCGAAGCCGCCGCGCGATGCCCAATGCAGCGGCAAGTCAGCCGGTGCCGTGATGGTCACGCTCGCTTCGCCCACCGGCATTTCCGGCGGCGGCAGCATCTCGACATTGAAGCCGAGCAGCCCCGGCGTGGTCTGCGTCACCCGCCAGAGCGCATGGGTGCGGCTGCCCTCATGCACCTGCGGGAACAACACCGTGGTGGTTTCGGCACTGGTGAAGCCAGGGGCGTTCTGCGCCGCCTCACTCGGCCGGGTGAAGCGGGCACTGGCGCCGGCATAAAGCCGCTCGCCATCCGGCTGGTCCACCCAGGCTTCGGCGAGTTCCAGCGTCTGGTTCTTTGGATAGAAGGTGTAGCTGCCGCGCTCGTTCTCACGCACGCCGCGCTGGGTCATCACCGTGGTATCGATGACGACCGTCTCGACCCAGGTCAGGTCCGGGCGGACATCATAGGTGCGGATCAGCCGGTCGAGCCGGGCATGGATGGTCGCCTCGGCGCCAGCCGGGGCCGCTCCAAGCAAAAGGGCGGCGGCTACCGCCACCGCCCATACCGATTCGGTTCTTGCCGAAGACCGCATCCGATTGCGCGACGCTGCCACCGATGTGTCCGGCATAGGCCGGACCAGCAGGCAGGCGCGGCGCAACGCGACTTAGGCGGCTTGCTTCTTCGCCTTGGCGCGCAGGATCTGGCGCTTCAGCGACAGCGCCTCGGCCGGCAGCTTGCGGTTCGGCGTGCCGAGCAGGAAAGCGTCGATGCCGCCATTGCGCTCAACCGTGCGGATCGCGCGGGTCGAGAGGCGCATGCTGACCGAAAAGCCCAGCGTGTCGGACAGCAGCGACTGGTCTTGCAGATTGGGCAGGAACCGGCGGCGAGTCTTATTGTTGGCGTGGCTGACATTGTTGCCAGACAGCACACCCTTGCCCGTGATCTGGCAGCGGCGAGACATAGCGGTATCCTCAAACGGTCGGGGCGCGCAGCGAGGGCCGCACGCGCTAGGCATCGGAAGGCGGGGGTTATGGCGAAGCCCCCCGCTTACGTCAAGCGACGCGACTAATGGTCGCCGCTGCGCGTGGCGCGCAATTCGCCGTTGCGCACGCTGGCGATGGCGTTCTCTAGCACCCGAATGATCGCCTCGTCGCTCATTTGGTGCGACAGCATGCCCATGGCACCGCCCAGCAGTGCCGAGGCAATCGCCAGCGTGCCGATATTCTGCCCGCTCATGAATTCGATGGCCTTGTCCACCACCGCCCCGGCATGGCTCAGGTCCGGCGGCGCGCCGGAATCGTCGGGTTCGTCGTGCATGAAAATACTCCCTGGTGGCGCAGCCTAAGCCGCGACAGCCTGTTCCTGTTGTTCGGCTTGCAACGCCCACATGCCGGCATACACGCCGCCGCGCGCCAGCAACTCGCCGTGGGTGCCGATTTCGGCAATGTGCCCATCGGCCAACACCAATATCTGGTCGGCGTCCACCACGGTCGACAGCCGGTGCGCAATGGTCAGTGTGGTGCGGTGCTTGGCCACGGCGCGCAGGGCGATTTGAATATCCTGCTCGGTGCCGGTGTCCAGCGCGCTGGTGGCCTCGTCCAAAATCAGGATGCGCGGGTCTTTCAGTATGGTACGGGCAATCGCAACGCGCTGCTTCTCGCCGCCCGACAGCTTCAACCCGCGCTCGCCCACCTTCGTGTCGTAGCCAGCCGGCAGGCGCAGCACGAAGTCATGCACCTGCGCAAGCCGTGCCGCGTGCTCGATCTCCGCTTGGGTGGCGCCGGGGCGGCCATAGGCGATGTTGTAGCGAATGGTGTCGTTGAACAGCACGGTGTCCTGCGGCACCACGCCGATAGCGGCCCGCAAGCTGTCCTGGGTCAGGTCGCGGATATCGTGGCCGTCAACCAGCACCCGCCCGCCGGTCGCGTCGTAGAAGCGGAACAGCAGGCGGCTGATGGTGGACTTGCCCGCCCCGGTCGGCCCGACCACGGCCAGCGACTTGCCCGGTGCGACGCGGAACGACACGCCTTTGAGAATTTCGCGCTCCGGCTGGTAGCCAAAATGCACGTCCTCAAAAACCAACTCGGCGGCACGGTCGCCAGATGCTGAATCCGGCAGCCGCTGAGCACCCGGCCGGTCGGCGATTTCCTCGGCGGCGGACAGCAGGCGGAACATCTGCTCCATGTCCACCAGCCCCTGCTTGATCTCGCGGTAGACGAAGCCCAGAAAGTTCAGCGGCTGGTACAGCTGCATCAAATAGGTATTGACCAGCACGAAGCGCCCGACGCTGAACTCGCCCGACTTCACCCCGTCGGCTGCCATTAGCATCACCAGCGCCAGCCCGGCGGCAATGATGGTGGCCTGCCCCAGATTGAGCATGTTCAGCGTGACCTGGCTTTTCACCGCCGCACGCTCGTAGCGCGCCAGCGCCTCGTCGAAGCGCCGCGCCTCGTGCGCCTCGTTGCCGAAATACTTCACCGTCTCGTAGTTGAGCAGGCTGTCCACCGCCTTGCTCTGCGCCTCCGAGTCGCTGTCGTTCATGCGGCGGCGGAACTTCACCCGCCAGTTGGTGAACGACAGCGTGAAGGCGATGTACAGCACTACGGCGACGAGGGTCAGCGCCGCATAGCGCCAGTCGAACAGCCGCCACAGAATGGCGGTCACCATCGCCACTTCCAGCAATGTCGGCAGAATGTTGAACACCGACAGCCGCAGCACGCTTTCGATGCCGCTGGTGCCGCGCTCGATGGCGCGCGACAGCCCGCCGGTTTGCCGGTCGAGATGGAAACGCATCGACAGCCGGTGCATGTGCTGGAACGTGCGCAGCGCCACCCGGCGCACAGTGCGCTGCTGCACGGCGGCGAACACCGCGTCACGCAACTCGCCAAACCCGGCCGAGGCCACGCGCAGCAGCCCGTAGCCGACGATCAGTGCTACCGGGATCGCCAGAATGCCGTCGCTGCCCTTGGGCGCCAGCGCATCGACAGCGCGCGAATACACGACCGGCACGTAAACCGTGGCGACTTTGGCGGCGATCAGGAACAACGCGGCGGCCACCACGCGGGCGTGCGACACCCAGTCGCCCTTCGGCCACAGGTACGGAAGCAGTGTGCCGACAGTCTGCAAGCCAGACCGGGCCGGCGGAGGTGCAACAGATGGATTGGTCGTCATGCGCGTCATGTGGCATGCGTCCGGCAGAGTTCAAAGCGCGCCGGCCGCAAAGCACCGGCCGTCGGGGCAGCGATGCTTGAGGCGCAGACGCAAGCAGGCTACGCCCCGCCGATGAACGGATTCATGCGCCACATCGAAGCCTGCAACACCGCGCAATTTCCGGGTGGGCGGGTCGCCTTCCGGCTCGGCGAAGCGCAGGTGGGCTGGGTACAGCCGGGCTTGGGCGCGGCAATGGCCGCCCTGCCCGGCGTGTTCCGCAGCGCGCGGGGTATCGCACTGACCGTACCGGCGGATCTGCCAACCCTCGCTGCGGCCATGGCGCAACAAGGCTTCTTTCAGCCGCGCGGCGAGATGTTCGATGTGCGCGCCGACCCGGTCGGCCCGGCGCTGGCACGGATCGACCGAGGCGCGCTGCCGAAATTCGGCATCATGGCGCAGGGCGCGCACCTCAATGGCTTGGTGCGCAAGCCAGACGGCGTGCATCTTTGGGTGGCGCGCCGTGCCGCCAATAAGGCTCTCGACCCCGGCAAGCTCGACCATATCGTGGCCGGTGGCGTGCCAGCCGGGCTGACGCCATTCGAAACCCTGGTGAAAGAAGCCGCCGAGGAAGCCGCCATCCCGCCCGAGCTTACCGCGCAGGCGGTGCGAACCGGGCGGATCGGCTACGCCATGGAACGCCCGGAAGGTCTGCGGCGCGATCTACTGACCTGCTACGACCTGTATCTGCCGGACTATTTCGTGCCCCACCCGGCGGACGGCGAGGTCGAAGACTTCGAACTGTGGCCCATCGAACGCGCAATAATCGAAGTGCGCGACGGCGAACGCTTCAAGTTCAACGTCAATCTGGTACTGATCCACCTGTTCCTGCGCCTCGGCCTGATAGCCGGAG
Organism: Rhodospirillales bacterium; assembly: GCA_025359905.1. Classification (GTDB taxonomy): domain Bacteria; phylum Pseudomonadota; class Alphaproteobacteria; order Acetobacterales; family Acetobacteraceae; genus CAIPHQ01. Next base: position 25,440 of record JANYDF010000099.1, read on the forward strand.
CAGAGGCAGCGCAGGTAAGCGAGGCCATGCGCTTTTCGCCTTAGCCAACCGGCGTTGGAACGGCGATATCGTCATTGCCGGGCTTGATCCGGCAATCGCGTGAAGCACGAAGATTTTGGCAGAATTCCGCCGTTCTTCGGGTTGCTGGCGATGGCCGGGTCAAGCCCGGCCATGACGATTTCACGGCCCTTGCATCCATCTTGATGGCCGTCGCCGCCAGCCATCCGTGTCAAACCGGCGGTGCGGCCGCGATCGGGATCTCGCGCGCATCGCCGCCGCCCGGCTGGTCGCCCATGCCGGCCGGCTGGCCATCGTCGGTGTCAGGCTCGCCGTCGGTGCTGCTTTCGCCGTTGCCCTCGTTGGACAAATGGCGCCGCTGACCTTGGCCCTGACCGCCCGGAGCCTGCTGACCGCTTTGCTGCGCCGCCTGGTTCATTGCGTTCAAAATGCGGAAATAGTGCTCGGCGTGCTGGAAGTAGCTTTCCGCCATCACCCGGTCGCCGGAGCTGGTCGCATCACGGCCGAGTTGCAGATATTTCTCGAACAACTGTTGCGCGGTGCCGCGCACCCGAAGGTCGGGACCGTTGCTGTCGAACACGTGGTTGCGATTGAGCGGCACACCGCCGCCATGATGGCGAACACTGCCGCCGCCACCCCCGCCGCCACCGCTTCCGCCACCACCGCCGCCTCCAGGGCCTCGGTGATTACGTCCTCGCATCCGTTTCATATTCATGCGTGCGCCAAAACGCTTTCCTGTTGACCGGCCTCGCCGGACCACGCGCTGGGTGGACTATCAATCCGGCCGCAGCGCACTCCACAGACACAGCCTTGGCACCATCGGTGCCACTGCCGAAACCCGAACGCCGGGTCATCCTGTTCCATTGGCTTCCGCGCCAAGCCCCCGCCCTCTGCCAACGTGGCCGCTCCGGGGCATGCCCGAATGCACACGTTCGATCCGATGGGGACAACAGCGACCGGCCGCATCCGGCGATCTCTGCTGCGCCTGCGAAAGCTAGTCCCGCTGCACGCGGCTGCCAAACAAATTTTTCAGCCAACTGTCATTCGTAGAACCAACGCCCGCGCGATCCCGCCCAAATCATGGCGAATTTCCGGCGCGGCAAAGCCCGCCCGCCGCGCCAAGCTGTCCGTATCGCATGCCTGCCCCGCGCCCAATTCGAGTACGGCGACCCCGCCGGGTGTCAGCAAGCCGGGCAGTGCGGGCAGAATCGTCCGGTACGCGTGCAATCCATCCGCCCCGCCATCCAGCGCCGACGCCGGTTCATAGGCGGCCACCTCCGGCATCAGCCCGGCAATATCGCCGCTCGGAATATACGGCGGGTTGGCCAGGATCAGATCGAACCGCCCGTCCAGCGCCGCCGCCCAGTGGCCGCACAGAAACGCGGCCCGCCCGGCCAACCCATTGGCCGCCGCATTGCGCGCCGCCAGCGCCGCCGCACCGGGCGAAAGATCGACGCCGACGCCAAACGCCGCCGGAAACTCGCTCAGCGCCGCCAGCAGCAGCGCTCCGGTGCCGGTGCCAAGATCGAGGATGCGCCGCACCGCCGCCCGCTCCGGCAACGCCGCCAGCGCCGCCTCGATCAGTGTTTCGCTATCAGGGCGCGGAATCAGCGTGGCGGGCGAGACTGCCAGATCGAGGGTCCAGAACCCCTCGCTGCCGCGTAGAAACGCCATCGGCTCCCGCGCCGCCCGGCGCATCAGCAGCGCCTCGAACTGCGCCGAGTCGATCTCGGCGGCAGGGTCCAGCACCTCGCGCCCCAGCACCTCGCGCCCCAGCACCAGCCGCACCAGATGCCGCGCCTCGCGCCGCGCATCCTCGATGCCCGCCGCCGCCAGCGCCACCGCGCCACGCCGGATGGCGTCCGAGACGATCATTGCCGGATGGCGTCCGCGACGATCATTCCTGCTCGGCGAGGCGCGCAGCCATGTCCTCGGCGGTCAGCGCGTCGATGAACTCGTCCAGATCGCCCTGCATCACCCGCTCGATCTTATACAGCGTCAGATTGATACGGTGGTCGGACACCCGGCCCTGCGGGAAATTGTACGTACGGATGCGCTCGCTGCGGTCGCCGGTGCCAACCTGCGACTTGCGGTCGGCGGCGCGGGTGGCGTGCAGGCTGCTGCGCTGCGCCTCGTACATGCGGGCGCGCAGAATCTTCATCGCCTTGGCGCGGTTCTTGTGCTGGCTGCGCTCCTCCTGCATCGCCACCACGAT
>JANYDF010000122.1 GCA_025359905.1 Rhodospirillales bacterium
CGCGGAGAATTCTCCGCGCCGCGCACACCATGTAAGCGGGTCATGGCTGGCTCCGTTGCTGTTGGATCAGGGCGAACCGGCGAGCGGGGCCTTGATGTAGGGGAACGCGGCGTCGAAGAACGTCGAGTCGAGGTAGGCGCCATCGGTGAAGTCCAGCCCGCCCGACGGCGCGTCGCTCGGCTTGCCGAACAGACCCAGCGTGTAAAGCCGGCCCATCGCCACGCGCAGAGTGATATCGACGATATCGTCGCCGGGGCGGCGGCCGTTCGGATAGCCAGCATTGTCGCCGCCGATCACGCCAAGCCGATTCTGCTTACCTGCCGCCACCGTCGGTGTGCTGGTGTTCAGCCGCAGTTCCTCGCTCGGCGCCGCCAGATGCGCGGGCGCGGTCAGGCCGGGAATGCCAGTCAGAAACACCGTGACCAGATCCTGACGCGGAAATGCCGTCGGCGCCTTCACGCCGGCGCTCGCGAAGACCGATTCGACGATGGCGGGAAACGTCGGGTTGGTGACGTATTTTCCGTACCGCACGTCATTCACCGGCAGGCTGGTGTTCCAGCCGTCCTTATCGGGCAGACCGATAATCAATTCGTTGATCAACGGGCTGCCAAGCCGGGAGCGCTGCTCCGCCTTGATCGAGCCATCCGCTTGCGGGAACAGCTTGGACGATGCCGTCCAGCCGCCAATCACCGGATCGGCGCCGCTGGTCAGGCAGGCGATGGGCACCTCCATGACCAGCGAGGTGACATTCAGCCCGGCCAGATCGTCGTGCGCCACATTATTGAACGCTTCGCCGATGGGGTGAGCGTAGTTGATGAGATCGAAAGTCTCGCCCAGTGCGATGACGAACGGGTCCTTGCGCTGACCGGCGAACACCCGGCCAGTGCCGCAATTCGGGATGCTGACGTTGCTGACCATCGCCTGCGCATAGGCGGCGTAGTTGGGCAGCGTCTTGTTGCCGATGTTGTCGATCGGCTTGCTGAACACTGTCGTCCCGGTGCTGGCGTTAATCAGCTTGGTGGCGCCGCTCGGCGTGATCATGGTGACCGTGTAGGTCTCCAGCACATCGGCGTTGGCGTTGTCGGCGGGGTCGCCGTTGCGGCCAATTGGCCCTACGGCAATCAGCGGCTCGGCAACCAGCTTGCCGCCGACCTTCAGTTTGAAGTTCTGGAATTTGTTGGTGAACTGGAAACGGAAAGTGATTTGCGGCAGGCCGGTTCCGGCATTGTCGATGTTGATGTCGTAGTAGGCTTGCGGGTCCATCATGAAGTAGTTCGGGCCACCGCCCGGCACCTGGGCCGGCTGATAGTTGGCCACCATCGTTACATAGCCATCGCGTCCCGGCTCATAGCTGCGGAACATGTAAAAGTCGGTGCCATCGAGTTTCGGCGTTTGGGTGATCAGCGGCGCTTCGCGGTGGCTAGAGGCGAACGCACCCGGCGCTGCCGCCGATAGAGCGCCAGCGGCTGCGAGTGCCGCAGCGAGTCGAACGTATTTCATCTTGATTCCTTCCGCACGGTCGGTTGTGCCCGGCTTCATGAAGCAGGCACTTTCGATACCGGCGATGCGGAAGGCTGGATGCAGCGCCGCCGAAAAAAATCGGCGGCGCCGTCAGGTCAACTCAGGTCAGCGGCAGGCTCCGGGATGCCAGTAGCACCAGCCGCCGCCCGGACGCCCCGGCCCGCGTTCCTCAATGATGCAAGCTGACAAGGATGCGGCGAGCAGCATGAGCCCGAGGGCTGCGGCGCTGCGGCGAAGAAATGTCGTCATGGGGCGGGTCTCCAGTGTGCGTACGCAAGCAGCGCCGCATCCGCGTTAGTCTAGCAGTGAAATCGCGGCAGAATTCCGGCGCGGCGATGACGTTTGCGACAGACACTTTGACCTGCCGGGTCAGGCCGCTTGGCGCGCGACGGGCTCGTGCAGGGCGTCCTGGACGGTCTGCTGCAAGCCTGCCACCAGTATGGACAACTCCTCCGCCCCGGCGCGCACCGCCGCTGCCTGCTTACCGGTCTTTTCAGCCTCGGCCGAGACCTCGCTGACCCGCCCGGCCACTTCATGTGCAACCCCCTCGGTGGCCGCGATCAGCCGGGCGATTTCATGCGCCGCGCCGTCCTGTTGACGCACCGCGCCTGCGATCGACACCGCGATTTGGTCCATCCCGCCGATCGTAGTTTCAATCCGCGCCACCGCTTCGGCCGCTGCCTCGGTGGCGGCACGCACCTCGGCGATTTGCCCGGCGATCTCGTCGGTGGCACGCGCGGTTTGGGCGGCGAGTTGTTTGACTTCGCTGGCGACCACGGCGAAGCCCTTGCCGGCGTCCCCGGCGCGCGCCGCCTCGATGGTGGCGTTCAGCGCCAGCAGATTGGTGCGCTGAGCGATTTCGGCAATCATGTCCGCCACCGCGCCGATCCGCCCGACCCGGCCGGTCAGCGCGTCGATACTCTCCCGCGTGCCGCGCCCTGCCGCCACCGCTTCGGCCCCGGCGCGAGTCGATTGTACGACGCGCGCGTTGATCTCGGCGATTGCCGCCGCCATTTGCTCGGCAGCGCCCGCGACACCCTGCACATTGCCCAGCGCGGTTTCGGCCGCCGCTGCGGCGGCGCGGGCGTTCTGACCGCTGCGGCTGGCGGCGTCCGCCATGGCGTCGGCGATGCGCGCCAGGGCGCCGCCACCTTCGCTGACCCGCGCGGCGACCGCCCCGGTCGCCTGGCGCACGATTCCGGCGGTGGCGGCGCGCATCGCCTGGCGTTCTTGCTGGTTGCGGATCGCCGCTTCGGCGGCGGCGGCTTGCACGGCTGCCGCGTCGCGGGAGGCATCGCGCAGCGCCACCAGCGCGCGCGCCATCTGGCCGGCTGAATCCGAGCGGCCGGTGTACGGCACATCGACCGCCAGCGCGCCGCCGGCCAGCGCGGTCATAACGCCCGACAGCCGGTCCAGCGGACGCAGTGTGCGGCGAATGAGCCACGCCAGCACCAGGGCGATAGCGGCGGCCACCAGCGCGCCGCCGATTTCCGCCCGCCGCACCACGCCATCGACCGCCGCCTGCACCGCCGCGAGCTTCACGCCGGCGAACAAAATCCCGACCCGCTTGCCCGCGGCGTCGAACACCGGCTCGTAGACCGTCAGATGCGGAGTGCCGAGAATGGCGTTCTGGCCGCGATAGGTCAGCTCCGCGCGCACCACGGCGTCGAACGCCGGGCCGGGCACCAACTGGGTGCCAACCGCGCGGCTGCCGTCCGGCTTCCGCACGCTGGTGGCGATCCGGCTTTCGCCCTGAAAGATCGTCGCCACCGCTCCGGTGACCGATTTCACCCCGTCGGTGATATCGTTGCGCCCAGCCAGCGGCGTGCCGCCCAGCAGCAATCCGCGCGCATCGGCCGACCAAGCGGTGCCGAGCGGCTCCAGCCGCTGATGCAGCAGCGCCAAACTGGCGTCGAGTTGCGCCTGCGCTTGCGCTTGCATCGAGTCTTCCACCGCGCGCAGCGTCCACCACTGCACCAGCGCCACCGCGATGCACACGGCGGCCAGCGCCGCCGCCACCAGCCGCGCCACCAGTCCTGCTCGTGCGGCAGTGCGGCCTATCGATCCGAGGGTCATTGCGCGTTTCCTGCTCCAGCCGTCGCGCAGTTTGCCTGCCGGGGTTTACCAATCGGTTAGTGGCGCGAGAGGCAGGGTTACGCACCGCCCCTCTAGTCAGCGGCGCTTTGGCGCGGCATTGCTGGCGCGATGTCAGATCCCACCCGCGACGCTGCGTTTGCCCTGCTCTCCGGCGTGCTCGACAAGCACCGCCCGCTGGAGGAAGGCCTCGACAGCCTGCCTGCGATGGACGCACGCGACCGTGCCGCCGGGCACCGGCTGGCCGCCGCCGTGCTGCGCCATGCCGGATCGCTGGATGCGGCGATGGAACCCTGGCTGAACAAAGCGCCGCCCGCCCCAGTGCGCCATGTGCTGCGCATCGGCGCCGCCGGGCTGCTGCTGCTCGGCACGCCTGCCCATGCCGGGGTCGCGACCTCCGTCGAACTGGCCCGCGCGCGTGGCCTTGCGCCGTTCGCCGGGATGGTCAACGCGGTATTGCGCCGGGTGGCCGAAGCCGGGCCCGCCGTGCTGGAAACGCTGGACGGTCCGCGCCTGGACACGCCGCAATGGCTGTGGAGCGCCTGGGGCAAACCGGCCCGCAAGATTGCCGAGGCGCATCGCTTCGAAGCGCCGCTTGATTTGTCGCTGTTGCCCGGCGCGGAACCACCGCCGGGCGGCGAGGAATTGCCCACCGGGTCGTGGCGCTATCCGGCCGGAACCCGCGTCACCGAATTGCCGGGCTTCGCCGAAGGCAAATTTTGGGTGCAGGACGCCGCCGCCACGCTGCCCGCGCGCTTGCTGGCGGCACAGCCCGGCGAGCGCATCGCCGATCTATGCGCCGCCCCCGGCGGTAAAACCGCGCAACTGGCCGCCGCCGGGGCGCGCGTGGTCGCGGTGGAGCGCGATCCGTCGCGGCTGGCGCGGCTGGCCGAGAACCTCGCGCGGCTGCACTTGACGGTCGAGACAGTGACCGCCGATGCCGCCGCCTGGGAGCCGGGCGAAAAATTCGATGCCGTGCTGCTCGATGCGCCATGCAGCGCCACCGGCACCGCGCGCCGCCATCCCGACGTGCTGCATCTCAAGCGCCCGCGCGATCTGACCGCGCTGGCGGTGCAGCAGGACCGGCTGCTCGATGCCGCCTGCGCCATGCTGAAGCCGGGCGGGCGGCTGGTTTACGCGGTGTGCTCGCTGCAAGCCGAGGAAGGCTTCGAACGCGCCGCCGCCGCTGTCGAACGGCTCGGGCTGCGGACCGTGCCGGTCACCAAGGCCGAACTGCCGGGTTTGCCCGACGCCATCACGCCGGAAGGCTGGCTGCGCACGCTGCCCTATATGTGGCCAGGGCGCGGCGGCATGGACGGGTTTTTCGCCGCAAGGTTTGCCGCGCCGGACGCCTGATGGCTCTGCTGCACCGCGACAACTTGTGCCGCGCGGAGTCGCATGGCTAGAACTTAGCGATGAGTGAGCGCTTTTCCCGGCCAGCCGTCATCGCCCCCAGCATCCTCGCCGCCGATTTTTCCCGGCTGCGCGAGGAAGTGCAGGCGGTCGAGGCGGCGGGGGCAGGGTGGCTGCATTTGGATGTGATGGACGGGCATTTCGTGCCCAATATCACCTTTGGCCCAGCGCTGGTCGCCAGTCTGCGGCCGCATTGCCGCCTGCCATTCGACGTGCATCTCATGATCGCGCCGGCCGATCCGTATCTGAAAGCGTTTGCCGACGCTGGCGCGGACCATATTCTGGTGCACCCCGAATCCGGGCCGCATCTGCACCGTTCGTTGCAGGCCATTCGCGCCCTGGGCAAAAAGCCTGGCGTGGTGCTCAATCCCGCCACGCCGATTGAGGCGGTGGCGTGGGTGATGGACCTAGTGGATGTGGTGCTGGTGATGGGCGTCAATCCCGGCTTCGGCGGCCAAAGTTTCCTCGACAGCCAGTTGCCGAAGATTGCGGCGCTGCGCCAGCTGATCGACGCCTCCGGGCGCGATACCGTCATCGAAGTGGATGGCGGCATTACCACTGCCACCGCGCCGCGCGTGCGGGCCGCCGGGGCCAGCGTGCTGGTGGCTGGTACCGCCGTGTTCGGCGCGCCGGACTACGCGGCTGCCATCGCCGCCCTGAGCGCGGGAGGGGCTTGATGACCGACGGTCCCAACCGCTGGCTGCGCGACGCCCGCCGCACCCTCGCCAAGCTGCCCAGCCTGCGCATGGTGCGGGTGCCGGATGCCCCGGCTTTGCCGGTGCGCGACCCTTGGCCCGGCGACCCGGCGCGCGGCGCCAATGTATTGAAACGCGAGCTTGAATTCGCCGGTACCACGGTGGCGATGCAGCAAGGCACGCTGGTCGCGGCCGGCTGTTCCGATGTGATGCGTTCCTTTGCGCACGGCTTTGTTTGGCTGCGCGATTTGCGCGCGCTCGGCAGCGATGCGGTCCGGACGCGGGCGCGCTCGCTGGTGCAGGACTGGATCGCCGAACCGGCGCAAGACCCGCTGGCCAGCCGCCCCGACGTGGCCGGGGCGCGCATCGCCGCGTGGCTCGGGCACTACGATTTCTTTGCCGCCAGTGCGGATGACGGCTTCCGTCAAAAGCTCATGGCGCGGCTGATGGCCGACGCACGCAGCTTGGCTGCCGCCTTGCCGTCCGAGGAGCTCGACGCCAGGGCGCTGACCGCCGTCAAAGGGCTGATCTCGGCGGCGGTGGCGCTGCCGGAGAACACCGGCTTCCTCAACCGCGCGCTGCGCGTGCTGCCGCAGGAATTGGCGCGGCAGGTGCTGCCGGACGGCTGCCATTGCGAGCGCAGCCCGGCGCAGATGCTGGCGGCGCTGCAAGATCTCACGGAAATTCGCGCGCTGCTGCAAGCGGCCCAGGCAGCGCCTCCGGCAGCACTGGCCCCCGCAATCGAACGCCTTGTGCCAGCGCTGCGCGGCTTGCGCCACGGCGACGGCGGCTTGGCATTGTTCAACGGCAGCAAGGAAGACAGCCATACACTGGTCGAGCTTGTGCTGGCCCAGGCTGGCCGCGCCGGGCGCGCCCCGGCGGCGCTGACCGAGGGCGGGTTCTACCGGCTGCAAGCCGGCAAGAACGTGCTGATCGCCGATTGCGGTGCGCCCGCGCCCGCCAATCTCGACCGCTTCGCCCATGCTGGCACGCTGTCGTTCGAATTCTCGGTCGGCCGCGAACGCTTGATCGTCAATGTCGGCGCGGCACCGGCCGCTGGGCCGGAGTGGCGGGATGCCACCCGCTCCACCGCCGCGCATTCCACGCTGACCATCGCCGATACCTCGTCCTCCGAACTGCTGCCCAATGGCCTGGGGCGGCGGGCCGACAAGGTGGAGGTGCAGCACCAGGACGCCAGCGGCGCGCATTGGCTGGAGGCCAGCCATAACGGATACGCCCGCGCGTTCGGCGCCATCCATCGCCGCCGTTTGTATCTCAGCCAAAGCGGCGATGATTTGCGCGGCGAGGACGTGATCGAGGCGGAAACGCCGCAGCCGTTCGTCATTCGCTTCCATCTGCACCCCGCGGTCGGCGCGGGCGTGCAGGAAAATGGTGAAGCGGTGCTGCTGCGGCTGCCGTCCGGCGGCGGCTGGCGCTTGCGTGCCGACGGGGCAAAGCTGACGCTGGAAGAAAGCATCTACCTCGGCGGCCCGCAGCCGCGCCGCACCCAGCAAGTGGTGCTGACCGGCTATCAGGATGGGGCGCAATTGGTGAAGTGGGCCATCACCAAAGTGGGCTGAGCCCCCGGCGATGAAGGTTATCGAAATCACCAACGTCGATTTCTCGCTGCGGCATTTTCTGCTGCCGCTGATGCGTGGCCTGCGCGCGCGTGGCCACGATGTCATCGGCGTGTCGGCGGACGGTGCATTGCTCGATGTGGCGCGCGCCGAGGGCTTCCGGGTCGAGGCCTTGCCGCTGGCGCGCAGCCTGTCGCCGGTGGCGCAGATTCGCGCCTTCGTGGCGCTGGTGGCGTTGTTTCGCCGCGAGCGGCCCGACATGGTGCACGCCCACATGCCGATCAGCGGCTTCCTCGCCCGGCTGGCCGCCCGCGCCGCCGGGGTGCCCCGCGTCGCCTATACTTGCCACGGCTTCCTGTTCAACCAGCCCGGCCCCTGGCTGCGCCGCGCCGCGTCGCTGGCCATGGAATTCATCGCCGGGCAGGCCACCCATATTTACCTCACCGTCTCCACCGAGGAAGCCGCCGACGCCCGCCGCCTGCGCTTGCATTCGCGGGCCACGCCGGTTGGCAACGGGCGCGATCCGCAGCGCTTCCGCCCCGACCCCGCCGCCCGCGCCCGCATCCGCGCCGCATTCGGCGTGCCGGATGGCCGGGTGGTGGTGGCCGCCGTCTCGCGCCTCGTGCGGCACAAAGGCTACCCCGAGTTGCTCGCCGCCATGCGCGGCATCGAGGCCGAACTATGGGTGGTGGGCGACCGCCTTGCCTCTGACCACGGCGAGGACATGGAGCCGTTTTTCGCCGCCAGCGGCCTCGGCCCGCGCCTGCGCCGCCTGGGCTACCGCGACGACGTGCCGGCGATCCTGGCGGCAGCGGACATCCTTGCGCTGCCGAGCCATTTCGAGGGCCTGCCGATGTCGGTGATCGAAGCCATGCTGACCGGCCTGCCGGTGGTCGCCACCAACATTCGCGGCCCGCGCGAGCAGGTGCTCGACGGGCAAACCGGCCTGCTGGTGGCCCCCATGCAGGTGCCGCCGCTTGCCGCAGCATTGGCGCAACTCACCGAGGACGCCGCGATGCGCGCCCGCATGGGGCAAGCCGGGCTGGAACGCGCCCGCGCGCTGTACGACGAGGCCAGCGTTGTGGCCCGCACGCTGGACCTGCTGGGGGCGTAGCGCTATTGCCGCCGCCTGCCTGCAAGAAGGTTTCGCCATGACCGGCATCGCCCCGATCCGCCGCGCGTTGATCTCCGTCTCCGACAAGTCCGGGCTGGTCGCGTTCGCCCAGGCGCTGGCGGCGCAGGGCGTGGAAATCCTGTCCACCGGCGGCTCGGCCAAGGCGCTGCGCGCGGCGGGCGTGAAGGTGACCGAGGTGTCGGACCACACCGGATTCCCGGAAATCCTCGACGGGCGGGTGAAAACCCTGGTGCCGCAAATCCACGGCGGCATCCTCGGCCGCCGCGACCTGCCCGAGCATGTGGCGCAGATGCAAACCCACGCCATCGCGCCGATCGATTTGGTGGCGGTCAATTTGTATCCGTTCGAAGCCACCGTGGCGCGCGGCGCTGCCTACGACGATTGCGTCGAGAACATCGACATCGGCGGCCCGGCGCTGATCCGCGCCGCCGCCAAGAACCACGATTTTGTCACCGTGCTCACCGAACCGGCGCACTACGCCGGCGTGCTTGGCGAACTCGCCGCCCATGGCGGCACCAGCACCACGCTGCGGCGGCGGCTCGCGGGTGAGGCATATGCCCGCACCGCCGCCTACGACGCGGCGATTGCCGCGTGGTTCGCGGCGCAACGTGAGGAAACGTTCCCGCAGCGGCTCACCATCGCGGGCGAACTGCGCCAAACACTGCGCTACGGCGAAAACCCGCACCAAGCCGCCGCGTTCTACGCCAGCGGCAACCGGCCGGGCGTCGCCACCGCGCGGCAGGTGCAGGGCAAGGAGCTCTCCTACAACAATCTGAACGACACCGACGCCGCGTTCGAGTGCGTCGCCGAGTTCGACGCGCCCACCGTGGTGATCGTCAAGCACGCCAACCCGTGTGGCGTGGCCACCGCCGCGTCGCTGGCCGATGCCTGGGGGGCGGCGCTGCGCTGCGATCCGGTTTCGGCGTTCGGCGGCATCGTCGCCGTCAATCGCACGCTCGACGCAGCCACCGCCGAGCAGATCGCGGCGATTTTTACCGAGGTGATCGTAGCCCCGGACGCTACCGAGGCGGCGCAGGCGGTGCTGGCGCGCAAGAAGAATGTGCGCCTGCTGCTGACCGGCGGGGTGCCGGACGCCACTATCCCCGGCCTGACCTTGCGCAGTCTGGCGGGCGGCCTTCTGGTGCAAAGCCGCGACGCCGGGCGCATCGGCGCCGCCGATCTGCGCGTGGCGACCAAGCGCGCGCCAAGCGAGGCCGAACTGGCCGACCTGCTGTTCGCCTTCCGGGTCTGCAAGCATGTCAAATCCAACGCCATCCTGTTCGCCAAGGGCGGCGCCACGGTGGGTGTCGGGGCCGGGCAAATGAGCCGGGTCGATTCGGCCCGCATCGCCGCCTGGAAAGCCGCCGAGGCCGCCCGCGCCGCTGGGCTGGACGCGCCGCTCACCCAGGGCAGCGTAGTGGCGTCGGACGCGTTCTTCCCGTTCGCCGATGGATTGGAGGCGGTGATCGCCGCCGGGGCGACTGCGGTGATTCAGCCCGGTGGCTCGATGCGTGACGCCGAAGTGATCGCGGCGGCGGACGCGGCTTGTATCGCCATGGTATTCACCGGGATGCGGCATTTCCGGCACTAAGCCAGCTTCAAAGGGCAATCCCATGCAATTTCGCCAACTCGGCGCCACCGGCCCGCAGGTGTCGGCCATCGGTCTCGGTTGCATGGGCATGTCCGGCATGTATGGCCCGGCCGATCGCGCCGAAAGCATCGCCACGATCCACGCCGCACGCGATGCCGGGATCAACCTGCTCGATACCGGCGACTTCTACGGCATGGGCCACAACGAGATGCTGCTCGGCGAGGCGCTGAAGGGCCGCCGCGAGCAGGCGATCCTCAGCGTCAAGTTCGGCGCGCTGCGCGACCCGGCGGGCGGCTGGACCGGCTTCGACGCCCGGCCGGCCGCGATGAAAACGTTCCTATCGTATTCGCTGCAACGCCTCGGCGTGGATTACATCGACATCTACCGCCCGGCGCGGCTCGACCCGAGCGTGCCCATCGAGGACACCGTGGGGGCCATGGCCGACATGGTGCGGGCTGGCTACATCCGCCACATCGGCCTGTCGGAAGCCGGCGCGCACACCATCCGCCGCGCCGCCGCGGTGCATCCGATCTGCGACCTGCAAATCGAATACTCGTTGATTTCGCGCGGGATCGAGGACGGCATTCTGGCCGCCTGCCGCGAACTGGGCATCGCCATCACCGCCTACGGCGTGCTGTCGCGCGGGCTGATCAGCGGGCATTGGCAAGCGGGCGCCGCCGCGCCAGGCGACTGGCGCATCCAGGGGCCGCGTTTCCAGGGCGATAACGCGGCGCGCAACTTGGCGCTGGTGGAAAACTTGCGCCGCTTCGCCGAACTGCGCGGCATTTCGGTGGCGCAAGCTGCCATCGCCTGGGTCGCCGCCCAGGGGGCCGACATCGTGCCGGTGCTCGGCGCGCGCCGCCGCACGCAATTGGCCGAAACCTTGGGCGCGCTGGCGGTGCAGTTCACCCCAGCCGATCTGGCGGCGCTGGAGCTGGCGGTGCCGAAGGGGGCCGCCGCCGGAACCCGCTACGCCGCCGCCGCGATGGCGCATCTGGACAGCGAGCAGCCGCACGCAGACTGACAAAGCGTGGGGCGGCGGCCGCCCAAGGGTGACAAGACGCCGCTCTACGGCGTCACTGTCACCTTGGTGCCGACCGAGGCAATGCCATTGGCCACCACGTAGAGCGTGCTGGCGCCGCTTTCGATGCTTGCGGGCAAAGTAAAGCTGGTCGCCGATGCCGTTGCCCGCTTGACCGAGCGTGTGAAGCCAAACGTCCGGGCGTAGGCGACGTGTTGCGTCGCCTTATTCACAATGCGAACCAGCGGGAAGTTGGTATCCGCCTGCCCGTCATCGCCCAGCGAGGCCCCCTGCGTGAGACCGCTCAACTGGGTGCCTTGCAGCTTATAGGTGCTCCCCGGTGCCAGGGAGGTGCTGGAAAGCGCATTCACCTGTGGCCGCCATGCCGACGTGACGCAACAAGCCGCCGGAAGGATGGAGGCAGTGCCGTAGTCGGTTTCCGTGCCGAAGATGTCGCCGGTCGGCAGTACCAGGAAATTCACCTCGTATGCGGACAGCGCCGCTGAATCGGGGAGGTCAGGCAACTGTGTGTAGCTGACGCCATCGAACACGAAGAAATGCGTCGGTGACGGGAATTCGGTGAACTTGGTCCAGGTTGCCGGGCTTGCGGCAAGCAGCATCGTGCCGTTGGTCTGAACAGCGGCCGGGGCGTCGGACATTGTGTAGTTGATACCGCCGATTTGCGGCAGGAACGGACCGGCGGACCAGTGCGACGTCGTGCTATTGAACTTCGCCGTCGGCACCGGATGATTTTCCACCGGCAAGCTGTTGGTCGCGCCGAACGCGTAGACGAAGCCAGTTGGCAGCAAGACTTGCGTTGGCGCTTCGTACGTCTTGATCGCGCCATAACAGCCAGACAACCGCCGCACCGTGCTGCCCGCGCTCGTCCAAGTCCCGGTAGCGGGAGAGAATTGCTCCGACGCGGTGCCGCAGGGCGGCGGCGGCGAGTTGTAGTTGGCGTCGACCGTCAGCAAGTTGCCATTCGGCAGCAGCGTCCAGTTTTCTTCATCATTGATGTCGAGTTTTCCAGATCCGATCGCCGTCCAGGTCAGCGTGACCGGGTCGAGGATCGCGGCCTGGGTGGTGCAGCAATTGGACAGCATGAACCGCCCATCGGGCAGCACGATGCCGGACGCATCGCCGATGGTCGTCCAACCAGCCGGCGGTGGCACGTCGGCCCAGGTATCGGTCTGCGGATCGTAGATGGCGCCCTGCGTGGTCCACACCGAGTCGCAGCCTGCGCCGTTGTATTCGCCGCCCTCGACGATCATACGCCCGTCGGGCAGCACGGCGGAGGCAAAAAAGCGCGGCGCGTAGCCGTTCGGCATCGGTGCGGCCGTCGTCCATGTGCCTTTGGCGTAGCTGCCGGTGTTGTCGGGCCGCAGCTTTAACCATGTGCCAGAGCACGACTCATGCGCCATCACCGAACCGTCGGTCAGCACCACGGCGTTGCTGATGGCCGCGCCGGTGGAGATTTGCGACCAAGCGGCGGCGCCAACAGTTGCCGGTTGCGCCTTCTGGAGCGGCTTGACGACCGGTTTGGGGTTGGCGTGTTCGGCGCGAAACTGCTGCCATGCGGCCGGATCCTGCCGCAACTGCTTCAGCACCGCATATGGCAGCGGCGGCAGCGCCGGGTGCGCTTGATCGGCGCGCGCTGGACTAACCGCAGCCAGCAATGCCGCGTAGACGGCGGCGCGGTAAGCGAAGCGCATGAGTTTTCCTCCGACTGGAAGACCGACATTTTTGGCAGCCGGTCCGCTGCGTTTGTTAACTAAAATATACCGATCCTGCACAGGCCCTGCAAGCGGATACCCGCAGCGTGTTACTTCATCACCAGATCAATCGGCGCGCGCGACAGGCTCTCCGCCCCGTTTTCGCCCACCAGCGAGGTCCGCCCCAGCGTCATTGCCAGCCCGTTGGCGGCGTCGAACGCGATGATGTGGATGAAGAACACCATGCCTGGCTGCGCCAGCGTGGCTTGCCCGGCGAACAGCATCGGCCAGTCCATCCAGTTCGGTGCATAGGTGGTGCCCAGCGAGTAACCGCAGGCATTCAACCGGAAGGCCCGCATGCCGCGCGCATCCAGCGCCGCCGCATGCGCCTCGAACACCGCACTCAGCGGTTCGCCGGGCCGCAACGCTGCTTCCGCCGCGTGCAGCGATTCGGCGCAGGCCGCGTGCATGGCCAGCAGGCGCGGATCGGGCTGCCCGATCACGAAGGTGCGCATCAGGCAAGCGTGGTAATGCCGGTACGCCCCGGCGAATTCCAACGTGAGTTGGTCGTTGGCGTCCAGATGGCGGCGGCCGGTGTAGTAGCGGCACATCTGCGCCCCGGCGCCCGAGCCGATAATGTATTCATTGGCCGGATCGTCGCCGCCGCCCTGGAACACGGCAGCTTGCATGTCGGCCAGAATATCGCCCTCGAACGCGCCCGGCGCCGTGCGTGCCACGGCGGCGTCGTAGGCCGCATCGACCAACTCGCCCGCCCGGCGCACATAGGCAATCTCGGCCGGGCTCTTGATCAGCCGCAGCAACGAAATCAGATCGGACGCATCGGTCAGCCGCGCAAACCCGTCCAGCGCGGCACTCAGCCGCTGACCGTTGCGCGCGGTCAGGCCATAGGCTTCCCATTCCACCCCCAGCGTGCCGCCGGCGCAGTCCAGGCCGTCCAGCATCTCGCGCAACTCATCGGCCGGCGATGCCCCGGCGCGGTCGACCCAGACGCGAACATCTTCAACAATGGACGTGAAGCGCGCTTGCAACGCGTCGGGCGCCCGCAGCAGCAGCGCCATACGGCCGTCATCGGTCAGGATCAGGCACTGAAAATACACGTAGCCGAACGTGTCGTAGCCGCTCAGCCAATACATGCTTTCCTGGCGGAAAATCAGCAGCGCCCGCAGCCCGCGCGACTGCATTGCGGCCACCGTCGCCGCCCGCCGCCCGTCGAGCTCGGCACGGCTGAAATGGATGTGTTCGCCTTGCTTGATGACCGCCATGACCGTGCCCCGCCCGAAAACCGGTGCAACGTGGCATGGCGGCGCGCATCGCCGCAACGCGCCGGGCGCGGTTGTCCCATGCCGCCGCCGCCCGCATGCTTGTCTGAACCATCTCGCCGCCGAAGGAGCCACCGTGCCGCGCCGCGACCATCTCGACGCCCGGGCTATCGCGGTGGTGGTGCTGCTGTGCGCCCTGTGGGGCTTTCAGCAAACGGCCGTAAAATTGGACGTGGCGGGCGGGCTGCCGCCGGTGCTGCAAGCCACCGTGCGCTCGGCGGGGGCGGCGTTGCTCGGCTGGGTTTGGATCGGCTGGCGGCAGAATTGGCGCACCGCCAACGCGCTGTTTCGCTACGACGCGTTCTTCTGGCCCGGCGCGTTGCTGGCGCTGATTTTCGGCGTCGAATTCGCAATGATCTTCGTCGGCGTGCAACTCACGACGGCTTCGCGCGCCGTGCTGTTCTTGTATTCAGCACCGTTCTTCACCGCCGCAGGCGCGCATTTTCTGGTGCCGGGCGAGCGGCTGCGGCTGTCGCAGTTTTTCGGATTGGTGATCGCTTTCGCCGGCGTCGGCGTGGCGTTTGCCGATGGCCTGACCAGCGGGCGGCATAATTTATCGGGCGACGTGCTGTGCGGCGTGTCCGGCCTGTTGTGGGCGGTGGCCAGCATCGTCATCAAAATCAGCCCCGGCGTGCGCGGCGTGCCGGCGGCGCGGCTGCTGGTGGTGCAGCTTGGCGGCTCGGTGCCGGTGCTGCTGCTGTGCTCGCTGCTGCTCGGCGAGTCCTGGGCGCTGCCGCATATCGGCGCGGTGGCCTGGGGGCTGCTCGCCTACCAAACCGTGGTGGTCGCCTTCGCCAGTTACTTGGCGTGGTTCTGGCTGCTGCTGGTCTACCCGGCCGGGCGGCTGTCGGGTTTCACCTTTCTCACCCCGCTGTTTGGCATCCTCAGCGGCGGCCTTGTGCTGGGCGAGCCGCTGACCGTGTCGCTGCTGACCGGGCTGGCCGCCATCGCGGTTGGGCTGCGCTTCCTCAACCGGCGCAACCGCGCCTGACGACTTGCAGCGCCTGACGACTTGCGGCACCTGACGGCTTGGACCGCCTGACTACTTGCAGCCGCCAAGCTGCTTTTCAGCGATGGCGAAGGCCACCTTGCCCGCCGCCTTCACCTCGACACCTGTCACCACGCACGGCTTGCCGCCCTTCGGCGTCACCTTCACGTCGTATATCCCCGGCGCGACGCCGGTAATCTTCAGCCGCTCATCCGCCGAGACCGCATGGTCCGGGTCGTTGGCGGTCTGCTCGGCGCCCCATTTGGTGGTGCCGGGCGGGGCAAGCTGCACGCTGGTCAGTTCATGCGTGGTCTGGTTCCAGAACAGCATATCCTTGGCCAGCGCGGGCGTGGCGATCAGCGCGGCGGCGGTGGCTGTGAGCAAAAGCCGGTGCATGGTTGACGTCTCCGGTTAGCCGCGCCTCGCGCGGAAGGCGATGCCGTCGCGGACCAAGGCAGCAATGTCGTCCGCCGAATAGCCGTGCTCGGCTAGAATCGCATCGGTATCGGCGGCGAAGCGCGGCGGCTTGCGCCGTGTGCCGCCCGGCGTGCGCGACAGCTTGATCGGCGTGCCGAGCGCCCTGTAGCCGTCCAGTTCCGTCACCATTGCGCGCGCCGCCGTGTGCGGCGCGGCCATCGCCTCATCCACCGCCAGCACCGGCCCCATCGGCAGGCCCTGGCGCAACAGCTTGTCCGTGAGCGCGTGCCCGTCTTGCTCGGCGAACGCGCTCGCCAGTTGTCCGGTCAGCGCCGGGCGGTTCACCAGCCGGTCGCGGTTGGTCAGGAAGCGCGGATCGCTGGCCAAATCCGCCCGCTCCAGCGCCTCGGCCAGCTTGCGGAATTGCGCGTCGTTGCCGATGGCAATGAAGATGTCGCAGGTCGCTGTGGGGTATTTCTCGTACGGCGCGATGTTCGGATGCGGATTGCCCAGCGGCATCGGCCGCTTGGCGTTCAGAAAGAAATTCGCCGCCTGCGGGTGCAGCAGCGCCATGCCGCAATCGTGCAGCGTCATGTCCAAATACTGCCCAAGGCCAGAGCGCGCCCGTTCCTGCAACGCCAGCAGAATCCCGATCACCGAATACAGTCCGGTGGCGAGGTCCACCACCGGCGTGCCCATCCGCAGCGGCCCGGTCGATGGGTCGCCGTTGATGCTCATCAGCCCGGTCATCGCCTGCAACACCGCATCATATCCCGGCAGCCCGCCGAGCGGACCCTCGCCGCCAAAGCCGGACACGCGGCAATGCACCAGGCGGGGGAACTTCGCCGCCAGCGATTCCTTGTAGCCCAGGCCCCATTTCTCCATGGCGCCCGGCTTGAAATTCTCCACCAGCACGTCGGCGTCTTCCAGCAGGCGCAGCAGCACCGCGCGGCCCTCGGGCTTGCCGAGGTCGAGCGCCAGTGCGCGCTTGTTGCGGTTGACGCCGATGAAATAGCTGGCGTCGCCGTCCTGGAACGGCGGTCCCCAATCGCGGGTTTCATCGCCCTGCGGCGGCTCGATCTTGATCACGTCGGCCCCGTGATCGGACAGGATCATGGTGCAATACGGCCCGCCCAACACGCGGGTCAGGTCGATCACCTTGGTGCCGGCCAATGCTCCGGCTGACTGCGCCACGCCCATATTGCCGTCCGTCACGCCGCGTTCTCCCCCCACACCCGGCGGCAGAATGCCGGGTAGGTCGCCGCCATTCGGGCATGCACCGGGCCGCGAAGCAAGGCCAGTTGGGCGGGCGACGGGTCTGGCGTTTGCGCAGCCTCGGCAGGCGCGTCGTAGTCGAACCCGGTCTCGGCCCGCACGCTGTCCGCCGTTTCGCCCGGATGCACGCTGGCCAGCCGGAACCGCGCGCCGTCGAAGCCGAACACGCAGCGCCCGGTCACCAGCGCCTGCGCGGTGCCGCGCCGCACCACGCCGGGTGCCGAGACGCCAGCCGCCGAAATGTGATCGACCTTCGGCACCAGCACCCGGCGCGAGTGTTCCTCGCGGAACAGGATGGTGCGCGGCACCGTCAGATACATGAACGCCGAGCCAAAACTGCCGGGAAACCGCGCCCCGGTGCCGGGCCAGTCGCCGGTGCCGATCAGGTTCAAATTGGCCTGCCCGTCGATCTGCCCGCCGCCGAGGAAGAATAAATCGATGCGGCCTTGCCCGGCGAGGTCGAACAACTCGCGCGTCCCTTCGGTGAACGGGTTCTTGCGCTGCAAATGCAGCAGCGACAGCCGCACATCCAGCCCGCCCAGCTTGACCAGCCAGCACGCCGCCGCCGGAATGGCCGAGGCCGCACCGACCGCGATATGCCGCGCGGGCGGGGCGGCGGGGTCGAGGATCAGCCGCGCAATGGCGGCGATCAGCCGTTCCTCGGGCTGGATCATGCCACCGCGTCCGTCACGTAGCGCGCGAGGTAGTCGGCAAACCCCGTGTCGCTGCGCGCCAGTTTGGAATATTCGGTCAAATGCGCCGCGTCCGCTTCATACTCGTCGAGCAACCCGGACGGCCACGCCCCGCGCGGCGCCCGTGCCACGGCCTCGATATACACCCCGGAAATCGTGCCCGCCGCCATGCGCTCGTCGTCGAGCAGGCTGCCGGGAAAATGCCGCTCCACCGTCACCAGCGTGCGCTGCGACGCATGCGCGATGGTGGCCAGTTCGCGCCTGCGCCCGACATAAACATTGCCTTCGTCGTCGGCGCACACAGCATGAAACGCCGCGACTTCCGGCGACAGCGCGGGCAGCAGCAGAATCGGATCGCCGCTGGCGAACGGGTTTTCGACCACTTTCCAGTCGGGCCGGTGCGCGATCAGATCGCTGCCCAGCACGCCGCGCAACGGCATGAACGGCACGCCTTTCTCGGCAGCCTGCAGCATGGTGTGGATGGCCGGGCAGGTCGCGTCTGTCACCTGCAAGGTGCCTGCCGCCAGCGCGCGGGCGAAGCGCGGCGCCAGCCCTGTCTCACCGATGGAGACCGCCGAGGTTTGCAGGCTTGCCACACATCCTGCGCCGATCAGCAGGTCGCACACATAGCCCGACACCGGCACGCCCAGCAGGCGCAAGCCGCGCACGCCGCGCCGCACCAAGGCGCGGGCGAAGGCGGCGGGGGTGAGCGAGTTGTCGGGCGGAATGGCCAGCAGCGCGCCATCCGGCACCCGTGCGGCAAGGTCAGCGAGCGCCACGAATGCCATGAATCCTCCTGCACACAGCCGGTGCCGCGCAGGCGTAGCGCCGCGCGGCTGGCGGGTGCAAGCGGCAGTGTTGCTGCTGCTGACGGCCCAATCGACAATGCAACTCGACGATGCAACGCGACGATGCAACGCGACGATGCCGCCGATGGCGCTGGAGGAGCAGCGCCATCCGTCACCTGTCCGAATGCAGCAATGCGCGGCACTTTTTTGCATCCGGCCGATGCTAAATCCGGTGGGGCATCCCCGGCACCCCGCCCGCCCGGCCTAAACGTAATACTCCGTCAACGGCGCAAACCCGTTGAACCGCTGGCTGGCATACGTCGTCACATACGCCCCGGTGGACAGCAACTCCACCCGGTCGCCGCTTTCCAGCGCCAGCGGCAGCCGGTAGTTGCTGCGTTCATACAAAATATCCGCCCCGTCGCAGGTCGGACCGGCAATCGCCACCGGCCCCATCGTGCCGCCATCGTGCGGGGTCATGAAGCGATACTTGATGCTCTCGCCTTCGGTTTCCGCCAGCCCGCCGAAGCGGCCGATGTCCAGATACACCCAGCGCACCGGGTCGTTCTTGTCGCGCCTGCTCACCAGCACAACTTCGGCGCTGACCACGCCGGCGTCGCCGACGATGAAGCGGCCCGGCTCGATCAGCATTTCTGGCAGGTTGTTGCCGAAATGTTTGGTCATCGCGCCCATGATCGCGTTGCCGAATGCATCGATGCCCGGCACCTCGTCGCGGTAGCGCGTCGGGAAGCCGCCGCCGAGATTGACCATACGGATGTTCACGCCAGAGTCGCGAAGGTCGGTGAACAGCATTGCCACTTTGCCGATGGCCGCTTCGTAGCTGGCGGTATCGGTTTGCTGGCTGCCGACATGGAACGACAGGCCGTACGGGTCGAGCCCGAGATCGCCCGCGCGCGCCATCAGCTCACGTGCCGAATCGATGGTGGTGCCGAACTTGCGCGACAGCGGCCAATCCGCCCCGGCGTTCTCCACCATGATGCGGCAATACACCCGGCTGCCCGGCGCATGGCGCGCGATCTTGTCGAGTTCCTCGGCCGAATCGAAGGCGAACAGCGACACGCCCGCAGCAAAGGCGCGGCGGATTGCTGCAACTTTCTTGATGGTATTGCCGAAGCTGATGCGGCCAGGTGCGGCGCCCGCATCGAGGCAGGCATCGACCTCCTCGGCGCTGGCGGCGTCGAAGCTGCTGTTCAGCGCCGCTAGCCGCGTCAAAATCTGCGGCGCCGGATTGGCCTTCACGGCGTAATAAATGCGCGCCAGCGGCAACGCATCACGCAGCGCGCGGAAGTTCTCCGCAACACGGTCGACGTCAAGCACCAAGCACGGCGTGGCCGGCTGATGCTCAGCAAGGAAACGGGCGACTTTCGGAGTCATCCGCGCTCTCCCCCATATGAACGCCCGTCTAACCAGACGGCGGGCGTAAGATTGCGAAACGGTCGAACGAACCAGCGACCAGACGAATGGCCTGTGCGGAAACCGCCAGGACCCGGTATGCCAGAACGCTTGACGTCGTTGCGTAACCCTAGGGGCCAGAGGCACGTGCGTTGCTGCGTGAATCGCCAAATAGGACCCCCACCCCCCCGGCGCAAGCGGAAATTTCGGGCCTTCCACCCGCCCGCCGCAGCGCGGCAATGCGGTGGCGGCCGGGGGCGATTGCCGCTATCCACGTACGGTCAACTGACACATGCCATGACCGAGCCTGAGGCGAGCGTTTCTGCCCCTATCCGCCAACCATCGCCGCCGAACCGGGGCGGCTGGCGAGCGGTGGTGCGCGGCACGTTCAATGCCATCATCTCCGACCGGGTCGGGCTGGTCGCCGCCGGCTGCGCTTTCTGGGCCACGCTGGCGCTGTTTCCGGCCATCAGCATGGTGGTGTCGCTGTACGGTTTGGTGTTCGACCCGGCGGCGGTTGAGCCGCAGCTTGCCACGCTGCGCAATTTGGTGCCGGGCGAGGCGTTCGCGCTGGTCGCCGGGCGCGTGCATGTTCTGGTGTCGCATGGCAGCGGCACGCTCGGCGCTTCGCTTGCCGTCAGCAGCGTCATCGCGCTCTGGAGCGCCGCCACCGGCACCAAATCGATGCTGGCCGCCCTCAACCTGGCGTATGCAGCCTACGAACAGCGCAGCTTTCTGGCGTTTCAGGCCGTCGGTCTGGCGCTGACCCTGTGCGCCATCCTGGTCGCAATCCTGGCGCTAGCCATTCTGGTGGCGCTGCCCGCCGCCATCGATTTTCTTGGCGTCTCGGCCTACGGCAGCCGGTTGGCCCAAACCGGATCGCTGCTGATGCTGGTGGTGTTCGTGCTTGTGTCGATCTCGGTGCTGTACCGCGTTGGGCCGTGCCGCCCGCCCAACCGCCCGCCCAACCGGCAGCACGTGCGCCAGCCGTGGGTGACGCCCGGCGCGGTGCTGGCCACGGCGGTCTGGCTCGCCGCCTCGGTCGCGGTCTCGTTTTATGTCGGCAATTTGGCGACCTTCGACGCCACTTATGGGCCGCTCGGCGCGGTCGCGGGCGTGATGATCTGGTTCTGGGTGTCGGCCTATGTTGTGCTGGCCGGGGCTGAACTGAACGCCCAACTGGAATTGGCCGCGTCCGGCGGCTAGTCAGCCGGTGATGCGGGCCAGCCGTACTGCGGTGTGGCCCCGGCTTGGCCGCAAACTCGGCATCACCAGCAGGCAATCATCGTGCGGCGTGCGCACTTCTTCCTCGCCGTCGATGGCCAGCAGCGTGTTGCGCGCCTGGATCAGGTCGCCGCCTTTGAACGGCTGCACGAAACAAAACGAGGATGTGGCGGCGGTGACCACGGTCGTCACTTGGGCAAATCGCCGTCCCCCCGGTGCGCGCGGCGGCGGCGGCAGCGCCGGATGCCGATCCGCCATGCCGAGATGGCGCAAAGCCCCGGCGACAGCGGCCAGCGTCATATCGACGGATGCGGGTTCCCAGTGCTGCCCGGCTTCCACCAGCACGGCGGCCTGTCCGGTGGCTGGCTCGGCAAATCGGCCATAGTCGATCATCCGCCGTCCGCTGACATGTCCGGTATCCGCCACCGCCAGCGGCGGGCTGCCGATTGCCAACGCGAGGTCGCGGCCCTTCGTGGCCGCCCCGCTCAAGATCAGCGGCTCGGATGGCCATAGCATCGAGTGCAGATCGACCAGCACATCGACCGAATCGATCAGCCCGCGCATTTCCCGCGCCCGTGCCAATTCCACCGAACGGCGGTTGCCGTCCAGCAGCGGCGGGTCCCAAAGCCGGTTCAGGTCTTCCTCGACGAAGCGCGAGGCGGTGGGCTGGCTGCTGTCGAACCGGTCAAAGGCCGCCAAATTGGCAAAGCCGAAGGTCAAGCGGCCGCGCAACGGCCGCAATCCGGCGCGCAGCAACTGATCGAGCACAATTGCCCCGGACAACTCGTTGCCATGGATTAGCGAAACCAGCGCCAGATGCGGCCCCGGCGCTGGGCCCAAGAAGCTGGTGAAGCCCGGAACACCCGTGTTGCCCGTGCGCCAGTGCGACAAGTCGGGGGCGGCAAGCCAAACGTCGAAGTGCGGCAGTGCCGCCGGGAAGGGCGCGCAATCATCCATCGGTGGTGCGGTCCGGCGGAATGGTCATCCGGCCACTGTATACGCAAGCCGGGTCTCGGCAACCGGCCTGCGTATAGCACTTCGTCTCAGGCGGCGCGGGCGAGGGCGCGCGGCGGCTGCATCACCGGGATCGAGACGCGGATCAGCTTCTCGATATCGCGCAGGAAGCTGCGCTCGCCGCCGTCCACCAGGCTGATCGCCTGGCCGGTGGCGCCGGCGCGGGCGGTGCGCCCGATGCGGTGCACGTAGCTTTCCGGCACGTTCGGCAGTTCGAAGTTGATCACGTGGGTCACGCCGGTCACATCGATGCCGCGTGCGGCGATGTCGGTGGCGATCAGCACCCGCGTGGTGCCGGCGCGGAAGGCGGCCAGCGCCTTTTCACGCTGCGGCTGGCTTTTGTTGCCATGAATGGCCTGCGCCTCGATGCCGTCCTCGGCCAGATGCTTCACCACCCGGTCGGCGCCATGCTTGGTGCGCGTGAACACCAGGGTGCGCCCACCGCCGTAGTGGCGGATCAGGCCGGACAGCACGTGCCGCTTGTGGCTCTGCTCGGCGAAGATCACGTGTTGCTCGACCTTGTCCACCGTGGTCGCAACCGGGGCGACCGAGACGCGGGCCGGGTCACGCAGCATGGAATTGGCCAGTTCGCCAATTTCCTTGGACAGCGTGGCCGAGAAGAACATGGTCTGCCGCTGCGCCGGGATGTCCTTCAGAATGCGGCGGATCGGCAGGATGAAGCCGAGGTCGAGCATGTGATCGGCCTCGTCCAGCACCAGGATTTCCACCTGATCCAAACGGACGGCGCGGTCCTGCATATGGTCGATCAGGCGGCCGGGGGTAGCAACCACCACATCGACGCCCATCGCCATGCCGCGCGACTGGCGCGCCTTCGGCACGCCGCCGAAGATGAGCGCCACGCGCACGCCCTGCTCACGGCCGAGCGCGCGGAAGGTTTCGGCGATCTGGCTGGCCAGTTCGCGGGTCGGGGCCAGCACCAGGGCGCGCGGGGTCGGGCCCGCCTTGCGGGTGCCGGCGGCGAGGCGGGTCAGGATCGGCAGCGCGAACGCGGCGGTCTTGCCGGTGCCGGTCTGGGCGATGCCCAGCACATCGCGCCCGGCGAGGCCGTGCGGAATGGCCTGGGTTTGGATCGGGGTCGGGGTCACATACTGCGCGTTGGCCACGGCCTTGAGCAGGAGCGGAGACAGTCCGAGATCGGAGAACGACGTCATCAGGTATAATCACTTTCGCACGCGACCGCGTCCCCAGCCCCGGTGGCATCCGTGCCACGGGCATAGGGCGCAATCGACCGCAGTCAGCAGGACCGCGAACCGGCGCAAACGTCGAGGAAAGGAGCTACCAGGAAACAGTTCCTCTCGCGTAAGGCAGCGAGATGGCAGCGCACAGAACCGCATCGAGGCGCTGTAGATAATTGCTGTTGCGGTGCAGCAAAGTCAAGAAAACTCTTCGCGGGGCAGCTTCCCGCCGCCGCCCGGGTCTCGGCCCCGCCCTCGGTGCCGTCCTAGGCCCAGCCCTGGCCAGGGTCATTGACGGCGCCGCGAGGCCTGCCGAAAACCGCCGGATGAATCCGTCCACCACCTGGATTGTCGCCGAACCCTATGCCGGCCTGCAAGCGCAGGCGCTTGGGCTGACCGAGGCCGCTGGCCTCGCGGCGGAGGTGCGTTCGCTGGCACCGCGCGGGGTGTGGAAACACATCCCGGCGCGCTGGTGGCCGCACCCGGCATGGGCCATCGGCGCGGACACGCTGCGCCCGCCGCTGCCGGAACTGGTGGTGGGCTGCGGCGGCAAGGCGGCGGCGGTGGTGGCGGCGCTGCGCCACCGGGTGCGCGCGGTGGTCGTGCAGCACCCGCGCATGGATATCCGCAAGTTCGATTTGATCGTGGTCAACCGGCACGACGAACTCACCGGGCCGAACGTCGTCGTCACCCGCACTGCGCTGCATCGCGTGCGCCCGGCCAAGCTGGCCGAGGCCGCAGAACTCTGGCGCGCCCGCTTCGCGCACCTGCCGCGCCCGCTGGTCGCCGTGCTGATCGGCGGCAGCAACGGCCGCTTCCGGCTCGATGCGCCGGTCGGGCAGGCGTTGGCTGGGCAACTCGCCGCCATGATGCAGGCGGACCGGGTTGGCCTGATCGTCACCCCGTCGCGGCGCACCGATCCGGCAGTTACGCGAATCTTGCGCGACACGCTGGCGCCGCTGGGCGCCGAGGTGTGGGACGGGACTGGCGACAACCCGTATTTCGGCATGCTGGCGCTGGCCGACGCCATCGTGGTGACCACCGACAGCGTCTCGATGGTCTCCGAAGCGGTGGCGACCTCGGCGCCCGTGCTGCTGGCGCGCTTGCCAGGGCGCTCGCGGCGGATAGGGTTGTTTCTGCAAGGACTGATCGACGACCAGCGCGTGCGGCCCTATCAGGGGCGGCTGGAACTTTGGCCAGCCGCACCGCTGGACGACACACAAGCTGCGGCGGACGACATGCGGCGGCGGTTTGGGTATTGAGGGAACGACATGCTGGACATCAACACCTTCGACGCCCGGGCCGGCGGCAACGTGCTGTACAAGGCGCTCGCCCATCCGCTCGCCGCCAAGGCAATCAGCAAGCTTTATCAAAGTCTTCCGGCTCCGGTGGCGCTGGTCGATCCCGACGGTGTGGCCGCCGCGCTGCTGGCGCTGCACCCCGGCATTCCGCCGCTCGCCGGATTGTATGTGCAGGACGTGCTGGCGCTCGGCGTCGAGCGGGCGGGTCACGCCGGGCAGGCGCTGACCGACCTGCCGCACTGCGGTGCCGCCAGCGTATTGATCGCGGCGTTCGATGCCGGGCGGGTGCTGGACCGGCTGCGCCACGTGCTGCCGCCGGGTGCGACGGTCGTCACGCTCGATGCCGCGCGGCTGCCGGACGCGATGCTGACCAACCCGCGCCGCTATCTGGACCGGCTGAACTTCGCTACCAACTTTGCGTTCTTCCGCGAGCAGAACGGTCTGTCGACCCGGCTGGTCACTGCGAATTACTGGTCGGGCTATGGTGCAACCCAGGTGCGGCTATGGTTGCACCTTTATGATGAGGCCGGTGCAACCTTGGCCGAATGGGAGCAGCCGGTGCCGTCCGGTCCCGGCGGCATCGTGATCGACAGCCGCGCAATTCGGGAACGTTTCGGTTTGCCGGAGTTCACCGGCCAGTTGTTCATCCACGCCATCGGTGCGGCGGGGCACGACGTGGTGAAGTACGCGCTGGACACATTCGGAACAGACAACGATGCCAGCCTGTCATGCACCCACGATGCGAACGCCTGGCCGTCCGGCCGTTACGCCGGCATTCCGGCGCCGGGGCCGGGCGAGCGGGTGATCGTATGGGTGCAGAACAGCCATGCCGTGCCGATCCCGGCGGGGGCCATCGCGCTCGACCGCATGGGGGCCGAGCAGCCGGTGGCGGTGGGGCGGGCGGTGGCGCCGTTCGCCACGCTGGCGCTCGATGTGGCCGATCTGCTGCCGGGTCTGGCATGGCCCGCGCAAATCGAGATGCGCAGCGGCCGCCATGTGGTGCGGCCGCGCTACGAAGTGGTGCGCGGCGGACGCACCCGGATTGCCCATGCCAACGTGGAGCGCGCCGGGCTGCTTCCCGATCCGGGCATCGCCCGCCTGCCGCCGCAGCTTGGCCGGGGCTATTTGCTGCCGGTGCCCATCCTGCCGCGCGGCACGTTCCGCACGCTGATCCAGCCGACGCCGATGGCCGAGGCGCAAACCACGCTGCCGGTGCGGCTGGACATTTTCGCGGCCGATGGCGGCAAAGTTGCGGAACGCTTCCTCGGCTGTCTGCCGCGTAACCACAATGTTGCGGCCGATCTGGACGATCTGTTGCCCGCCGATGCGCTCGCCGAAGGCGGACATGCCGATCTGGTCTACGACTTTCGCGATGGCGGCGAGGCGGATGGCTGGTTGCACACGCTGGTGCGCGCCGAGCATCGCGCCAGCGGCCACGCCGCCGAGAGCAGCTTTGGCGCGCATATCTATAACACTTTGATGACCTACCGCGACGAACCGCAGTCGTACGCAGGCGCGCCGCCGGGTTTGTCCACGCGGCTGTTCCTCAAACTGGGCGATTCCGGACGGCGCAGCTTCTCCTTGCTGATCTATCCGGCATCGGCGGCGTGGCATCCGCAGTCGTCCACTTCGTTGTTGCTGCACGATGCCGAGGGCCGGCAGATCGCTGCTGCCCCGCTGACGATTGCCTGTTCGGGTTCGGCGCTGGTGTTCCCGGACGCGCATTTCAGCGCCGCCGAGATCGTTGCCGCCGGGCCGTCCGGCTACGTGCTGATCCGCGATACGACATGCCGGTTGTTCGGTTATCACGGCTTGATGAATAGCGCCGGCGGGTTCTCCATGGACCACATGTTCGGCTTCTAACCGGAGACCCGCCATGACGGAACATCAGACTGTCCGCACGGAACGCCACGGCGACGTGGCGCTGATCGTGATCGATCATCCGCCGGTCAACGCCATGTCGGTGGCGGTGCGGCGCGAATTGGCGGCGGCGATTGCCTGGGTGGGCCATGAGCCGGGGGTGCGCGCGGCGGTGCTGGCCTGCGATGGCCGCACCTTCGTGGCCGGTGCCGACATTCGCGAGTTCGACGCGCCGCCCGAGCAGCCGCATCTGGGCGATGTGTGTACCGCGCTGGACGACTGCCCGCGCCCCATCGTGGCTGCGGTGCATGGCACCGCCCTTGGCGGCGGGTTCGAACTGGCGCTGTCGTGCAATGCCCGCGTGCTGGCTCCGGATGCCAGGGTGGGATTGCCCGAGACCAAGCTGGGGCTGATCCCCGGCGCTGGCGGCACCCAGCGGCTGCCGCGTTTGGCGGGCGCGTTGACCGCGCTGGAACTGATCGCCAGCGGACGCCAGCTTTCGGCCGATGAGGCGATGAAGTTGGGCGTGGTGGACGAGATCGCCACCGATCTCCGCGCCGCTGCCACCGCGTTGGCCCGGCGTTTGGCGGATGCCGGACACCGTCCGCGCGTGCGCGACCGGGCGGTGCCGGCGGTGGACCGGACGGCGCTGGACACGGTGGCGGCCGCAATTCGCGCCAAGGCGCGCGGGTCGCTGGCACAAGGTGCGGCGGTTGAGGCGATTGGCTGGGCGCTCGACATGCCATTCGACGAGGCGTGCGCGCTGGAGCGGGCTCGCTCGCGCGAATTGCGCGTCGGCCCGCAGTCGCGCGCGCTGCGCCACTTGTTTCATGCCGAGCGCATGGCAAACCGGCTGCCGGCCACCGAACAAAACCTGCATGGCTGGGCGGTGCGGCAAATCGGCGTCGTCGGCGGCGGCACTATGGGCTCGGGCATCGCGGTGGCGCTGGCCGAAGCGGGATTCAAGGTGACGCTGATCGAGGCCAGTCCCGAAGCCGTGCATGCTGCCGAGGCGCGGGTTGCGGCGGTGTGGGAGCGGCAGGCCAAATCCGGCCGGCTGACCCATGCCGGGCATCGCGAGCGGCTGGGCCGGGTGACCTACACCAACGACATGGCGGCGCTGGCCGATTGCGATTTGGTGATCGAGGCGATTGTTGAGGATGTGGCAGCCAAACAGGCAGTATTCCGCCAATTGTCGGGCATCGTGCGGCGCGACTGCGTGCTGGCCAGCAACACCAGCTACATCGACATCGACCTGATGGCCGACGTGGTCGATGCGCCAGAACGTGTGCTGGGGCTGCATTTCTTCAGCCCGGCGCATGTGATGCGGCTGCTGGAAGTGGTGCGGGCACCGCGCACGTCGGGCGAAGTGGCGGCGACCGCGCTGGCGGTGGCCAAGCGGCTGGGCAAGACAGCGGTGCTGTGCCGCAGCGGCGAGGGTTTCATCGGCAACCGGCTGTTGATGCGCTGGCGGCAAGTGTGCGATTTCGCGCTGGAAGATGGCGCGCTGCCGCACGAGGTGGATGCGGCGATGGAAGCCTACGGCTTTGCCATGGGATATTTCGCGGTGGCCGATCTGGCCGGGCTGGATATTGCCTGGGCCGTGCGCAAGCGGCTGGCGGCGGCGCGCGACCCGCACGCGCGTTACGTCAAGATTGCCGATTGGCTCTGTGAACTTGGCCGCTTTGGCCAGAAGACCGGAGCCGGATATTATCGCCACGACGCGGGCAAGCGGTTGCCCGACCCTGAGGTGACGGCGCTGATCGAGCGGGCCTCCGCCGAGAAGGCCATCCCCCGTCAGCCGGCGGCGGCCGAGATAATTCAGCAGCGCATTCATGCGGCGATGGTCAACGAAGCGGCCCGCGCGCTGTCCGAGGGCATCGCGCACCGGCCGTCGGATGTCGATGTCGTGCTGGCCAGCGGCTACGGCTATCCGGCGTGGCGTGGCGGGCCGATGCATGAGGCGGATATCATCGGTATCCCCGAGATGCTGCACCGGGTGGAGGCGATGCACGCCGCGTACGGGGCGGGCTGGGAACCGGCGCCGCTGCTGCGCGAGATGGCGGCGGCGGGGAAGCGGTTCGCCGATTTGAATTTTTGAAGCCGCCGCGCGTTGAATTTTTGAAGCCGCCGCGCGGCAGGGCGCTAGGGTCGGTCCGGCCGTTGCGCTGGTGTGAGCAGGCCGGCGCGCTGGCCGAGGGCTTGTGAGCGCGGGTTGCGCAGCTTCGGGCTTGAAAAGCTGGACGCCAAGCACTCTGCAACATCGTTCACCCTTGCGAAAGGCTGGCCGGGTGCTAACTTGCCCCCCGGAACGCCGGGAACATTGAGTGACTAGGGCGCCGCATGGGATCCCTGACACGGCAGTTTGCGGTGACGGGTGGTCGTAAGTGCTGCAATGTCTCCGTCGGCCGCATTTGCGTTTGCGTTTGCGTTATGGAGGAGTTGAAGTGACCGACGACACCAATCCGCCGACCAGCGGGATTTCGCGCCGCGGCGTACTCAAGACCGCAGCCGCAACTGCGGGCCTCGCCATCGGTTCGGGCGCCGTGACCGGCTTCCCGACGATCTGGGCGCAGAACATCAAGGACATCAAAATCCTCCATGTTGGCCAGTCGTACTCGGCCATCAAGGAAATCGGCACGCAGGCCAGCAAGGACCTCGGCTTCACCGTCGAAATCCAGGTGGTGGACCCGAACACCCAGCTGAACCGCCTGCTGACCCAGCCGAAGACGATCGACATCAACGACATGGAGTCGTTCGATGTGAAGCGCTTGCAGAACAAGAAGATTCTGCGGCCGATCAACGTCAAGGAATACAAGCTCTACGACAAGATCGTTCCGATCTTCACGCAGGGCAAGTATCCGGACGGCAAGCAAGTGTCCCGCCAGGGCACCTCGCCGTTCTCGGTGCAGTACTGGGCGGACAAGGACGGCACCAAGCTGTCGCACCTGCAGGCCACCGACTGGATGACCGGCATCCCGATGGTCTACAATGCCGACACGCTCGGCATGCGCCCCGACCTCGTCGGCCGCAAGATCGAGCATTGGCACGAACTGCTGAACCCTGAGTTCAAGGGCAAGGTGGCGTTGGTCGGCTATCCGGGCATCGGCATCATGGACGTCGCCATGGCGCTCGAGTCGCGCGGCGACATCAAGTATGTCGACAAAGGCAACATGACCAAGGCCGAGATCGACAAGACCATCGAGATCATGATCCCGCTGAAGAAGTCCGGCCACTTCCGCGCGTTCTGGGAAGCGTTCGACCAATCGGTGAATCTGATGGCGTCGGGCGAAGTGGTGCTTCAGTCGATGTGGTCGCCTGCGGTGACCGCGGTGAAGAGCCGTGGCTTGCAGTGCTACTACGCGCCGCTGAAGGAAGGCTATCGCGGCTGGACCAGCCTGCTGTCGCCGATGATGCATCTGACCGGCCTGAAGGCCGATTGCGCGATGCAGTACATCAATTGGTACAACAGCGGCTGGCAGGGCGGCTTCATCGCCAAACAGGGCTACTACAGCGCGGTGCCGGAAACCGCGAAGGCGTTCATGACCGCCGACGAGTGGGGCTACTGGTACGAAGGCAAGCCCGCCGCTGCCGACATCAAGGACCCGTACGGCCAGCTGATGGATAAGGCCGGTTCGGTTCGCGATGGCGGCTCATTCTGGGACCGCATGGGCAACATCGCCTGCTGGAACACCCAGATGGATGAAGATAAGCACCTGACCAAGCGCTGGAACGACTTCGTCTCCGCCTAAGCCTTCGCTTTCCTGAGACGTGGCGGGCCGCCCCCAGCGGCCCGCCATCGTCTCATCCTCCGCCCGACCGCGTGGTACCATGAAAGTTCCCCCTACGATCGCATCTTGGCTGCAGGTCGGCCCGATGGCGCTGCTGCTGATTTTCTTCTTTTTCATCCCAGTGCTGGTGGTGATCGCCGTCAGTTTCTTTGACTATCAAGACGGTTCGATTGTCGAGGCATTCATCTGGGACAATTACCGCGATGTTTTCACGTCTGCGGTAACTATCACGGAATACGCCAATTCGCTGAAATTCGCCGCGATAGTATGGGCGCTGACGCTGCTGATCGGCTTCAATGTCGCGTACTTCCTGGTGTTTCATGTGCGTGGCGTGTTGTTGCAGATCGGCCTATTCTTGGTCTGCACCGTGCCGTTTTGGACTTCGAACATCATTCGGATGATTTCCTGGCTGCCGGTGCTGGGCAAAAACGGGCTGATCAACAGCGCGCTGATCAAGCTAGGCATCATCAACACGCCGCTGGAATTCCTGCTGTATTCGGATTTCGCCGTCGTGGTGGGCTACGTTCACCTGTTCACGCTGTTCATGGTGGTGCCGATCTTCAATTCCATGGCGCGGATCGACCGCAGCCTGCTGGAAGCGGCGCGCGATGCCGGGGCCGGGCGCTTCCGCATCGTCTATGAAATCGTGCTGCCGCTGTCGAAAACCGGAATTGCGCTGGGCACCATTTTCGTGGTCACCCAGGTGATGGGCGACTTCTTCGTGGTGAAAGTGATGAGCGGCGGACAGAGCACCTCGGTGGTCTCGGCGCTGTACAATCAGGTTGCAGCGCTGCAGTACCCGCCGGCCGCCGCGAGTGCCGTGTGCCTGCTCGCGGTCGTGACGCTAATGGTGGCGGGCATCCTGCGCGTGGTCGACGTGCGCAAGCAACTCGCGTCCTGAGGAGCCCCCGCAATGGCAATGCATGATTCGGGCAAGCGCCCCTGGACCTTCTGGTTCTTCGCCGCGTTTTTCGTCCTGTTCGTGATCTTCCTGTACGGGCCGATGTTCGTCGTCTACCTGCTGTCGTTCCAGGGCGAGGGCGGCGGCCTGACCTTCCCGATGAACGGTGTGTCGACGCATTGGTTCGGCGAACTGGTCAACCCCGAGTCCCGCTCGGGCGACATCGCCAGTTCGTTCCAGCGTTCGCTCGGCCTCGGCGCGATGGTGGCCGCCATCACGGTGTTCCTGTCGGTCGCGGCGGGCCTGGGCTTTCGCCGCCGCTTCTTGGGCTCGGGCGTGCTGTTCTATATCGCGATTGCCAGCTTGATCATGCCGGGGCTGTTCGTGGGCCTCGGCGTCAACGTGTTCTTCAGCGTACTGGGCTGGGAGCCGGACTGGACCACATCGGGCCTCGGCTCGCAGTTGACCTGGACGCTGCCGTTTGGCTTGCTCATCATGTTCGCCGTGCTGGGCCGCTTCAATCGCTCGTATGAGGAAGCCGCCACCGATCTTGGCGCGACGCCCTGGCAGCGGCTGCGGGAAGTCACGCTGCCGATTCTGCTGCCCGGCATCATCGGCGTGGCCTTGTTTGGTTTCACCCTGTCGTACGACGAGTTTCCGCGCACAGTGTTGACATCAGGCACCGAGAACACGCTGCCGATCACGATCTGGGCGATGACCACCAACGTGACCTCACCAGCGCTGTATGCGCTGGGCACGGTGACGACGCTGGTATCGTTCGCCGTGGTCGGCACCGCACTCGGTTCGATCGCGCTTATTTCACGCCGCCGCCGAGGCGGCGATTCAACCTGACGCGCCGGAGACTTGCGCATGAATGCCCCAACGAACGGTAACGGCCGCATCGAGGTGATGAATGTCACCAAGAAGTTCCGCGACACCACGGCCGTCGCCAATCTGAGCCTGAATATCGACCACGGCAGCTATTGCTGCCTGCTCGGCCCTTCCGGCTGCGGTAAGACCACGATTCTGCGGATGATCGCGGGCCACGAATCGCCGTCGTCCGGCGATGTGCGGATCGGCGGGCAGTCGGTGGTCGGGCTCGACCCGGTGCAGCGCGGCACCGCGATGATGTTCCAGAGCTACGCGCTGTTCCCGCATCGCAGCGTGATCGAGAACGTCGGCTTCGCGCTGAAAATGCGTGGCGCCAGCAAGGACGAGCGCAATGGCAAGGCGCGCGAACTGCTCCAGAAGGTGCATATGGAGAAGTTTGCCAACCGGCTGCCCGCCGAATTGTCGGGCGGCCAGCAGCAGCGTGTGGCGCTGGCGCGGGCGCTGATCACCAACCCGCGCGTGCTGCTGCTCGACGAACCGCTGTCGGCGCTGGACGAGTATCTGCGGTTGCGGATGCGCGGCGAGTTGCGCCGGGTGCAGAAGGAACTTGGCATCACTTTCATCCACGTCACCCACACGCAGCTTGAGGCGATTGCGGTGGCCGACGTTGTGGTGGTGATGACGCAAGGCCGCATCGAGCAGGCGGCGACGGCGCGCGATATCTATACCGCGCCGCGCAGCGCTTACGTGGCGCGCTTCATCGGCGGCCAGAACGTGCTGACCGGCGTTGTCGAAGGTGTGGCTGGCGGCTTGGCGACGGTGCGCAACGCCGAGGGTGCGCGGGCGCAGTTTCCAGTGGACAAGGCGAATCCGGCCAAGGGGGCGAGCCTGTTCGCCGCAATCCGGCGCGACCGTATTCACTTGACCCGGAATTCCACCTATCGCAACGGCGACGAACTGAACGCTGCGGTCGGCATTGTGCATGCCATCGAGAACCAGGGCACCTATGTCAAAGTCACGCTCGATCTGACCACCGAGGAAGAATTCGTCGCCTATATGCCGGACGGCGAGTATTTCCGGGACCCGATCGACATTGGCGACCGCGTGGTGGCGCGGTGGGATGCGCAGAACCTGCATCTGCTGGAAGATGCCAGCGGCGGGCAGCAATTCGCCGCCGCCGATAAGGATGTGGCGCTGATGTAGCACGGCACCGCCCCTCGCTGGGGCGTGTCGCGGTGCGGGTGGCTTGATGCAGTAGCGCTGCCCGCTTACCGTCCTGCCCAACGCGGCGCGCACCAAGGCGCAGCCGCACGGTATGGGGCGGGAACAGACGAATGGGCCGTACGACAATCGGTGGGCGCGGCTGATGGCCGCGCCTCAAGACACCGGCCCGTTCTTAATCGGCATCGACCTGGGCACGCAGAGCATTCGCGCCCTGCTGGCCGATTCGCGCGGCCGCACGGTCGCGTGCGCGGCGCGCGCAACACCGGCGATCCACATCGGAGCTGGTCAGGCCGAGTACGATCCCGAAGCGTTGTGGTGCCTCACTCTGGAGACGCTGCGCGAATTGGCGGCTGCTGTGCCTGCCGGCGGCGCCGTCGCGGGCATCGCGTGCGCCAGCATGGGCGAGGCTTGCGTATTGATCGACGCGGCGGGCGCGCCGCTGGGCCGGGCCATCACATGGTTCGACCGCCGCACCGAGGCCCAGGCGGCGGCGTTTGAGAAGCGGATCGGTGCAGCGCGGCTGTTCGCCATCACCGGCTTGCCGGCCGACCCGACGCTGACGCTGTGCAAGCTGCTGTGGCACCGCGACCATCAGCCGGACCTGTTCGCGCGCGCGCGCGGCGTGCTGAATATCGCCAACTGGATCGCTTTCCGGCTTTCCGGCGTGGCGGCCAGCGACGAATCGCTGGCGTCGCGCACGCTGTGCATCGACACGGCTACCCGCACTTGGTCAGCCGAAGTGCTGGCGGCGGCGGGAATTGACCTAGCATTGCTGCCGCCGCTACGCGCCTCTGGTTCGCCGCTTGGGCCGGTTCGGCCCGAAATACTGGCGGCAGCGGGATTGCCGGGTCATCCGGTGGTGGGCGTTGGCGGGCACGACCATGTGTGCGGCGGCTTCGCGGCCGGGGCTGGGCGGCCGGGCGTGCTGCTCGACAGCATGGGCACCGCCGAGGCGCTGTATCTGACTGTCGATAGGCCGGTGGTGAACGAGGGCAACCGGCATCTGGGATTCTGGCAGGGTCTGGTGCGGCTCGACCGGCCGTTCGCTTACATGGGCGCTGGCATTAATAGTTCAGGCGGCACGATCGAATGGTTCCGCAATTTGCTTGGCGATGCGGAACACCCGGTGCCGGCGCGCGATAAACTGATCGCCGAGGCGGCGGCGGTGCCGCCCGGCTGCCATGGCACGGCTTTCCTGCCGCATTTGGCGTACGCTACGCAGCCCAACGTCGATCTGGCCAGCCGGGGCGGCTTTGCCGGGCTGACCACCAGCACTTCGCGCGGGGCGTTGTTCCGCGCTGTGCTGGAGGGCTTGGCGATGGAGGCGCGGCAGTGCGTCGATGCCATGGCGGCGATGCCGGGCGTGGGGACGCCGGATGAAATCCGCGTGATCGGCGGCGGCACCCGTAACCCGCTGTTCTTGCGCATCAAGGCCAGCGTCTATGGTCGCAAGCTGATCGTGATCGGCGAGCCGGAAGCCACCGCGCTCGGGGCCGCTCTGCTCGGTGGGCTGGCGGCTGGGCTGTGGCCGGATATGGATGCGGCGCTCGCCGCAATCGACCGGCCGAGCGAGGTTGTCGATCCCGAGCCAGAATGGACCGAACGCTACGAAAGTTTGTATCGCAGTGTCTATCAGGGCCTGTATCCGGCACTCGCCCCAGTCAACCACGCGCTCAGCCGCTTTGACGGAACCTAACCGGCCGCCTTTGGCGCAGAGCTGCTTTGCAGTGACGCCTTGCGGGGCGAGGCTGCCTGTTGCCTAATGCCTGCTCGGACACTGGGAGAGACATCGATGCATCGCAGGCTTTTGCTCGCTGCTGTCGCGGCCCTGCCGCTGCTGGGCGCTTCGGCGGCCTATGCCGCGACGCCGGCCGACACCATCGTGATCGCCAAGCAGATCGACGACCTGATCTCGCTCGACCCCGGCGAGGATTACGAGCTCTCGGGCGTCGAGGTCGCCACCAACATCTATGACCGGCTGCTGCGCTATGAAGCCGACGATGTGTCCAAGCTGATCGGTGGTGCGGCCGAAAGCTGGACCATCAGCCCCGACGGCAAGGTGTTCACCTTCAAGCTGCGCCAGAGCGAGTTCCACGACGGCACGCCGGTGACCGCCGAGGACGTGGCGTTCTCGCTGCAACGGGTGATCATCCTCGATAAGACCCCGGCCTTCCTGTTCACCCAGCTTGGCTGGACCAAGGACAATGTGAAGGATCAAGTGAAGGCCACGGCACCGGACGTGCTGCAATTCACCATCACCGCCGACCTCGCGCCCTCACTGGTGCTGAACCTGATGACCTCGATCACCGCCTCGGTGGTCGAGAAGAAGCTGGCGCTGGAGCATGAGGAGAAGGGCGATCTGGGCAACGGCTGGCTCAAGTCGCACTCCGCCGCGTCGGGCGCCTACAAGCTGGTGGCCTGGAAGCCGAACGAGAGTGTGGTGCTGGAAGCTAACCCGAAATTCCATTTCGGAGCGCCGTCCAACAAGCGGGTGATCCTGCGCCATGTCCCGGAAACGGCTTCGCAATTGCTGCTGTTGACCAAAGGCGACGCCGATGTCGCCCGCAACCTGTCGCCCGATCAGCTTGCCTCGCTGGCCGGCAATAAGGACGTGAAGGTCGAAACCTTCGCCGGCTCGGATAGCTGGTACATGTCGATGAACGTCGCTGAAGAACACCTGAAGAACCCGAAGGTGCGGCAGGCGATCAAGTACCTGGTTGACTACAAGGGGATGACCGACAGCTTCCTGAAGGGCCGCTTCTTCATCCATCAGACCTTCCTGCCGCAGGGCTTCCTGGGCGCGTCGGACTACAACCCGTTCACCTTCGACCCGGCCAAGGCCAAAGCGTTGCTGGCCGAAGCGGGCTATCCGGCTGGATTCGACCTGAAGCTGGATGCGCCGAACTCGTCGCCGTGGACTGAAATTGCCCAGTCGCTGCAACAAACACTTGGCCAGGGCGGTATTAAGGTCAGCATTCAGCCGGCGGAGCTGAAGTCGGTTCTGGGTACTTACCGCTCGCGCAAGCATCAACTGCTGATCGTCAACTGGGGGCCGGACTACTTCGATCCGCACACCAACGCGGATAGTTTTGCCCGTAACACCGACAATTCAGACAAGCCAGCCACCAAGCCGCTGGCGTGGCGTAATTCTTGGTACATCCCGGAGATCAGCGCCGAAACCGCAGCGGCGGCCAAGGAACTCGACACTGCCAAGCGTATCGCGATGTATGAGGACTTGCAGAAGAAGGTCACCGACGACGGGCCGTTCGTGCTGATGTTCCAAAGCTCGCAGCCCGATGCCATCCGCGCCAATGTCACCGGCTTCCATGAAGGTCTGACCGAGGACATCACGTTCTATCGGCTGATCAAGAAGAACTGAGCATTGGCGGGTTCCGCCAAAGGCGGACGGTTCCGCGGTTACGGAATCGTCCGCCGCATCCTGAGCACACTGGTGTCGATGGTGCTGACCTTTCTGGGTCTCACCATCGTTACTTTTTTTATCGGCCGGGTCATCCCGATTGACCCGGTGCTGGCGATTGTTGGGCCGAAGGCGTCCAACGAGACCTATGACCGGGTCCGGCTGGAAATCGGCCTGGATTTGCCGTTGCCGGTGCAATACTGGCGCTATCTGTCCAAGGTCTTGCATGGCGACTTCGGTACTTCGGTGATTACCTCGCAGCCGGTGTTGCAGGATATGCTGCATGTATTTCCAGCGACGCTGGAACTGGCAGTGCTGGCGCTGATCATCGGCGTGGTATTCGGCGTGCCGCTGGGCGTTATTGCCGCGACGCACCGCGGGCGCTGGCAGGATCATTTGGTAAGATTGCTCAGTTTGTTCGGCTATTCCATGCCGGTGTTTTGGCTGGGCTTGATTGGATTACTGCTGTTTTATGCCAAGCTTGGCTGGGTCGAAGGACCGGGGCGGCTGGATATCGCGTTCGACGATATCGTGCCGACCGTTTCCGGCATGATCACCGTGGACGCCTTGATCGCCGGCGAGCACGACGTGTTCGTCAATGCCATGCAACACTTGGTGCTGCCTGCTTCGATCCTGGGGTATTTGTCGCTGGCCTATGTAGCGCGGATGACGCGCAGTTTCATGCTGGGCCAGTTGCGCCAGGAATACGTGCTGGCGGCGATGGCCAAAGGGCTGAGCGGCTTTCGGGTGATTTGGATTCACGCGCTGGGCAATGTGTGGGTGCAGTTGATTACCGTGATTGCATTGACATTCGGCAGTCTGCTGGAAGGTGCGGTGTTGACCGAGACGGTATTTTCCTGGCCGGGTTTGGGCCTGTATATGAAAAATTCGCTGTTCAATGCCGATTTGAATGCCGTGCTGGGCGGCACGGTGCTGGTCGGCGTGGTCTATATTCTGCTAAATCTGATCTCGGATCTGCTGTATCCGCTGTTCGATCCGCGCGCGCGGGGCCGTTCATGAGCGGCGTAACCTTGCGCGGCTGGCTGCTCGATGCTGCCCCCGCCAGCCGGCGGCAAGCGCGCTTCGGCCGCTGGTATCGTACTTGGTTAAGTTTCCAAAATAACAGCTTGGCGGTCGCCGGGCTGTTGATCGTGCTGGCGCTGGTGCTGTCGGCCATCGGTGCGCCGCTGATTGCCGACCCGCAGGCCGCCATTTTGCAGCACCTGGCGCAGCGCTTACAACCTGGGTCCGCCGCGCACTGGTTCGGCACCGACGAATTGGGCCGCGACATTTTTGCCCGCATCGTGTTCGGCTCACGCATCACGCTGACCATCGTGGCACTGGTGAGCGCCATCGTGGTGCCGGTCGGCCTCGGCATCGGTCTGCCGGCCGGGTATTTCGGCGGCGTCGTCGATGCGGTGCTGATGCGGCTGACCGATATTTTCCTGGCGTTTCCCCGCCTCGTGCTGGCGCTGGCGTTTGCCGCCGCCCTCGGCCCAGGTATCGAGAACGCCGTTATCGCGATCGCTTTGACCGCATGGCCGCCCTACGCCCGCCTCGCTCGCGCCGAAACGCTGACCCGGCGCAATGCCGAGTTCGTGCAGGCGGCGGTGCTGCAAGGCGCGTCGCCCATCTCGATCCTGTTCCGCCAGATTGTGCCGCTGTGCCTGCCCTCGGTGGTGATCCGCCTCACTTTGGACATGGCTGGGATCATCATTACCGCCGCCGGACTTGGGTTCCTGGGACTTGGCGCGCAACCGCCCGCCCCGGAATGGGGCGCCATGGTGGCCTCGGGCCGTCAGGTGCTGCTCGATCAATGGTGGGTGGCGACCATCCCCGGCATCGCCATTTTCATTACTTCGGTCGGCTTCAACCTGCTCGGCGACGGATTGCGCGATGTCGCGGACGCGCGGTCGTCATGAGCGGCGCGCCACTGCTGTGCGTGCGCAATCTGCGGGTGACGTACCCTTCGGCACAGGGCGACACCCACGCGGTGCGCGATGTGAGTTTTACGCTGGGCCGCGAGCGGCTGGGCATCGTGGGCGAATCCGGCTCTGGGAAATCCACCACTGGGCGCGCCATCATGGGACTGGTGCCGCCACCCGGCCGTGTCACCGCCGACGAACTGCGGCTTGGCGAGCTCGACCTGTGCCGCCTCAGCGAACGCGGCTTCCGCCAGTTGCGGGGGCGGCGGGTGGCGATGGTGCTGCAAGACCCGAAATACGCGCTGAATCCGGTGATGAGCATCGGCCGCCAGATCAGCGAAACCCACCGCGCCCATGTCGGCG
Source organism: Rhodospirillales bacterium (assembly GCA_025359905.1). GTDB lineage: Bacteria > Pseudomonadota > Alphaproteobacteria > Acetobacterales > Acetobacteraceae > CAIPHQ01. Next base: position 38,721 of record JANYDF010000122.1, read on the forward strand.
GTGGCAAGCCGGCGGCGCGGCGCGCGGCGCTGGAAATGCTGGAGGCGGTGCGCATTCGCGACCCCGAGCGGGTGTTCACGCTGTTCCCGCACGAGGTTTCCGGCGGGATGGGACAACGGGCGATGATCGCGATGATGCTGATCGCCAATCCCGAAGTTCTGATCGCTGACGAACCCACCTCGGCGCTCGACGCGACGATACAAACGCAAGTGCTGGCCATTCTCGATGAATTGGTGCGCGGGCGCGGCATGGGGCTGATCTTGATCAGCCACAATCTGCATCTGGTCTCGGCGTTCTGCGACCGGGTACTGGTGATGTATGCCGGGCGCGTGGTGGAAACCTGCGAGGCTGGCAAACTGCGCGAGGCCAAGCACCCATACACGCGCGGACTGCTCGACGCGCTGCCGGAACTCGGGCGGCGGCGCGAGTTGCTGCCGCAGTTGCAGCGCGACCCGGCCTGGGCGGACGGCGCGTGATCCGGCTCGACCGGGTGACGGTGCGCTATGGCCATGGCCGCAACGCAATCGCGGCGGCCAGCGATATCTCGTTCGCGGTGGCGCCGGGGGCAGCGTTCGGGCTGGTCGGCGAGTCGGGCAGCGGCAAATCGACCGTGCTGCGTTCCATCGCCGGGCTGATCCCGCACGCCGAGGGGCAGGTGCAACTGGGCGGCGCCGCGATGCCGCCGCAGCGCAACCGGGCGCAGCGGCGGCTGGTGCAGATGGTGTTTCAGGACCCGTACGGCTCGCTGCACCCCAACCAGACGGTCGATCAGGCGCTCGCTTCGCCGCTGCGCATTCAAGGGTTGGACGGCGGCGAGCAACGCATTGCCACCGCACTGCGCGAAGTGGGGCTGGGCCCGGAGCATCGCTTCCGCTTCCCGCACCAACTGTCCGGCGGCCAGCGCCAGCGCGTGGCGATTGCCCGCGCGCTGATCGTTGCCCCACGTATTCTGTTACTAGACGAACCGACCAGTGCGCTGGATGTTTCGGTGCAGGCGGAAATCCTGAATTTGCTGGTCCGGCTGCGGCGTGAGCGCGGTTTGACACTGCTGATGGTGAGCCACGATCTGGCGGTAATCGCGCATTTGTGCGACCGCGTCGGCGTGATGCAGCATGGTGCACTGGTGGAACTAACGTCGTCGGATGCGCTGGCGGCGGGGGCGGTGACGCATCCGCATACGCTGGAATTGCTGCGGTCGAATGCGGGTTACGACATGCGGGGTGCGGAGGCGGCACGGTTTGAGGCTTGAGGAGGCGTTTGCCGTCGTCGCGTCGCAGGGTTACCGGGCGCTGCTGTACGTCGCTGGTCCCAATACGCGCACCGCAGCCATGCGGCGCAAAGGCCGGTTTGCGGCGGTGCGCGCAGGCGTATTTGATCCGCGTGGCCGTTTTAAGTGCTCACGGACTGCTATAGGAACCGGGCGCGCGATGGCGGCGGCGGTGGGCCATTTGTATTGGGGATGCGGGGACGGACGGCGCTGCACGGCCCCATCACTGGAGACCAGACATGAAGGTTGTCGCTTTCATCGGTGAGCCGCAATCCGCGCCAGGTCAGGCGCCATTTGTCGAGTCCGAGTGGCCAGATCCGGTGCTGCAACGGCCACATGATGTGCTGGTGCGGGTGCATGCGGTCTCGGTCAATCCGCGTGACTTGAAGAGCCGCGCCGCATTCCCAGCCTCGCCGGACAAGCCGCTTGTACTCGGCTACGACGCGTCTGGGGTCGTGGAGGCTGTCGGATCAGGTGTGACGCTGTTCCAGCCCGGTGATGCCGTTTTCTACGCTGGCGTGCTTGACCGGCCGGGTTCGAACGCGGCGCTGCAATTGGTCGACGAGCGGATCGCGGGCCGCAAGCCTGCGACACTCGATCACGCGACGGCGGCGGCTCTGCCGCTAACGGCGCTGACGGCGTATGAAATGCTGTTCGACCGGCTCGGCTTTGCGGCCGGGAGCGGCGAGGGCGAGGCGCTGCTTGTATTGGGCGGCGCTGGCGGCGTGCCATCGGTCGCCATTCAGTTGGCGAGGGCGCTGACGCGGCTGACGGTCATTGCCTCCGCCTCCCGCCCCGAAAGTGCTGCGCATGTCCGCGCGCTCGGTGCCCATCACGTGATCGATCACCGCCTGCCGCTCAAGGCGCAGATTGAGGCGCTTGGACTTCGCGAGCCGCTGCGGGCGGTGTTCTCGACACACACGACGCCGGAGGTCTGGACTGACCTCGCCGCCTGTCTCGCGCCGCAGGGACGCTTCGGCTTGATCGACGATCCGCCGCCGCTCGACCTCCGGCAGATGAAGATGAAAAGCATCTCGATACACTGGGAAGCCATGTTCACGCGGCCGATGTTTGCCACCCACGATATGATTCGCCAGCATGAGATCCTGAACATCGTGGCTGGCCTGGTTGATGCAGGGCGGCTCAGACCGATCGCGACGCGCAATTTTGGGACGCTTGGGGTGGACAACCTTACCGCAGCCCACGCCGAGATCGCCAAGGGGCACGCCATCGGCAAGATCGTGCTGACAGGATTTGCCGATGTCTGAATTGCCGCCAGCGGCGTTGCAATCCGCCGCCGAATTCCTGCAAGGCTTGTGGCGCGAGGGGCGGCACGCGGACGCATTGCCCTCGGCATCGCGTCCGCTGTCGCGCGCCGACGGCTATGCAATTCAGGCGTTGATCGAAACGTATAGCGCGGCACCGGTGCGCGGTTGGAAGATCGCGGCAACCAGCACTGCGGGCCAACGTCACATTAATGTGGATGGCCCGCTGGCCGGGCGTTTATTGGCGGAAAAAGTCGTCCCCTTGGGCCAACCGGTGTCGCTCGGCACCAATCGGATGCGGGTCGCCGAGATCGAATTCGTGTTTCGTATGGGCCAATCGCTGCCGCCGCGCCCGGCGCCTTACACGCACGGCGAGGTGATGGCGGCGGTTGCTGGCCTGCACCTCGGCATCGAAGTTCCCGATTCCCGCTATTTGGATTTCACCGCCGTCGGCGCGCCGCAACTGATCGCCGACAACGCCTGCGCCGATCAGTTTGTGCTTGGACCAGAGGTGACAGCCGCATGGCGGGCGTGCGATCTGGCGGCACACGCCGTGCTGGGGCGCACCGCGCACGGGATCGTGCATGAGGGGCGCGGCGCCAACGTGCTCGGCGATCCGCGCGTTGCGCTGACCTGGCTGGCCAATGAACTCAGCCGATTTGGCTGTGTGCTGGGCGAGGGCCAGATCGTCACCACCGGCACCTGTGTTGTGCCATTGCCCATCGGGCCGGGCGATGTGGTCATCGGCGACTATGGGAATTTCGGTACATTTCAGGTCGAATTTACGGCCTGATACCAGATCTCGCTGACCAAATCTCATCGTCGTTGCCGGGCTTGACCCGGCGATGAGGATTCAATGGATCATGGGTTCTCGCCCATGAGATTTGCTATTAGGCAGGTTGAGCCTCCGGCGCTGCTGGAATCGCGGCGCGCAGCGCTGCCGCGGCGGCGGTGTAGGCTTCGCTCACCGCGCGCGCCTTTCTGCGTGCATCGGTAACGGCGCCCTGCCGCGCCTCTGCCTCAAGCGCGGCGCAAAGCTGCGCCAAGGCTGCGGCACCGACCGTGGCGCTGGCGGATTTCAGCGCGTGTGCGGCCGCGCGGATGCCGCCAGCATCGACGGCCGCAGCAGCGAGCAGTTGCTGCACCAGAGCCGGGCTGCTCTCCAGGAATAGCGCAATCGCGTCCGCAACGATGTTGCTGCCATGCGCCGCGCCGATTTCGCGCAGTGTTTCCAAGGCCGCCAAATCCAGCACCGGGACCGATGCTGGCACGCCGGGCGGCGCGGCGTGCGCTTGCATCAGCGTGGCAAGCGCCGGATCGTCCAGGATTGCGCGCAGCTGGGCGCGGGAAAATGGCTTCGACAGATAGTTGTCCATGCCGGCGGCAAGGCAGCGCTCGCGGTCGCCCTCGATTGCGTTGGCGGTCAGGGCCACAATTGGCGCGTGCAGCCCGCTGCCAGCTTCCTGCGCGCGGATGGCGGCGGTTGCTTCGAAGCCATCCATTTCCGGCATCTGGCAGTCCATCAGGATCACGTCGAAGCGCCGTTGCGCCAACTGTTCCAGCGCTTTGCGGCCGTTTACTGCCATGGTCACCGACCATCCGAGTGTCTCTGCCATCGCCCGGCAGACTTCGCGATTGACCGGATTGTCCTCCACCAGTAGCAGCGAACGCCCCGTCGATTCCTGCGGCCGTGGCGCTGCTGGAGTATCGGCGCGCGCTGGCGCCGGGGCCTCCGCCAGTGCAGCGGAGACTGTTTCGAGCAGTTCAGCGGTGCGTACCGGCTTGCGCAACTGCGCAAAGAACAGTGGGGCAGCACTTTCGGGCAGGTCGCCCGAGGACGTGAGCAACACCAGCCGAACGCCGGCCAAGCCGGAATCGGCGCGGATGGCTGCCGCAAGATCGGCGCCCGAGACATCCGGCATCATCATGTCGAGGATCGCAAGCCGGAACGCCATGCCCTCGCCCTGGGCCGCACGTAACGCCGCCAGAGCAGGTGCTGCCCCCGGTACCGCCACCACCGTCAACCCGGCGCGGGACAATTGCTCATGCAGCAACTCCCGATTGGTGGCATTGTCATCGACCACCAGGGCCCGCACCCCGGCCAAGTGCGGCGTTGCCGCATCCTCTGGCCGCCGCTCCAGCCGGACAGTGAAACTGAACACCGACCCCTGGCCGGGTTCGCTGGCCACCGACATCGTCCCGCCCATCTTCTCGCACAACTGCCGGGCGATGGTCAGGCCGAGGCCGGTGCCGCCGAAGCGGCGGGTCGTCGAGCCGTCCGCTTGCGCGAAGGCGTCGAAGATTTCCGGCTGTTTGGCCAGAGGGATGCCGATGCCGGTATCACGCACCTCAAATCCATACAGCGCCGTGTCCTCGCCGCTTTCCAGCAAGCGCATGCGCACGCCGATCTCGCCATGGGCGGTGAATTTCAATGCGTTGCCAATAAGATTAGTCAGAATCTGCCGCAGCCGCCCTGGGTCGCCGGCAACGGCGGTCGGCAAATCAAGCGGGATGGCGCATGTCAGCTCAAGGCCCTTGCCGTGCGCCGCCTCGCCGAACATCGCCGCGACGTCTTCGGCGAGTTCGCGCAGGTCGAACGGATGGTGGTCGAGTTCAAGCTTGTTTGCCTCGATCTTCGACAGGTCGAGCACGCTGTTAATCAATTCCAGCAGCATTTTTCCTGACCGCAGCGAGATCTCGACGAAGCGCCGCTGTTTTGCCGAAAGTTCGGTATGCAGCAGCAGTTCGGTCATGCCGAGCACGCCATTTAGCGGCGTGCGGATTTCGTGGCTCATATTGGCCAGAAATTGTGACTTTGCCCTGCTGGCAGCTTCGGCGGCGTCGCGCGCGGCCCGCAGCGCCGCCACCGTATGCTCAAGCTCCCGGTTGCTGTCGACCAGTTGCGCCGTGCGGTTCTCCACCTGCTCTTCCAGGGTGCGCCGGTACGTTGCGAGTTCTCTGTCGCGCAGTTCGATCTGTTCGAGCATATCGTTGAAGCCATCGACCAAGGCGCCAAGTTCGGCGCCGGACGTATGCTGCACGCGCACCGCGAAGCTGGTGCCGCCTGAAACTTGCGACATTGCCGCGATCAGCAGGCGGATTGGCTGCGTAATGACACGTTGCAGCAGCAGCGACAACGCCACGGCAGGCACCAACGCGCCCAGGCCCGACCAAACGATCAGCCGGTAAAGCCGGCGCAGCCGGGCCGTCAGTTCGGTCATGTCCGACGTCAGATGCACCGCGCCGACGATCTCGTTGTCCAGGACCGCCGGCACCAGCATTTCCAGGCGCCCGTCTTCGAAGGCGAAGGCGCTCTGCTCTGCGGCAAGGTTTCCAATCCGCGCCGATGCCCAGGCGCGGCCGGTCGCGCCGTCGCCCGCCGCCTGCGTCGCATAGCGCGCGAACACGCCGCCCGACCGATCGAGGATCTGCGCGTCGAAAATCTCCGGCAGGCTGCGCAGCGCGGCAGCGAGCGCGTCGTTGCCCGATTTGGGGTCGTTGAACGCCAGCGGAGCCGTGCTGTTGACCGCAATCACCCGGCCGACAGCAGCCAGCCGCTGCGCTGCCTGTTCCTTGAACGCGTCGATCTGTGCGACCGTGATGGCCAGCGAACCAGCGACCAGCGCCGCGCAGCAACTGATCACGACGATACCGATCAGTTTCCAGCGAATAGGAATCCCGTTGCTCATCGCCGCTACCCCTGGCCCGACACGACGATGGCAACCTTCAGCAGATACGCGCGCAGCGTCAGCCCCACCCGCGTGGCGGCCGCAGGATTGACCGCGAATTGCACCCGTCCATCGGCGACCACGAAATTGATCATGCCGCCTTGCGTGGCGAAGCCCGGCGTGTCGGCCACCGTCAGCACTGGCTTGCTGCCCAACCGTTCTAGCACTTGCAGCCGTCCGGCCGTATCCAGGGCGCCGATGAACGCGATATGACAGTCACCGAGGCCGTCGCGCGCCGTGATATACTGAATCCGCAAAGGGCGGCCGGCGATCAGTTTGCCCTCGATCGCCCCCAGCGCTGGCCCGAACGGGTCGCCGCCAACCACGCACAGTACTAACGGTGCATTGGCGGTGGTGAAGGCGCTGGCTGGCCAGTCGACGAACTTGGCGAAATTATACAGGTAGGCGGCCTTTACGTCGTATTCTGACGCCGCGCGTGCCGCGCTGATGCTGCCGCCGGCCAGCGCCAGCGCGAACAACAGCAGCCGGACGACGCGCGCGCCGCCGAACATCATTGCCTGGCCATCTGCGGCGGTTCAAAAATGGACGGTCGCCTTGGCATAGATGGTCGGTCCGATCTTGGTGGGCAGCCAGTTGAGAATGTCCGGCCGGAACGTGATGCGTGACACCGGCCCCAGGTTCTGGCCGACCAGCGACAAGTCGATGCCCTCGAAACCGAGATAGGCGAGCCGCATATCGGCGGTCCAGCGCTGCGGCAGACCAGAGGTCACGTCGCCAGTGAACAGTGGCAGCGCGCTGGTGTATTTCACCGCGATATCGAATTGCAGATTGTGCTGCAGGTCGGCCGACGATTGCAGAATCACCTGATGCCGCGGGCTCTGCCCAGATAAGCCCGTGGAGACGGTGTCCGTACTATCTGCGGCGATCTGCAATTTCATCTCGCGGTAGCTGTAGCTGCCGCGCAACCGCCACCACGGCTGTGCGCGCCACTCAACCGCGACCTCGCCGCCGTACGTCGTGGCCCGTAGCTTGTTGGCGATCGGCATCGTCAGCACGTAGTACGGCGAGGCTCCTCCGGCCAAGCTGACGGTGCCGGTCTCCAGCGATTGCAGGTTGCCGTAGAAGTTCCAGAACAGCGATGTGTCCACCGAGAGCTGCGTGCTGGGCCGCCAGTGATGGCCAGCCTCGAGCGATGTCAAATTTTCCGAGTGGAACGTTGTTGTACCGATGTTTTGCACCAGCAGCGGCAGACCGTCGCCGAAGGCGTCGGGCACCACGGCGACGTTGAAGCGCAGATTGCGCTCGGCCACCGATGGCGCGCGCACCGCGTGCGATACCGCCATCCATAACGTGTTCGCGGCGTTGGGCGTGTAGAGCAGGCGCAGACTCGGCTCGGCAACAAACCCCGCGTAGTCGGCAAACTCGAACTTGCTGCCGGCCACAAGGTGCAGTGTATCGGCGACCAGGGCGATGTCGTCCTGAACGAACAGGTTGCTGACCGAGTGCACGCTCCAGGGCTGCGCGAAGCCGAAATTGAACGTGGTGCGCACGGCGGTGTCGGTCAGCCGCACTTCCGCCCCCCAGATCAGGTCCTGGTCTGGCGTCGGCGCGAAGCGGTGTTGCACCTGCAGGTCGGCGGCATCTGTGGCGATGCCCACGTCGGGGCGGTTGTATTCCTCGCGCGTGTAGGTGGCCTGCACGGAGAGGTCGGAACTGTCGCTGTAGCGGCGGCCCCAGCGCGCGACCAAGTTGGCTTCCAGGTCGTGGTTCTGCTGGTTGACCGTCTGGGAGTAGCTGGGCGGGTTGAATGAAGCGAGTTCCGTGGCCTCGCCGCGCAGATTGACCGCGACATTGCCGGACAGGGTAACCGAGTCGGCATTCGCCGTTCGCAAATCGGCGCGAAAGCCGGCGAGGCGCGACAAGAAACTGTCCGCGCCGCGCTGGCCCTGTTCGGTGATTCCAGCGCCGTTGCCGTTGGTCTGCGCGTAGACGCGGTAGTAGCCATTTTCGAGTTTGCCGCCCTGGCGAACCGCTGCCAGCCCGTAGCCCGGCAATCCGCCGGCTGCGACCTCCGCCAGCGTGCCCTGCGTGTCGGCGGCGTTCTTGGTAATAATGTTGATCACGCCGTCGACCGCGTTGACCCCCCATAGCGTGGCGCCGGGGCCGCGCATCACTTCGATGCGGTCGATGTCGTCCATCAACATCTGCTGCAACGACCAGAACACGCCCGAGAACGCCGGGGAGTAGATGCTGCGACCGTCTACCATCACCAGCAATTCACGGTCGAACGAGCTGGCAAAGCCGCGCGCGCCAATAGCCCAGGAGGTCTGGTCCACCTGAAACACATCCAGGCCGGGCACGAAGCGCAGTGCATCCATCACCGTGCGCGCACCCAGCCGGCGGATGTCATTGCTGGTCAGCACATAAGACGCGGCAGCGGTGTCTTGCAGATCTTGCGACTTCTTTGCCGCCGAGGTGAGCGTCACCGGAATCTGGGCCAGATCTTCAAGATTGAGGTCGGTCAGGTCCGCCGCCGCCGCAGCCCCGGCAATGCTCAAGGACGCAGTCAGCAGTCCGGCCGCCCAGACCGACGTGGCGGCGAAACGGCGATCCCGGCGTGGCATCCGTCGGCCCCCTGTCGTTGCGGCACGCGGGGAACGTGCGGTTCCCGTTGCACCAAGCCGGATCGCGCTGCCGCCCGATCCGCTAGCATTATAATAGTACTGCCAGCGGCGGCCGCTTGAAAGACCGGACAGCCCGATCTTCGCGCTTTGGACGCTCGATAGCCATTCAGAATCGCAATTGGCCGCCGGTGGCAGCCGCAGACGATTTACATGGCGGGAAGATGCTGCGGCGGATGATTCGAAGGGTGCCCGCGCCCAGCGATGATGTCGGACGCCTTTTCGCCGATCATGATTGTAGGTGCGTTGGTGTTGCACGACGGCACGCGCGGCATGATTGAGGCGTCGGCGATCCGCAGCCCATCCAGCCCATGCACCCGCAGGTCGAGCCCGACGACCGCTTCCGGCCCAATACCCATGCGGCAGGTGCCGACCGGATGGTGGTCGGTCTTGCAGCTTCGATGGGCATACGCGATCAGGCTGTCTTGCGACGTAAGGGTTTCGCCGGGCATCCGCTCAGCGAGCACGAACGGCCGCAGCGCCGGTTGACGCAGGATCTCGCGCGCCATGCGCAGCCCTTCCAAGGCGCGCGCGCGGTCCTCCGGCGCTTCCCAATAGTTCGGATCGATCAACGGAGCCGCGGCGGGATCCGGCGATGCCAAGCGGACCGTGCCGCGCGAGGCCGGGCGCAGATACGCCGAGTTCACCGTAACGCCCGGATTGCGCATCTTCGGCACCCCGGCTTCGATTCCCGACCCGAGGCCAAGATGGAATTGAATATCCGGCCAAGCCGCATCCGGTCTGCTGAACCAGAAGCCGCCGGTTTCGAACAGCGTCGAAGCCACTGGGCCCTTGCGGAACAGCAAATACTGCGCGCCAGCCCAGGCCGCGCGGTGCGGCTGCAAATAGCTGTCATAGGTGTGATCGCCGGTGCACTCGCCGATGGCATACAGATCGAGATGGTCTTGCAAGTTGCGGCCGACGCCCGGCAGGTCGTGTTCCACCTTGATGCCGGTCTGGCGCAGATGCGCCGCAGGCCCGATGCCTGACAGCATCAGCAGCCATGGCGTACCGATAGCTCCCGCCGAGAGAATCACTTCCCGTTCGGCTCTGATAATTTCGCGCTCGTTGCCGCCGGCCGCCACTTCCACGCCAACCGCGCGGTTGTTTTCGAGAACGACACGCAACGTTTGGGTGCCGGTGCGCAGCATCAGGTTCGGCCGGGCCAGCGCGGGGCGAAGATAGGCGACCGAAGCCGAACTGCGGCGGGCGTGGCGCACCGTGACTTGGTAGTGGCCGATGCCTTCCTGGCGGGTGCCGTTGAAATCCGGATTGTACGGAATGCCCATCTGCTGCGCGGCGCGCAAGAACGCTTCGCTGATCGGCAGCGGATTGATCGGAATGGAAACGCCAAGCGGTCCATCCGCGCCGTGGAATTCGTCGGCAAACCGCTCGTTGTTCTCGGCGCGGCGGAAATACGGCAGCACATCGTGGTAAGCCCAGCCGGCGCAACCTTCTTCTGTGGCCCACGCATCGTAGTCGCGCGCATTGCCACGCGTGTAGATTTGCGCGTTGATCGACGATCCGCCGCCGAGCACCTTGGCCTGGGTGTAGCGCAGCACCCGGCCGCCGAGATGGCGTTGCGGCACGGTCTGCCAGCCCCAACTGCCGATGCCCTTGGTCATGCGGGCGAACCCGGCGGGCATGTGATACAGCGGATGCCGATCCGCGCCGCCTGCTTCCAGCAACAGCACGCGCACGCCAGGGTTCTCCGACAACCGCGCCGCCAGGGTGCAGCCGGCCGAGCCGCCGCCGGCAATGATGTAGTCGTACTGCATCGGAACGCCCCTTCTACAGACGGGGAATGCTGAGGCCGCCGTCAACCGCCACGACGCTGCCTGTGGCGTAGAACGGGCCGGTCGCCAGCCCGGCTATCGCGGCGGCGACATCGTCCGGTTCGCCCCAGCGCTATGCGGGCACCAGGCCGCCTGCGATCAATGCGTCGTAGCGCGCGGCGACGCCTGCGGTCATATCGGTGCGAATGATGCCGGGCCGCACGTCGAACACGCCGATGCCATGCGGGGCAAGCCGCAGCGCAAGGCCCTGCGTGAACATTGCAAGCCCGGCCTTGGAAATGCAGTAATCGAGCCGCTCGGGCGATGCCAGCGCGGCACTGACCGACGTGACCGTGATGATGCTGCGCGGCGCTGTTGGCGGCGTGGCCAGCATCCGGCGCGCCACTGCTTGGGTGAGAAACACCGTGCCGCGCAGATTGACGGCGATGACGCGGTCGAAATTGTCTGGCGTCAACTCAAGGAAATCGCCGCGTGCTGGCGAGCCGATACCGGCATTGTTCACCAAGCAATCAATGGGGCCGGCTTGCGCTTCGATCTGCGCGACGAGGCTGGCGCTCGCCGCGACATCCGCGATGTCGCAGGCGAGCGCATGGGCGCGTCCGGCGATGCCCGCTGCCGCAGCGTGTACCGCATCGGCGTCGCGGTCCAGCAGCACGACGGTGAAGCCGCATGCAGCGAGCGCACGCGCCGTCGCAAGCCCAATACCGCGCGCCGCGCCGGTGATGGCAGCAACGCCTTGCTGGCTCATGCCCGCAACCCTTCTCGCAGCATGTGATCGGCCACGCGCAACGCCTGCGCGGCGATGGTCAGCGACGGATTGACTGCCGCCGAGGCCGGCAGAAACGACGCATCCACGACAAAAAGGTTGCTGTGATCATGCGCGCGGCAGAATTCATCCAGTGCGGCGCTTGCCGGATCGTGACCCATCCGCACGGTGCCGCATTGATGCGACGGGGTGCGGCGGTCGAATGCGCGGGTGAGCACGACCGGATAACCGGCGGCGCGGAAGATTTGCCGCGCCTTGGCGACCAGCTTGCGGTGCGCCGTCATGTTGGTGCGCTGCCAGTGCAGCACGATGCCGGCGCCATCGATAACGATGCGATTGTCCGCCAGCGGCAGATCTTCGCTCATCAGATACCAATCGACGGTGTGGAGCGCGAGCCAGTGCAGCGCCGCCTGTGGAACATATGGCAGGCTGGCCTTGAGGATCGGAGCGGTAACTTTGCCGAGCAACTGCATGTTGCCGAGCGGCTTGCCCCCGGCGCCATCGTCGAAATAGAAATCGTTCAGCCCGATGGTCTTTTGATATACGGCATCGTTGCTCTGACGCGGATCGATGGCCAGCATCGCGGTGCAGTTGTGGTTCATGAAATAGCGGCCAACCACGCCAGACGTATTCGCGACTCCGCCTGAGCCCAGCAGCAGCGCCGCTGAATTCACCGCGCCTGCCGACAGCACGAACAGCTTGGCGCGAATGCGCCGCCGCTCGCCGTTGGCGATGACATCGAGGGCCGCGATCTGTTTGCCGCCGGCGGTGAGCAGCAAACGCTCCACTTGTACTCCGGTGTGCAACGACACCTGATCGTGTTGCAGCGCCAGGGCAAGCGGCGCGGTCTCGGCATCCAACTTTCCACGGTTGGTGTCGGGATACGCATCCCACGGTGTCGGCGCCAATTGCAGCCAGCGATCGATGTCCACCGCCAGCGGCAACGAAAATGGTTGCAACCCGAGGGCTGCGAGCCGCTTGCGGTGCGCGGCGATGGACGGTTCATCGGGTACCGGCGGGGCTGGGTACGGCGTGGAATGCGCGGGTTCGGCCGGATCTTGCCCGGCGGCGCCGCGCACTGCGAATAATTGCTCGGCGCGGCCGTACCAGGGCGCCAGTTCGGCGTACGGGAACGGCCAGGCGGGCGAGATGCCGTCCCAGTGCTCCAACACCGCAAAGTCGCGCTCGCGGTAGCGGGTCAGCACACCGCCGTAGAACTTGGAGTTGCCGCCGGCGTAGTAGTAATTTCTGGGATTGAAGCGGCGGCCCTGCGCGTCGAGCCAAGTTTCTGCTGGGCGAAACACGCCGCGCTGGAAGATCGCGCGCGCGTTGCGGGCGTCGGGGTGTGCGCCGAGATGCGGCCCGCGCTCCAGAATGGCGATGCGCGCACCGCTGCCGGCGAGGCCATAGGCCAGGGTGGCGCCGCCAATCCCGGAGCCGATGATCGCAATATCGACCGTCTCCGGCAGTCCGCGCAGCGATGTGTCGAGCATGGCGGTCACGCGAGCCGCACCTGCGACTTTGGATCGAACAGCACGGCGCGGGCGAGATCGAAGGCGAAGGGGATGCGTTGTCCTGGCCGCACGTCGGCGTCGCCGCGCATGCGGGCGATGATTTCTCGGCCGGCGGCGTGGGTGACGACGTAGGTGTCCGAGCCGGCGGGTTCGACGACTTCGACGCGGGCGTCGACGGTTTCGACCAGCGTCGAATTGCGGTCCGCCCCGTCCGGGTCGGTGATCGCTTCGGGGCGGATGCCGACGAT
>JANYDF010000161.1 GCA_025359905.1 Rhodospirillales bacterium
CCACCTCCAGCACCCGCTGGATCACGAACATCACGTCCGGCCGGCCGGCGTCATATTCGTCGAACACCAGCGCGCAGGGATGCTGCAGCGCCCAGGGCAGGATGCCCTCGCGGAATTCGGTGATCTGCTTGCCGTCCTTCAGGACGATGGCGTCCTTGCCGATCAGGTCGATGCGGCTGATGTGGCTGTCCAGATTGACCCGGATGCAGGGCCAGTTCAGCCGTGCCGCCACCTGCTCGATATGGGTGGACTTGCCGGTGCCGTGATAGCCCTGGATCATCACCCGGCGGTTGAAGGTGAAGCCGGCCAGAATGGCCAGCGTGGTTTCCCGGTCGAACCGGTAGGCCGGATCGATGTCCGGCACATGCTCAGTGCGGGTCTCGAAGCCCGGCACCTGCATATCGGTGTCGATGCCGAACGCCTCGCGCGCAGACACGACCGTGTCGGGCATGTTGATGGCCGAGGTCGGCGTGGTCCGGCTGTCGTCGGCGGCGGCGGCAACTTTGTTCATAGGCCAGCGATCCTGTGGTTTCCCAAGCGTGCAGACTAGCCCGGGCATTCCAGTCTTGGGTAGGCGTCAGCCAGCGGCAGCCATGGGTGCGACGCTGAGCCGGCTGCGCAAAGCAGCATAGGCGAGGTTGATAACCTTCAACCGCTCTTCGGCGTCGCGGTCGCCATTGTTGGCGTCTGGATGATGAATCTTGGCCAACTGCTTATAGCGGCTTTTCAGTTCGTCGAGCGTCAGCGGCCAATGCAGGCCAAGGGCGGCCAACGGCTCACGCATTTCCGCCGGCGCTTCGGGTGCGCGGGCGCGCTGCTCGCGCTGTTGCGCGCGATGGCGGGCAGCGTTCAGCACATGCAGCGGATCGGCGTCCATCGCTGCGTCGATACGCCCGCCGAGGCTGCCAAGCGGCCAAGTTGGGCGCTGCCACGAGGTATCGGCGCGCGTCGCCGCCTCGATCTCCATCGGCGACATGCCTTTGTAGAAATCCCACGACGCGTTGTAAGCGCGCACGTGTTCCAGGCAGAACCACCAATAGTCATTCAGCGCGGCGCGCGATTTGGGCGCGCGGTAGCCGCCCGGCGCGCCGCAGCTCGGCATGTCACAACAACGGCCTGGCGCACCGGGATCGGGCGCATAGGCCCGGGTTCGCTCAGGGCGTCGGGTCATCGCCCAGATATGTGCGGCGGGCCGCTGGATTTGCAAAGGGGGATTTCAGCCGGGGCATCCGCGCGCCATAACGCGTGCATGAGCACACGCGCAGACCGTATCGCCGCCGCCATCACCGAAGCCCTCGCACCCACGCTGCTGCGGGTCGCCGACGATAGCGCCATGCACGCCGGCCACGCCGGGGCGGCGCCCGGCGGGCAGACGCATTATTCGGTGCTGGTGGTGTCCGCCGCTTTCGCCGGCACCAGCCGGGTCGCCCGCTCGCGCGCGGTGCATGCCCTGCTCGACGGTGAGTTCGCCGGCGGCCTGCACGCGCTGGCGCTGACACTGCGCACACCGCAGGAGCACGCCAAGCTGGCCGGTTAAGCGCTGCTTCATCACCGCAGAGGATGCTGGCGGCGTCCAGCCAGGAGAGCGCCGGGGTGCCCAGCCAGCTTATCAATCGTAACGTCACCGCCCATCGCGGGCGCACCAGCATGCGGCTGGAGCCTGAGCTATGGGACGCGCTGGACGAAATCTGCCGCCGCGAACGCGTCACGCTCGGGGAACTTGTGCGGCGGATTGAACAGCGCGGACATCCGGGCGGCCGCACCTCGGCGGTGCGGGTGCACCTGCTGCAATATTTCCGCCGCGCCGCCGATGGGGGCCAGCCCGCGCCGATGCTGGCTCAGGCGGCCGGAACCGCGTCGTTTGCGGCGCCGGTGTAACGTTCCGGCCAGCGGCGCTGCACCACCGCCCCGTCGGCGGCGTAGGCGTGGCAGGTGTCGATCAGCCGGTTTGCCCCCGCCGCGTCGTCTTTCTGGCGGGCCGGTAGAATGAACGTGGTCTGCACTGCGACGGTGGCCATTTGCTGCAACAACTCGCGGATATGCGTGCAGCCCGCCACGCCGCCGATGCGCGCGTTCGCCTCGCGCAGAAAACCCGAACGGATGGTCAGCCCGGCAAGCAACCCGAAGCTGGCCGCCCCCCCGGGGCAGGCAATGAACGGGCCGCGCAGCGTCTCGGCCTCGCAGGCGATGATGGTCAGACTGGTGTCCACCGTCATCCGCACCCGCATGTTGTGCAGCTTGTCGCCCGGGATCAGCGCGCCGTGGTCGCCGACCGAGAAGCCGTAGGTCTTACTGTCGGCAATCTCTGCCTCGATGTCGAACAGTCCGTCGGCCCGGCGAAAGCCACGCACGGCAATGTCGCGCAAGTGCAGCAACTCGCGCTCGGCTGGCAGACTCAGGGACATCGTCGGAACTCCGGGCGTGGTGCAGTGCAGCGCGATATGGCCAGTGCGATATGGCCAGCGCGCTGCGCTGCGGCAAGTCAGGCCGTTGGCGGCTCGCCTTGCTTCGCCACATAGCCGAGTTCACCAAACAGCGCGGTCACCTCGCGGATCGCAGCTTCCGCTGCAATCGCATCGGTGCCCTTGGCGACAATCGCCACGCCGTTGCCGCCCTCGCGGTAATACGGATAGCTGCCGAGATCGAGATGCGGGTAGCGGCCCTGGATCGCCGCCAAGCCGTCGGCAATGCGGCCTTCGAGAGCGCCGGTTGCGTAGACGGCGCGCGAGATGACCGGCAGCCCGCCGGCCAGCGTCGGCGCCAGAGCTTCGAACTGCGCCTGCATGATGCGCGGCACCCCGGCCATGACATGCACGTTGGCGATGCTGAAGCCCGGCGCGCGCGATGCGGCGCATTCGATCAGCGTGGCGCCGCGCGGCATCGTCGCCATGCGCTGCCGGGCAGCATTGAATTCGCCCGGCGCGTAACCCACCGCCATCTTGGCGTAGGCGTCGGCATGAATTTCGTGCGGCAGGCCAACGGCGGCGGAGACGCATTCGCTGGTGATGTCATCGTGCGTCGGCCCGATGCCGCCGGTGGTAAACACGTGGTCGAACGCGGCGCGGGCGGCGTTGACGTGGGCGACGATGGTTTCGGGCACATCGGGGATCACCCGCACCTCGCGCAGCGGAATGCCGATCTCGCCCAGCCTTGTCGCTAGATATTTGATATTCAAATCCTGGGTGCGGCCCGAGAGCACTTCGTTACCAATCACCAGCAGGCAGGCGGTCGGATTCTGGGTCATCGCGGGTCCTCGGTCACAGAAAATCGCGCAGCAGCGGCACCAGCGGGCGGTCGGCGGGCGGCATCGGGTAGCTGGCCAGCTTGTCCGGATGCACCCAGGCCAGCGCCTGCCCCTCCTTGCCATGCGGCGTGCCGCGCCAGCGGCGGCAGAGATAGAGCGGCATCAGCAAATGGAATGTGGGATACGCATACGAGGCAAAGGTGAACGCGGCCAAGCAGTTGCCCGCAACTTCAATGCCCAGTTCCTCGCGCAGCTCACGGATCAGCGCGGCTTCCGGCGTCTCGCCGGGGTCGAGCTTGCCGCCGGGGAATTCCCACAGCCCGGCCATTTTCTTGCCCTCGGGCCGCCGCGCCAGCAGGATCCGGCCGTCGCTGTCGATGAGTGCGCAGGCGGCCACCAGCACCAGCGGCTTTTCGCCCGGCGTGGTCTGCGCCGCTTCCGGCACGCCGAACAGGTCTTCGCGCGTGGCGGCAAAGTGCAGCACCGGCTGTTCAGCGCTGCGCGCTTCGAACCGCTCGGTGCCGCCGCCGGTATGCTTGAAGCCGATCTTGCGCAGCACCGCGATGGAACCGCCATTGTCGGTGGCAACCGAGGCGCGCAGTTCCTGCAGGTCCAGATTGGCCAGCGCCCAGTGCGCCAGCCGCCCTGCCGCCTCGCTGGCCACGCCGTGCTGCCAGTAGCGTTTGGCCACCCAGTAGCCCAAATGCCCAACGCGCGTGGCGCGATCAATGCGCAGCCCGACACCGCCGACCACGGTCTCCTGATCGCCTTCGCGCCCAGCGACCACCAAATGATACGCTTCGCCGCTGGCCAGCGATTTGGCCGCGAATGCAACCCAGGCGTCGGCCGATTCGCGCAGATATGGATATGGCACCGCAGCCAGCGAGCGGCAGACTTCCCAGTCGTTCAGCAAACTGTGCAGATTGGCGGCATCCTCCGGCCGGAACGCACGCAGCGTCAGCCGCTCGGTGACAAGCGGCTCAAACGGGATTGCAGCACTGGTCATTGCGGCGCGGCGGTTCGATGGAGCGGGGTCATGCGCACCGGAGTGCCCAAAGCCGGGCGCAGCCGCAAGCCCCTGCGACGCCTCAGGAGCGGTACGACCCGTTGATGTCGATGTAGCCGTGCGTCAGGTCGCAGGTCCACACAGTCGCCTTGCCGCTGCCAAGCCCTAGATCGACCGCAATGTCGATCTCGCGGCCTTTCATATGCGCCACCACCGGGGCTTCGTCGTAGCCCGGCACCACGCCGCCGTCGCGCGCCATCCAGGTGCCGCCGACGCCGATGCTCAGCTTGTCACGGTCGGCCGGTTCGCCCGCTTTGCCGACCGCCATGACGATGCGGCCCCAATTGGCGTCTTCGCCCGCAATGGCGGTTTTCACCAGCGGCGAGTTGCCGATGGCCATCGCCACCCGCTTGGCCGACTTGGCCGAGACCGCACCGGTCACGTCGATGCGGATCAATTTCTGCGCGCCCTCGCCATCGCGCACCACTTGCAGCGCCAGATCGAGCAGCACGTCGGCCAGCTTGGCGCGGAAGTCGCGCAGCATGGAAGCGCCACCTTCGGCGGGCACCTTCTTGTGCTTGGTCTGCCCGGTGGCGAACAGCAGCACAGTGTCGCTGGTCGAGGTATCGCTATCCACCGTGGTGCAGTTGAAGCTGCCGTCCACGCCCTTGGCCAGGGCGGATTGCAGCAATTCCGCTGGAATTTTGGCGTCGGTAAACACGAAACACAGCATGGTCGCCATGTCGGGCGCGATCATGCCGCTGCCCTTGGCGATGCCGGTGATCCGCACCTCGGTGCCGCCGATACTGGCCACCCGAGTCGATGCCTTGGGGAACGTGTCGGTCGTCATGATGCCGCGCGCGGCGGCTTCCCACGACGCCTCGCTGAGCGTGCCGTGCAGCGCCGGCAGCGCCGCCGTCAGCCGCTCATGCGGCAGCAACTCGCCGATCACGCCGGTGGAGGCCAGAAACACCTGCTTTACCGGGCAGCCCACCAGTTCGGCCGCCGCGACGGCGGTGGCCTTCGCCGCGTCCGCCCCGGCCTTGCCGGTGAACACGTTGGCGTTGCCGGCATTGACCACCAAAACGCGGGCCTTGCCGTTGGCCAGCGCCGCCCGGTCCCAATCGACCGGCGCGCCGGGGCAGAGATTCTTGGTGAACACCCCCGCCACCGTGGTGCCGGCGGGGAATTCCGCCATCACCACGTCGGTTCGGCCCTTATAGCGAATCCCCGCCGCCGCGGCGCCGAGACGGACCCCAGCCACCGCCGGAAGCTCCGGCAGCGGCACGGCAAGCGGAGAGACGGGAATCGCCATAATGGACCTACTTGGTTGGCAGCATTACTTCGCGGGCGGCGGCTCGGCGGCGTCGGTCGGCTTCGGCACCGAGCCATCCGGATTGAACTTCTCGATGGTCAGCCCCTCGCGGGCCGCCGTCACCACCTTCTTGACGCCTTCCTGGATCATTTCCTGACGGATCTGATCATGTGCTTGCTCCAGCGTCGGCGGCGGGGCCAGACGCTTCTCCTCCAGCTTGATCACGTGCCAGCCGTACTGGGTGTGCACCGGCGCATCGGTGATCTGGCCCGGTTGCAGCGCGAACGCGGCGGCGGAGAATTCCGGCAGCATGTCGGCCTTCTTGAAGAAGCCGAGGTCGCCGCCCTGTGCGGCACCCGGATCGGTGCTGTGCTCCTTGGCCAGCGCCGCGAAGTCGCCGCCCTTTTTCAGCTGCTCGATGATCTTCTTCGCGTCGTCTTCCTTCTCGACCAGGATATGACGCGCATGCGCCTCTTCCTCGCCGGGCTTGCCCGCCACGGTCGCCTCGTAGCGCGCCTTCACCTTGTCTTCGCTGACCGTGGGGCCAACATCGCGGCCGAGCAGCGCGTTTTGCAGCGCCATGTCTTCGGCGTGGGCAATCTGGCGGATCACCTGCGGGTCCTTGGCCAGACCGGCCTTGCGGGCGGCGAGCACCACGGCCTTGCGGTCGGTCATCTGGTCGATCAGCATCGGGAACAGCATCTGCGGCGGCAGCTTGCGGTATTCCTCGGGCAGCGTGTTCACCGCTTCCTGCACCTCGCTGAGGTGAATCTCATTGCCATTCACCCGAGCGACCACCGGGTCGGGCCGTGCGGCCGGGGTGGCGGCAGCGGGGGCGGCAGCAGGGGCGGGGGCGGCGGCCGGGGTTTCGGTGGTCTGCGCCCGCGCGGTGTAAGCGAACAGAGCGAGCATCGCGACGGAAGCGGTGAGGCGGAGGGTCCGCATGACATGTCCTTACCAAAGTCGGCGCGGAACATGGCCGAAGCGCGTTGCATCGACAAGCAGGGGAACGCGCCCGAAGCATTGCTTTACGGTTACCATGCAGCCGTCGTTGACCAGGACCGGCCTGGGTCCTATCTGACAGCCCAGACGAGATTGGCCCCAAGGGATGGGGACCGGCGGCGCGCCCGCACGGACTGTCCCAAACGGACCGACGATGCCTCATCCGGAAGGCTGTTCATGTTCGCCAGCATCGCCCGCGCCATCTTCGGCACCAGCAACGACCGCTCACTGAAAGCCTATCAGCGGCGGGTGCCCCAGATCAACGCTCTGGAGCCGGAAATGCAGCGCCTGACCGACGACGCGTTGCGCGCCAAGACCGGCGTGTTCCGGGAGCGCATTGCTGGTGGCGCGGCGTTGGACGAGGTGCTGCCGGAAGCGTTCGCGGCGGTGCGCGAGGCGGCGCGGCGGGTGCTCGGCCTGCGCCATTTCGACGTGCAGATGATCGGCGGCATGGTGCTGCACGAGGGCAAGATCGCCGAAATGAAGACCGGCGAGGGTAAGACCCTGGTGGCCACCCTGCCCTGCTACCTGAACGCACTGTCCGGCAAGGGCGTGCATGTGGTGACGGTGAACGACTACCTCGCCCGCCGTGACGCCGAGTGGATGGGCCAAGTTTACGGCTTCCTCGGCCTGACCACCGGAGTGATCGTGCACGGGCTGGACGACGCCGAGCGGCGTGCCGCCTACGCCGCCGACATCACCTACGGCACCAACAACGAATTCGGCTTCGACTACCTGCGCGACAACATGAAGTACCGCCTGGAGGATATGACCCAGCGCGACTTCAACTACGGCATCGTCGACGAGGTTGACAGCATCCTGGTCGATGAGGCGCGCACGCCGCTGATCATTTCCGGCCCGGCCGAGGACTCGTCGGACCTGTACCGCTCGGTCAACGCCGTGGTGCGTGAGGCGGTCAAGGACGCGAGCATCTACGACAAAGAAGAAAAGACCCGCTCGGTGTCGATGACCGAGGCCGGCAGCGAGCGCGTGGAAGACATGCTGCGCGCCGCCGGGATCATCACCGAGGGCAATCTGTACGACGTGTTCAACGTCTCGGTGATCCATCACGTCCAGCAGAGCCTGCGGGCCCACACGCTGTTCACCCGCGACGTGGATTACATTGTCCGCGACGACAAAGTGGTGATTATCGACGAGTTCACCGGCCGCATGATGGAAGGCCGCCGGTTCTCCGAGGGTCTGCATCAGGCGCTGGAGGCCAAGGAGGGCGTGACCGTCCAGCCGGAAAACCAGACACTGGCGTCGATCACTTTCCAGAACTACTTCCGCCTGTATCCGAAGCTGGCGGGTATGACCGGCACCGCGCTGACCGAGGCGGACGAGTTCGCCGAGATCTACAAGCTCGACGTGCTGGACATCCCGACCAACGTGCCGGTGACCCGCAAGGACGCCGACGACGAGGTGTACCGGACCGCGACCGAGAAATACGAAGCCGTCGCCAAGCTGATCGAGGAAGCCCGGCTGCGCGGCCAG
Source organism: Rhodospirillales bacterium (assembly GCA_025359905.1). GTDB lineage: Bacteria > Pseudomonadota > Alphaproteobacteria > Acetobacterales > Acetobacteraceae > CAIPHQ01. The sequence continues at coordinate 8,062 of JANYDF010000161.1, forward strand.
CCGGTGCTGGTCGGCACCACCAGCATCGAGAAAAGCGAGATCATCAGCGAACTGCTGAATGGCAAGAAAGTGCCGCACGCGGTGCTGAACGCCCGCTTCCATGAGCAGGAAGCGCAGATCGTCTCGCAGGCCGGCGCCCCCGGCGCAGTCACCATCGCCACCAACATGGCCGGCCGCGGCACCGACATCAAACTCGGTGGCAATATCGACATGCGGTTGAAGATCGAACTGGCCAACATCGCCGACCCCGGTCAGCGGGCCGCCCGCGAAGCCGAAATCCGCAAAGAAATCGACCGCAACCATGAGATCGTGAAGCAAGCCGGCGGGCTGTTCGTGATCGGCACCGAGCGGCACGAAAGCCGCCGCATCGACAACCAGTTGCGCGGCCGCTCCGGCCGTCAAGGCGACCCCGGCGCGTCGCGCTTCTTCCTGTCGCTGGAAGACGATCTGATGCGCATCTTCGGCTCCGACCGGATGGGCGGCATGTTGACCCGGCTTGGCCTGAAGGAAGGCGAGGCCATCGTGCACCCGTGGATCAATAAGGCGTTGGAGAAAGCGCAGAAGAAAGTCGAAGCGCGCAACTTCGACACGCGCAAGAACGTGCTGAAATATGACGATGTCATGAACAATCAGCGCCGCGAGGTCTATGCGCAGCGCCGCGAGTTCATGAAGGCGGCCGACGTGTCGGAAACCGTCACCAATATGCGCTCGGAAATCGTCCAATCGCTCGTGTCGCGCCGGATTCCGGAAAAGGCGTTCGCCGAGCAGTGGGAATCGGCCGAATTGCAGAACGACGTGCGCCGCATCCTCAACCTCGATCTGCCGATCGCCGAATGGGCGCGCGAGGAAGGCATCGACGAGACGCATATGCGCGAGCGGATCGAGGACGCCTCGGACAAGTTCATGGCGGCCAAGGCGGCAAATCTCGGCCCCGAACTGATGCGCTTCGTCGAGAAAAGCCTGCTCCTGCAGATTCTCGATCAGGTGTGGAAAGAGCATCTGCTGGCGCTCGACCATCTGCGCCAGGGCATCGGCCTGCGCGCCTACGGCCAGCGCGATCCGCTGAACGAGTACAAAAGCGAGGCGTTCGCGCTGTTCAACGCCATGCTGGACGAATTGAAAGAGCGCGTGACAATGATGCTCGCCCGCGTTGAACTGAACGCCGAACCCCCGGCCCCGCCGCCGCCGCCGCAGATGCGCGAAATGCATCCGGACCCGGTGATGGCTCTGGCCGGTGGCGATGCCGCCTACGAGATGGCGGGCGGCGGCGGTGCCGTGACCGCAATGCCGATGCGCAGCGATTCGGTCGATCCGAACGACCCGTCAACCTGGGGCAATAGCTCGCGCAATGCGGCGTGCCCATGCGGGTCTGGAAAAAAGTACAAGCACTGCCACGGCAAGCTGGCGTAGCAAGCCTTGGCGGCATTGGGCTTTGGTGTCCGATGAATGACCTGTTACCCCAGCACCGAAGCGGCTCTTTCGGCCGCTGGGGTAAACCGCGATCGTTGACCGGCTACTTTATGGTGGTTCCAGCGACCTTCAACGCGCTACCGGTATAATGTGGCGGACCAGCGTTGGTCCAAGCAGCGATGGCGCGTCCGGCCGAGGCGGCAACCTGGATGCCGTAGGGGCTTGGGGCCATCGCCAGCCCGAACAGGTCGGCGTCCAAAGTGGTGTTGCTCCATATCCCGCCCAGCGGCAGCACCGCGGCGCCAATTGCCGTGCTCGCGCCTGCCGGTGCAACCGGCGAGGTGTCGATCCAACCGGCCACAACCGTCCCGGCGGGACTTGTAGCCACTTGAAACGAGTCGATCGTGCTGCCGGCATCCGTGACCAGCACCGGGGCTGACCAAGCGTTGCTGCCCGCCTTGAGCGTTGCCGCCATCAACGGCGCCGGCGGAACCACAGTGTAGTAGCTGTTGTAGATGACAACGGCGCCACCGTTGGCAGCGACCGCAACGGCGGTTGGCACAGCCGGGACGGCTCCATCGACGATTGCGGGGGCAGACCAGCTCCCATCCACCGGTGACCGGCGCGACCACTGCACCCCTAGATTGGCGTCGCTGAACGTCGCAATTGCCACGCCGTTCTCGCCGATACCCACCATCGGCGGCGTGGCATAGGGACCCGAACCCAAATTGGTGAATCCCGTCCAAGTTCCGGCTTTGCTGCGGCTGGTTACCAACACCGGGCTTCCACCGTGCCGCACGCCGGACGGGGGAGCGCCAAGGCCCAGCGCCGCCTCGCCGCGTTGGTTGACGGCAAGTTGCAGCAGCGAATAACAACCACCGCCGAGCTCTGCGGGCGCCAACCAAGTCCCAGACGCCCTGCCAGTGCTGGCGCGGACCTGGCAACCGGTGGCGGATGCCTCAGTCCAGACCAGGGTCGCCAGCCCGGTGCCGTCGAAACGCAGCCGGGCTGCCTGCACTTTGCCCCCGGCACTGACTGGCACGGCCGCTGGCACGGCCGCTGGCGCGGCCCAGACGCCTGCGCTGTAGAAGCGCGCCTGAGTGGAGGTGCCGTCGTTGAAGACGGCCGCCGCGTCTCCGGTTGCTGCCTCGGCGGCGTCGAGCAATACCGGGGTCGCACCAACAGGCGTCAGCGCCGTCGTGGCGCTCCAGATATTGCGCAATTGCACGCGCGCCAGCACCTGCCCGCCCTGCGTCCATGCCACAAGTTTCTGCCCGGCCGGCGTCAAGGCGGCGATAGGATTCGAGACTGCGACAACGTTGCGCGGCGCGGTAAGCATCGCCGGCTTGGTCCAGATTTGCTGCGCCAAACTTTGCGAATACCCAGCGCCAAGCGGCGCGGCGAAAATCGTGGCGGCTGCAATGACAATAACGGAAGCACGCATGGCACAAGCTCCATCAATACGCCCCCAACTCGACATATTGCCGCTGACGGAATACTGACACTGTTTGGGCATGCCGACCTGCCAGCAAGATTGTGCACGGCAGCACGGCGAGCCACGGCTAGGCAGCGGCTGGACAGGCGTCCGGCGGCGCTTCAAGCTCTAACCCATCAGTGAGGTAAGTCATGGCCGGTTCACCCTCCGCCTCCACGTCAGCATTGTTTTGGGTGGATGGCACATGGCACGACCAGCCGCCGATGCTGCTCAGCCCGGCCGATCATGCGTTCTGGCAGGCCTCGGTGGTCTTCGACGGCGCGCGCGCTATTCGCGGCTGTGCGCCGGACCTCGATCTGCACTGCGCCCGCGCCGTGCGTTCCGCCAGCGCCTTGGGCCTGAAGCCGGCGATCTCCGCGCCGGAGATCCAGCAACTTGCGATCACCGGGATCCGGCGGTTCGGGCCGGACGACGTGCTGTACATCAAACCCGTGTTCTATGGCACCGGCCCCGGGTACGACCTCAGTCAAGCCAAGACACGCTTCGTATTGCACATCATGCAGGCCCCGCTCGATCCGGTCAGTGGTTTTTCCGCCACGATGTCGCCATTGCGCCGCCCGGCGTCCACCATGGCCCCGACCGACGCGAAGGCGGCGTGCCTGTATCCCAACTCCTCGCGCGCTACCACCGAGGCGGCGTCGCGCGGCTTCAATGCCGCCGTGATGCGCGACCCGGACGGCAATATCGCCGAATTCGCCTTCGCCAATATCTGGATCGCCAAGCACGGCGTGGCGTTGACGCCCGCGGAGAACGGCACCTTCCTGGCCGGCATCACCCGCCGCCGGGTGATGGGGCTGCTCAACGACGCCGGAATCGAAGCGCGCGAGGCGACGCTGACCGAGCAGGACTTGCATGACGCCGACGAGATTTTCTCGACCGGCAACTACAATAAAGTGGTGCCGTGCAACCGCTTCGAATCGCGGGAGTTAAACGCCGGGCCGATCGCCACGCGGGCGCGGCAGCTTTACTTCGACTGGATGCAGGCAACGCAGCGCGTCTAACCAGGGCTATCCGCCAGCCGCCGCACCACATCCAGCAACACGTTCGCCCCGGCCACCAAGTCGGGGCTTGGCGTATGTTCAGCGGGATTGTGACTGATGCCGCCGGTGCTCGGCACGAATATCATCGCTGCCGGACAGAGCCGCGCCATCATTTGCGCGTCGTGGCCCGCGCCGGAGGTCATGCGGCGGTGGCGCAACCCGCGCTGCCCGGCGGCTCGTTCCACCATGCCGACGATGCCGGGATCGAACACCACCGGCGCGAACCGCGCCAGCCGCTCGGTGGCGACCGACACGCCCTCCTGCGCCGCTACCTCGGCGAGGCAGGCCACCAGTGCTGCTTCCATCTGCTGCAAGCGCACCTCATCCGGGTCGCGCAGATCGACGGTGAAGGTAGCCTTCGACGGAATAACATTGATGGCATTCGGCTCGAACGCCAAGCAGCCAACCGTGGCCACGCTGGCGCCGCCGCCGCGCGCCAGATCGCGCAGGAAGGTTATCACGCGCGCGGCCGCGTGACCTGCATCGTGGCGCAACCGCATCGGCGTCGTGCCGGCGTGATTGGCGACCCCTTTGATGGAGACACGCTGCCAGGAAATGCCTTGCAAGTTCTCGACGGCGCCGATTGGCACCCCGTCCAACGCCATCACCGGCCCCTGCTCGATATGCAGTTCGACATAGGCGTGCGGCGTGATGAAGCCGGGTTGCAGCGGCCCAGCATAGCCGATGCGGGCCAGTTCCGCGCCGAGCGTGGTGCCATCGGTGCCCACGGTGGCCAGGGCGGCTTCGACGCTCAGCCCGCCGGCAAAGGCCAACGACCCCAGCATATCCGGCGCATAGCGCACGCCTTCCTCATTGGTGAACGCCGCCACCACCAGCGGGCGCGCGGGGGCTTGGCCGGATGCCTTCAGCGTCTCGATCACCTCAAGCCCCGCCAGCACACCGTAGCAGCCATCGTACTGGCCAGCGTCGATCACCGTGTCGATATGCGATCCCACCATCACCGGATCGAGATTGCTGGCCGCCGCCGCACCGCGCCAAATGCCGAACATGTTGCCGACGCGATCGACGGCCAGTTCCAACCCGGCCTCGGCGATCCAGGCGGCCAACAGGTCCCGGCCCGCCTTGTCGGCGTCCGAGGCGGCCAGCCGGGTCCGGCGGCCATCCGCAGCCAGGCCGAGTTGGCCGAGTTGATCGAGGCGGCCAATCAGGCGTACGGCATTGATGGACAGCGCCATGAGCTAAACCACCTGATAGGCAAACACGTTGGAGGTCAGCAGCGCTTCGGTGGCCGACAGCGGCATGGAGCGGAACGGGCGGGTTTGCGCCAGCTTGCGCCAGCGCCCGCCGGCTTCCAGGTCCGCCAGCTTGGCGGCGTAGCTGCCCTCAGTCCAGGCGGCTTCACCGATCGAGAAGCTCAGCACGCCGCCGGGGCGCACCACGCGGACCAATTCATCCAGCGATGCAGCAGGGGCATGGCCCACGTTGAACACGCCGCACACCACGCAGCCGGCGAACTGCCCCGTCGGAAAATCCAGCCTCTCGCCCAACACGCCTTGGCACAGGTCGCGATAGACACCGCGCTGCGCCGCGCGGGCCAGCATGCCGCTCGACATATCCATCGCCGTGATGTCGGAATAGCCCAGCGCCGAGAGGATTTCGCCCACCAGCCCGGTGCCAGCCCCCGCGTCCAGCACCGCGCCCGCGCCGGGCGGCAAGAAGCGGGCGAACGTGCCGGTGACGACGGCGGGCGTCATGTAGCCGAAGCCGACCATGTCGGCCTCATAGGTCGCGGCCCAGCCGTCGTAATTGCCGATCTGCACGGCGCGGTCCCCCGCGTCGAAGACCTTGCCGAGCCACTGATCCGCCTGTCCGCCGGCCATGCAGGGTCCTGTCAGGCCGCGCGGGCGGCCGCGATGAAGGCGGCGATCAAGGCTGGGTCTTTGACCCCGCGCGCCCGCTCGACGCCGGAGGAGACATCAACGGCGGCCGCCCCAGCGGCCCGAATCGCTTCGGCCACGTTGTCTGGCGTCAACCCACCCGCGAGGATCCACGGCAGCGTGGCCTGCCAGCCCGCCAACAAGGCCCACTCCAGGCTCACCGCATTGCCACCCGGCCGCGTGGCGCCCGGTGGCGGTTTGGGTTCAACGACGTAGCCGTCCACGGCTTCGGCGCCAAGCGGCAACTCGGCCGCACCCGCCACGCCCACAGCGCGCCAAACCGGCAACCCGAAGGTCGTCCGCACTTGCATGGCGCGGGCCGGCGGAACGTAGAGTTGCAGCACATCCAGCGGCAAAGCTGCCAGCGCCGCCGCAATGTCGCTGTCGCTGGGATCGACAAACAACCCAACGCGCAGCGGCCCGCCGGGATGACGCGCCGATAAGGCCGCCGCTTGCGCCGGGGTCACGGCGCGCGGCGAGGCGGGGAAAAACACGAAGCCCACCCAATCCGCCCCGGCAGCAACCGCCGCATCGAAGCCCGCCGCATCGTTCAGGCCGCAAATCTTGACCCGAGTCATCCGGCCAGTTCAGCCGCAATGGCCGCCGCCGCAGCGGCCGGATCGGCCGCCTGGGTAATCGGGCGGCCGATAACCAGCCAATCCGCTCCGGCCAACGCCGCCTCACGCGGCGTCATGGTACGCGCCTGATCGCCCGCATCGGACCCGGCTGGGCGGATGCCTGGCACGACCAGCAGCGGTCCGTCGCCCAGCGCTTCCCGCAACATCGCCACTTCCTGCGGGCTGCACACCAATCCGTCCGCGCCCGCTGACAAGGCAAGCTTGGCCAGACGCAGCACTTGCTGGCGCGGTCCACCGGCCACGCCAATGCTGTGCAACGCCTCGGTGTCCAAACTGGTTAGCACAGTCACCGCAAGCAACTTCGGCCGCGCGTCACCTTCTGCCTCGGCCGCCTGCCGCGCGGCGGCAATCATGGCAGCGCCGCCTGCGGCATGCAGCGTCAGCAAATTCGGCCGCAACGGCAGCACGGCGCGCACGCCGCCCGCCACCGTGTTGGGAATGTCGTGCAGCTTGAGATCGAGAAACACACTTGGCGCGCCAATCGCGGCGTAACCCGCCGCGCCATTGGCCAGAAAAAACTCCAGGCCAAGCTTTACCATGCCGCAGTGGGGGGAAAGCACGGCTGCCCAGTGCTTTGCCTTAGCAACGTCCAGCGTATCGAGGGCAGCGATCAGCCCGGTTGGGCGGGTCATTGCTCCGCGAGCACAAGGGTCCGGCCGGGCGCCGGCGCGCTCATGGCCGCAGCGCGCTGCGCTGCCTTCAGGCCTTCCAGCCCAGCCTTAAGCTCGGCAACCTGCGCCTCCAGCATCCGCACCGTCCGTTCGGCACGGCGGGCACGGTAGCGGGTGGCCAGCACGGTCGTCCACAGCACCAGCGCGCCAAACACGAACGCCACGCCCATTGCGCCGAGCACGGCGAGCGAGAGCGGCAACTGCACCGAATAGTCGGTCGGCCACAACGTAAACGGCACCGGCTGCGGGTTCGACAGCGCGAACAGCACCATCACCAGCATGAATGGAGAGGCGACTAGGATTCGCAACATGGGATTACGCCATTGCTCGCTCGGCGGACGCGCGGGCCGCCTTGGATTTGTTCACCCGCTCGCGCAATTCCTTGCCGGCCTTGAAGAACGGCACGGCCTTCTCGTCCACCGGCACCGCTTCGCCAGTGCGAGGATTGCGGCCCGTGCGAGCGTCGCGCCTTTTAACGGTGAACGCGCCGAAACCGCGCAGTTCCACTCGCTCACCGCGCGACAGGGCCGCAGTGATTTCATTGAAGATCGTGGCGACGATCAGTTCCACGTCCCGCCCGGTCAAATGCGGGTTCGCGGCGGACAATTCGGCGATTAGTTCCGATTTCGTCATATCCGCCCCATCATGCCCGGTCTCGGCGGCCAGATGTGGCCGCGCTATTCGCCGGTGTGCGAAGGCTGCCAGACAGCCCACGCGCCGTCAAGACTAACCCCTTGGAAGAGAACGGTTTTCAGAAGACCGTCGAACAACGGACTGAGCGCATTACCAAAAGCCCGCGCAGCCAGCCCGCCGGGCTTCACATCTTCCGCCGGCAGGCTCTCCGGCACCGCTTTTTCCGCCGCCAGCCACGCCCGCGCCTCGCTCTCGCCGCCAATCGCGTCGATCAGCCCAAGCTTCAACGCCTGCCGCCCGGTATACGCGCGCCCGTCAGCCAAGGCTCGCACCCGGTCAGGCTCCATATGCCGGCCACTGGCCACCATGGCGACGAACTGGTCATACATGTCCATCACCAGCCCATGCAGCACCTCGCGGCCTTCCGCGCTCATCGGCTTGGTGAAGCTGGGTTGATCCTTCAGCGGGCCGGACGTGATGGCATCCGCCGTCACGCCGATCTTGCCCAGCAGACCGGAAATTTCGCCGGTTTCCAGCAACACGCCGATGGAGCCAGTCAGGGTCGATTCGCGGGCGAAAATCCGCGCCGCCGGAACAGCCACCATGTAACCCGCCGACGCGGCGGTGGCCCCCATCACCGTGACGACCGGCTTGACTGCGGCCACCTTCGAAATCGCGCCATGCATACTCTCGCCGCCAGCGACGCCGCCGCCGGGGCTGTTGACGTACACCAGCAGCGCCTTGACGCTGCTATCCGTCGCCAGCGCCTCGACCGCCTCGGTCATTTTGCGGTCGTCGCTGATGATCCCGGCGATCGACAGCCGGGCCACATGCGCCTGCCCAATGCCGCCGCTGCGGCCCACCAGCAACAAAGCACAGGCCAGCACCGCGAGCACGGAAAAGCCCCGCCAATATAACAGGCGGCGCTTGAGGCGCCGCCTGTCGATGAGCAGATCGGTTTCCAGGCTCATCGCCTGGAAATCTCCTGATGCAACCGCAGTGGATTACTCCGGCAGCGACATGTTGCGGCGGCGGATAGCGGCCCCCAGGATGTCGCCCAGCGAAGCGCCGCTGTCGGACGTGCCGAACTCGGCGATCGCCTGCTTGTCCTCCTCCATCTCCTTGCCCTTGATGGTGAGCGACAATTTGCGTGAGGCGCGATCCACGGCCACGATCTTGGCATCGACCTTCTCGCCAACGGCGAAGCGGTCGGGGCGCTGATCGGACTTGTCGCGGGCCAGCTCGGCGCGGCGGATGAAGCCGGTGAGCACGTCGTCCACCTTCACTTCGATGCCATTGGCCTGCACCGCCGTCACCACGCAGGTAACGACATCGCCCTTGTGGACGCGGTCCAGCACGGTTGCCGCCGGGTCGTCATGCAGTTGCTTGATGCCGAGGCTGATGCGTTCCTTCTCGACGTCGACGTCGAGCACCTTCGCCTTGACGGTCTGGCCCTTATCGAACTTGGCCATCGCCAGTTCGCCAGCGTCGTCCCACGACAGGTCGGACATGTGCACCATGCCATCGATATCCGCCGAGATACCGACGAACAGACCGAACTCGGTCATGTTGCGGATCTCGCCCTCGACGACCGAGCCAATCGGATGCTCGTCGACGAACTGCTCCCACGGGTTGCGCTGCACCTGCTTCAAGCCCAGCGAGATGCGGCGCTTGGAGCTATCCACATCGAGCACCATCACGTCGACTTCCTGCGACGTGGCGACGATCTTGCCCGGATGGACGTTTTTCTTGGTCCAGCTCATCTCGGAGACGTGCACCAGACCTTCGACACCCGGCTCCAGCTCCACAAAGGCGCCGTAGTCGGTGATGTTGGTCACGCGGCCGGTGAACTTGGCGCCGGCCGGATACTTGGCGGCGACACCTTCCCACGGATCGGCTTCCAGCTGCTTCATGCCGAGGCTGATGCGCTGGGTTTCCGGGTTGAAGCGGATCACCTGCACCTTCACGGCCTGGCCAATTTGCAGGGCCTCGCTCGGGTGGTTGATGCGGCGCCAGGCGATGTCGGTCACGTGCAGCAGGCCATCGACGCCGCCGAGGTCCACGAACGCGCCGTAATCGGTGATGTTCTTCACCACGCCGTCGAGGATCATGCCTTCCTTGAGGCCCTGGATCAGCTCGCTGCGCTGCTCAGCGCGCGTCTCTTCCAGCACCGCACGGCGTGAAACCACGATGTTGCCGCGGGCGCGGTCCATCTTAAGAATCTGGAACGGCTGCGGGGTGCCCATCAGCGGTCCCACGTCGCGCACCGGGCGGATATCGACCTGCGAGCCGGGCAGGAAGGCCACCGCGCCGCCGAGATCGACGGTGAAGCCGCCCTTGACGCGGCCATAGATGGTGCCGTTGACCCGCTGATTGCCCTCGAACGCCTTTTCCAGGTTCGTCCAGGCTTCCTCGCGCCGCGCCTTCTCGCGCGACAGCACGATGGACCCGTCGCGGTCCTCGTAGCGCTCGACATATAATTCGATGTGGTCGCCCGGCTTCACGTCCGGAGAAGAACCCGGCGGGCCGAATTCCTTGAGGGCCACGCGCCCTTCGCTCTTGAGGCCGACATCGACGATGGCGAATTCGTCGGTCAGGCGGATCACGCGGCCGGTAACGACCGAGCCGTCGAAGCCGGTGTCGCGGCCAAGGGTCTCATCGAGCAGCGAGGCAAAGTCCTCGACCGGGCGAGTAGCGTGGGCGGTGGCGCTGGATGCCATGAGTTTGGTTCGGTCCTGTACGTCGGCGGGGCTGTGCGGCCCGTCTCGGCGATGCGTGCGCACTGCGTTTCCGCAACACGACTTGCCCGCGCCAGTGGCGCAGGCCGATACAAACAGAAAACCGGGAGACGTGGTTTCAGCCCGCCTGTCCCGCACGCACGGCAACCCGCCGCGCGCGGGGCGGATACATCCTCAGATGTGAATCGGAGTCAAGCGAAACCAACGATTCGTGCCGGCGCGATACCACGCTTATTTCGCAACAAATCGAGCGCTTTGGCAAACGCCGTATCGGCATCAAGCCCTGTTGTATCCAGCAACAGCGCATCCGGCGCCGCCACCAGCGGGGCTGCCGCGCGGTCGCGGTCCTGCTGGTCACGTACGCGTATTTGCCCGGCTACCTCGGCCAAGTCCGCCGCCTGGCCCTTGCCCTGCAACTCCAGCCAGCGCCGATGGCCGCGCGCCTCGGGCGAGGCCGTGACGAACAGTTTGGCCTGGGCTTGCGGGAACACGATGGTGCCGATGTCGCGCCCGTCCAGCACCGCCCCCGGCCCATCGGCGAAACGGCGCTGGAAATCCAGCAGCGCCGCGCGCACGCCAGGGATGGATGCCACGGCGGAAGCCGCCGCATCGGCCTGCGGCCCGCGCAAATCGCCGCGCGCCAGATCGCCCGGCCGCAGCGCGCGCGCCGCTGCTTCGGCGGTGGCATGGTCGGCCGGGTCGCCGCCGGCATCCAGCACCAGCCGCCCGGTGGCGCGATACAGCAGCCCGGTATCCAGGTACGGCAGCCCGAAATACGCCGCCAGCCGCCGCGCCAGCGTGCCCTTGCCCGCCGCCGCCGGGCCGTCGATGGCGATGATCAGTCCCACGGCGAATGCAGCGCCACGGCTTCGCCGCCCGACGCGCCGTTCAGCAGATCGACGAAACCGGGGAACGAGGTGTCGATGAAGCTGGCGTCGTCCACCCGCACCGGCTGTTCGGTGGCCAGCCCCAGCACCAGGGCGCTCATCGCCAAGCGGTGATCCATGTGCGTCACCACCAGCCCGCCGCCCACCGGCGCGCGGCCGCTGCCGTGCACGATCAGATCGTCGCCGTCGATCTCCACCTGCGCGCCGTTGGCCAGCAGCAGCGCGGCGGTGGCGGCCAGCCGGTCGCTTTCCTTCACTCGCAACTCGCCCAGGCCACGCATCCGTGTAACGCCAGAGGCAAACGACGCAGCAACGGCCAGCACCGGATATTCGTCGATCATGCTCGGCGCACGGTCATACGGCACATCGATCGCCCGCAACGCGGTATAGCTGGCGATGATGTCGCCGACCGGCTCGCCGCCCTCCAGCCGTTGATTTTCCACCGCCAGGTCCGCGCCCATCTCGCGCAGCGAGGCGAACAGCCCGGTGCGCAGCGGGTTCAAGCCGACGCCCTCGATCCGCAGCTTGGATCCGGGCACCAGCAAAGCCGCGACAATAGGGAACGCCGCCGAGGACGGGTCGCCCGGCACCACCACGTCGGCGGCGCGCAGCTCTGGTTGGCCGCGCAGCGTAACGATGCGCCCAGCGCCTTCAATCTGCACGTCCACCTCGGCACCAAAATGCCGCAGCATGTTTTCGCTGTGGTCGCGCGTGGCTTCTTTCTCGGTCACCCGCGTCAGGCCCGGCGCGTTCAAGCCGCACAGCAGCACTGCACTTTTCACCTGCGCCGAGGCCACGGGCAGCACGTAGTCGAGCGGCAGCGCATCGCGAGCGCCCTGGATCGCCATCGGCAATCGTCCGCCCGCCCGAGTGACAAAGCGTGCGCCACAGGCCGATAGCGGTTCGGTGACACGCTTCATCGGCCGCTTCCGCAGGCTTGCATCGCCGGTCATAATCGATACGAACGGATGACTGGCCAAAATGCCGGCCAATAGCCGCGCTGCGGTGCCGGAGTTGCCCATATCGAGCACATCGGCGGGTTCTTCCAGCCCGCCCACGCCGCGCCCGGCGACGCGCCACTGACCGTCGGCCACGCGCACCACCTCGGCGCCCAGCGCCCGCATGGCGGCGGCGGTGCGCAGCACGTCCTCGCCCTCCAGCAGCCCGGTGATGCGCGTCTCACCGACCGCGAGTGCGCCGAACATCAGCGCGCGGTGCGAGATCGACTTGTCGCCGGGCACGCGCAGCGCGCCGGTGAGCGGGGCGGACGGCTGGCGGGACGCCAGCGGCTTGGGGACAGGATGTGTCATGGCGGGGGCGATTAGCACGGTTTTTCGCGCTTGCCAGTCATTCTGTGCGGCCCTTCGGCCATGCGGGGTTTGACAGGGCCGCAATCCGGTGGCATGGGGCGCGCCCTTCGGCTCTACGATTGAATTCGAGGCCTCCGCCTCCTATTTCCGGCGACCCCAAGCCCGGCGACCTTAAGCCCGGCGACCTTAAGCGAGGACCCCCTATGGCAAAGCCCGAACTCGGCACCAAGCGGGTGTGCGTCTCCTGCGGCGCCCGCTTCTACGATCTGACCAAGGTTCCGGCGGTGTGCCCCAAGTGCGCCACCGAACAGCCCGCCGAACAGCCCCGCGCGCGGCGCACCGGCGGCAACGTGGCCGATGAAAAGCGTCGCGCCAAAATCATCCCGGTGCCGGGCCTGGAAGACGCCGAAGCTGGCGTGGAGCCGGTGGAGGAGGAAGTCGAGGAGGACGTGCTAGAAGACACCTCCGACCTCGAAGACGGCGCCGAAGGCATCGCGGATGTCGAGGTCGAGCCGAACGAAGAAGAACGCTGAGACTTCCTTCCGGCGTCCGGCGGATAGGCAGACCGATGACCTATTCGCCGTTGCCGCCCAAAGCCGCAAGCAGCGTGCTGAGCGCGGCAATCGCGTTTGGCACGTCAGCCATCGCCGCAGCCCATGCAACGCTGTCATCGACATGGCGGCCGAACACCGCCTCGAGCGTCTCGATGAACGCACGGCGGCCAGCGTCGCAGCATCAATGGGCATTCCAGTCTCGGCTGCCGCCACCGGCATGGGCCTGCTCCTAGACGTTCAACTCCACGCACACCGGCACATGGTCCGACCCCTGCGGCCAATCGCGGGCGTCTTTCAGCACGGTGTGGCTGACCAACGCATCGCGCAGATCGCTGCTGACCCATACGTGATCGAGCCGCCGTCCGCGATCCGAGGCGCGCCAGTCTTTGTTGCGATAGCTCCACCACGTATACAGCTTCTGATCGTCCGGCACGAAATGCCGCAGCGCGTCGGTGAAGCGCGTATTTAACCAGCCCGTCAGCCCCTCAGTTTCCGGCGGCGTGTGGCTGACCACATCCAGCAACTGCTTGTGGCTCCAGACATCGTGCTCCAACGGCGCAATGTTCAGGTCGCCGACCAGCACCGTGCGGGTCAGCGCCGGGCGCGCGGCGAACCAGTGGGTGGCCTCGGCGACGAATTGCAGCTTGTGGGCGTATTTCGGGTTGGCCACCGGGTCGGCTACGTCGCCGCCGGCCGGGACGTAGAAATCGTGCAGTTCGATCGGGCCGGATGGCACATCCAGCGCCACAGCGACATGGCGGCAATCCCCCTTGCCGCACCAATCCGGCGCAATAGCCAACTGGGTGAGCGGCAGGCGGGACAGAATGGCCACCCCGTTGTAGCCCTTCATGCCGCGATAGGCGACGTGCGGGTAGCCAAGCGCCACCGGGCCATCAGCCGGAAATAGCTCGTCCGGCACCTTGGTTTCCTGCAGGCAGATCACGTCCGGGTCGAGCGCCTCGGTCAGACGGGTTAGCAGCGGCATACGCAGCCGCAGCGAGTTGATGTTCCAAGTGGCGATGCGGAGGCGCTGGGTCATAATTGTGCATCGCAAGCGCGGCGGCGCGGCGCAAGAGGCCGATGCTGCCAGCGTGCGGGGCTTGCGCGGCAATGGACGCTTGTCGGATACCTGCGAAAAGCTCCGGTTCATAGGGAACGCCACGATGCTCGACAGACGCACGTTCGCCGTGCTTGCCGCCGCTCTCGCCCTCGGTTCGCTGCCGGCTGCCGCCGCCGAGCCGGTGCCTGTGGGCGCGGTGGAAATCCTGACTGGCCCGAATGCCGCCTACGGCACCTCGATCAAGGCCGGGCTGGACCTGGCGCTGGCGGCGGTGAACGCCAAGGGTGTGCTGGGCGGCCGGCCCATCGCGCTGACGGTGGAAGATTCCGGCGGCACCAAGGACGGCGCCATCAACGCGGCGCGCAAGCTGATCGGCCGCGACAAAGTGGTCAGCATCATCGGGCCAACCCTGTCCAACGAAATGTTCGCGGTCGGTCCGGTCACCAACGGGCGCGGCGTGCCGACCATCGGCACCTCGACCACGGCGGTCGGCATTACCGATATCGGCCCATTCATCTTCCGTACCTCGATGCCGGAAGCCGACGTGATCCCGGTGACGATGAAAAAGGCGGTCACGCGCGGCGCCAAAACCATCGCGCTGCTGTATGCCAACGACGACGCGTTCAGTAAGTCGGGTTTCGACACGATGAAAGCGACCGCTGAGAAGGCCGGCCTGAATATTGTCGCCATCGAAAGCTTCGGTAGCAAGGACACGGATTTCAGCGCGCAGCTGACCAAGATC
>JANYDF010000003.1 GCA_025359905.1 Rhodospirillales bacterium
GCTTCCAGACGGTAGGCGCCAACACAGGAAAGCAGCACCTCGCCTTCCTGCTCCAGATAAGCATCGAGAAACGCATCGCTAAAGCCGCGCATCGTCAGCTTGGGCTTGGCCACATGATGCCACAGCCGCTGTTCGCCGCGCAGGATCAGCACGGCGGTGACCAGCGTATGGGTACGGCCGCGCAGCGCCAGCAA
The DNA here is from genome assembly GCA_025359905.1 of Rhodospirillales bacterium. Lineage (GTDB taxonomy): Bacteria > Pseudomonadota > Alphaproteobacteria > Acetobacterales > Acetobacteraceae > CAIPHQ01. The sequence goes on from JANYDF010000003.1 coordinate 195, forward strand.
ATGCCGCCGCGCTTCGGCCATATCGCCCGGTTTGTCGAACCAGCTTCCCTCACAGACCAGCAACTGGTCGCAGCCAATCACCAGCGCATCCGGCTCGCCGCGTGCGATGCGGCGGGCTTTGAGTTCGGCAAGCAGCAGCGCCACGTCATCGGCCAAAGCCCCCTCGGCAAGAGCGCCGCGCTTCACCCCGGCTTCGTCGATATGCGCGGCCCGCGCGCTAAAGCGCAGGCCCGCATGGGTGAGCAGCGACTTGCGGCTGGCCGAGGCGCTGGCGAGCACAAGGCGGGGGGTATCGGCTTGCAGGCTCATACCTGGACGCTGTCGGCGCGGCGGCGGCGCTGATGCCAGGCATCCATCAATTGCAGCACCGTTGCCGCAGTTTCCTCGATGGACCGGCGGGTGACATCGACCACCGGCCAGCCGCGCTTGGTACAGAGCCGCCTTGCCCACAGCAATTCGGCCTTAACGGCCTCATGATCGACATATTCGCCGCTGTCGTGGCGTGTGCCGTCGCCGCTGATCATACGCAGCCGATGGCGGCGGATTTCGATCAGCGCGTCAGCTTCCAGCGTCAGTCCAATCACCGGAGCCTGTGGGTCATCCAGCCCAGGTGGATCGGGCAGGCTGGGCACCAGCGGAATATTGGCAGCCTTCACGCCGCGATTGGCCAAATAGAACGACGTGGGCGTTTTCGAACTGCGCGACACGCCGACCAGCACCACGTCGGCTTCGGCGATGCCCGCCTGGGCCTGCCCATCGTCATGCGCCAGCACATAGTGCATCGCATCGATGCGGCGGAAATAGTCGGCATCCAGCACGTATTGCCGGCCAGGGCGCGACATGGCGGTTTCGCCAAACTGCTCCTGCAACAGCGCCAGCACCGGGTCGAGCACATGCACGACCGAGACGCCCATGCGCAGGCAGGCGGTTTCCAACTCGGCGCGCAGGCCCTTTTCGACCAGTGTCGACAGCACCGGGCCCGGCTCGGACTCAATGCCTTCCAGCACGCGGTGCAACTGGAAGCGGGTGCGGATCAGGCTCCAGCGATGATGCACGATCGCGGCGTGTTCGAACTGCGCGATGGTGGCGCGGGCAATGGAATTCAGCGTCTCGCCGGTCGCGTCGGAGACCAGATGCAGATTGATGCGGTTCGCTGTCATGGCGCCCCCAGGGACAGGATTGCGGAACGAGGATAACGGGGATAACGGGGACTGCCAGCCCTGCGGCGGACCGCAGACATGATCGGCGGGGATAACAGGGTCCGGCGCGAGTACGGTTAGCAGTTGCCGGGCTTTGTGGCGGCGTAAGGGGGATAGACTGAAGAGACCGGGTGGAATCAATCGCTTGCGTGCTGGCAGCCCTGTGGATGAAACGGGGGGACAAAGCCACGCAGCGGGGGTACCACGTTACCCACAGGCCCATCTTGCGCAGCATCAAGACTCTTAAGATTCTACTTAGTTAGGGTAGGCGGGCAGGAACAGATGCACGATCAGAACGCCGGATGAAAAAGCGGCTTTTGCGGACGCTGGCAGGGGAGGCGGTATGGCCGCCGCCAATGTGGCTCATGCGGCAAGCGGGGCGGTATTTGCCGGAATACCGCGCAGTACGGGCGCAAGCGGGCGATTTCATCTCATTGTGCACCACGCCGCCGCTCGCGGCCGAGGTCACGCTGCAACCGTTGCGGCGCTATGGGATGGATGCGGCGATCCTGTTCAGCGACATCCTCATGCTGCCATGGGCGCTGGGACAAGGTTTACGGTTCAGCGAGGGTGAAGGCCCCGTGCTGCCGCCGCTGCGCACCAGCGAAGATCTGGCCAAGCTGGACCGCAGCAAGCTGCAAGGGGCGATTGAGCCGATTCTGGACACGGTGCGCCGGGTGCGCGCCGAAGTGGGCGATGCGACGCTGATTGGATTTGCCGGGGCGCCGTTCACGGTGGCTTGCTACATGGTCGAAGGCCACGGCTCGAAGGAATTCGCCGCTGTCCGCACCATGGCGTACCGCGATCCGGTGATGTTCGGCGCGTTGATCGATCTGTTGGTCGAAACGACAGTGGAATACCTAGCGGCGCAGATCGATGCGGGCGCCGAGACGGTCATGCTGTTCGATAGCTGGGCGGGCGTGCTGCCGCCGGCGCTATTTCGCGCCTACGTGATCGCACCGGCCATCCGGATCGTGAATGCGCTGCACGCGCGCTATCCGCATGTGCCGGTCATCGGCTTTCCGCGCGGCGGCGGCTTGTTGATCCGCGAATATGCCGACCGCACCGGCGTGCAGGGTCTGGGCATCGACACGACGGTGGACCCGGTGCTCGCTGCGGCTCTGGTGCCGCTCAACGTGGCACTGCAAGGCAATCTTGACCCAATGCTACTGGAAGCGGGCGGGCCAGCCATGGAGGAGCACACCCACTCCATTCTGGACGCCATGCGCGGGCGGCCATTCATCTTCAACTTGGGTCACGGCATCGTGCCGTCCACTTCGCCGGAGCATGTGGCGGAACTGGTTCGTATCGTCCGTGCCGCTTGACCTACGGCGCGGGTCCGCCACCTTGACTGGAATGACCCGCGCCAAAGTAGCCATTGTGCTGTTCAATCTCGGCGGGCCGGACAAGCCAGAGTCGGTCCGCCCGTTCCTGATCAACTTGTTTACCGACCCCGCCATCCTGCGGGTGCCGTTCTTTGTGCGCCCGCTGCTGGCGCGCATTATCGCCTACGCCCGCACCAAACCGGCCACGGCGAACTACGCCTATCTCGGCGGCAAGTCGCCACTGCTGGAGTTGACGCAGGAACAAGGCCGGGCACTGGAAAGCGCGTTGCCGGAGTTGAACGCCCGCTGTTTCGTGGCCATGCGCTATTGGCACCCGTTCAGCCTGCAAGCCGCCCGGGCGGTGAAGGCGTGGGACCCGGATGAGGTGATTTTGCTGCCGCTTTACCCGCAGTACTCAACCACGACCACCGGCAGCAGCCTGACGGCGTGGCGTGACGCGGCGGCGCGGGCTGGGCTGATGAAGCCGGTGACGACAATTTGCTGTTACCACTCGGACAGCGACTTTGCTGCGGCCACGGCGGCGCTGGTGCGGACCAGCTACCATAAAGCCCGGGCGGCGCTGGACCCGAGCGTGCCGTTGCGGGTGTTGTTTTCAGCGCATGGGCTGCCAGAAGTCATCATCAACGCCGGCGATCCGTATCAGTACCAGGTCGAGCAAACCGTGGCCAGCGTGGTGCACAAGCTGGCGATGCCCGAATTGGAGCATCGGATTTGCTACCAGTCGCGCGCCACGCCGCAAAAATGGATCGGTCCGTCCACCGAACAGGAAATCGAGCAAGCGGCCACCGATAAGACAGCGCTGCTGGTGGTGCCGATTGCATTCGTGTCCGAACATTCGGAAACGTTGGTCGAGCTGGATATTGAATACCGCGAGATTGCCGAACAGCTTGGCGTTCCAGGTTATTTTCGTACCCCAGCGCAGAATTCGGACCCTGGATTTATTGCAGCCCTGGCGGGCTTGGTGCGGCATGGCCGGTCTGAGGGGGTGGGTTTGTGCAGTTACGGCCACGGGCGCACCTGTCCGGCGAAACATGTCGATTGCCCGCACGCGCGCGCCGGGATCGAAGCGCCTGCGGGTCCGGCTCTCTCAGTCGTTTTGGCGGAAGCAGCGTGACGCCGCTCGATTTGATGCTCCGGCGCAGCGCACCGCTGCGGCTGGTGATTTTCGATTGCGATGGCGTGCTGGTCGATTCCGAGCCGGTATCCAATCGTATCCTGGCGGAGGATTTGTCGGCCCGCGGCTGGGCGATGACCACGGACGAGGCGATCCACAACTTCATGGGCACCACGCTGCGCGACATGCACCCGCTGATCGAGGCTAAGCTTGCAAAGCCGTTGCCGGATAGCTGGATCGCTGAGATTACCACGCAGATTGTCGATGCCTTAGCGCACGAATCGACGGCTATTCCGGGAGCCGTGGCAGCATTGCAGGCGGTCACGGCACTCGGCCTGCCATGGCGTGTGGCCTCAAATTCGTCGCATGAGGAGATGCGCGCCAAGTTTGCCCGCATTGGCATCGCCGACTTGGTCGCTGGACGCGTGCTCAGCCACACCGATGTGGCGGCCGGCAAACCGGCGCCTGACCTTTATTTGGCGGCAGCAGCAGCGGGTGGCGTGTCGCCATCGGAGTGTGTGGTCATCGAAGATTCGGTGCCCGGTGTGCTGGCTGCAATCGCTGCAGGCATGGATTGTTTAGGTTTTGCACCGCATTCGGACGGGGCCCACTTGCGCGCTGCTGGCGCTGTGCCGTTCCATGCGATGGCTGAGCTTGCTGGGCTCATCCAAGCGGCGCGGCGGCGGGCGGCTTAACCAGCGCTTTGCGCAAGGAACGGCAACGATGAACGCGCTAGTCGACCTCTATCTGTGGGTGAAGGCGCTGCACGTCATCAGCTTCGTTGCCTGGATGGCTGGGCTGTTCTACTTGCCGCGGCTGTTTGTGTACCATTGCGCGGTCAAGCCGGGTTCGGAGGAGAGCGAGCGCTTCAAAGTCATGGAACGCCGTCTGCTCAAGCAGATCACCACACCTGCGATGATCGCCACCGTGGTGTTTGGCGCGTTGCTGGTGGCAACCCCCGGTGTGGTCGACTGGACGGCGGGGTGGTGGCACGTGAAGCTGCTGGCGCTGCTGATCATGCTGGGCTTCCACGGCAAACTGTCGCGCTGGCGCCGTGACTTCCTGGAAGATCGCAACACGCGGTCTCATCGGTTCTACCGGTTCGCCAACGAAATTCCGACCGTTCTGATGCTCGTCATCGTCATCATGGTCATCGTAAAGCCGTTCTGAGCTGGGCAATTTTTGTGTGGGCCGCGGGCGGCGGGTCTTGAACGGCAACTCTGGCCGTCTATTTGTCCGTTGACGTGGCAGCCACGGCTCCATAGGTTGCCCTCGACGAAGGTAGCTTGCCGTACGGTGGCTATCGCGCTCTCTTTTGCTGCTCCCCCTCCTGCTGGGACAGATCTGGTCTGCTGAGCGGTATCGACCGCTCTGAGGCTGGTTGCCGAACATACGGACCCCTGTGTCCGCGGTTTTCCCGTTCGGTGCTGTTCCCGTCTCCCAATCGAACCTGTCTCCGGGGCCTCCCGATGCATCTTGCCGAACTTAAAGCCAAATCTCCGGCGGACCTGCTGAGTTTCGCAGAGTCGCTGCAGATCGAAAACGCGTCCTCCCTGCGCAAGCAGGACATGATGTTCGCCATCCTCAAGACGCTCGCGGAAAACGAGCAGGCCATTCATGGCGAAGGCACGCTGGAAATCCTGCCCGACGGGTTCGGTTTCCTGCGCAGCGCTGACAGCAACTATTTGCCTGGTCCGGACGACATTTACGTTTCGCCCTCTCAGGTGCGCCGCTTCGGCCTGCGCACTGGCGATTCGGTCGAAGGCCAGATCCGCTCGCCCAAGGATGGCGAACGCTATTTCGCGCTGCTCAAGGTCAACACGATTAATTTCGAAGCGCCGGAAGCGGTTAAGCACCGGATCAACTTCGACAACCTGACGCCGCTGTATCCAGATCGCCGCCTGAAGATGGAACTGGAGAATTTCCAGTCCGTCGCCAAGGGCCCGCAGAAGGACATGACGCCGCGGGTGATCGATCTGATCTCGCCCATCGGGCGTGGCCAGCGCGCCCTGATCGTGGCGCCGCCGCGCACCGGCAAGACGGTGATGCTGCAAAATATCGCCACCGCGATCAGCCACAACCATCCCGACGTCTTCCTGATCGTGCTGCTGATCGATGAGCGGCCCGAAGAAGTCACCGACATGGCGCGCACGGTGAAGGGCGAGGTGATTGCCTCAACCTTCGATGAGCCGGCGACGCGGCACGTGCAGGTCACGGAAATGGTGCTGGAAAAGGCCAAGCGGCTTGTCGAGCACAAACGCGACGTGGTGATCCTGCTCGACAGCATCACCCGTCTCGCCCGCGCCTACAACACCGTGGTGCCGAGCAGCGGCAAGGTGTTGACCGGCGGCGTGGACGCCAATGCGCTGCAGCGCCCGAAGCGCTTCTTCGGCGCCGCGCGCAATATCGAGGAAGGCGGCAGCCTGACCATCATCGCCACGGCGCTGATCGACACCGGCAGCCGCATGGACGAAGTGATCTTCGAAGAGTTCAAGGGCACCGGCAACTCGGAAATCATTCTGGACCGTAAGCTGTCCGACAAGCGCACCTTCCCGGCCATCGACATCACCAAGTCGGGCACCCGCAAGGAAGAGTTGCTGGTCGATCGCGCCACGCTGTCCAAGATGTGGGTGCTGCGCTGCATCCTGAACCCGATGGGCACGATGGATGCGATGGACTTCCTGCTGGACAAGCTGAAATACAGCAAGACCAACCAGGACTTCTTCGACGCGATGAATACTTAACGCAAGACGAGTGTAACAAAAATCCGGTGCAGCAGGGAAACTGCTGCACCGGATTTTTTCACTTTTCATTCATTGGGTGGATAGCTGTATTCGGCTAAAACATTGCCGAAGCCGCCAACGAGCCGATACTAAACAAGCCGGATTTCTGCGCGCGGAATAGCTGGGTTTGCCATGTTTGCGTGTAATACCAAATCTCTTGGGCGAGAACCCATGATCCATGGAATCGTCATCGCCGGGCTTGCCCCGGCGTTCCATGCCAACGCTCGGTGCTCGACGCCTGATGCTCTGTGCGGCGCCATGGATTGCCGGGTCAAGCCCGGCAACGACGATGAGGCTTGGTCAGCGCGATTTGGTATTATTGTTAGCGGATGGCGGGCCGGGCCGCCTCGTATCGGAATCTACTCAACGCGAGCTGCGCTCACGGCCGTTTTTGCCGTTGCAAGGATAATATGCCCACCACCGGACTCGAACCGGTACGCCCAAAGGACTGCGGATTTTAAGTCCGCTGCGTCTACCATTCCGCCAGGCGGGCACACGCCGGCATTATCCGGCGAGCGTGCGGGCGATGTCCAGACCACGGCGGATCAGGTTTTCGCTGGCCTCCGGTGTGCGGAAGGCGCTGTGCGCGGACAGCGTGACGTTGTCCAGGCTGCTCAGTTGGTGCCCGGCGGGCAGCGGTTCCTCGACGAACACGTCGAGTGCTGCGTGGCGGATGTGGCCGCTGCGGACGGCATCGGCCAGTGCCGGCTCGTCGATCAAGGCGCCGCGCGCGGTGTTGACCAGGATCGCGCCCGGTTTCATCTGCGCCAGCCGCGCCGCCGAGAGGAAGCCGCGCGTCTCGTCGTTCAGCAGCAGATGCACGCTCAGCACGTGGCTTTCGGCGAGCAGCGTGTTGAGATCGGCGAAGGTGATGCCGGGGGCGGATTTCGCGGTGCGGTTCCACGCCAGCACCCGCATGCCGCCGCCGCCGGCGATGCGCGCCACTTCGGCCGCGATGCCGCCGAAGCCGAGCAGGCCGATGGTTTTGCCAGTCAGTTGCATGCCCTCGGTGCGCGGCCAGCCGCCGGCGCGGATGGCGCGGTCCATCAGGGCCAGATCGCGCGCGGCGGACCACATCAGCGCGATGGCGTGCTCGGCCACCGCCGTGTCGCCATAGCCGCGAATAATGTGCACCTGGATGCCGAGTTCGGCGAGTTCCTCGGGGTTCATGTAGCTGCGCGCGCCGGTGCCCAGAAACACCACGTGCTTCAGGCCCGGGCATTGCGCCAGCATGGCGGTGGGCAGGTTGGTGTGATCGTCGAGAATGAAATCATGGCCCTGGATCAGGCCGGGCAGTTCGTGCGGTGCGATGTCGTTCTGCTGGTTGACCGCGACATCCGGGTCGTCCGCGCGGACCACGCGGCGGAAGACGTCGTGCATCTGCTCATTGGCATCGAGAAACAGGCCCTTCATGCGCACCCCCTGCAAGCAGACGAGAGTGTGCCGGGGTGCGGGCGGCGGCGCAAACCGTCAGCGTTATGGCGGCGCGCGGCGCGGGCAGGTAAGGGTTACGGCGATGTATCGCGCCCCGCAGTTCTTCGGCGGCGAACGCCGCTCCGCTGCCGCTCCGATTCCACCGCGCCCGCCGGAGGCGCTGGAGGATTCGGCATCGCAGGCGCATGCCCCGCCTGAAGTCAGCGAATACGACGAGGCTGCGTTCGAAGACGCCGAATTCGAGGAGGCTGATGACACCGAGGGTGAACATCCCGAGGCGGAGTACGCTGCGGACGAGGACGGCGAATACGATGATTGGAACGCGGCGCCGCGCCGCGCGTGGCGCTGGTGGTTGCTGCGTTGGTTCATCATTCTCGTTGTGTGGGGCGCCGTTATGGGCGCTGGCGTGCTCCTGTGGTTCGCTAACGATTTGCCGCGCCCGGAAGCAGCCCTTGAGGGCACGCGCCGCCCGAGCCTGACGCTGCTCGACCGCAACGGCCACGTGTTCGCCACCTACGGCGATGTCGTTGGCGAGAAGCTGCATCTGTCCGAGTTGCCCGATTGGCTGCCGAAAGCCGCCGTTGCGGTGGAGGACCGGCGGTTCTGGGGGCATTTCGGGCTCGACCCTATCGGCATCGCGCGGGCGATCTACGTCAATCTCAGTGCTGGCCGGGTGGTGCAGGGCGGTTCGACTATTACGCAACAGGTGGCAAAAAACCTGTTCCTGACCAATGCGCGCACGTTCCACCGCAAGGTGCAGGAAGTGCTGCTGACGCTGTGGCTGGAAGCGCATTTCAGCAAGACCGAGATTCTCGAAATCTGGCTGAACCGGGTCTATCTTGGCTCCGGCGCCTGGGGCGTGGACGCAGCGGCGCAACTGTATTTCGGCATGTCCGCGCGCAAATTGAACTTGTGGCAGTCAGCGGTGATCGCCGGGCTGCCGCGCGCGCCGTCGCGCTTCTCGCCGCGCACCGACCCGCAAGCTGCCGCCGCGCGCGGGCGCGAGGTATTGCAGGCCATGGCGGCCAGCGGCGCTATCACGCCGGAACAGGCGGCGCAGGCGGCGGCGCAGATCGCGTTTCCGCCGCGGCCGGAAGTGGCCGGCTGGTTTGCCGATTGGGCCGGGGTGCAAAGCGAGGCGCTGCTGCCGGAGAACGCCGATGCGGTGATGCGCACCACGCTGGACGCCCGCTTGCAGATGAGCGTGGAAAGCAAGCTGTCGGCTCTGCTTGATGGCGCGGGCGCTGCTGCCGGGGCTGGACAGGGCGCGGTGGTGGTGCTCGATTCCACCACGGGCGCGGTGCAGGCGATGGCGGGCGGGCGAGACCGGCGTATCAGCAGTTTCAATCGCGCCACGCTGGCCCGGCGCCAGCCCGGTTCGGCGTTCAAGCCGTTTGTTTGGCTGACTGCGCTGGAAACCGGGATGACGCCGGACAGCACGATGGCCGATGCGCCGCTCAAGCTGGGCAATTGGAGTCCGTCGAATTTCGATGGCAAGTTTCGCGGCACCGTAACGCTGGAGGACGCGCTGGCTGAGAGCCTGAACACCGTCTCTGTACGCCTGCTGCAACAAGCGGGCGGGCCGCACGCGGTGGCGGAGGTGGCTAAACGGCTGGGCATTGCCGGAAATCTGCCGGACAACGTGACGCTGGCGTTGGGCACCGGTGAGGTCGGTTTGCTGGAGCTTACGACCACCTATGCCGCGTTCTGTAACGGCGGCTTCCGCTTGGCCCCGGCGGCAATCGACACGGTCGATTCCGGCGGGCAAACCACCGCCGCCCCGCATACTGCCCCGCAACGGGTCATTGCGCCGGAACATGCGGCGATGATGCTGCGGATGCTGTCGGCCGTCGTCGCCAAGGGCAGCGGCCGGGCAGCGGCGATTCCTGGCCGGTTGGTTGCGGGCAAGACCGGGACGACGCAGGATTATCGCGACGCTTGGTTTGTCGGCTGCACCGGCAGCAATGTGATGGGGGTTTGGCTCGGCAACGACGACAACCGCCCGATGCAAAACGTCACCGGCGGCAGCCTGCCCGCCCGGCTATTCCACGATATCGCGCTCGATCTGCACTGAATACGGAGACCGCATCCATGCCGGCGTTCATCTGCGTCACCTGTGGCACCCAGTATCCGCCCTCCGGCGCGCCCCCGGCGCATTGCCCGATTTGCGACGACGAACGGCAGTACCTGCGGCCGAGCGGGCAGGAATGGACCACGCTGGCCGAAATGCACGGGCCGTATTTCAATGGCTGGCGGCGGCATGAGGCGGACCTGTTCGGCATCGGCACGCTGCCGGGCTTCGCCATCGCCCAGCGCGCGCTGCTGGTGCGCACGCCGCGCGGCAACGTGCTGTGGGACTGCATCACGCTGATCGACGACGCCACGGTGGACCTGGTGAAGTCACTCGGCGGCATCGCCGCCATCGCCATCTCGCATCCGCACTACTACAGCAGCATGGTGGAATGGGCGCACGCGTTTGACTGTCCGGTGTGGCTGCACGAGGCCGACCGCGAACACATCATGCGGCCCGATCCGTCGCAGCACTTTTGGTCCGGGCCGACGCATACGCTGATGGACGGACTGACGTTGATCAACGCGCCCGGGCATTTCGACGGAGCCACTATGTTGCACTGGGCCGCGGGGGCCGATGGGCGCGGCGCGCTATTGTCGGGCGACATCGTGCAAGTCTCGGCCGACCGCAAGACCGCCGGGTTCATGCGCAGCTATCCGAACTGGATTCCGCTCGGCCCGAAGGCGGTGCAGCGCATCGCCGATGCGGTGGCGCCGTTTGCCTTCGAGCGCGTGTACGGCGCCTGGTGGGACCGGGCGATCATGGCCGATGGCAAGGCCGCAGTGGATCGCTCGGTCACACGGGCATTGCAGTGGCTCGCCGACTAGGGCGAGTTACGCGACGCTGGCCACCAGCCACATCGCAGCCCCCAGCCGCACGCTGTCGCCATCCCGGTGCGCTTCCAGCGTGGCGCGAATGGCGGCCAGTGCCGGGGCGTGCAGCTCGTCCGGGGCTTCGCACAGCGCGCGGCTGGCGGCGCCGATTTGCGTGGCTTGGTTCATTGCGGCGTCGATGCCCTGACCGGCGGCGATATCCAGCGCCACGTCGAATCTGGTGAAGCTGGGTGCCGACCATCCAGCACCGGTGAGGATCCGCGTTACCCGTTCGGGGTCGGCGAAGGCGAACGGGCCGGGGTCTTCCGGGCCCGGCTTGGGCAAGCGCGGCACGCCCGCGTTGTAGGCGGCGTGCAACGGCGCTTGCATCCAGGGGTTTTCGGCAATAGGCCGCCAGCACACGAACACCAACCGCCCGCCCGGGCGCGCGGCGCGGCGCAGATTGGCGAAGGCGGCGGTCGGGTCGCCGAAGAACATCACGCCGAAGCGGGAGAATAACAGGTCGTACGGGGCCGCGGCGCTGAAGGTGGACGCGTCGGCGCCGATGAAATCGACATTGGCGAGCCCCGCGCCGCGCTGGCGCGCGACGTTCAGCATCGGCTCGGAAATGTCCAGTCCGGTGACATGGGCCGCCAGCGGCGACAGCAGCAGCGTGGTGCTACCGCAGCCGCAGCCGATATCAAGAATGCGCTCGCCGGATTGCGGTGCGGCATGGGCGATCACCGCATCGGCGACCGGGGCCAGCACGGCGTCGGTGTGCGCCTGTTGATGCACCCAGTGCGCGCCGCCCTCGCCGTTCCAATAGGCCAACTGGTCGGCATGCCGCGTTTGCGCGTCGCTCATCGCGTTGTTCTCCGAAGCTTTACCGGATCAGGACACCATTGCTGCACCCGCTGCACCCCGGCCAGCCGGTACTTGCTGATTGCAGACATAACAATGTCCTTATATACCGCGCCGCACAGAGACAGGAATATGCAGATGGCTGACGCACACGCCGATTACAAAGTTCGCGACATGTCGCTCGCGGAGTGGGGCCTTAAAGAAATATCGATGGCCGAGGACGAGATGCCCGGCCTGATGGCGATCCGCACCGAATACGGCAACGCCAAGCCGCTGGCCGGTGCGCGCATCGCCGGTTGCCTGCACATGACCATTCAAACCGCTGTGTTGATCCAGACGCTGGAATATCTGGGTGCAACGGTGCGCTGGTCGTCGTGCAACATCTTCTCGACCCAGGACCACGCCGCCGCTGGCGTCGCCGCCAAGGGCACCCCGGTGTTCGCCTGGAAGGGTATGAACGAGCAGGAATTCTGGTGGTGCATCGAGCAGACCGTGCGCGGTCCGAACGGTTGGACCCCGAACATGATCCTCGATGACGGCGGCGATCTGACCGTGCTGATGCACGACAAGTATCCCGAGATGCTGGCCGACGTGAAAGGCCTGTCGGAAGAAACCACCACCGGCGTGCACCGGCTGTGGGAAATGGCCAAGGCCGGGACGCTGAAAGTTCCCGCGATCAACGTGAACGACAGCGTCACCAAGTCGAAGTTCGACAACCTGTATGGCTGCCGCGAGAGCCTGGTGGACGCGATCCGCCGTGGCACCGACGTGATGATGGCCGGCAAGGTCGCCGTGGTGAACGGCTTCGGCGATGTCGGCAAAGGCTCGTCGGCCAGCTTGCGTCAAGCCGGTTGCCGCGTGCTGGTGACCGAAGTCGATCCGATCTGCGCGTTGCAGGCGGCGATGGAAGGCTATGAGGTCGTCACGATGGACGACGCCGCCCCGCGCGGCGACATCTTCGTCACCGCCACCGGCAACGTCGATGTGATCACCATCGAGCATATGCGCCAGATGAAGCATCGCGCCATCGTCTGCAACATCGGCCACTTCGACAGCGAAATTCAGATCGACGCGCTGCGCAACTACAAGTGGGACAATGTGAAGCCGCAGGTCGACGAAGTGGTGTTCCCGGACGGCAAGCGCTTGATCGTGCTGTCCGAAGGCCGCCTGGTGAACCTCGGCAACGCCACGGGCCACCCGAGCTTTGTGATGAGCGCCAGCTTCACCAACCAGGTGTTGGCGCAGCTTGAGCTGTGGACGGCGCCTGCTGGCCGCTACGAAAACAAGGTTTATACGCTGCCTAAGCATCTCGACGAAAAGGTGGCGGCGCTGCATCTGGCCAAGGTTGGCGCCAAGTTGACCAAACTGAGCCCGAAGCAGGCTGAATACATCGGCGCGCCGGTCAGCGGGCCATTCAAGCACGACCTGTACCGCTACTGATCACTTCCCGGCGAGCCCGCCGTTGACAGCCAGCGGCGGGTGCCGCCATCGTGGTGGTGGCGGATGGTGCGGGATGGAATGTTGCCAGTCCAAGTTCTGGCCCTGCTCAAGGGACAAACCGCAGCGTTGTTCGTGGCTATATGCCTGGTAGCCGTGCTTGGCAGCATGGCAGCCGGTGTTTCGGGCTGGTCAGCCATACTGGCCATGGTGGTGGCCGGGCTGATCTAATATGTTCTGAACAGGCAGAGCTTTGAGCAAACCCTGGCGAAGGAGAAGGCTAAAATCGAACAATCTGCCGTTAGGGTGGAGGAGATAAAGGCGCGTTACCGGCAACTGTACAGCGAGGAACAGCCCTCGCTGCCGCTCGGGTCCAGCGGGCGGGTGCAGGCGAGCGGCCGGACAGAGGGGAGACAACGATGATGTTTGATCCAGATGTGCTGGGAATGATGCTGACGACGGCATTGTCGTCGGCGGGTTTTTGGGCGTTGCTCCGTAGCCAGCGTGCGGTCGCGCGAGCGAGGATTGAACAGATGCGGCGCGCAACCGAGTTACTGGATCGGCACGGTGTTGCGTTGGATGCCTTTCTCGCTGACCGGGCGTCGCCGCAGGATCTGAAGCGGGTGCTGATCGATCTAAGCGACGCGATGGCGGACCGGGAAACGGCGAAGAAGCTGTTCGACTGGATAGCAGTGCCGCCCGGCCGGCCGGATAACCCTTCGCCGGAGGTCGCGGCAATGGTCGATGCGCTGTACGATTTGCGGCAGCGCCATGCCGAATTGTTCCAGAATTTCGTCGAGGCGGCTTGGTGCGCCGTCGTAGCGGGGGCGCTGCGCTGGTCCGACCGGAATACTTTGGCGTTGCAGGCTCCGGTGACGCCGGAGCGCGAAGTATCCGTCGCTTACACCGCGACGCAACTGCGGCCGGGTGGAGCGTTCAGCTTCAAGGAGCCCGCACCCGCCACCGCCTGACTCGCCCGGCGCTGCCCGCGGCTTCCCTTGTGCGATGCGCAGGCTGGTGGCAGCTTGCCGCCCACGCAATGGCGCTTGAGGGCTGCGGATGGTGGACAAAGTATTTCCCGATGCGGTGTCGGCGCTGGTCGGCGTGCTGCGGGACGGCATGACGATCATGTCGGGCGGTTTCGGGCTGTGCGGCATCCCTAGCACGCTGATCGAGGCGATCCGGGAATCCGGGGTGAAAGACCTGACGGTCATTTCCAATAATGCCGGTATTGACGATGCGGGGCTCGGCATTCTGCTGGTCACGCGCCAGATCAAGAAAATGATCTCGTCGTACGTCGGCGAGAACCAGACCTTCGCCAAGCAGTACTTGGCCGGCGAGCTGGAAATCGAATTCAACCCGCAGGGCACGCTGGCCGAGCGCATTCGCGCTGGCGGAGCTGGGGTGCCGGCGTTCTTCACGCGCACTGGCGTCGGCACGCTGATCGCAGATGGCAAGGAAGTGCGCAATTTCGATGGCATCGACTATGTGATGGAGCGTGGGTTGCGCGCCGATCTGGCTGTGGTGCACGCCTGGAAAGCGGACACCGAAGGCAACCTCGTCTATCGCAAGACTGCGCGAAACTTTAACCCGATCATGGCGACCGCTGCCGAAGTCACGGTGGCCGAGGTCGAGATCATGGTCGATCCGGGCGAGATCGACCCCGATCACATCATCACGCCGGGCGTGTTCGTGCAGCGGCTGGTGCCGTTGGTCAACGTGCACAAGCGCATCGAGCAGCGCACCGTGCGTAAGCGCCACTAAGCGGAAGGGAGCCTGTTATGGCTTGGACACGCGACCAGATGGCGGCCCGCGCCGCCCGTGAATTGCAGGACGGCTTCTACGTCAACCTCGGCATCGGCATTCCGACGCTGGTGGCCAATCACATTCCGGAAGGCATGTCGATTCAGCTGCACAGCGAGAACGGCATGATGGGCATGGGGCCGTTCCCGTATGACGGCGAAGAAGACCCCGATCTGATCAACGCCGGCAAGCAGACCGTGACGGAACTGCCGACCACCAGCTTCTTCGATAGTGCCACCAGCTTCGCCATGGTGCGCGGCGGGCATATCGACCTGACCATCCTCGGCGCTTTGCAGGTCTCCGAACACGGCGATCTGGCCAACTGGATGATCCCCGGCAAGATGGTCAAAGGCATGGGCGGCGCGATGGATCTGGTGGCCGGGGTGCGCCGGGTGGTGGTGCTGATGGAGCACACCGCCGGCGGCAAGCCCAAGCTGCTGCGCAAGTGCAATCTGCCGCTGACCGGGACCCGCGTGGTCAACGTGGTGATCACCGATCTCGGAGTGTTCGAGGTCACCAAGGCGGGGCTGGTGCTGACCGGGCTGGCCCCCGAGATCACCGTGGACGAAATCCGCGAAAAGACCGAGGCGGCGTTCCACGTGCATCCGGATGTGCTGGCGGCCGCCTGATTCGCTAATCCGGCCAGGGCGGCGCGGCGTGATAGCTGCGCGCGCCCGGTTGGAGGGGCCCTCCCAGGACCACGCACGCCCCCACCAGCCACGCGCCGATTGGCCATAGCGCGCCCGCTGCGCCGAACCACTGTATCGTGTCATCAGGGCGCGTATCGACGCCGAGGAGATGGCCGGCGGCAAGCCGCGCGATATCCGCCCATTCGGCGTTATTGAGTGCCGCTGTGATGCCGTTCGGTAGCGTGCCGTTGTGCAGGGCGTCGCGCGTCCAATCCTGATATGCATCAGACGCAGTCCACACCCGCAACGCGATGCGGCGGCCACGAAAGCGCAGAAAATTGCCGCGCTGACCGTGCGCCGCCGATAGCCCGGCAAACGCCGCAACGGTGGCCGCGCAGGCATCTGGCGCCTGCCGGGCCCAGGCTTTCAGGCTGGCCGGGTCTTGCACGCTGGCGGGGGCATGAAGAGTGGCGCGCGCCCACTCGATGAACAGGGCCGGCGTGCCGGTGGCCTCGGCTTCATCGCCGGGTCGCCAGAAATGGGATGCAGGGTCCAATTTTCCTCGGCAAACAATGTGATTCGGGGTCTTGATCATGCCACACGCCGGAGGCTATATCGCGCTTCCCGCACGGGAAGCCGCTTGCGACCGTGGGGCTGTAGCTCAGTTGGGAGAGCGCCTGAATGGCATTCAGGAGGTCAGCGGTTCGATCCCGCTCAGCTCCACCATTGCGGCCAGCGCAAATGCGCTGACCGCACCTGCCGCGAGCCACCTTGCCGAACACGCAGAAATGAGGTGGACGGCATGACACAAAAATTTTTCCGCCAAGTTCTGCCATTCGCCGGATTGCTCGCTGTCGCCGCCATTGGCGTTGGCGCGTGGCTCTATCTGTCAGGCTCGTTCAGCGAGACCAGCGTGGGCGGTATCGGCGGGCCTTTCTCCCTAACGAATGGTGCTGGCCAGACGGTCACCGACCGCGATCTACGCGGACGCTATTTGCTGGTGTATTTCGGCTACACTTTTTGTCCCGATGTTTGCCCGACCACTCTGAACGAGGTCGCGGGCGCGCTCGACAAGCTTGGGCCCAAGGCGGCCCTGTTGCAGCCCCTGTTCATTACCGTCGATCCGGCGCGCGACACCGCCAAGGTGGTGGGCGAATACGCCGCCGCGTTTAGCCCGCAGATCATTGGCCTGACCGGAACCCCGGAACAGATCGCCGCTGTGGCGCGCGCATACCGGGTGTACTTCACCGCTAACAAACCCGCCAAGGCGGGCGGCGACTACACCGTCGATCACAGTTCCATCCTGTATCTGATGGACAAGGCGGGGCGCTTTGTCGCCCCGATCCGCGCCGATCAGCCGGCCGAGCAGATGGCCATGGAAATCGCCAAACACATGGACTGAGGCCGTGCGCCTACGCGGCGCGCTTTATGCGGGGCGGGGACGCTCGATATTGGGCAGGAACGCGGTCAGCAGCCCAATGGCGGGCAGGAACGCGCACACCTGATACACCGTCTCGATACTGGTCAGATCGGCCAGTTCGCCGAGCACCGCCGCCCCCAGACCGCCCATGCCGAAGGCTAGACCGAAGAACAGGCCGGAGATGGTGCCAACCTTACCCGGCACCAATTCCTGCGCGTACACCACGATGATCGAGAACGCCGAGGATAGGATCAGCCCGATTGGCACCGCCAGGATCACCGTCCAGGTCAGCCCGGCATAGGGCAGCACCAGGGTGAACGGCAGCACGCCAAGGATCGAGGCCCAGATGATGTATTTGCGGCCGAATTTGTCGCCAAGCGGCCCGCCGAAGAATGTGCCAACGGCCGTTGCCGCCAGGAACACGAACAGGTCGAGCTGGGCCGATTGTACATCCACCCCGAAATGGTGGATCAGGTAGAAGGTGAAATACGAGCTGATGCTGGCGAGGTAGAAGAACTTCGAGAACATCAGCGCGATCAGGATGCTGATCGAGACGATGACGCGGGCGCGCGACAGCGTGTGCATCGGCACGGCGGCCCGGCGCGCCTTGGCGCCGCGCGTGGCCTGGCGCTGCACATACCAGCGCCCGACGCTGCCCAGGATCAGCATCCCGGCCAGCGCGATCACCGAGAAATACGCCACGCTGCCCTGGCCGCCCGGCACCACGATGAAGGCTGCCAGCAGCGGGCCGAGTGCTGACCCGGCGTTGCCGCCGACCTGAAACAGCGATTGCGCCAGCCCGTGCCGTCCGCCCGAGGCGTAGCGCGCCATGCGGGACGCTTCCGGGTGGAAGATCGACGAGCCCATGCCGATGGTCGCCGCTGCCACTAGAACGGCGGTGAAGCTGCCCGCCTGCGACAGCAGCAGCAGGCCGAGCAAGGTGAAACCCATGCCGGCGGCCAGCGAATACGGCATCGGCTTTTTGTCGGTGACGATGCCGACCAGCGGTTGCAGCAACGAGGCGGTGAGCTGAAACGCCAGCGTGATCAGCCCGATCTCGCCGTAGGTCAGCCCAAGGCCGCCCTTCAGCATGGGATACAGCGCGGGCAGCAGCGACTGCATGGTGTCGTTGAGCATGTGCGACACCGACAGGCCGAGCAGCACGATCAGCACCGCGCCTTCGGCGGCAGCAGGTTTTTGCGCGCCCACGTACTTCTGCATCAGTCACGCTCCGTTACCGTGGGCGTTACTATCGCCAAAGCGGCCGCTGCGACCAATTGGCAATTGCATCCGGCCATGCAAGGCAGGGCTGCGGCGGGCCATTCCGCGCGGTTTGCCCCGCGCGGCGGCGGCGGCTATGGTCCGCCCGCCGTTCGCCGCCGCAAGCCGCCGTCTGTGGCGGAGCGCGGGGTGATGCGGCCGATCATGAGGACGCCAGTGCCCGATATTTTCGACGAGGTTGACGAAGACCTCCGCGCAGACCGCGCTGCCAAGCTGTTCAAGCAATATGGCGGCGTGCTGATCGCCGCCGCCGTGCTGGTGGTGGCCGGTGCCGGCGGCTGGCAGGCGTGGCAGTGGTACGACGGCAAGCGCCGCGCCGAAATGGCGCAGAGCTATCTTGCCGCCATGACCACCGCCGATGGCCAGAAAGGCGCCGGACGGCTGGCGGCGGATGCCCAATTCGCCGCCGTGGCGGAAAAGGCCGGTGGCGGCTACCGCACCCTGGCGCTACTGCGCGAAGCAGCCTTGAAGGCCGACGCGGGCGACATGCCCGCCGCCATCGCGCTGTGGGACCGGGTGGCCAACGATAGCGGCGCCGATGGCCTGCTGCGCGATCTGGCCACGCTACAATCAGTGCAACATCAACTCGATAGCGGCGACCCCGCCCTGCTTGGCGCCCGCCTGCTGCCGCTCGCCGCCCCGGGCAACCCGTGGCACGGCCTAGCCGAGGAAGCCCAGGCGATGCTGGCGTTGCGCGAAGGCAAGACCGACGCGGCGCGCGATACGCTGAAACAACTGGCAGCCGACGTGACGGCCCCCGACGGGGTGCGCCGCCGCGCCGACGGCTTGCTGGCGCGACTGGGTAGCTGACCATGGCATCGCAAATGCGCCCCACTGGCCTGGGCTCTCGCGTGTCGCGCCGCGCGGCGCTGCTGTTGCCGCTGGCGGCAGCCGGGTGCAGCACCTGGGACGACTGGTTCGGCACCACCAAGGTGCCTTTGCCCGGCACCCGGGAAGCCATTTTGGCGGCGCGGCACGGCTTGGCGGTCGATAATCCGCCCGGACGGCCGGTGAGCCTGCCGGAGCAGACGGTCAATGCCGAGTGGCTGCAACCCGGCGGCACGCCGGCGCATGTCATGGGCAATCTGGCGGCGCGCGACGCGCTGGCTTCGGCGTGGTCGGCCAGTGCCGGCACCGGCGGCGGCTACCGCCGCAAGCTCACCTCGCGCCCGGTCTCGGGTGGCGGCCGCGTGTTCACCATGGACAGCGGCGGTGCGGTCAGCGCGTTCGACGTGAAAACCGGCAGCCGGGTTTGGAATGTCTCCACCCAGCCGGCCGAAGCCGACAGCACCAATGTCGGCGGCGGCATCGCGTTGGACGGCGATATTGTCTACGCCGCCACTGGCATTGCTGAGGTGCTGGCGCTGGAAGCGGCGAGCGGCAAGATTTTGTGGCGCAAGCCGCTGCCGGCCGCAGCCCGTTCGGCGCCGACGGTTGCAGATGGGCGGCTCTATATTGCCACACTTGATTCGCAACTGATCGCGGTCTCGGCCGCCGATGGGGCCCGGCAGTGGGCCTATCAGGCGGTGGGCGCTGAAACCGGGCTGCTGGGGCTGCCGGCCCCGGCGTTTGCCGACGGGTTGGTGGTCGCGGGCTTCGGCTCGGGCGATCTGGCCTGCGTGCGGGCATCGAGCGGCACGGTAACCTGGACGGAAAGCCTCGCCTCGGTACGTGGCCGCAATTCATTGGTCGATCTGTCGGCAATCCGGGGCATGCCGGTGATTGTCGATGGGCGGGTGTATGCCGTGGGGCTTGGCGGGCTGCTGATTTGCGTCGATCTGCGCTCCGGCCGCCGGCTGTGGCAACGCGATGCCGCCTCGCAGGAAACCCCCTGGCTGGCGGGCGACTGGCTGTTCCTGCTGACCGAGGATCAAGCAGTGGCGGCGATCAACCGGCAGGACGGCGCGGTTGCCTGGATTACCCAGTTGCCGCGCTGGGAGAATGTCGAGAAGCAGCAGGACCCGATCAATTGGGTTGGGCCGGTATTGGCGGGCGGGCGGCTGCTGGTCGCGGGCAGCACCAAGGCGGCGCTGTCGATTGACCCGCTGAGCGGAAAGATCCTCGCCACACAGGATTTGCCGGGCGCGCCGGCGCTGGCGCCGGTCGTGGTGGACGGCACCGTGCTGCAATTGACCGACGACGGCACGCTTCTGGCGATGCGCTAACACGCCACGAACGCCGGGCACGCGCGGCTTGACTGTGTTACAAGGCGCGCATGCTCCCCACCGTTGTCATCGCCGGCCGGCCGAATGTCGGCAAATCCACCCTGTTTAACAAGCTCGCCGGGCGCCGCGCGGCGCTGGTTGACGACACCCCTGGCGTCACCCGCGACCGCAAGGACGCCGAGGCGATGCTGCGCGGCCGTCTGGTCCGGCTGGTCGATACCGCCGGGCTGGAGGAAGCCCCGCCGGATTCGCTGCCTGGACGGATGCGGCAATCCTCCGAAATGGCCGTCGCGCAAGCCGACCTCGTGCTGTTCGTGATCGACGCGCGCGCTGGCGTTACTCCGGCCGACGCGCATTTTGCCGCGTGGCTGCGCCGCCAGAACAAGCCGGTGCTACTGCTGGCCAACAAGGCCGAAGGCCGCACCGGGGCCGCCGCCGCGCTGGATGCGTGGTCGCTCGGCCTAGGAGAACCGATTCCGGTGTCCGCCGAACATGGCGAAGGACTGGCCGCGCTGATGGGCGAAATCGCCGACCGGGTGCCCGAAGCGGTCGAGGGCGACGATGATGCCGACAAGGCGCTGCAACTGGCCATTGTCGGCCGCCCGAACGCCGGCAAGTCGACGCTGCTCAACCGGCTACTGGGCGAGGAGCGCATGATCACCGGGCCCGAGCCCGGACTGACCCGCGATGCGGTCGCGGTGCGGCTGGTCGATGTGGATGGCACCGCCATTCAGTTGGTCGATACCGCCGGGCTGCGCAAACGCGCCCGGGTGGAATTGCCGCTGGAAAAGCTCTCGGTGGGCGCTGCCATCGGCGCGTTGAAAATGGCCGAAGTCGTGGTGCTGGCGGTCGATGCCGCCGAGGGACTGCACGATCAGGATTTACAGATTGCCCGGCTGGTGGAGCGCGAGGGCCGCGCCTGCATCCTGGTGCTGAACAAATGGGATGCGGTGGAAGACCGCTCGGCCGCCCGCCGCGCGGTGAACGACCGGCTGGAAACCAGCCTCGCCCAGATGAAGGGCATTCCGGTGGTGACGCTGTCGGCGCTGACCGGGCAGGGCGTGGACAAGCTGCTGCCGGTGGTGCGCAAGGCGCACGAAACCTGGAACCGCCGCATCGGCACCTCGGAACTGAACCGCTGGTTCGAGCATATGCTGGAAAAGCACCAGTTGCCGCTGGTCAGTGGGCGGCGCCTGAAACTGCGCTACATCACCCAGGCCAAGGCGCGCCCGCCGACCTTCATCATCTTCGGCACCCGCGCCGAGCAGACGCCGGAAGATTACCAGCGGTATCTCGTCAACGGGCTGCGCGAGCATTTCGAGCTGCCCGGCACCCCGATCCGGCTGCAATTCCGTGGCACCAGCAACCCGTACGCAGACGACCGCGACTGAAATTACGGGTTCAGGCTTGTCTTCCTAAGCGTCGCGCGCGACGGTCCTGGCCAGGAATGGCCCGGTGCGGTTAGCGCCAGGGCGAAGGGGGGACGATGAGCGAGCTTGAACAGCGTACAATGGCCAAGGTGACCAAGCGGCTCGTTCCGTTTCTCATCTTATGCTATTTCGTCGCCTACCTGGACCGCGTGAACGTCGGCTTCGCCGGTCTGACCATGCGCGACGATCTGCATTTGAGCGCCAGCGCGTTCGGCCTCGGCTCGGGCATCTTCTTCATCGCGTATTTCTTCTTCGAGGTGCCGTCCAACCTGCTGCTGCACCGCTTCGGCGCCAGCAAGTGGATTGCCCGCATCATGCTCACCTGGGGCCTGATCTCCGGCGCCACCGCGTTCATCGGCGGCGAGACCGGGTTCTACGTGCTGCGCGTTATGCTCGGCATCGCCGAGGCCGGGTTTTTCCCCGGCATTATCTTCTTTCTCACGCTGTGGTTCCCCTCCGTCTATCGCGGCCGCATCGTTGGCTGGTTCATGGCCGCGATCCCGGCGTCCAGCGTCATCGGCGCGCCGGTCTCCAGCCTGCTGCTGTACCTGGACGGCGTGGCCGGGCTGCAGGGCTGGAAATGGATGTTCATCGTCGAGGCGGTGCCCGCGTTGATCTTGTCCGTAGTGGTGTTCTTCTATCTGACCGACCGCCCGGCCGCCGCACGCTGGCTGGCCGATGACGAGCGGGACTGGCTGACCAAGCGCCTCGCCGCCGAAGAAAAGCAGCGCACGCAAGCCACATCTGGCGCGCATGGCCTCGGCAGCACGCTGGTCGAGCAGCCGGGCACGGCACTGGCCGTCGTCGCTGTGGGAGCCGGATTGTCGGCTTATGCGTCGTTGCTGTTCGGGCCCTGGGCGCTGCTGCCGTACGGACTGGCGGCCGCCGCCTTGGTGCTGTTCGGCCGGCCGGCCGACCGCGCCGCCGAAGGCGTGGCGCTGACCGTGGTGCGCCTCGTGGTGTTAGGCGTGGCCGTGGTGATCGCGGGAATGGTGCAGACCAACGTGTTGCAGGGCGTGATCCTGCAAGGCGTGGTGATGGTGGTCGCCGGATTCATCTCGATCCTGTCGTGGCGCATCCTGGCGCTGTCGCTGATCTATTTCGGCGCGGTGGCGACCAATTACGGCGTGGGCTTCTGGCTGCCGCAGATCGTCAAAGGCTTTGGCGACCTGACCAAGCTGCAAATTGGCCTGATCACCGCCATTCCCTACGTGATCGGCGCGGTCGGCATGGTGTGGTGGGGCCGCCGCTCCGACCGCAAGGGCGAGCGCAAGCTGCATACCGCGATCCCGCTGGCCATCGCCGGCGTGCTGATCGGCACCGCCAGCTTTGTCGATGATCCGGTGTTGAAGATGACCGCGCTGAGCATCGCGGGCTTCGGCGTGTTCGCCTCGCTGCCGGTGTTCTGGACGCTGCCCGCCGCCTTCCTCAGCGGCCCGGCGGCGGCGGCAGGCATTGCGATGATCAACTCGCTCGGCAACCTGTCCGGCTTCGTCGGGCCCTCGGCGATGGGCTGGATCAAAGACCTAACGGGTAGCTTCAACGGCGGCCTGCTGCTGATCGGCGGGCTGTCGCTGCTGGCGATGCTAACCGTGCTGGTGCTGCCGCACGATCACCGGCTGGAGCAGACGCCGCACCATCACTAACCAGGGCGGTTAGCTGCCGATCCGCACCACGGCGCCGTGCCGGGTCTCGTTCGGACCGCACAAGTCCACGAGATCCGGCGCCACCTCGGCTGGTTGGCGTAAGGCCGAGGGGTCTTCGCCCGGCATGGCGGCGGCGCGCAGCTTGGTGGCGACCACGCCGGGGTCGAACAGGTTGACGCGCAGCCGCGCCGTGCGGGTTTCCTCGGCCCAGGTCAAAATCAGGTGCTCCAGCGCTGCCTTGGTGGCGCCGTAGGTGCCCCAGTACGCGGCGGGCTTGCGCACGATGTTGCTGGTGACGAATACCGCGCGCCCAGCCTCGGCGGCCAGCAACAGCGGGGCCACGCTGCGCAGCAGCCGCAGCGTGGCGGTGACATTCACTCCGACCGTCTCGGCCCAATCGTCGAGCAGGATGTGCGGCACCGGGGTCAACGTGCCGAGTGCTCCGGCGTTGCCGACCAGAATGTCGAGCTTGCCGAAACGTTGATACAGGCTCGGCCCGATAGCCTCCAGCCCACCCTCGGCCAGCAGGTCGAGCGGCAGCAGCGTGGCCTGGCCGCCGATGGCGCGGATCGCGTCGTCGGTTTCCGCGCGGATCGCGTCGTCGGTTTCCGCCAGGCCGCCCTGGTTGCGGGCGGTGATCACCACATGCGCGCCGCGCCGTGCCAGTTCGATGGCCGCCGCCGCACCAATGCCCCGGCTGGCGCCGGTGACCAGCGCGATCCGTCCTGCGAGTTCCATGTTCGTCCTACCAGCCGCTCACACGCGGCCAAATGGCAACCACCTCGGCGCCGCCGTCCACCACGAAATAGCGGTCATGCGCGGCGGCGGTATGGCAGATATGGTTGGGCGCGATACGCACCCGCGTGCCCACCGGCAAGTCGGCCGCGACGGCGGGATCGAGTTCGACCCGGCCATGCTCCTGCCAGACCCGGCGCACGGCAGCGGCGCCATAGCCGGTGCTGCCGTCCAAATGCCGCATCTGGCCGTAGCCCCAATCGACCGGCCCCGATGCGGTAGAGCGGTCCATCGACAGCGCGATCGCGCCCGCGTCGATCAGCAGCGCTTGTTCGGCCGGGCGGCGGCCGATCACGCTGGCCAGCACGGTGACCGCGATGTCGTCCGGCCCGTGGCTAAAAATTTCGGACTGGAACAGGTCGCCGAACATGTAGACCCCGGCGCGCACTTCGGTGACGCCCGGTTCAGCGGCGGCATGCAGCGCGGTTGGCGTGCTGCCCACCGAGACGACTTGCACATCCACCCCCGCCGCCGTCAGCCGGGCGGCGGCGCGCACCACGGCGCCGCGTTCAGCCGCCGCCACCTGCGTCATCGCCTCCGGCGTGCGCTGGGCGTAGCTGTGCCCGGCATGGGTCATCACCCCGACGCAAGCGGGGCCGAGGCGGCGCGCCAGTTCGAGCAGCAGATCGCCGTCCGGCAGCACGCCTGCGCGATGCGCGCCACTGTCGATTTCGATCAGCGTGCGCGGCGGCGCGGGCTGGGCGGCGATGGCGCTGGCGGTGTCAGTATCGTCGGTCACCACGCTGACCGATGCCCCTGCGGCATTCAGCGCCGCCACCCGGGCCAGTTTGTCCGGCGTAATGGCATTGGCCAGCAGCATGTCCGCGATGCCGTGGCTCCAGAAATACGCAGCCTCCGCCAGCGTCGAGACAGCGATGCCGCCGCCGCGCCGGGCTGCCGGCCCGGCCAGCGCCAGCCAGGCGACGTCGATGGACTTAGCGGTTTTCAGATGCGGCCGCAGCGCCACGCCTAAGCGGCTGGCGCTGCGGTCCATTGTTTCCAGATTGCGCCGCAACACGCCCCGGTCGAGTACCAGACACGGCGTCGGCAGATCGGCGAGGCGCATGGCGCGGCGCTCAGGCGGTGTAGAAAGCTTCGACCCCGCCGAGGCCGGGGAACGACACGTTGATCTTCGCACCCGCCGGGGCCGGTGTCTTGCCGGTCCACGAACCGCAGGTGACCCACTGGCCGCGCTTCAGCCCGCCCGCCCAGATGCTGCCGACATTGGCCAGCCATTCAACCAGCGTGACCATGTCGCCCGCCGGGTTGCCGGTGCGCTGCATCGGCTCCAGGCCCTCGATGCTCTGGGTGACGGTGATTTCGGGGAAGTCCAGATGGTGCCAGTTTTCCAGCCCGTCGCCATGGATGAAGCCGCCATGCATCATGGAATCGGCCATGTTGCTCAGGCGCGGCACCACGTCCGGGTCGATGAACGCCGATTCCAGCACTTCGATGGCCGGATGCGCGGTGGCCATCGCGGCGATCACTTCTTCGCGGGAATAGGGATGATCGCGCGGCGGCAGGCCGTGGCCGATGCGAAACGCCACCTCGGATTCAATGCCGCGCATCAGGCCGGCACCGAGCTTGGCACCGCTGGCATGGATGCCGTGCGCCGGCATCGGCGCGCAGAAGAATTCGGTCTTGCTCAGCTTGCCGACCTTCCAGCCGCCGATCCGCACATGCTCGGCCGCCGCCGCCATGATCGCCAGGCTGCCCTCGGCATCCTGCGGGGCCAGGGCGTCCGGCAGGGCGACCAGCCGGTACTCCGGATGGCGGCGCGCCTCGCGCAGCAAACGGGCGGCTTCATGCACTTGCGCGTCGGTCATCATGGCGGTTGGTTCCCTGTCCCTCGGACAGCGCCACGTTTCGCCCCGTCCCACGCGCCGCGCAAGAGCATAAGCCGCCGCCTACTTGCATGGCGTGGCTGGCTTGTGGACAACGGGGGCCGACAACCCGGCACGAAAGGCGGCACCTCATGCCGGCGGCACCGAGCATCTACCGCGATTGGCGCAACCTGCCCGAGACGGCGCGCAGCGCCACCGTGGCGCTGGGCAATTTCGACGGCGTGCATCTCGGCCACGCCCATGTGCTGCGCACCGCGCACGCCGCGCGGCCCGACACGCCCCTGGCGGTGCTGACCTTCGAGCCGCACCCGCGCGAGCATTTCCGCCCCGACGACCCACCGTTCCGTCTTACCTTGTCCGCCGAGCGGGCCGCAGCCCTCGGCAGCCTCGGCGTGCGCATCGTCTATGAACTGGCGTTCGACGCCGCGTTCAGCCTGATGCCGGCCGAGGCGTTCATCGGCGAAGTGTTGCACGCTGGGCTTGGGGCCAAACATCTGGTCAGCGGTCCGGACTTCGCGTTCGGCCACCGGCGCGGCGGCGGCACGGCGTTTCTGGCCGAGCGCGCCGAGACGCTCGGGATCGGCTTCACCGCCGCCCAGATGCTGACCGACGCGGGCGGCCCGATTTCATCGAGCCGCATCCGCCGCCTGCTGCAAGACGGCTACCCGGAACGCGCCGCCAGCGAACTCGGCCGTCCTTGGGCCATCGTGGGCAGCGTGGCGCATGGCGACAAGCGGGGACGCACCATCGGTTTCCCCACCGCCAACATCCCGCTCGGCCGCCATTTGGAACCGGCGCGCGGCGTTTATGCGGTGACGGTGAAACTGCCGGACGGCGCAGTGATGCCGGGCGTGGCCAATATCGGCCGCCGGCCGACGGTAAATGCCGGGCCCGAGAGCCGATTGGAAGTGAACCTGTTCGATTTTTCCGGCGATCTGTACGGCCAGGAATTGTCGGTCTCGCTGCACGCATTCCTGCGCAGTGAGCGCCGGTTTGCCGGGCTGGACGAACTGAAAGCGGCGATTGCGGCGGATGCGGCGCAAGCGCGGACGGTGCTGGGCGGCTAAACCAGCCGCACCGGCCCGGGGTAGCGCGCCAGCGTGGCATCTGCGGTCAGTAGGGTAAGCCCCTCGACGGTGGCCTGGGCGAGCAGCAGCCGGTCGAACGGATCGCGATGCAGCGAAAAATCGGTGCGGTTCAGGCCGTACTTGCTGGTCGTCTCCCAGATGCTCACGACGCTGAAGGCTACGCTGTTGGCCGGATTGGTCAGCAGCGCAATCGCGTTTGGCGAAAGCCTTGCGTCACCCTCAGCCGCCCACACCGGCAAATTGGTGCCGGGCAGCAGTCTCAATGCTTCTCGCGGTAGAACATCTCCTCGATCTCATCTTTGAACGGCGTCTTGATATCGTCCGGCACTTCGAACTGCCCGGCCAGACCGCCGATGCGGCGGAGCGCGCGTTTCTCCGGCTCCGACTCCAGCGGCACCACCTTCACCAGCGGCTTACCAGCGCGCGCGATCACGAACGGCTCGCCTTTGGCCGCCGCATCGACCAAGCGTGAGAGATGGGTTTTCGCTTCGTGCATGTTCACGGTGCGCATGGCGGCCTCCGATGGACTAAGCCGGGTTATTCTAGTCCGGTCTGTACGCATTCCGCAACGCTTGACCTTGCCCCCCCAGCCTCACCATAGTCCCGCGCTTTTTCGCGGCCTGCCGCCGCGCGTCTGATTTTGCGGCCGATGCCGCCGAGAGTTTCATGAGCGACACACGCGACTACCGCGCCACCGTCTTCCTGCCTGCCACCGCATTCCCGATGCGCGGCGATCTGCCGAAGAAAGAGCCCCTGCTGCTGGAGCGCTGGGCCAAGCTGAAGCTGTGGCAGAAGCTGCGCGAGAATTCGCGCGGGCGGGCGAAATTCATCCTGCATGACGGCCCGCCGTACGCCAACGGCAACATCCATATCGGCACCGCGCTCAACAAGATCCTGAAGGACGTGGTCAACCGGGCTCGCCAGATGGGCGGCTACGATGCCGACTACGTGCCGGGCTGGGACTGCCACGGCCTGCCGATCGAGTGGAAGATCGAGGAGCAGTACCGCAAGGCGGGCAAGGACAAGGATGCAGTCCCCATCCTGGATTTCCGCCGCGAATGCCGGGAGTACGCCCAGCACTGGATGGGCGTGCAGATGAAGGAATTCTCCCGGCTTGGCGTGCTGGGCGACTGGCAGCATCGCTATGCGACGATGGACCTGCCGTCCGAGGCGGCCATAGCCGGGGAAATTGGCAAGTTCCTGCTCAACGGCGGGCTGTATCGCGGGCTGCGGCCGGTGATGTGGAGCCCGGTGGAAAAGACCGCGCTGGCCGAAGCCGAGATCGAGTACCACGATCACACCAGCACCACGGTGTTCGTGCGCTTCCCGGTGGTGGCCACCACGCATGAGGATTTGGCCGCAGCCTCGGTGGTGATCTGGACCACCACCCCCTGGACCATGCCGGGCAACCGCGCCATCGCCTATGGCAGCGCGATCGACTACGCGCTGGTGCGCGTCGATAGCGCCGCCGAGGGCAGCCTCGCCAAGCACGGCGAGCTTATTCTGGTGGCGCTGGCGTTGCTGCCGCAGGTGTGCGCCGAGGCGGGCATCGCCACGCATCATGTATTGCGCGTGCTGCAAGGCGCTGAGTTGGCTGGGATGATCTGCGCCCATCCGCTGCGCGGCCAGGGCTACGATTTCGACGTGCCGATGCTGCCCGCTGACTACGTCACGACCGAGCAGGGCACCGGCTTCGTGCACACAGCACCCGGCCACGGCGAGGAAGACTTCATCACCGGGCGCACGCACGGGCTGGAAGTGCCGGACACGGTTGGGCCGGACGGCACCTACAATCCCTGGGTGCCGCTGTTCGCCGGTGTGCATGTCTATAAGGCGGCCGACCCGGTGTGCGCCGCGTTGCAGGCGGCGGGCGGGTTGCTCGGGCGCGGCAAGCTGTTGCATTCGTATCCGCATTCCTGGCGCTCGAAGGCGCCGCTGATCTTCCGCGCCACGCCGCAATGGTTCATCCGCATGGACGGCGAGGGGCAAATCCGCGCCGCCGCCCTGGCCGCCATCGACGAGACGGATTTCGTGCCGGAGCGCGGCCGGACCCGGCTGCGCAGCATGATCGAGGCGCGGCCGGATTGGTGCATCAGCCGCCAGCGCGCCTGGGGCGTGCCGATTCCGGTGTTTGTCGACCGCATGACCGGCGAACCGCTGCGCGACCCGGCGGTGGTTGAGCGCGTGGTGGCGGCGTTCCAGGAAGAAGGGGCGGATGCTTGGTACGCCTCGCCGCCGTCGCGCTTCCTGGGCGAAGGGCGCAACCCGGACGACTACGAGCAGGTGATGGATATCGTCGACGTGTGGTTCGAGAGCGGCTCGACCCACGCCTTCGTGCTCGAAATGCGCGGCATGAAGTGGCCGGCGGATTTGTATCTGGAAGGTTCGGATCAGCATCGTGGCTGGTTCCATTCCTCGCTGCTCGAATCGGCTGGCACGCGCGGGGTGGCCCCGTTCAAGGCGGTGCTGACGCACGGCTTCACGCTCGACGAGCAGGGCCGCAAGATGTCCAAGTCATTGGGCAACACGGTGGCACCGCAGGAAGTGGAAAAGCAGTACGGCGCGGATATTCTGCGGTTGTGGGTGATGAACGCCGACGCCACCGAAGATCAGCGCATCGGCCCGGAAATCCTCAAGCAAACCGCCGAATCGTACCGCCGCCTGCGCAACACGCTGCGCTGGTTGCTCGGCAGCCTCGACGGGTTCACCCCGTCCGAGCATCTGCCGGAAGCCGAAATGCCCGATCTGGAACGCTGGGTGCTGCACCGGCTGGCCGAGTTGGATCAGAAGATCCGGCACGCGGTGACCAGCTACGAATGGACCGGCGTGTATCCGGCGATCAACGCGTTCTGCTCGTCCGACCTGTCGGCGTTCTATTTCGATATCCGCAAGGACACGCTGTATTGCGACCGGTCGGACAGCATCCGCCGCCGCGCCGCGCGCACCGTGCTGGACCATGTGCAGCGCTGCCTGACCACGTGGCTGGCCCCGGTGCTGGTGTTCACTGCCGACGAAGCCTGGATAGCGCGCTTCGGCGAAGCCGCTTGCGTGCATCTGCAAGACTTCTTCGATGTGCCGGCACATTGGCTTGACCCGGAACTGGCGGCCAAGTGGGACGAGATCCGCGACATCCGCCGCGGCATTACCGCTTGCCTGGAACGCGCGCGGGCCGACGGCACCATCGGCGCCTCGCTGCAAGCCGCCCCGGTGCTACATTTGCCGGCGGCCAGCGCCGGGTTGCTGGACGCGGCGGAATGGGCGGAATTGGCTATTGTGTCCAACCTGACCCTGGCCGTCACCCCACCGCCCGAGGGTGCGTTCCGCCACCCGGACCGTGAGGGCGTGGCAGTCGCATTCGCTCGCGCTGAGGGCGAGAAATGCGCCCGCTGCTGGAAAGTGCTGCCCGAAGTCGGCAGTGTCGCTGCGCACCGCTCGCTGTGCCTGCGCTGCGCCGACGCTGTCGATTCCGGCTTGGTGTGCAAAGCGGCGGCGGCGGAGTGACGCGCAACCGCCTGACAAGCCTGGGTTTGCTGGCGTCCGTGCTGGTGCTGGCGGCCGATCAGGCCAGCAAGTACTGGGTGCGCGAGGTGCTCGACCTGCCAACCCTGGGCTCGATTGCGATCCTGCCGGTGCTGAACTTCACCATGGTGTGGAACCGTGGCGTGACGTTCGGGTTGTTGAACTCGCTGGGCGATTGGAGCGGGCTGGTCTTGACCGGCGGGGCGTTGTTGGTCGTCGCAGCACTCGGCGTTTGGCTGCGCCGGGCCGAGCGGCGGCTGGTGGCGGCGTCGATTGGCGCGATTGCTGGCGGCGCGATTGGCAACGTGATTGACCGGCTGCGCTTCGGCGCCGTGGTCGATTTCATCCATGCCCATGCTTGGGGCTGGTCGTGGTATGTGTTCAATGTCGCCGATGCGGCGATTGTGTGCGGTGTGGCGGCACTGGTGCTGGACGGCATGCGTAAGCCGCCGTCCGGTGCCGGCGCGGGCTGACTTGCTGGCGCCTGTCCCTTGCCGGGGCTGCTGGCCGGAGCTAAGGAGCGCTTTATGGTGACCTCGTCTTCTTTGCGTCTCGCGGCTTGCGCCTCGGTGCTGCTGCTGTCCGCCTGTTCCAGCGACGGCGTGTCGCGCACGTTCGGCTTCACCCGCAGCGTGCCGGATGAATTCACCGTGACCACCCGGGCGCCGCTGACCATGCCGCCGGACTATAATTTGCGCGCGCCGCAGCCGGGTGCCGCGCGGCCGCAGGAAATGTCCACCGCGCAGGGCGCCGAAGCCGCCTTGTCGCCCACCGCCGTTACCGCGCCGCAGTCGGCGGCCGACAGCACCGGGCAGCAAGCGTTGCTGCAAGCGGCCGGACCGCGCGCGGCTGGGGATATTCGCAACCAAATTGCCGCCGACGCGGCTGGCGGCGCGCAGGATCGCAGCCTGACCGACCGGCTGACCTCGTGGGCCAAGCCCACCCCGGCCGGTCCGCCGGTGGTCGATCCGGGGAAGGAGGCCGACCGGCTGCGCACCAATGCAGCACTCGGCCAGAGCCCGGACACCGGCGACACGCCGGTGATCAAGCCCAAGCGGCCGGGTCTGCTCGACTGGCTGTTCTAGGCGGCGCAACCAGGGCCACTCGGCCGCCATAAACCCGTCCAGGGTGCTGCCCGGCACGGCCGCTTTGCGGTAGACTGGGCGAATGACCCCTGCATCGCCCCTGCAAGCGGCCTGGACGCGCATCGCGGACCTCGCCGCCCGTCCTTCCGCCCACCATATCCGGCCGCTGTTCGCCGCCGATCCAACGCGCGCCAGCCGGTTTTCGGCGTCGTTCGAGGACTTGACCCTCGATTTCTCGAAATCCTCCATCGACAGCGCGGTGTTGACGGCGCTGCTCGATCTGGCCGCCGCCGCAGGTCTCAAAGGCTTCCGTGAGCGGCTGTTTGCCGGCGCGGTGGTCAACCCGACCGAAGGACGGGCTGCGATGCATATGGCATTGCGTTCGCCCCGTGACGGCGGCATGCGCGCCGCGCTACCCGGCGTGATTGACGACGCCTCGGTGCTAGCTGCCAACGAGCGCGACAAGATGCAGGCCTTTGTGGCCCGCGTGCACAGCGGCGAATTGCGCGGCGCCACCGGACAGAGCTTCGACACCGTGCTGAACATCGGCATCGGCGGCTCCGATCTCGGCCCGCGCATGGTGACCGAGGCGCTGACCGTGGTGAACGGCCCCAAGCTGCGGGCTCGCTTTCTGTCCAACGTCGATGGGCACGCCTTCAAGGCCTTGGCCCGCGAGCTCGACCCGGCGCGCACGCTGGTGCTGGTGGCGTCGAAAACCTTCACCACGCTGGAGACGATGACCAACGCCCGCGCCGCCCGCGCCTGGCTGGCGGCGGCATTGGGCGAGGCAGCGGTCGGTGCCCATTTCGGCGCGCTGTCGACCAACCTGCAAGCCACCGCCGCGTTCGGCATCGCGCCGGACCGGGTGTTCGGCTTCCGCGACTGGGTCGGCGGGCGCTATTCGGTGTGGTCGTCCATTGGCTTGCCGGTGGCACTGGCCGCCGGGTGGGAAACGTTCCAGGCGTTCCTTGATGGCGCGCGGGCGATGGATCGACATTTCCAGACCGCGCCGTTTGCCGAAAATCTGCCGGTGCTGCTGGCGCTGGTCGGCATTTGGCACGTCAACGCCCTCGATCTGCGCACCCAAGGTGTGCTGGCGTACGACGAGCGGCTGCGCCGGTTCCCGGCCTACCTGCAACAGCTTGAGATGGAGAGCAACGGCAAGTCCACCGGGCTGGACGGCCAGCCGGTGCCGTATCTGACCTGCCCGGTGCTGTTCGGCGAGCCGGGGACGGACGCGCAGCACAGCTTCATGCAACTGGTGCATCAGGGCACCCAGGCGGTGCCAATCGACTTTATTTTTGCCGCCGTGCCGGATCATGACCGGCCGGAGGCGCACCGCATCCTAATCGCCAACGCGCTGGCGCAGGCCGAAGCCCTGCTGCGCGGCAAAAGCCGGGGCGAAGTCGAAGCCGAGATGCGCGCCAAAGGCGTCAGCGCTGCCGACATCGCGGCCATCGCGCCGCACCGGGTGTTCACCGGCGACCGGCCGACCAACACCATCCTGTTCCAGCGGCTCGACGCCTACGCGTTGGGCCGATTGATCGCGCTGTACGAGCACAAGGTCGCGGTGCAGGGCTGCCTGTGGAACATCGACAGCTTCGATCAATGGGGCGTCGAACTCGGCAAAGTGCTGGCGGGCGGAATCCTGCCGGAATTGTCCTCGGGCGCGACGCCCGGCGCGCATGATGGCTCCACCGAGGCGCTGATCGGCCGGTTCCGCGCGCTGCGCGGCGAGTAGGGCGCGGGCGTGACCCGCATCCGCCTGCTGCCGGAAAACCTCGTCAACCGCATTGCGGCGGGCGAGGTTATCGAACGCCCGGCGGCGGCGGCGCGCGAGTTGGTGGAAAACGCGCTCGACGCGGGGGCGCGCCGCATCGCCGTGGCCATCGACGGCGGCGGCGTGGCGCGCATCGAAGTGACCGACGACGGCAGCGGCATGACAGCGGACGAACTGGCGCTGTGCGTGTTGCGCCACGCCACCTCCAAGCTGGCCGACGACGACTTGATTCGCATCGCCACGCTGGGGTTTCGCGGCGAGGCATTGCCCTCGATAGGCGCTGCGGCGCGGCTGTCGATCACGTCCCGCCCAGCGGGGGCGGAGTCGGCGTTTGCCATCGCGGTGGAAGGCGGCGCGGTTGGATCGGTGACGCCCGCGCCCGGCGCGCAAGGCACCCGCGTGGTGGTGCGCGACCTGTTCTTCGCCACCCCGGCGCGGCGCAAGTTTCTCAAGTCCACCCGCGTCGAAGCGGACGCCGTGGAGGCCGCCATCCGCCGCCTGGCGCTGGCCGCATCCGATGTGGCGTTCCGCTGCGAGCTCGATGGCCGCGTGGCGTTCGATCTGCCCGCGCAGAGCCGCGAGGCCCGCATCGCGGCGCTGCTGGGCACGGAGGCCGCCGCCGCATTGCTGCCGGTGAACGGCGAGCGGGTCAGCGGCGAGGCGGTGTTGCGGTTGTCCGGGTTCGCCTGCGCGCCGCTGGTCACGCGGGCCACGGCGGCGGCGCAAACCCTGGTGGTCAATGGCCGCCCGGTGGCCGACCCGGCGCTGCGCACCGCCGTTCGAGTCGCGTATCGTGACGTGACGCCGGTGGGGCGGCACGGCGTGGTGGCGCTGTTTCTCGATCTGCCACC
Organism: Rhodospirillales bacterium; assembly: GCA_025359905.1. Lineage (GTDB taxonomy): Bacteria > Pseudomonadota > Alphaproteobacteria > Acetobacterales > Acetobacteraceae > CAIPHQ01. Next base: position 34,588 of record JANYDF010000003.1, read on the forward strand.
CGAGGAACTCGACGTGAACGTGCATCCGGCCAAGGCCGAGGTGCGGTTTCGGGACCCGGACGGGGTGCGGTCGCTGGTGATCGGCGCCATTGGCCGCGCGCTTGCGGGCGGCGCCGGGCGCGCGTCGATCACGCCCCGGTTTAGCCCGCCCGTTCGTCCCGGATTGCGGCTGGTGCATCCGCAGCCGCCGCAAGCCGGATTTTCTGAAGCGCGGCTGCCGCTGAACGCCGCTCCGGCGGCCCGCGTTTTGTCAGCGCCAGATCGCTTCCATGGCCCATTCACCGCTGCCCCGGCATCGCAGCCCACGCCGGCGTTCCCGCTCGGTGCCGCTGTGGCCCAAGTGCTCGATACCTACATTCTCGCCGTTGCCGCCGATGGCGGACTGGTGCTGGTCGATCAGCACGCGGCGCATGAGCGGCTGACGCATGAGGCGCTGCGTGATCAGGTGTTGTCTGGCACGGTGCGCAGCCAGCCGCTGCTGATGCCCGCCGTGGTCGATCTACCGTCCGCCCAGGCCGCGCGCCTGCTGGAACGAGCCGAAGATCTTGCTCGGCTCGGCCTCGACATTGAAGCCTTCGGCCCCGGTGCTGTGCTGGTGCGAAGTTTGCCAGCCGCCCTCGGCGCGCCGGAACCGGCTGGTCTGCTACGCGATCTGGCGGAGGAATTCGCCGAGTTCGGCGAAGCCACTGCATTGGACGCCAAGCTCGACGCGGTGATCGCCCGCATGGCCTGCCACGGCAGCATTCGCGCCGGGCGGCGGCTGATGCAGCCGGAAATGGACGCCCTGCTGCGCCAAATGGAAGCCACGCCGCGCGCGGCAACCTGCAGCCATGGCCGTCCGACGTTCTTGAAATTGTCGAAAGCGGAGATCGAGAAACTATTCGGCCGCCGGTGAGCGATAGTTTTGATCTAAATCATCGCCTTGCCGAGCGATCCCCGGCAAGCAGCACGCTGGCGGCCGAGACCGCCCAAAGGGAGACTGGGATGGCGGGGGCAACGGCGCGTCTGGCTTTCGTGCAAGGGCGGATGCCCGCTGGAACACAGTTGCGCAGCGATTTGGACGTGCGGGTCGTTTGGCCGCACTTTATCGTCTGGCTGGTGATTTCCGCCTGCACGCTGGGTCTGGGCTGGATCGTGGTCAGCGGGCATTTCTTCAAAATGCTGCTCAACAGCACAGTCGTGGTCGATGAAACCGACACGCCGATCGGCCGTTTGGTGTGCGACTACGATGTCGAAGCTGATGTGATGCGCATTGTCCGCTGGGTGCTGCTGTGCATCGTCACCGGCGGGCTCGGGCTGCTGTTCTATAGCTTCCGTGCTGGCAAATTGGCGTTGAGCGCCACGCGGATCGTCTGGAACGAATAGACTAAATGCGCCAAACACCAACCAGGGCCGCGCCGTGGGCCCGCTCGGCGCGTAATTCGCCGAGGGCTGGCAGCGCTTCGCCGCGTCCGACTTCGCCGACGACCAGCGCCCCCGGGGCGATCCAGCCAGCAGCCGACAAGGCGCTCACCGCGCGCGGCACCAAGTCTTCGCCGTAGGGCGGATCGAGGAAGATGATGCCGCAGGCCTGGCCGGGCGGCGGGCGCAGCGCATCGGTGGCCAACACGCTGCACATGCTGTCGGCACGGCAGGCGGCGATGTTGGCGCGCAATGCGGTCAACGCCGCGCGGTCGCGTTCGATGAAAGTCGCGCGGGCGGCGCCGCGTGACAGCGCTTCCAGCCCCAGCGCGCCGGTGCCGGCGAACACGTCCAGGACCGAGGCTCCCTCGAACACCGCGCGCCCGCCCCACGGCGCGTGCAGCAGCATATCGAACAGCGCCTGACGGACGCGGTCGGCGGTCGGCCGCGTGGTGCTGCCCGGCGGCGCCGCCAGCGTCCGCCCCCGCCATTCGCCCGCGACGATGCGCATCGTCGCGGCTACGTTTTCTCCGATGGAACCTGCTCGCGCAGCACTTTGGCGGGCACCTCCTCGACCTCGCCGCGCGGCAGCAAGCCGAGTTGGAACGGGCCATACGACACACGGATCAGCCGGGAGACCTGCAAGCCGAGATGCGCCATCACTTTGCGCACTTCGCGGTTGCGGCCTTCGCGCAGCGCCACGGTGATCCAGCTATTGTCGCCTTTGCGGCTGTCCAGCCCGGCTTCGATGGCGCCATACCGCTCGCCGTCCACCGTCACACCGCGCGCCAATTCAGCCAGCTTGGCGGGGTCGGGCGCACCGAACACCCGCACCCGGTAGCGCCGGATCCAGCCGTTGGACGGCAGTTCCAGCCGCCGCGCCAGCGCCCCGTCGTTGGTCAGCAGCAGCAGCCCCTCGCTGTTCAAGTCGAGCCGCCCGACGCTGACCACGCGCGGCAGCGTCTTGGGCAGTTTCTCGAACACCGTCGGGCGGCCTTTTTCGTCGCGGTGCGTCGTCACCAGCCCTTCCGGCTTGTGGTAGCGCCATAGCCGTGTGCGGCCCGGCGGATCGACCAGCTTGCCGGCGACGGTGACCAGGTCGCCTTCGGTGACGAAGGTGGCCGGATGCGTGACGACGGTGTTGTTCAGCCGCACCTTGCCTTCGGCAAGCAACTTCTCCGCATCGCGGCGGCTGGCCACTCCGGCATGGGCGAGCCACTTGGCGATGCGCTCGCCGCGCTCGGTTTCAACGGCTGCGTCGTCTTCGCGCGGGTCGATAGGGGCGTCGCTCATCCGCAGGCTCCGATCAGTGCGTCGAAGATGCGGCGGTCGCCGGGATCGACATGGAATTCCGGGTGCCATTGCACGCCGAGGCAGAAACGGAATCGGTCATCTTCGATCCCCTCGATCACGCCGTCCGAGGTGGTGGCGTTGACGATAGCGGACGGCCCAGGATCGCGCACCGCTTGATGATGCGCCGAGTTTACCTGCATACGGGTATGCTCGACGATGCGGTGCAGCAAAGTGCCGGTCAGCACCGTCACCTCATGGCCCGGTTCGTGGCGCGGGTTGGGCTGCTCATGCGCCAATGCCGATGCAATGGCGTCTGGGATGTGCTGGATCAGCGTGCCGCCGAGGGCAACCGCCAGCAATTGCTGGCCGCCGCAAATGCCCAGCACCGGCAAATCGCGCACTAGCGCACCATTCACCAGCGCCAATTCGGCGGCCGTACGGCCTCGCTTCAACGTGACGCTGACATGGCTTTCCGCCTCGCCGTACAGCGCCGGATCGACGTCGAACGCGCCGCCCGTCACGACCAGCCCGTCGATCAAGTCCAGATACGCGGCGGCAAGGTCAGGGTGATGCGGCAGTGCCACCGGCAGCCCGCCAGCGGCGGCAATGGCCTCCATATAGTTGGCGCGCAGCGCGTACCAGGGATAGCGGGAATAACCGCCGGAGGTAGAGGGTTGCTCGGCATCGAGCGTAACCCCGATCACCGGGCGCGTGGCGGCGCGGGCGGCGGAGTGGACTGAGATTATCATGGCCTGTTGCTAGCCCCATGCACCGATCCAGGGCAAGAATTGCTGGTGCAACCCGGCAAACCATCCGCGTCCGAGACGGCGATGACCCTGGCGCTCGCCGAAGCCGAGGCGGCGGCGGCGCGCGGCGAGGTGCCAGTGGGGGCGGTGGTGCTGGGGCCGGATGGCGCAGTGCTGGCCAGTGCTGGCAACCGCACCGAAGCAACCTGCGATGCCGCCGGGCACGCCGAGTTGCTGGCGCTGCGCGCCGCCGGGCAGCGCTTAGGCAGCCCGCGTTTGGCCGGCTGCGACTTGGTGGTAACGCTGGAACCCTGCCCGATGTGTGCTGCGGCGGCCGGCCTGTTTCGCATTCGGCGGCTGATTTTCGGGGCCTATGATCCCAAAGGCGGCGGCGTCGAACATGGGCCGCGCATTTTTGCCAACGCAGGGGCGCTGCACCGGCCCGAAGTGATTGGCGGGGTGCGCGAGCGGGAAGCCGCGGCGCTACTGCGGGGCTTCTTTGCAGTTCGGCGCTAAATTTGTCGCATTTTGGCACCATGAGTCGTGATGATCCGACAAACTTGATGCCGCTTGGCATAAATCGCTGGCAAAGCGCGCTGATCTGCGATACGAATGTCATCAGGTAATCTTTCGGCAGCGCGCTGGTGGGGTGTGCTTGGCTGAGCGATTGATGACTGGCGTGGAAGGATGGGGCCGATGCGCTATGGACTGATGGCTGCGGCGCTGGGTACGGCATTGGTTGCCGTTGCGGCGCTGACCCCGGCATCGGCAACGGCGATTTATGTGTCACACGCCGCCTATACGTTTTCCGCTTTTGTCCAAGTGAGTGACGCCGCCGTTTTCGGCTCGTCCAACCCAATCAGCGGTGCTGCTGGTCAGTTCAACGTCGTCTATAATTATGGCGTGGCGCCTGGTACCCCTTCATACCAGGGCACGGCGTGGTGCGTCGATCTGGCGGATTTCATCAACGTCGGGTCGGGCACGCTGGGCAACAATACGCTGGCGTATAGCACAACGACCCTCGGCGGCGTGAATGCAGGGTTTTCCCAGCCCGCCCTGAATGCCGCGCAGCAGACCCGGATATTGCAGTTGGCATCATATGGCAATGACTATCTTGCTAACGTAACCAACACCGACAAGAACAACATCGCTGCCGCAGTACAAGAAGAGATCTGGAACACCGAGTACAACACTAGCTACGCGACGACCAATATTTACTCAGGCGGTGTCGCCGGCATTATCGCGGACATCGCGTCGGTGCGCTCGGCCATCACGTCTTATCCGATTTCCCCGTATCTGCAATCCCTGGTTACAACGGCTGCGCCGGTGGCAAGCTATGGACAGTCGCTGCTGCTGTTCGTGCCGGAGCCCGCGTCCATGGCGCTGTTCGCCAGCGGATTGTTCGGCCTCGGCATGCTGCGCCGCCGCCGGAATCGCCGCGCGGCATAACCATCGGCGTCCGCTAGATGATGCAACGGCGGCCCTCGGGCCGCCGTTTTCGTTCGTGCGTGGCGATAGCGAGGTGGTTGCGGGCCGCGCTCAGCCGCCGGTTTGCTTCACGGTCAGCGTATTCCAGGTGCTGGCCGGCGGCGGCGCGCCTTGCTCGGGGTTCCAGTGGCCGGACTTCTTCAGCGCCTCGGCGACTTCCTTCGGCATATAGGTCTCGTCGTGCTTGGCCAGCACTTCCTGCGCGGCAAAGGTGCCGTCCTCGGCCAGATTGCCCAGCGTCACCACGCCCTGCCCCTCGCGGAATAGGTCGGGCAGCATGCCGGTGTAGTGCACGGTGATCGCGGCACTGCCATCGGTCACGCGAAAACTGGCGCGAGGTTTGCCGCCTTCGCTACTGCGCTGCACGCTGCCCGCCTCGACCAGTCCGCCCAGGCGAAAACTGCGGCCCGGCCCTGGATGATCGTGCGCCAGTTGCGACGGCGAGGTGAAGAACGCCACGTCGCTGGACAGCGCCCACAGCGACAGCCCGGCGGCCGAGCCGACGCCGATGCCGCAGACCAGCAGAACCATCAGGCGGCGCTTCTTGCGGGTCATGCCAAAATCCTTAACGCCAAATTGCCTATCGGTGGCCGCGTGGATCAATCGCGGCAAGCCGGCGCCGGGCGCGGGCCATCCGCAGCCACGCATCCACCGCGTAGCCAACTGCAAGCAGCACGCCGAGGCCATAGGCGGGAATGATATACGTCAAATGGGTCATGCTGCGGCCTCGTTGCGGGCGCGGGCTTGCAGCAGGCCGCGGATGCGCCGCTCCATCACCGCCGCGCGCGTGCGCGCCAGCACGATGGCGGAGAAGCCCAGCACCAGCCCCAGCGTGCACGGGATCAGCGGATACAGGATGCCCGCATACATGGTGGGCGCACCGGTCAGCGTGATCGACGAGCCCTGGTGCAGCGTGTTCCACCAATCGACCGAGTATTTAATGATCGGCAGATCAACCACGCCGACCAGTGCGAGGATCGCCCCGGCGCGGTAGCCGCGCTGTGGATCGTCGAACGCGCGCACCAGCGCCACATGACCAAGATATAGGAAAAACAGCACCAGCACCGAGGTCAGACGCGCGTCCCACACCCACCACGCGCCCCACATCGGCTTGCCCCACAGGCTGCCGGTGGCGAGGCATAGCGCGGTGGCGCCCGCCCCGACCGGGCCGATTTCGACGGCGGCGAGATCGGCCAGTGGATGCCGCCACACCAGCGACAGCACCGAGCAAAGTGCCAAGCTGGCGTACCCCATATACGCCAGCATGGCGGAGGGCACGTGCAGATACATGATCCGCGACGAATCGCCCTGCTGCCAGTCGGCCGGGGCGAATGCGAGGCCCCAGACCAGGCCGATGACCGTCAGCACGATGGCGGCGATGCTGACCCACGGCAGCACGGCGCCCGACAGCCGCAGGAACTGCCCTGGATTGGCGAACCGGTGCAGATTGCGCCCGCTGCCGGGCGTTGAAGCGGCGGCGATGTTTGCGTCCATGCCGCTCCATATACCGTACTCGCCGATGGATTGAAGCCGCCGCGCGTTGCCGTAATGTCGCGGCAGATCAACCATAAGGACCTGCGATGCTGTTCGCCCTGATCAACACCGACCGCCCGGCCAGCCTGGACCTGCGCATGGCCACCCGCCCGGCCCATTTGGAATATCTCGTCACCCGCGACAGCGTGATCGTCAGCGCGGGCGCATTGCTTGACCCCGAGGGCAAGCCCAGCGGCTCGCTGATTGTTATCGACGTGCCAGACCTCGCCACCGCGCAAGCCTTTGCCGACGGCGATCCGTACACCAAGGCCGGGCTGTTCGAAGGTATGATCGTGCGGCCGTTCCGCCAAGTCTACAAAGACGGGGTCAAGATCGCCTGATGGCGTACTGGCTGGTCAAATCGGAGCCCGACGCGTTTTCCTGGGATCAGCAGGTGGCGAATGGCGTCGAGCCATGGACCGGGGTGCGCAATCACTCAGCCAAGCTGAACCTGAAAGCCATGCAAGTTGGCGACCGGGCGTTCTTCTACCACTCCAACATCGGCAAGGAGATTGTCGGCGTGGTGGACGTGGCGCGCGCCGCCTATCCCGATCCGTCGGCGGAAAAGGGCGATTGGGTGTGCGTGGACATGCGCGCGGTGGCGCCGATGCCGCGCCCGGTGACGCTGGCCCAGATCAAGGCCGACCCGGCGCTGGAGGGGCTGGCGCTGATCAAGCTGTCCCGCCTGTCAGTTGTTCCGGTCAGTGAGGCGCATTGGCGGCATATTTGCAGCTTGGGCGGATGGAGGGACTGATGGGCAGCTTGTACGAGCAGGACTTCATCTCCTGGACCGAGCAACAGGCCGGCATGTTGCGGGCCGAGAGCCAGCGCCGCACCAACGCCGCCTTGGACTGGGAACACTTGGCCGAGGAGATCGAGGGCTTGGGACGGTCGGAGCTGAGCGAACTGGCCAGCCAAGTTCGGCGTATCGTGCTGCATCTGTTGAAACTGGAATTTTCTCCGGCCATGGAGCCGCGCCGGGGATGGCGGGACTCGATCGATGATGCACGGGCGGAAATCGAAAGCCGCGTGCGCCGCGATCCAGGCCTAAAGGCACGGCTTGACGAGATCATCGACGAGGAAGGGCGTTCGGGAGCGAAACGCGCCGTCAAAGCCATGCAGACCTACGACGAGGACGCTTCGGCCATTTTGGCCCGCCTGCAAACGGGCCGCATCTACACGCAGGCGCAAATTCTCGGCGATTGGTTCCCGGGCGATCCCAACCTATGACCCTGCGCGCGCTGTGTTCCATCGACGACCTGCCCGACGGCACCGCCAAGGGCTTCGGCCCGCCGGAAGGCGGTTTCACCGGCCTGTTCGCGGTGCGGCGCGGCGACACCGTCTCGGTGTTCATCAACTCCTGC
>JANYDF010000010.1 GCA_025359905.1 Rhodospirillales bacterium
CCGGCGACCAGCAGCGCCAGCGACAGATTGAGCAGCGGCAGCAGCGCATACTCCGCCCACCACGGCAACTTGGCCGATGTGCCGCTCATGCCGCCCCCGCCATCATCAGCCCCAACTGCCGCTCGTCCGCGTCTCCCGGCAGCAGATCGCCGACGATGCGGCCGTCGAACATCACCAGAATCCGGTCGGACAGCCGCAGAATCTCGTCCAGTTCCACCGACACCAGCAGCACCGCGCAGCCACGGTCGCGCATGGCGACCAGTTGGCGATGGATGAAGTCGATGCCGCCGATGTCCACGCCGCGCGTCGGCTGGCCGACCAGCAGCACTTTCGGCTCGCGCTCCAGTTCGCGCGCCATGATCAGCTTTTGCTGATTGCCGCCGGAAAACAGCGCGCCGCGCAGCTTCGGCAGCGGCGGCTTTACCTCGTAGCGCTGCATCAGCCCGGCAGTGTGGCGGTCGATCACGCCCCAATCGAGCAACGGGCCGCGTCCGAAAGCAGTGTCTTCGTGATAGCCCAAGATGGCCGACTCGCGCGCCGCGAAGGTGGGCAGCAGCCCGGTGCGCAGACGGTCTTCCGGCACATGCGCCATGCCGAGCGCCCGCAACGCATCCGGGGCTATCGGGCGGGATGGCGTGATGCTGGCGCTGCCCAATTGGATAATGCCGCTGGCGAACCGCCGCATACCGGCCAGCGCCTCCATTAATTCGTTCTGGCCGTTGCCCGAGACGCCGGCCACGCCGACAATCTCGCCTTCGCGCAGGGTGAAGCTGACGTTCTTCACCCGCTCGACGCCCATCGCGTCGCGCACCGACAGGCCGGCCACGTCCATCGCCACCGCCCCGATCTTCGGCGGTGCTTTGTCGAGCCGCGCCGCCAGTTTGCGGCCGATCATCAACTCGCCGAGCTCTTCCGGCGACGTATCCCCGGTGTTGCGGTGGCCCACCATCTGGCCCGCGCGCATCACCGAAACGCGGTCGGTGATCGCCATGATCTCGCGCAGCTTGTGCGTGACGAGGATCACGGTTTTGCCCTGGGTGCGCAGTGCAGCCAGGATGCGGAACAGGTCGGTGGCTTCCTGCGGCGTCAGCACGCCGGTTGGTTCATCCAGGATCAGGATTTCGGCGCCGCGATACAGCGCCTTGAGGATTTCCACCCGCTGCTGCGCGCCCACCGGCAGGTCGCCGACGATGGCGTCCGGGTCCACGTCGAGCCCGTAGTCGCGGGCGAACTCCTTCAAGCGGGCGCGGGCAGCAGGCAAATGGTGGCTCAGCAGCGCGCCGCCTTCGGCCCCCAGAATGACGTTCTCCAGCACCGTCATCGGGTCCACCAGCATGAAATGCTGATGCACCATCTCGATCCCGGCAACGATGGCGTCCTTGCTATCGGCGATCTTCACGGGCTGGCCGCCGATTAAAATCTCACCGGAATCAGCCGTATAGAAGCCGTAGAGGATGCTCATCAGGGTCGATTTGCCGGCCCCGTTCTCGCCGATCAGGCCGTGAATGTGACCGCGTTCAACGATCAAATCCACCGCCCGGTTGGCGTGAACGGTGCCGAAGCGTTTGTCGATCCCGCGCAGCTCGACCGCCGGGGGCTGGCTTTTCGCCAGTCGGTCCGGCGGCATGCTGTCTCGGGTCTCTGTCGGTTGTTCGGTCAGGCGGCTACGAAACCGGGCAGGCGTTGTCGCTCATGTAGTCATGCACGGCGATCTTGCCCGAGATGATGTCTGCCTTGGCCGCGCCGACCTTAGCTTTCCATTCCGGCTTGATCAGCTTTTCGTTGTACTGATCGAACGCCACGTCCACGCCGCCTTCCTTCAAGCCGAGATCGGAGATGCCGGCGGCGAACTTGCCCGCCTTGGCGTCCTTGAACAGGTTCTCGGTCGCCACGTCGACGCGCTTGACCATCGAGGTCAGCATGTGGCCGGGGTGCAGATAGTTCTGATCGCTGTCCACGCCGATGCCGAACTTGCCCGCATCATTGGCCGCTTGCAGCACGCCCAGCCCAGTAGCGCCCGCCGCCGCGTAGACAACGTTGGCGCCGCGCTCGATCTGGCTTTTCGCCAGTTCGCCGCCGCGCACCGGGTCGTTCCATGCCGACGGGGTGCTGCCGGTCATATTCTGGAACACTTCCATCTTCGGATCGACCGCCTTGACGCCCTGCACATAGCCGCAGGCGAAGCGGCGGATCAGCGGAATGTCCATGCCGCCGACGAAGCCGACCTTCTGGCCGGGGCTGGCGAGTGCGGCCAGCATGCCGGCGAGATACGAGCCTTCATGTTCCTTGAACACGAACGAATGCACGTTCGGCAGATCGACCACCATGTCGATGATGCCGAAATGCGTCTTGGGGAATTCCTTGGCCACGACGGTCAGGCCATCGGCCTGGGCGAAGCCGATCGCCAGCACCGGGTCGTTGCCCTTCTTGGCGAAGTTGCGCAGGCCCTGCTCGCGCTGGCCTTCGTTCTGCACTTCGAAGTCTTGGATCTTGATTCCGGTCGCCTTGGAGAACGCCTGACCGCCGTTATAGACGCCTTCATTGAAGCTCTTGTCGAACTTGCCGCCCATGTCGAACAGGATGGCGGGCTTGATCGAGTCGGCTTGCGCGGCGCCAGTCGAAACCAGTCCCGTCATCGCCGTGGCGGCGAGCAGGGCGGCGGTAAGCAGCTTATGCATGGGCTTCCTCATGTGGCTGGACCGAAAACAGACGAACGCCCGCGAGCCAGGACGGCAGGCGGCGCGGCGGAGGCAAAGCTGCTACCCGTGTGGCGCATGTGTCAACCGGCGCAGCGATAATTTCATTCGATGCCGGATGTATCCGATCCGCAGCATTCAGCCGGAGGCTTGGTGTTCCAGCTTCCAAGTGTGGCACCACGCCGCCACATCCTGGGCCGGCATCGGGCGCGCGATCAGATAGCCCTGTGCCTGCTCGATGCCCAAAGCCGCCATCCGCTCCCAAACGGCCTCGGTTTCAACGCCTTCGGCGATGATATCGAGTCCAGCGGCCCGCGCCGCTGCGATGCTTTGCAGCAGAAATTCCTGGGCCGCAGCGCTGTTGGCACTGCTGCGCACCAAATCCTTGTCCAATTTCAGGCACGAGAACGGCAGATCGAGCAGTTCCCGGTGATCGCGGACATCGGGGCCAACATCGTCAATGGCCAGATGGTGCCCGCTGGCGCGCATTTGCGCCACCGCGAAACGCAGATCGTCGAGGCGGGTCAGCGGACGGCTCTCGGTCAGTTCCACCGAAATGACCGCCGGGCAAATCCCGGCCCGGGCGCATTCGTTGTCCAGCCATGGCAACGCCTCAGGCGTCAGCAAAACGTCGAGCGGGAAGTTCAGCGCCAGCGACAGCCCGAGATCTTGCAGATGGTACTCCGTCCAGTCGGCCAGCGCGCGGCGCACAACAGCCTGGGTCAGCGGCCAAGCTAGGCCGGCGTCTTCCAGTTGCGGAATGAAGTGGTCGGGCTGCACGGTGCCGAGCACTGGGTGCTCCAGCCGCGCCAACACTTCCAGCGCCACCGGCTTTCGGTCGGTCATCCGCACCACCGGCTGATAGCGGGCACTGATGTGGCCCTGCGTCAGCGCATCGCGCAACCCATCAAGCGGCAGCGGCAGCGGCTGCAATGCAGCCGTCATTTCATCGCCGCTTACCATGACACCGAGGTGCTGGGCGGAATGCTCTGTACCTGCAGGATGCGATGGTTGTATCGGCATGAGGCTTCCGCTTCCGGCCCGGCCACGCCGGGTCGCTCATTGCGTAAGGCTACGCCATCTTCGGCGTTGACACCAGTAACACAGATGCCAACCGGATATAGCTTCGGCTCAAAATTCGAGAACCGTCCAAATATTTGCGGCCGTCCCCAGAGATCTAACGGCCGCGCAACGGCCTGGCCGTACATTTACGGAGCAGCTTTGGCCGCGGCAGCGGGCGGCTGGGCATCGCGCCGCAACCGGTGCTCGCCCAGCAGCAGCAGGATCGGTGCTGCGATGAACACCGACGACGAGGTGCCAACCACGATGCCGAACAGCATCACCCAGGCGAAGCCGGACAGCGTGGCGCCGCCGAACAGCGCGAGCGGCAGACTGGCCAGGAACACCGTGGCCGAGGTGCCGAGCGTGCGGTTCAGCGTCTCGTTGATCGACAGGTCGATCAAGTCACGCAGCGGCATGCTTTTGTACTTGCGGAGATTTTCGCGCATCCGGTCGTACACCACCACCTTATCGTTGGTGGAGTAGCCGATAATGGTCAGGATCGCGCCAACCATCACCAGATCGAACTCGAAGCGCGTGACCACCAGGAAGCCGACCGCCTTGGTGACGTCGAGCAGCAGCGTCAACACGGCGCCGACAGCGAACTGCCATTCGAAGCGGAACCAGATGTAGACCAGGATCATCGCCAGACTGATACCGAGCGCATAGACGCCCTTATTGAACAACTCGCTCGACACCGCCGCGCCGACTTCGTCGGTGCGCAGCACTTTGGTGCCGGGTTGCGCCTGTTCCAGCGCGGTGCGCACCTTGGCGACCATCTGCTGGTTGGCTTTTTCGTTGGCCTGCACTTCGAGGCTGATTCGTACCTCGTTCTCCGCGCCGAAGCGCTGCATGCCTGGCTCGCGGATGCCCTGGCTGGTCAGCGCCGCGCGGATCTTGCCGAAGTCGGCCGGCGCTTCGGTGCGCGCCTCCATCACGATGCCGCCCTTGAAGTCGATGCCAAGGTTCAGGCCGGGATAAAAGAACAGAAAGATCGACAGCGTCGATAGCACCGCCGAGGTGGCGAGGCCGAGGAAGCGGCCGCGCATAAACTTGATCTTGGTGTTGTCGGGAACGATGCGGAACAGCGGGCGGATGAACATGGCGGCGTCTTTCAGACCGGCAGGAACTGCGGGCGATGGCTGGCGTACCAGCGCACCATCAGCAATCGGGCCAGCATCGTGGCGGTGAACATGGTGGTGACGATGCCGACGGTGATCGTCACGGCGAACCCTTTCACCGGGCCGCTGCCGAAGAAGAACAGCATCACGTGCGCCAGGAACGCAGTGGCGTTGCTGTCGATGATCGTGGTGAACGCCCGCTTGAAGCCGATCTCCATCGCGTTCAGCGGCGTGCGGCCGTTATGCACTTCCTCGCGGATGCGCTCGTTGATCAGGATGTTGGCGTCTACCGCCATGCCCAGCGTCAGCAGGATGCCGGCCATGCCGGGCAGCGTCAGCGTCGCCTCGAACAGACTGAGGATCGCCATCATCAGGATCAGGTTGAATACCAGGGCAAGGTTGGCCATCCAGCCGAACAGCCCGTAGAACACGCCCATAAACACGATCACCAGCACGAAACCTGCCGCCAGAGCGATGGCGCCGGCGCGGATGGCGTCGGCACCCAGTTCCGGCCCGACGCTGCGTTCCTCCACCACGGTCAGCGGCGCCGGCAGCGCGCCGGCGCGCAGCAGCACCGACAGGTCGTTGGCGCTGGCGGCGGTAAAGCTGCCGCTGATCTGGCCGCGTCCGCCGGTGATCGGCTCGCGGATCACCGGGGCCGAGATCACCTTGTCATCCAGCACAATGGCGAACGGGTGGCCGACGGCGGCGCGCGACACGTCGGCGAAGCGGCGGGTGCCGAGGCTGTCGAAGGTGAAGTCCACCACCCACTCGCCGGTCTGGCTGTTGTTGGCGGCGCGCGCGTCGGTCAGATTGGCGCCGTCCACTTCCACGCGCTTGCGCACCGCGATTTTCTGCCCCGGCTTGTCCTGTAGCGGCAGGAACTCCACGCCGGGCGGCGGCACGGGGGCGGCGAGGTTGGCGTTTTCGTCGGTCAGCCGGAACGTCATCCGCGCCGTCTTGCCGAGCAACTGCTTGATGCGGTTGGGGTCTTCGATGCCGGGCAACTGCACCACGATGCGGTTCTGGCCCTGGCGGGTGATCTGCGGATCGACCACGCCGGTCTCGTCGATGCGGCGGCGCACGATCTCGATGGATTGCTGCACCGCCTGGCTGGCTCGCTCGGCCAGCGCGACCGGCGACAGCGTGGCGGTGATGCCCTCGGGCGTGCTGGCGAACGCGATGTCGGGCCGCGCGGACATGCCCTGCCCGGAGGTGGTCGCCAGTTCCT
>JANYDF010000031.1 GCA_025359905.1 Rhodospirillales bacterium
TAACGCCCTCGTCCGGCTGCAAGCGGATCACCAGCCGGTTCGGGCTGAGCGGGCCGGCGGATTTGTCGAACACCGAGTGCGGGATGGGGCGGTACGTCACCACGATTTCCGACACGCGGGTGGACAGCCGCTTGCCGGTGCGCAGGTAGAACGGCACGCCCGCCCAGCGCCAGTTGGCGATTTCGGCCCGCAATGCCACGAAGGTTTCGGTGCGGCTGGCCGGATTGCCGAGCTCCTCCAGATAGCCGCCAACCGGCCCGCCGGCCGAGGCGCCGGCGCGGTACTGGCCGCGCACGGTCTGCTCCTGCACCGTTTCGGGCGTCAGTGGCACCAGCGATTTCAGCACCTTCAATTTTTCGTCACGCACCGCGTCGGCGGCCAGCGAGGTGGGCGGCTCCATCGCGACAAGACACAGCAACTGCAACATATGGTTCTGCACCATGTCGCGCAGCGCGCCCGCCGTGTCGTAGTACCCGGCGCGGCCTTCCACCCCGAGCGTCTCAGCCACGGTGATCTGCACGTGGTCGATATGCGCCGAGTTCCACAACGGCTCGAACAGCGCATTGCCGAAGCGCAGCGCCATCAGGTTCTGCACCGTCTCTTTGCCCAGGTAGTGGTCGATGCGATAGACGCGATCTTCCGGGAATACCACGCCGATCTGGTCGTTGACCCGCGTGGCCGATTCCAGGCTTTTGCCGATCGGCTTTTCGATCACGACCCGCGAATTGGCGGTCGCCGCACCAGAGCGGCCGAGCCCGGTGCAGATCGGGCCGAACAGATCGGGCGAGGTGGCGAGGTAGAACACCCGGATGCGCTTGGGCTGGCCGGCCAGGGCGGCGGCCAGATCAGGCCAGCCCGCCTCGCCATCGGCCTGCACCGCCACATAGGACAGCCGTGCGAGGAAGCGCTGCATCACATCTTCGGGCCGTTCCTCGTCCTTGACGAAGTTCTCCAGCCAGCCGCGCGCCATCTCCTGAAAGCTCTCGTTGCTGATTTGACGGCGCGACGTGCCGATGATGCGCGCCTCGGCGGGAATTTGTCCGGCCTCGTCGCGGTGAAACAGCGCCGGGATCAGCTTGCGGGCGGCGAGGTCGCCGGTAGCTCCGAAGACGACGAGATCGAACGGTTCGACGGCGATGACACGGGCGACCATGGTGTCCCTTTCAAACAGGTTGGGCGCCAGCCGGTTGGCGGGCGCCTTTCCCTCCCAGGCGTTATTTTTTGGGGCGATCTTATTCGTCGTGTCGTATCACTCAGCCGAAGCCGCCGGGAAGGGGGGAGCCAGCACGGCAGGCCAGATGCGCCGCACGTCATCGCCGGGCTTGACCCGGCGATCCATGCCAACGCTCTGTGCTCGACGCGAGATGCTCTGTGCGGCGCCATGGATTGCCGGGTCAGGCCCGGCAACGACGATGAGTCTTGGTCAGCGAGATTTGGTATCATCTCGAAGCGCAGGTGGAAGCCGATGCCAGCGGCAATGCCGCGAAAGCCGTATTGGTCGCGGCGCAGGCTGCGCGCTTCCCTTACGGAACCACTGAACACTTCGGCTGCGCCACGCTTGGCCGCCAATGTGCGAAGCACCTGCTGCTCGGGCGGCATTGCGGCCCGGGCCGCGCGCGGTCATTGTGGCGCCAGCACCGGCGATGCCCGCAGGCTCGCACAGCGCCAGCGCCAATCGACAGCTTTCGTCAGACCGTTTCGGCCACCGCAGGCGGAGCCATCGCACCGGTCATCATCGCCACTGCGTCCGACATCGAGTGCAGCTTGGGGTCGATTGTGCACAAGCGCCGGCCAAGCCGGTGGATGTGAACGCGGTCGCACACTTCGAACACGTGCGGCATGTTGTGGCTGATCAGCACGATGGGCAGGCCGCGCGAACGCACGTCCTTGATCAAATCCAGCACCCGGCGGCTTTCCTTGACGCCGAGGGCGGCCGTCGGTTCGTCCATGATGATGACCTTGTTGCCGAACGCCGCCGCACGGGCCACCGCCACGCCCTGGCGCTGACCGCCGGACATCGTCTCGATGGTCTGGGCGATGTTCTGGATGGTCATCAACCCGAGTTCGGACAGTTTCTGCCGGGCGATCCGCTCCATCTCGCCCCGGTCGAGCTTGCGGAACACGCTGCCGAGAATGCCCTTGGAGCGGATTTCGCGGCCGAGGAACATGTTGTCGGTGATCGACAGCGCCGGCGACAGCGCCAGCGTTTGGAACACCGTCTCGATGCCCGCGTTGCGCGCATCTTCCGGGCTGCGGAAATGCACGACTTGGCCATCGAGCCGGATTTCGCCTTCGTCCGGGATCACGGCGCCGTTCAGCACCTTGATCAGCGAGGTCTTGCCCGCGCCGTTGTCGCCAATCACGCCCAGGATTTCGCCCGCATACAGATCGAAATCGGCGTGGTTCAGCGCGGTGACGCGGCCATAGCGCTTGACCAAGCCGCGTGCGCTGAGAACAGGAGTGGGGGTGCTCATGCGGAAACCCTCCGGACCCATTGGTCGATGGCGACGGCGGTGATGCTCAGCACGCCGACTGCGAGATCTTGCCACAGCACTTCAACGCCGGAGATCGACAGGCCGGAGCGGAACACGCCCACGATCAAGGCGCCGAGCAGCGTGCCGACAATCGATCCGCGTCCACCGAACAGCGACGTGCCGCCGATCACCACCGCGGTGATGCTATCGAGGTTGGCATTCTGACCAGCCGCCGGGCTGATCGAGCCGATGCGGCCGATCAAAACCCACCCGGCCAGGGCGCAAATGCCGCCTGCGGCCATGTAAACTTGCAGCAGCGTGCGCCGCGTGCGGATACCAGCCAGCGTGGCGGCTTCCGGGTCATCGCCGATGGCATGAACATGGCGGCCCCAGGCGGTCCAATTCAGCACGTACCACGCCACGCAGAACAGCAGCAGCATGAACACGGAGCCGTAGATGAAGCGCGCGTCGCCAAACTGGATAGCGTTGCCGAACCACTGCAAAATGGGGGCGGCGTCCTCGACATCCTGCGCGCGGACGGTGGCGCTGTCAGAATACCAAAGATTGATCGAATAGAAGATCTGCCAGGTGCCCAGCGTCACGATGAACGGCGGCAGCCGGACATAGGTGATCAGCGCGCCGTTGATGGCGCCGCACGCCAAACCAACAATCAGGCCGATGATCAGCGCGAACGGGCCGGACATGATGGCGTTGTCGCCGACGGTCAGCCCGCCCAGAACGACAGTCACCAAGACCATGATGGCGCCGACCGACAAATCGACGCCCGCAGTGAGAATCACCAGCGTCTGCGCCGAGCCGATGAGCGCGGTGATGGTCACCTGCGCGACAATGATCGAGAGGGTGGAGACCGAGAGGAAGTGCGGGTAGCCGAAATAGCCGAACACCAGCACGCTCAGCACCAGCACGGCCAAGGGAATGGTCGTCGGCACGTTGTGCAGGAAGTGCTGCAGACTTTGCAGCGGGCCGCGTCCGGCCGTGTCGAACGATGCGACGGTCTGATCGGCGGCGGTTGTCACTTGCTCGAATTCGGCAGGTGCAACTTTGGGTGCGGTGTCGGTCAAGGCCCCCTCCTTGGTCGTTGTACTAGGCGTCAGCAACGCGGGGGAGGCGGCAAGCCGCCTCCCCCTTGTCGATGGTGCCGCGAGGCTTAGCCGGAGATCAACCCCAGCAGAGCTTCAGGCCTTCTTCGGAGGTGATCGACGGCAGGCCGGCCACCGGGTGATCGGTGATCAGCTTCACGCCGGTGTCGATGTCGGTCGGCTTCTTGCCCGACTTGATGAACTCGGAGACCGCTTCGACGCCCTTGGAGGCCATCAGCAGCGGGAACTGCATCGAGGTGGCGCCGATCACGCCGGCCTTGACGTTGCGAACGCCCGGGCAGCCGCCGTCAACGGAGACGATGGTCACGCCAGCGGTCTTGCCAGCGGCCTTCAGCGCCTGGTAGCCACCAGCCGCAGCCGGCTCGTTGATGGTGTAGATCAGGTTCAGGCCGGGGTCCTTGGCCAGCAGGTTCTCAACCGACTTCTGGCCGTTCTCCGGGTTGCCCATCGAGGACTCGTGGCCGGCGATGCGGGCGTCCTTCTCCGAGCCGTTGATCTTCAGGTTCGGCACCGGGATGCCGAAACCGGTGAGGAACCCGGTGTCGCGCAGCACGTCGACCGTGATGTTGTCCTTGTTGATGTCGAGCAGGCCGATATGGGCCGCAGCGGCCTTATCGCCCAGCGTCGCCAGCGCCCACTTGCCGATGTTCAGGCCGGCCTTGAAGTTGTCGGTGGCGAAGGTCGCGTCGGCCGAGTTCGCCGGGTCGAGCGGGGTGTCGAGCGCGATCACCAGCAGGCCAGCCTTGCGGGCCTTCTCGATGGCCGGAACGATCGCCTTGGAGTTCGCGGGCGTGATCAGAATGCCCTTGGCGCCAGCGGCGATCAGGTTTTCGATGGCCTGAACCTGGGTGTCGTTGTCGGTGTCGAACTTGCCGGCGAAGGTCAGCAGCTTAATGCCGTGTTCCTTGGCGGCGGCCTGCGCGCCCTGCTTCATCTTCACGAAGAAGGGGTTGTCGTTGGTCTTGGTGATCAGCCCAACGGTCTCTTCGGCCTTGGCCGAAGCCGAAGCGATCACGAAGCCGGCGGCGAGTGCCAGGGCGGTGGTGGACAGCAGGCGAAGCGTCTTCGACATGAGTCTCTCCCGGAAGGGTTGTTGAGCAGGGTTGTTGGTCGTCAGCTCGATCGCGCGCCTCGCGTAGAGCACGTGCGAACGTCGTTGGGCCTTCACGCGGCAAAATGCCACGCTCCAGTTCGCCGAGCCGGTAAAAAGCCGAACTGCGGCGCGATGTCAATACTGCCAAATGAAAAAAGATAAGAAATATAATAAGATGGCGTATAGATAAAATAACGTGCCGGATCAAGGCGATCCATGCACCTCATCTATACTTCGAATACTATAAATTTTATTTCCCGGCGGCGCTTGCCGCCATCGTTCATGCCACCAGCAGCGCATAAGGATCGCCCTCCTGACTGCCAGTGCTAGTCAAGTGGCCGCCCATGGCCAAGCTTGCCGTGCCAATGTTCGAAGCGCCGGGCCCGAAGTGCAGGAATAGCGGCAGAGTTGCGGCTCCCAGCGCCCCGGCCATGGCACCGAAACTGCCGCGCAGCAATACCGGCGGCGTGCGGGCTTCAGCGACGCGCGCCGCCAGTACCGGGGCTGCGGCCGCGATCAACCGGTCGGTCCAATCCGGCGGCAGGTCGCTGTCGACCACCACGGCGGGCACATCGAGCAGCGCGCGCGCGGTCAGCAGCGGGGCGCACAAGGCATCGACGCAATCGTCCAGCCATTCCAGCACCGGCGCTTCGGCGCTCGCCAAATCGTCCAGCGCCACATGCTCCGCCCCGGCAAATCGCAGATGCCGGCGCAGCGCGTTCAATGAGGCGCGGCCCAGCAGAATGTCGCTCTGGCCGGGCCGGACCGCCGAGGCGAGCGTGGAGGGACCGACGGGGATCATGCCGATATCGCCGGCATTGCCATTGGTGCCGCGCACGCATTGCCCGCCCAGCACCAGACCGCCGCCGATGGCCGGGCCGATGAACACGTACAGGAAGTCATCCACGCTGCGGCCTTGGCCGTGGAATAACTCGGCGATGGCGGCGGCGGTGCCGTCGTTTTCCTCGATCACCGGCAGGCCGCAAGCCTGCGACAGCGCCGGGCTGAACGCGGTGCTATTCCACGGCGCGAAGGTCTCGGCGGGCAAATCCAGCTCGGTCAGCCAACTGCCCAGATTGTCCGGCCGCGCGACGCCCACGCCAGTGATGCGCTGCCGCCGGGTCGCGGGTACCAGTTTGACCATGCGCGCGATGTCCTCGCGCAGCAGCTCCACCGTTTCGCCGGGCGCAGGCAGGGTGCGGTCGTGGGTGACATGCGACAGCACGTTGCCCCCGAGATCGGTCAGCGCGGTTTCGATGCGGGTTCGGTCCAGCCGCACCCCGATGGCGTAAGCGCCGCGCGGATCGAGCGCCAGCATCGTTGCCGGCTGGCCGCGATTGCCCTCGTGCTTCTTGCCCAGCGTGCGCACGAGCCCGGCTTGTTCAAGCTGCTTGATGATCTCGCCAACCGCCGTATTGGTCAGCCCCGCCGCGCGCGCCAGATCGGCCCGCGAGGCTTCGCCCAGGCGGCGCAGGCGCTGCAAAATCAGCCGCTGATTGAAATGGCGAATATGGACCGAAGAGGCCCCTTGCCCGCCACTTCCTTGGCCGGCCCCATGCTGACCTGCGCGGCGTGTTGCCATCGGCAGACGATTCCCCGGGCGGCGGATTTGTGCGCCGCATCATTATTCAACTAGATTGGTTTAATAATCCGGCGACGCGGGGCTGTCAACGGGCATGCGCAGGGCTTAAGCGATTTATGCCTGTAAAACGTGCGACTGCCTACCCAAACCCATAGCTACAGCCGCTCCCACAGCCCGGTTTGTTCGTCGAACGCCGCATGCTCGATGGCGTGGAAATCGCCGTGCGAGACCATGCCGACCACCCGGCCGTCGTGCACCACCGGGACATGACGAAAACCGCCATCGTGCATCAACCGCAGCGCTTCAACCGCGCCATGGTGCGGCGACATGATGGACGGATTGCGGGTCATGACCGATTCGAGCTTGGTGTGCGCCGCATTGCGGCCCTCGGCCAGCAGGCGCACGGCATCGCGGCCGGTGAAAATCCCCTCCAGCACGCCACCTTCGGCGATGACCATCACTGCGCCAACGCGGTGGTCGCGCATATGCTGGCAAGCGGTCTGCACCGTGGCGCTGCCCGGCAATGTGATCGGGCAGCGATGATGCATGACGTCGCACATGTGACGAATGGCCATGGCGCAATCCTCCGGGCCGGACCCGGCGGCGCGGCGCGCGCGCCGGTTGTAGCTTGGAGATTGGTGCGGCCCGGCGCGGGCGCAATGGACACAACGGCACGGGACGCATGCCCGTGCCGCTTGGCCGCTTAGGATCAGGCCCGCATCCGCGCGCCGCTGGGGTCGAACGGCGCTTCGTTGGCAATCGTGGCACGGCGTGGCGCGCCCATGACTTCGATGACGAAGTGATCGTTGCGCTGCGCCAGATCAGCCGGCACGTAGGCCAGCGCGATCGACTTTCCCGACCAATGGGCATAGCCGCCAGACGTGACCCAGCCGACCGTGGTGCCGTCCACGCTCACTGGCTCGTCGCCGACGACATCCGCGCCGAATTCCTCGACGATCAGTGTCACCAGCTTCAACAGTCCGCCGGACGCCTTTTCGGCCAGCGCCGCATCCCGGCCGATGAAATCGCCCTTCTTGAAGTTGACGAAACGGCCCAGCCCGGCCTCGAACGGCCCGTAGATCGGCCGGTATTCCCGCGCCCAGGTGCCGAAGCTCTTTTCCAATCGCATGGAATTCAATGCCCGCATGCCGACATGGCGAATGCCGTATTTGGCACCCGTTTCAAGCAGCAGCGTGTACAGCGCCAGATGATAATCCGGCGACACCCAGAACTCGTAGCCCAGATCACCGGTAAAGCTGATGCGGCCCACATATGCCGGGATCATGCCCAGGTCCATGCGGCGATAGCTCATGAACGGGAAGGCGTCCATGGACACATCGCCGCCGGCCAATTCGGCGAGCAGGGTCTGCGCCAGCGGCCCAGCGATCGATAGCCCCATCAGCGCCGTGCGCAGCGAGCGAATGTTAACCCCGCTGACCGGGGCGTGCGCTTCCCACCAGCGCAGATGATATTGCTCGGCGGGTCCGCTGCCGAACACGTGGAACAACTCGGCGCCGACACGGGCCACGGTGAAGTCACCGATCAGCTTGCCAGCCTCGTTCAACATCGGCGCTAGCACGATCTTGCCGATGCCGGGCATCCGGTTGGTCAGCATCGAATTGAGGAACGCTTCAGCGCCGGGGCCGGAAAATTCGTATTTGGCGTAGCCGCTGGTGTCGAGCAGGCCGACGGCGGTACGCACGGCGGCGCATTCCTCGCCCACCGGGCTATGCGCGTTGCTACGGCGGAACGTGACCTCCTCGCGCGCTTCCATGCCGGGCGGTGCGAACCACAGCGGATATTCCAGGCCGAACGACACGCCGAACACCGCACCGGCCGCCTTCAACCGGCCGTAGATCGGCGTGGTGCGCAGCGGGCGGGCGACCGGCAATTCCTCGTTGGGGAAGGTGACGCGGAAGCGCCGGCCGTAGTTCTCCCGCACTTTCGCATTGGTGTAGGCCAGTGTCGCGTAGTCGCCGAAGCGGGCGACATCCATGCCCCACACATCGAAGCCCGGATCGCCGTTGATCATCCAATTCGCCAACGCCAGGCCAACGCCGCCGCCTTGGCTGAACCCAGCCATCACGCCGCACGCCACCCAGAAATTGCGCAGGCCGCGCACCGGACCGACCAGCGGATTGCCATCGGACGCGAAGGTGAAAGGGCCATTGACGATGCGTTTGATGCCGGCATCGGCCAGCGCCGGGAAATGCTTGAAGCCGACTTCAAGGTTATCAGCGATGCGGTCCAGATCGGGCGGCAGCAATTCGGCCGAGAAGTCCCACGGGGTTTGCTTGGGCGACCACGGCACGCCGTTGTGCTCGTAGGTGCCCATCAGAAAGCCGCGCCGTTCCTGGCGCAGGTAAATCTCGCCCTCGAAGTCCAGCACGCCGGGATATTCTTCCTCCGCCAGCAAATGCGGCACGTCCTCGGTGAGCAGATACTGATGCTGCATCGCCAAAATCGGCAGTTCGATGCCCACCATGCGGCCAACTTCGCGCGCCCACAGCCCGCCGGCGTTGACCACGTGCTCGGCATGGATGGTGCCGTTGTTGGTCACCACGTTCCAACCGCCGTCGTCGCGCTGGATCAGTTCCTCCACCTTGGTCTTGCGGTAGATTTCGGCACCGCCGATGGTGGCCGATTTGGCGTAGGCGTGCGTGGTGCCGGACGGGTCGAGATGGCCCTCGAACGGGTCCCACATCGCACCGAGGAATTGCGATTTGTCGATGATCGGCACGCGGCGGGCCGCTTCGTCGATACTGACCATCTCGGCGTCCAGGCCCAGATAGCGGCCACGCGCGACGGCCATCTTCACCCAGTCCATCCGCTCCGGCGTGCCAGCCAGCACATAACCGCCGGTGACATGCAGGCTGCATGATTGGCCGGAAATCGCCTCGATCTCCTTGTAGAGTTCGATGGTATATTTTTGCAGCTTGGCGACGTTGGGGTCGCCGTTCAGCGTGTGAATACCGCCCGCCGCGTGCCAGGTGGAGCCGCAGGTGAGCTCGTCGCGCTCCAGCAACACCACATCCTTCCAGCCAAGCTTGGTGAGATGGTACAGCACGCTGCAACCGACGACGCCGCCGCCAATCACCGCGACCTGAACATGGGATTTCATTGCAAAGTCCTTTATTGCAGCGCGCTGAGAGCGGTTTGGAACCATAGCAGCAGAAAATCGGCAAGCTGGCGTTCCACATGCACGCGAATCGCAGCGCCGTGCCGGTAGATCACCACTCGCACGCCGCCGAACACGGTTTGCGCGCAGGCGCTGGGCGAAAGCCCCAGGGTGCAGCCCATCGCCACGATCTCATCAGCGCGCGGGCCCGATAGTTCGAAGACCGCCAGCCCATCGGTCATGTCCGATACGAAGCCCGCCGAGGCCGTGCCGCCGACCTGCAACGCGCGATCCGGCGCGAGCCACAGCGTGTATGGGTCGTCGCCCACGATGCTGTTCGGCGGCTGCGCGCACGGCAGATAGAATTGCACAAGATCCAGCAGGCGCACCGCGACGCCGTGACCCGCCCAGCCGCTGCCAAGTTGCGCGGCGATGCTGCGCCGTTGGAGATCAACCATGCAGCTTCTCCCCCGCCGGATCGACAAATACCGGTGACGTCACCTTGGCTTTCATGATCTTGCCGAGGTGGAACAGCTCAACCTCGGCACCCTGCTGCGCCAGTTCCCGCCCGCGCTCGATCATGCCCAGCGCGATGGAGCGGTCCAATGCGGGCGAGTGGCAGGCGCTGGTGATCCAGCCCCGGCTGCGGCGTTTGCCGTCGCGGAATTCGATAGCGTGGGCCCCGACATGCGGCACTTGTGTTGGATCGAGCGGCAGCAGCCCGACGAATTGCCGCCGGTCTGGCCGCAGCGCGTCCGGTGTCAGCAGCGACCGCTTGCCCACAAAATCGACTTTCTTGGCGCGCAGTGGGCCGGACATGCCGAGGTCGTCGGGCAGTGTCATGCCATCGGTGTCTGTGCCGATCAGGATGTAGCCCTTTTCGGCGCGCAACACCGACAGGGTTTCGATGCCGTACGGGGTGATGCCAAAAGCGGCGCCCGCCTCCCGCAGCGCGGTCCACAACGACGCCCCATAGCCGGACGGCACCGAGACTTCGTAGCTGCGCTCGCCGGTAAAGCTGACGCGCGCGATGCGGCCCGCGACGCCGAGAATGCGACCGCTGGCGAACGCCATATGCGGCAGCGCCTCTGCCGACAGGTCGATTTTGGTCAACGGGGCCAGCACCTCGCGCGCATTCGGGCCGCTGACGGCGAAGGTCGCCCACGCGCCAGTCGTGTCGTGGAACGCCACCTTCAGATGCGGATATTCGGTTTGATGCCACGCTTCCAGCAACGCCAGCACGCCCGCTGTGTGGCTGGACGACGGCGACAGCAGATAGCGGTCCGGGGCAATGCGCGCCACCACGCCGTCATCGTACACCACCCCGGTCTCGCGCAGCAGCAGCACGTAGCGCAGCTTGCCGGGTTTGAGGTTTGCCAGTTCGTTGTAGAACAGCAGATTCAGAAACGCCGCCGCATCCTGGCCCTCAACCACGATCTTGCCAAGGCTGGAGCCGTCGAACAGCCCCACCGATTGCCGCGCGGCGGCGGCTTCGCGCTGGATGGCCTGGGCTGCGGTTTCCCCGGCGCGCGGGTAGCAGGCCGGACGCCACCAGCCGCCATATTCGCGGATGTCCGCCCCGGCCGCGACATGTTCGCTGTGCGCGGGCAAGCGCCGCCACGGCGCATACAGCGCGCCATGCTTCATCCCGGCAATCGCACCCAGTGTTACCGGCACGAATGGCGGACGGAACGTTGTTGTGCCAACCTGCGCAATGTCGCGCCCGGTGAATTCCGCCAGCAGCGCCAGCCCGTTGACGTTGCTGGTCTTGCCCTGATCGGTCGCCATGCCGAGCGTCGTGTAGCGCTTTAGATGCTCCACCGAGGCGTAATTTTCCCGCGCCGCCAGCGCCACGTCTTTCACCGTGACGTCGTTCTGCAAATCCAGCCACTGTCGCGCAGACGTTACCGGCACGCGCCAATACGCCTGTGCCGGCGCAGCAGGTTGCGCGGCATCGGCGTGTGGTGGCGCAACCGTTGCAGTCAGACCCAGCGCCGTTGCCGCAGCGCTGCCTGCCGCGTGGCCGCTGGCGAGACATGCGGCGAGCGACTCAGCGCCGGTGATCGAGCCGGCCAGATGCTGATGTGGCCGGGCTGCCAGCGGCAGGAACGCCACCTGTTCGGCATCCCAGCGCAGCTTGCCGCCCGCTTGGCTGTGCAGATGCACCGCAGGCGACCAGCCGCCAGACACGGCGACGACATCGGCGGGCACCCGCCGTTGCACCGCGCGCAGGCTCGTGGCATCTGCCGCGCCAATATCGGCGCAGACCACGCCGTTGCGCCCGGCAGTGTTGAGCACCACGCTGCCGAGATGGACCGCCACACCTGCCGCTTCAGCAATGCGCGCCACCGCCGGTGCTGTGGGCCGCACATCGGTCAATGTCACCAGCGCCCCGGCCAGTTGCAAAGCGGCGGCGACGCCGTACGCCGAATCGTTGTTGGTGACGACAACAATGTTTTGGCCCGGCAGCACCGCGTATTGCCGCAGATATTGCAACGCCGCCGAAGCCGACATCACGCCGGGCCGGTCGTTGTGTGGGAACACCAGCGGGCGTTCGAACGCGCCTGCCGCCAGCACTGCTTCGCGCGCCCGCACCGTCCAAATCCGCTCGCCGCCCCATCCGGCAGCCGCCGTGGCACGGCGTTCGGACAGCGCGAAGGTGTTGTGGTCGTAGGCGCCGAACACCGTGGTGGAGGGCAGCAACTGCACGCCAAGTCCGGCCAGCCGCGCTACCGCCGCCGCCGCCCAGACCGCGCCGGGCTGGCCGTCGATCGCCTCATCGCCCCACAGCAGCGAACCGCCGAACCCGAAGCGGTCATCGGCCAGGATCACCGAAGCGCCCGCTTCCGCCGCCGTCAGCGCCGCCGCCAATCCGGCCGGGCCGCCGCCTGCCACCAGCACGTCACAGGCAATCGTGCGGGTTTCGAATGCCTCGGTGTTGGCCAGCGGCCGCACCGTGCCAAGCCCGGCCATTTCGCGGATGCGCGGCTCGAAGCGGTGCCAGTTCGGGAAGAAGGTCTTGTAGTAGAACCCGGACGGCAATAACGGGTGGAATAAATCGATGGCGCTGTACGCGTCGAAATCGACACTCGGTTGCGCGTTCAGCCCCGTCACCGCCATCCCATCGTACAGCGAAAGTGTGGTGGCACGCCCGTTCGGCTCATGCGCGCCGCCGAGCACCACATCCACAATCGCGTTCGGCTCCTCCACCCACGCGCCATAGATGCCGCGTGCCCGGTGATACTTGAAGCTGCGGCCAAGCACCCTGACGTTGTTGGCCATCAGCGCCGAGGCAATGGTGTCGCCCACAAAGCCGCTGAGCACGCGGCCTTGCCAGCTAAAATAGAGTGGCTTGCTGCGGTCGATCCGCCCGCCGCTGCTCAAACGCCGGGCGGTCATGCGGCGGCTCCCGGCTTCAGCGTGGCGAAAATCGCGTGCGTCGCCGTATCGCGTTCCATGATGAACCATTGCCCGCACCCGGCGGAATGGCACCACAACTCCCGCGCGCGGCCTTTCGGGTTGGCGCGGAAATGCAGGTAGTCCGACCACGTGGCGTCGCTGACCGACTCAGCCGGAATCGGCCGCACCGCCGGCTCGCCGCCATAGGAAAATTCCGGCTCGTTGCGCGGCCCGCACCAGGGGCAAGGGATCAGCTGCACCGCAAATACTCCGTCAATGCGCAATGCCGGCACCGGCGGCTTCGTCGATCAAAGCGCCAGTGGTGAACCGCGAAATATCGAATGGGCGGGAAATGTCGTGGTGCCCGCCGGTCGCCATCGAATGCGCCAGGAAATAGCCGCCTGCCGGGGTGGCCTTGAAGCCGCCGGTGCCCCAGCCGCAGTTCAAATGCAGTCCCTCAACCGGCGATGGCCCCAGGATCGGGCTGTAATCCCACGGCACATCCACAATGCCGCCCCATTGGCGCAGCATTTTCAAGCCGCGAAACGCCGGGAATATTTCCAGCATCGACGCCACCACGCTTTGCGTGATGTTGAAGTTGCCGCGCTGGGTATAGGACGGATACAAATCCAATCCTTGGCCGAACACCAGCTCGCCCTTGTCGGATTGCGAGACATACATGCCGGTGGCGGTCGACATCGCCACCGTGTGCAGGATCGGCTTGACCGGTTCGCTGACCATGGCTTGCAGCGTGTAACTGGTGATCGGCAGCCGGAACCCGGCCTTGCCCGCCAGCACGCCGTTATGGCCGGATGCCGACAGGCCGAAATTGCCGGCGCGGACCTCGCCCTGCGAGGTGTTCAGCCCCACGATGCGCCCGGCCTCGAAGATGAAGTCCTGCACCTCGCAGTTCTGCACGATGTCCACACCCAGCGCGCTCGCCGCCCGCGCATACGCCCACGCCACCGCATCGTGCCGGGCCACGCCGCCGCGCCGCTGGGTGAAGCCGCCGTGGATCGGGTAGCGCGCCGTGGGCGACGCGTTGGCCAGCGGCAATTCCGCGCGCACCTGCGCAGCACTGAGCAATTCCACGTCGATGCCGTTCAGCAGCATCGCATTGACGCCGCGCGCCATCAATTCCATGTCGTGATCGGAATGCGCGATCATCAGGATGCCGCGCTGCGACAGCATGATGTTGTAGTTCAACGCCTCGCTGAGCTGTTCGTACTGGCGCAGCGCGAAATCGTACAGCGCCGCACTTTCCGGAAAGAAGTAGTTGGAACGCACAATCGTGGTGTTCCGCCCGGTATTGCCGCCGCCAAGCCAGCCGCGCTCCAGCACCGCCACGCGCGGCACGCCATGTATTTTGCGCAGGTAGTAGGCGCAGGCGAGGCCGTGGCCGCCGCCACCGATCACCACCGCGTCGTAGCGCGGCTGCAGCGTGGCGCTGCGCCAGGCCTGCGGCCAGCCCTGCTGTCCGGTCAGGCCCTGTTTGAGCAGTGAGAGTGCGTTGTATTTCATGTCACTCGGCAATTTTCGGCCGCTTGAGGCGGCTCCAGAACGAGGTTTGTGCACCGGGGTGGCGCAGGGTGTCGAGGATGCGCGAGGCGAGTTCGGCATGGCGCGGCGGGACGGAGGCGGCCGGCACATACGCGCCACGCTGGCCGCGCGGCACCTCGCTGCGCAGCAGCATTCGCACCGCCACGAACAGGCCCAGCGCGACGATCACCAGTGCGACATAGGCGAACAGGCCAGACGGTCCCAGCCGGCCCATGACTTGGCCGGCCACGGTGGGGCTGGCGGCCGAACCGAGCGACCAGATGAACAACAATCCGCCGCTTGCCGCCACGTAATCGCCCCGCTCCATCCGGTCGTTGGTCTGCCCGGCCCCCAGGCCATAAAGTGGCGCGGTCATGCCGGAAAACACGAACCCGAGAGCCGCGATGGTGACAAAGCTGACGCCGCCCGCCAAGCCCATCACCAGCGTGGTCAGAAATGCGGCGAGCAGCGTTCCCACCATCACCGGCCGCCGCCCGAAGCGGTCAGACAGCCAGCCCACCGGATACTGCACCAGCAGGCCCGCGATCATCGCAGTGGAAATGAACGCGGCGACAGAGCCCGCGCCGTAGCCCTGCCGCTCCAGATACACCGGCACCAGCGAGTAATAGGCACCGTTGATCAACCCGGAGGCCAGGCAGCAGGCCACGCCGACCGGCGAGACGCGGTATAGCGTGACCAGCGCAAAATGTGCCTGCGGCCGCACCGTCGGGTTGGCCTGCTGGGTCAGCGCCATCGGCAGCACGGCGGTGGCAAACGCGATGCCGACCAGCACGAACAGGATGGGCGAGGCGGTGACCACGTTCAGCGCCAGCGGGCCAAGTGCCGAGGCGCCCCAGCTTGCCACCAGATAGGCGCCGAATGCGCGGCCCCGGTTGGATGGGTCGGAACGGTCGTTCAGCCAGCTTTCCACCACCAGGAACATCCCGGAACTGGCGTAGCCAATCAGCAGCCGCAGCGCCGCGACCTGCCATGCCTCGGCCGCAAACACCAGCAACAGCGCCGCGTCGGCGGCGACGGCGGCAAACACCGCGAAGCCGCGAATGTGCCCAACGCGCATCACAATGCGGTCGGCGGACAATGCGCCGCCCAGGAAGCCGAAGTAATACGCCGAAGCCACCGCGCCGATGGCGGGCGAGGACGCGCCGACTTGCAGCAGCAACAGCGGAATCAACGGCGTCATGATCCCGAGCGCGCCTTGGGCGCAGATCAGGCCAAGCAGCACCGGCGCGATCGGACCCAGGCGGAATGGCATGGGCGCATTATGGCCCGCGCGGGCCGCGCCGGGCGCATCCTTTTTTGTTATGCGCGAATACGCATTTGCGATCCGGCGGCACCCCGCGCCGGGGCTTCGCGCGGGCCGGGTTTGGCGCGATGGTGCCGCCCCTTCAACCGGCGGATGACACCATGACCGGATTCAGCCTCGACCGCGTGCCCGCGATCACCCAGGCAGCGGGCGCGCTCGGCCAACTCGGCAGCCACGCCGTCCGGCTCGGCGGCGGCCGTCCGGTGCTGCTGGCCGCCGACCCCGGTCTGGCCCCGTTCGGCATCATTGCCCAGGCCGAGGCCAGCCTGCGCGCCGCCGGGCTGGACGTGCTGACATTCACCGACATCAAGAGCGACCCGCTGGCCGCCCAGGTCGATGCGGGCGCCGCGATGGCACGCGCGGGCAGTGCTGCCGTGGTGGTGTGCCTCGGCGGCGGCTCGGCGATGGATTTGGGCAAGGCGATTGCGGCCACCGCAGCCGGTGCGCAGGCTGCTGCGCACTATGCGCTGTGCGCCAACCCGTTCCCGCCCGGCACGCTGCCGGCGATCTGCGTGCCCACCACCTCGGGCACCGGGTCGGAGACCACGCGCACCGCGATCGTCACGCTGGCGGACGGCATCAAGGTGTGGCTGTGGGGCGACGAGATGAAAGCAGCGCAGGTGCTGCTCGACCCCACGCTGACCGTGGGACTGCCGCCGCATCTGACCGCCGCGACCGGCATCGACGCGCTGATCCACGCGCTGGAAGCCTGCACCAACGCCAATGCCAACGCGGGCAACGACGTTTTTTGCCACGAGGCCATCCGCCTGGTGGTGCGCCATCTGCCCGCCGCGATGGAAAACCCCGCCGGCCTTACGGCACGCGCCGGGCTGCAATGGGCGGCAGCGCTGGCCGGGATCGGCATCGACAACACCGGCACCGCGATTGCCCACAACATCGGCCATGCGCTGGCCTCGTTGCGCCCACTGCATCATGGCCGCGCCGTCGGCGTCGCGGCGCTGGCCACGCTGGCGTGGAACGTGGCCGAAGACCCGGATGGCCGCTTCGCCAAGGTCGCCTCGCTGATGGGCGGCAACTCGGCTGCCGATCTGCCGGGCCTGTATGAGAAATTGCTGCGCGGCGTGGGCGTGAAAGTATCGCTGCGCGGCGAGGGGCACGACAGCATCACGCCCGAACGCCTCGCCGCCCAAATGGGCAACGCCGAAAACGCCGCCATGCGCCGCAGCAACCGCCGCGCGTCGTCGGACGCCGACTTGCTGCTGTTCGCCCAAACCGTGCTGACCCAGGAGTGAGCGCCGTGGAAATCACCGCCATCGAGATCACCCACCACCGGCTCGACTTCGACCCGCCGTTCCGCGCCAGTTGGGACAGCAAACCGCGCAAGTATTGGGACGCGACAATTGTGCGCGTGCATACTGACGAGGGGTTCACCGGCATCGGCTCCGGCGATTTGATGCTGGGCTTCGCCGGCCACGAGCATCTGTTCGTGGGTCAAGACCCGCTGGCCATCGAACGGCATTACCGCACGCTGAACCACATCAATTTTCACTATGGCCGCTGCTGGCCGCTGGACCTCGCGTTGTGGGATTTGGCCGGGAAAATCACCGGCCAGCCGTGCTGGAAACTGCTGGGGGGATTGTCCAATTCTGTCCGCGCCTATGCCTCCTCAGGCACGTTGCGCGACCCGGCCCAGTTGGCGGATGCCTCGGAGCGTTATATCGCCGAAGGGTTCAAGGCGCTCAAAATCCGCTTCCAGCGCGGCGACTGGCGCGACGACATCAAGGCGCTGCAAGCCGTGCGCGCCCGCGTCGGCTCCCGGCTGGAACTGATGGTGGACTGCAACCAAGGCTGGCGGCTGCCGCAAGACACCTACGCGCCCTGGAGCCTGAAAGACGCGGTGACGGTGGCGCGCGAACTCGAACGCCTCGGCGTCTACTGGATGGAGGAACCGCTGCATCGCGGCGACCGCGAGGGCATGCGCCGCTTACGCGACATGGTCGATGTACGGGTGGCGGGCGGCGAAATGACCCGCGAGCTCTACGAATTCCGCGACCTGATCCGCGAGGGCTGCCTCGATGTGCTGCAACCCGACGCCGCCCTGGTCGGCGGCATCACCGGCCTGAAGCGCGTGGCGCTGATGGCGCAGGAACATAATCTGGTGTTCACCCCGCACACCTGGGGCAACGGGTTGGGGCTGGTGGCCAACGTGCACCTGACCGCCGGGCTGTGCGACGCACCGTTCCTGGAATTCCCCTACGACCCGCCGGAATGGGATCTGGACCGCCGCGACTACATGATGGAACAGCCGTGCCGGGTGGACGCTGACGGCATGATCCGGTTGGGCGATGCGCCGGGGATGGGGTTTGCATTGGATGAGGAACGGTTGGCGCGGTTGCGGATTGGGTAGGGGGCGGTTGACGCGACTGATATCCCGATTGTATATACACGCACGTAGGTGCAGAGCGTGATCAGTGGTCGAATTCACTTTCGATCCTGAGAAGGAGCGGAGCAATCTCCGCAAGCACGGACTCGATTTCTCGCTGGCGCCGCTGGTGCTGTCCGATCCGCTGGCGATGACGGCCTATGACAGGTTCGAAGGCGGTGAGCATCGATGGTACACGATGGCGGCCGTGGGCAGTGCCGGACACGTCGTGGTGGTGATTCACACCGATCCGGCGCCCGGCGGCGGACGGCCGGTCCGGATTATTGGCATGCGTCAGGCCACGTCGCACGAGAGGCGGAGATATGAAA
This sequence comes from Rhodospirillales bacterium, assembly GCA_025359905.1. Classification (GTDB taxonomy): domain Bacteria; phylum Pseudomonadota; class Alphaproteobacteria; order Acetobacterales; family Acetobacteraceae; genus CAIPHQ01. The sequence goes on from JANYDF010000031.1 coordinate 18,363, forward strand.
ATAGTACTGACTGATCGCCCGCTGACCGATGCGCAAATCGCGCAACTGGACGCACTGTCTGGGGAGCCGGATACGTCGGAGTTCCCTGAACTGTCCGATGCGAAATGGGCCGCCGCCCGGCGTGGCGTGTTCTATCGCCCGCGCAAGGAGGCGATCAGCCTGCGTATCGACATGGACGTGCTCGACTGGCTGCGCCGCCAGGGGCCCGGCTACCAGACCGAGATCAACCGCATCCTGCGCGAGCGGATGCAGGCGGAGTTGGCCGCGCGGTGAGATGAGGCACTGGCCAGGGGAATCGCTTGAAGAGTGTCACGCTGTCTGGGTGATGGTTCTGAGAAGGAAGGTGTCATCCCGCCCGGCGGATTTTCGTTTGACGGCGAGGCGTAGTTTGCCGGGCGTTGATCGGAGCAGGTTGAGGGCGAAGTGTCGGACGGTGGCCATGTTGGCGGGTCCGTGCTGCGTGCGCAGGCGCATGAGGTCGTCGTGGAAGACGACATCCGTGACCCAGTGGAGCCGGTTACAGAACAGGTTCCTGATCAATCACACTTCAGGCCGCGCCGGAATACAGGAAGCGTTCAAGCGATTGCCCTGGCGTATGGCCGAGCCAGGGCGCCCTTTCGCTACAATGCCGCCGAACATAGGCCTATGCTAACGCTATGATCCAGCCGATAGCCGTTGTCGTGAGCCAAGCTGAAACCGAGGCCGAGCGTCAATCGCGGCTTGCCTGGGAAGCCGATGGGATTGCCGAGGCGCGTGCGTCGATCGCCGCTGGCTATTTCGCGACGCCGGCCGAGGTGAATGCCTGGATCGATAGCGTCGGCACCGGCAGCAAGATACCGGCGCCCTATCCTCGTCACCCGCGCTCCCGCTGATCCGGCCCGGCACGCCGGGTGCCGCGCGATCTGATCTACGCGCCAGAGGCGGTTGCCGATCTTGAGGAGGCGGCATCCTGGCTCAACCAGCCGGGATCGGGGCTGCGGACGTAACGATACCGCCGGTAGCGTGATTGTGCTGCGGCTCTGCGGCCCCGGCCAGGACCGCCGTCGCTGAAATCAGCACCTGCTTTGCCGCCGATTTCACGCGTCACGGTGGCCGAAATTGCTGCCATTGCGCTATGGCTCTGTGCGGAGGACTGTTTGTTCAGCATTGGCGCAGTGTACTAAGCCTCCCACCCGTCAGGAGCCGCCGATGATCGACCGCCGCTGGCTGCCGCTCAACGCGTTGCGCGCTTTCGAACAGGTGGGCCGCCATCTGAGTTTCACCGCCGCCGCCAACGCGCTGTCTGTCTCGCAAAGTGCGGTCTCCCGCCATGTGATCGCGCTGGAAGGTCTGCTCGGCGTGCAGTTGTTCGAGCGGCGGCCGGGCGCCTTCGCGCTCACCTCCGCCGGGGCCGCGCTGTTGCCGGTGGTGCGTAAGTCGTTCGACCGGATCGAGCAGACGCTGAACGGCATCGTCAACGACGGCGGCACGCGGCACCGCACTTTGAGCGTGCAACTGCCGCCGACGCTGGCGCAATGGCTGGCGGTGCCGATCCTGCGTGAATTCCGCCGGGTGGACCCGGATGTGATCCTGGATATCGAATCGGCCTCGCAGGTCGGGCTGCCGTCGCGCGACACCGATGCGTCGGTGATCTACGCCAAGCCGCAGGTCAGCGACCGGGTGTCCAACCTGCTGTGGATGGAGCGCCTCACACCGATGTGCCACCCGGACGTGGCGGCCAAACTCACCGGGCGCGATCCGGCGCGCGATCTGGCGCCGTTCCTGGCCAGCACGGAATTGCTGCACGGCAAGCTGGACGGCGAACCGCGCTACAAGCTGTGGCACATGATGGTCAGCCAGCTTGGCCTGCATGTCGATGTCGAACGCGGGCTGTTGTTCGACACCGGAGTGCTGGCGGCGCAATACGTGTTTTCCGGCGAGGGCGTGGCCTTGCTCGACCGGCGCATTTTCGCCGCCGAACTGGACAGCGGCCGTCTGGTGGCGCCGTTCGATGTCGTGCTCGAATCGGGCTACGGCTATTACCTGACCATCCACCCGGAAGACTTGGCCGACCCGGCTATCGCGCGGTTTCGCGGCTGGATGATCGAGCGCTTCGGCATGGTGCCCTCGCCGCACGAGTCGGCTACAACGCCGCCGCCGTTGCGCGCCGTCTGATGGCCGGCGCGCCCGGCCCATTATCGGGGAGGGGCGTTGCATGGCCATAATTCATCTGTCGCGGGCGCAATTCGGCGAGAAGGAGCGGCTGTTTCTCGACACCGGCGCCATTCAGGTGTCGCTGTTCCGCTATGACACCGGCATCGAGGCGGTGCGCATCGCCAACGCGCGCGGCTTCGTGATCGTGCTGCCGTATTTCGGCCAGATGGTGTGGGACGTGAGCTTCGAGGGCGTGCGCCTGACCATGGGCAGCATCTTTCAGGCGCCGCGTCCGGCCACGCAGATTGTCGATACCTACGGCTGCTACGCCTATCACGCCGGCATGCTGCGCAACGGCAACCCGGCGCCGGACGACACCCACGGGCATCACGGCGAAGCGCCTTGCGCGGCGATGGACAGTGCAGCGATTGAACTCGGTGCCGATGGCGCCGTGGCGCTGACCGGCACCCGCGAATACCTGCGCGGCTTCGGCGCGCACTACATGGCGCGTCCCTCGGTGACGCTGCGGCCGGATGCGACGCTGTTCGACATCGCGATGCAGGTCGAGAACCTCGGCGGGTTTGCGATGGACCTGATGTATATGTGTCATATCAATCCGGTGTTCGTCGAGGATGGCCACATCATCCAGCCAGTCGCCTGGACGCCGGAAAACGTCGCGGTGCGCACCGCCATTCCGGCGCATGTGCCGGTCACCGAAGGCTTCAAGGCGCAGATGGCCGAGTTGGGACGCGATCCGGGGCGGATGGAAATCCTCGACCCGTCGCTGACCTACGATCCGGAACAGTGCTTCTACTTGAACAACCTGAAGGCCGGGCCGGACGGGGTGACGCACTGCATGCTGCGCCGCCCGGAAGGCGATGCGATCGCGGTGTCGTGGCGGCAGGACGAATTCTCGCATTTGGTGCGCTGGCTGATGCGCAACCCGGATGTGCAGGTCGCTGCGTTCGCGCTGCCCGCCACCTGTGCGCCGGAGGGCTACAACGCCGCGCGGCGCGCAGGCACGGTGCGCAGCATCGCACCGGGCGGCAGCGCGCACTTCTCCGTGCGGTCCGGCTATTTGGACAGTGCAGCAGCGGCGGCCATGCAAGCTTCGATTGAGGCCTTGGCGCAGAACGTGTAATCCCACCGCGCCGGAACAGCTGGCTGGCGCATCCTTTGCAAAACGCGATGCATTTCGCCTAGTATTGGCGAAGTGCATCGCAATGTGCGCTGCAACCCGCGAAATCACCTGCTGATTTTTGGCCTGATTCTTGCTCCTTCGTGCCGCATCGGAGAGTGGGGGTTGAGCGGTTCTCTGGCGCTGTTCTTTGGGACCTGTGACCCCGTGGGCGTCTGCGCGCGGGAACGCAATTTCTGCGTGCTTCGCTGCCATGTTTGGTTGCGCGCATCGATCTGGACTGCCTATGCTCTGATATGAGGGCCTAGGGCAATTTGGCTGTACGTGTTTCGCCCGGGTGCCTTGGAGGTTGGGGCAATCATGGTCGGCCATAGCAGCGGAATGCGCGCAAGCGGCCGCGTGGCGGGTGGCGGATGGAGCACAGCAGTGCCCGATCTGCCTTTGCTCGATGCGTTGCTGGCGCAGGACATTGTCGCCGCCGTCGAAATCGATACCGTTCTCGGCAGGGTGGTGCAGCTTAACCGGCCTGCCGCTGCGTGGCTCGGCTACACGGCGCAGGACCAGCGCGCCGGGCAACTGGTTCTATTGGCGGGTCCGCCTGACGCGGCATTGCCGCGCGATCCGGCCGATGACGCAAGCGGCCCCGTGCATCTGCGCCGCCATGACGGCAGTTTCGCCGCCGCCCGCATTGCGCGCTTGGCCTGCGGCCCGGGCCGCATGCTGCTGCTGATTACGCCGCAGCACGACATGCCCGTGCACGGCCACGAAGCGTTGCAGGACTATCGCGATATTTACGAGAATGTCAGTGAAGGGATCTACCGCTCCACCGTCGACGGGCGGCAGGTTTCAGCCAATCCGGCGCTGGTGCTGCTGAACGGCTACGACTGCGAAGCCGAAATGCTGGCTGCCGTCAACGACATCGCCGTGGAATGGTATGTTGATCCGGGCCGCCGCGACGAGTTTACTAGGCTGCTGCACGAACCGGGCCGCGTTGAGAATTTCGTCTCCGAAATTTACCGCCATAAGACGCGGGAACGGATTTGGATCAGCGAGAACGCCCGGCTGGTCCGCGACCCCGTGACCGGCCTGCCGCGTTTCTACGAAGGCACCATCCGCGACGTGACCGAGACGGTACGGCGGCTCGATCTGGAACAGCGGCTGCGTACCATTATCGAGACGATCGCCGACGGCGTCATCGCGGTGGATGCCAGCGGTAATGTGCATTCCGCTAACCGGGCCGCTGAGGCGATGCTGGGCTGGCCGCCGGGCGAACTTGTTGGGCAGCCATTGGCGCCGGTGTTGCAGTTGGGCGAGGCGGGCGCGCCTGCCTTGGGCCACCGCCGGGACGGCAGCCGTTTTCCCGCCGATGTGGCCGCTGCCGACGCCGAGACCAGCGCCGGTCTACTGCATATCTATTGCGTACGCGATGCGTCGGCCCGGCTGGCCGACGAGCAGAAGCTCCGCGAGGCAAAGGAAGCCGCCGAGCGGGCCAATCGCGCCAAGTCCGATTTCCTGGCAATGATGAGCCACGAATTGCGCACCCCGCTGAACGCAGTGATCGGCATGGCGGGCTTGTTGCTGGATGGGCCGCTGGATGCGCAATCGCGCCGCTACGCCGAAACCCTGCGCGACGGTGCGGACTTGTTGATGCAACTGATCGGCGACGTGCTGGATTTCAGCAAGCTCGACGCCGGGCGGGTGGAATTCGAGGACATTCCGTTCGAGGTCGAGGCCGTGGTGCACGGCACGCTCGACCTGATGGCGCATCGCGCCCATGGCAAGGGGTTGGAGATCGCTGCGTTGATCGGCCCTGCCGTGCCGCCTTACGTGTCGGGCGATCCGGGGCGGCTGCGGCAGGTGCTGATCAATCTGGTCGGCAACGCCATCAAGTTCACCGATACCGGCGCGGTCACGGTGGAGGTCGACCGGCAATCCGGCGGCGATGGCTGGGTGGAACTGGCCTTTGAGGTGCACGACACCGGCATCGGCATCGCGCCGGACCAATTGCCGCAATTGTTCAAGGAATTCAGCCAGCTCGACAGCTCCATCTCGCGCCGCTTCGGTGGCACCGGGCTGGGCCTAGCGATCAGCAACCGGCTGGTTGGCGGCATGGGCGGCGTCATGACCGTGACCAGCGAGCCGGGGCGCGGCAGCACGTTCCGCTTCACCGTCCGGCTGCGCGAATTGCCCAGCCAGGTGCCGCGCCGCGAGGCGGTACGCGAGCAGTTGCACGGCGAGCGGATTCTGGTGGTCGATGACAACCCGATCAACCGCAGCATTTTTGCCCGCCAGTTGGAAGGCCGGGGCGCCAGCGTGATGGCGGTGGCCGATTCGCGCGCGGCGATGCGGGCGTTGCGCAACAACGCGGCCAGCGGCACGGCCTTCGCTGCCGCGGTGATCGACCACATCATGCCGGGCACCGACGGCGAACGCCTCGGTCGCACCATCCGCAACGATCCGGCGGTGCCGCCGCTGCGTCTGGTGCTCGCCACGTCCTCGGCGGTGGGGCCCGAGGCGCGCACGGCGGCGGAGGTGGTGTTCGATTCGGTGCTGAGCAAGCCGGTGCCGGTCGATGTGCTGGTCCGCGCGGTGCGCGGCGGCGCGGTGCAGCCGGTGGAACGCCGGGTCTCGCCGTCCGATATTCCGGACGCTGCCGCTGGCCGGCTATCGGTTTTGGTGGCGGAGGATAATTTGACCAATCAGGTGGTGATCCGCGCGCTGATCGAGCGGCTGGGTCACGCCGCCGTCGTGGTCGACGATGGCGAGCAAGCGGTTGCCGCCGCCGGGCGCGGCACGTTCGACGTGGTGCTGATGGACGTGATGATGCCGGTGATGGATGGGTTGCAGGCCACCAGGCTGATCCGCCAGTTGCCCGCGCCGTTTGGCCGGGTGCCCGTGCTGGGCCTGACCGCGCATATCGGCGCGGACGACCATGCGGCGTTCATCGCAGCCGGAATGGACAGCGTTTTGACCAAGCCGGTGACCGCCAAGGCGCTGGCCGATGCGCTGGGGGCGCTGGTCAAGCCGCCCGGCTGAACCGGTTGCGCCCCACCCAGTAGCGCCCCATCGGCAGCACGTCGAAGGCCAGTTCGCGCGCCCCGGCAACCTGCACTGCGGCGTCGCCATTGGTCCAGCGCCAGCCGGGTTCCGGCGCATGCCAGCCGGTGCCAAGCGCTGGGCTGTGCAGGCTGGCTTGCCGCCCGTCTAGCCAAATGCGGCTGACCGCGACGCCGAGTGAACGGGTGTCGGTGCCGTCAGGATGAATGTGCGCAGGCACCCAAGCGCGGGACGCAATCTGCACGCTGGCCGCGCCATCCGGCAGCCGTGCGGTCAACCGTGCGCCGTCGTGCTGCAGGGCGATGATCTGGCCGCCGCAGCGCAGCCGCAACGCTGGGTTACGGCTGGCGGCGTGGCCCAGTTTGGCGGCACGGGCCAGCAAGCGGCGTTGCACGGCGGCGACGCGCGGACCGGCGGTGCACAAGGGCGCGCAACCTTCGGCCGCCCAGATGGCGCGGGCGAAATCCGCGTGCAACTGGGTGGCCGCGTTGCCCGCGAAGGCGGCGCGGTTGCCGGTATCCAGATAACTCTCGGCAGGCAGCCCCTCGGCCAGCAGCACGCCGTGCGCGGGCAATTCCACGTGCCAATAGTCCACCGATTCGACCGGGATCTGCGCGATCGTGGCACCGTTCAGCAGATAGCGCACCGGGATCAGCACGCCGCCCATGAACACCGCGTGGTCGGGCGACAGATAGAGATCGCAACCGGGCTGGCCGGGCGCGAAAGCGTGCGCCTGCACGCGTACCGGCCAGACATCGTGCGGGCGCGGATGGCGGGCGCAGTCTACCCGGCGATGCCCGGTCCAGCGCACCGGGGCATGGCCGCCGCCCGCCAACTGCGCGCTGTCCCCCGCCTGCAACGCCTGCACCGGCACCATGCCGCGCGCGGTGGCGATGCGCGTGTCTGCAGCAAAACACGCCACCAGGAAACCCAGCGCGCTCATTGAGGTGATATCGGCGCTCGACATCACGTTCAGCTGCCCGGTGAACGAAATGGCGTTGAACGCGTCGGTGCCCGAGGTGGCGCCCGACCAGTCGCCATCGTCGCCCGAGGTGGCGAATTGCGACAGGTTGGTTTTGCCGCCGTCGATGGAGAAATACGACGGTTGCCCGGCCTGCAATTGCAACGCGCCCGGTGCCGAATAGCGATACAGATCGAGCGGCGAATACCAGCCGCTGCCGGCCGCTTGTAGGCCCGACAGGCGGCCGAGCGCGTGGGTGAGTTCGTGTTCGGCCACCCCGAGGAATTTCAGCTTGTTGTTGGCCGGCACGCTGTTGTCGGTGCTGAAATCGTATGAGCCGCCGAGGCCGAAGCCGACCGAGCCGTCGTTTTCGGTGCCGTTGGCGCCCATCAGCCCCCAGGCTTTTTCCTGCGCGTTGGTGACCAGGAACAGCCCGCCATGCGGCGCCGTCTTCCACGTCGGGTCGGCGCTGCCCAGGCTGGCGATGGCCTGCTGCGCGGTTTTAGTGGTGGCGTGGGTTTTCAACGCCGACAACAGATCGGCATAGTGAATGCCCGGCCCGGACTGGATGCCGCCCTCGCTGACCGTGCCGGTGAGCGGCGTGCCGTTATATTCGCCGTAGCCCACGTTAATGTTGACGGTGATGTTGTCGGTGAGCAGGCCATCCAGCAACTGCGCCGCCGCCTGCATGGCGGTTTTGAACCCGGCGGGTGCGCTGGCGTTGGTGCCGCCGGTATCGAAGATCAGGTTGATGTTCACGCGCGGCTCCGGACGTTCACCAAGCGCACATATAGCGGATTGCGCCGGGTGTGCGAGAGGGACGTGCGAGCCGATTTTGCCGCTCGGCCCGTAGATGCTCCCGCCCGCAATTTATCAGCGGGCATTGGGGCCACGCGGCCGCTCGGGATCCTGGTGCC
>JANYDF010000058.1 GCA_025359905.1 Rhodospirillales bacterium
GCGGCCCGGCTCAATCGCCGGGAAGTCGCGGCAGGCTAACCGGCGGCGCTGACGTCCGGTTCGGCGTCCGGCAACGGATCGAACCCCGCATCGTCCGTTGCGGGGGCCCGTCCGCCACGATCGATCCAGCCCTGCACTTGCTCGGCGCGGCGCAATGCGGAATCGAGTGCCGCCATCGTGTGCGACAGGTCCTCGCCGGTATCGCTGGTCCAGGCCCGCACCGTGGCCAGCCACACCACCAGCAAGCCCTTGGCCCGCAGCGGGCCGAGCAAACCGCCGGCCGAAATGCCAGCCCCTTCCAGCATCCACGCCATGCTGCGCAGGCTCGCCGCCCCCAGCATCGCCGCCGTGCACGGGTCGGCGGGCAGCGCCTTGAACAGCGCCAAAACGCCGTCGCGGTTGGACTGCAAAGCGTCGATGCGGTGCATCAGGATATCGAACAGCCGGTCGCGGTTGGGCCCGTCCGCCGGCCCCAGCGACAGCGCCATCTGGTCCGCCCGGCTGCCGAAGCGCAGCAACAGCATTTGCTTGGACGCAAACCGCCGCCGCGCGCGGTCGAGCGGCAGGCCGGCCAGCCGCGCTGCCTCGGCCACGCTGGTTTTCGCCCAGCCGCGATCGGCGGCGAGACGGAAGGCTGCGGAAATCAATGCGTCGTCGAATTCGGTATCGTCCATGATAATTGCCTACCCGGCCAATTCGCGTGAGCGGGCGGTCGCCGCCGCGATGGCACGCTGCACCAAAGCGGGCCACGCGTCATCGGCCATCAGCACCGCCAGCGCCCGCTCGGTGGTGCCTTTCGGGCTGGTGACATTCTTGCGCAGGATCGCCGCATCTTCGCTGCTGGCAGCCAGCAGCGCGCCGGAGCCGGACACGGTCTGCCGCGCCATCAATCGCGCAAGCTCGGGCGGAATGCCCTGGGTGATCGCCGCCTGTTCGAGCAGTTCGGCGAGCAGGAACACATAGGCCGGGCCGCCGCCAGAAACAGCGGTGACCGCATCGATCAGGGCCTCATCGTCAACCCACGCCACCTGCCCGACCGCCTGCAACAGCGTATCGCACAGCGCCCGTTCGCCGGCTCCGGTGCCCGGCCCCGCGCAGGCCACGGTGATGCCCTGGCGGATGGCGGCGGGCGTGTTCGGCATGGCGCGCACGATCCGTGCCTGCGGGCCCAGCAATTTCGCCATGCCGGACAGCGTCTTGCCCGCCATGATCGACAGGAACACCGCGTGCTCGGCGTATTTTGCGTACAACGGCAGCATCGCATCGGCGTTCTGCGGCTTCACCGCCAGCACCACGGCGGCCGGTTTGAAATCGGCCGGAATGCCCGCCGCATCGGCCGCGACCACCACGTTGGCGGCAGGCGGCGGCGGCAGCGCCGGATCGACGGCCACCGCCGCCGCCAGCCCACGCTCCCGCCAGCCGGCCAGCATGGCCCCGCCCATCTTGCCAAAACCCACCAGCAGAATGGGCGGGATCGAGTCGGTCATTGAGTGTCCTTCACGCTTCGCCGACGCATTCTAGCATCGCCGCCTGAATCGCGTCCGCCGGGCTCTTGCCGCCCCACAGCACGAATTGGAACGCCGGGAAAAAGCGCTCGCACTCGGTGATGGCGATGTCCACCATGTCTTCCAGGCTTTCCGACGATGCGCCGGGCGCGCCGCGCAGCAGCACAGAGTGGCGGAACACCGGCATGCCGTCGTCGGTATCCATGCCAAAGTGGCCGATCCACAGCCGTTCGTTGGCGAGCGCCAACAGTTCATAGAGCGCCGGACGGCGCTTCTCCGGCACCTTCAGGTCGAAGGCGCAGGTGAAGTGCATGGCGCTGATCTCATGCGACCAGCTGAAATACAGCCCGTAGTCGCACCATTTGCCGGGCGCTTCGGCCGCCATCTCGGAGTCGCTGCGGCGGTCGAACGCCCAGTCGTTGGAGGCGGCGATCTGCTCCAACACGTCCAGCGGGTTGCTAGAGCGTTCGGAGGTGCTGCTGTGCAGGGCTGGCATGCTGGGTCTCCCAGTGGAAGGAAGGCCGGAAGGCGTTCGGTTCTGCGCCAGGCAGGACCGCTCGCCGGCTTGGACTCGGGCGCGGGACAGCACGCCGAATCCCCGCTGTCAGGAGCCTACCGGCCGGTCTTTGTGCGCTGCAAGAGTAACACCGCCTGCAACGCACATTCTTAACGCGGCACCCCATGCTGCAACGCAACACAAGGCGCTGTCGAGTCGCGCCGGTTACGCCATCATGCCGGGGCCGCCGCCTTCTGCCGGGCCCGTCAGCGCCGCCACTTTGGCTTCCAACGCCGTAAGCCGGGCTTCAGCGGCTTCCTGGCCTGCGCGGGCGTTGGCGGCCATTTCAGCCACGGCGTCCAATTCCGACCGGCGGACGAGGTCCAAGGCGCGGATCGTCTCGTCCACCCGGGCGCGCACCAGCGCCTCGGCCTCGTTCTTCAGCCCGGTCAGCGCCGAGAAAGCGCCACCGGCCACACCAGCCAGATCGTCGAAAATGCGCGGCCGCTCAGCCATGCCGTCCTCCTGTTGCGCTGCGGCGGGCTTCCACCGCCGCCCGCTGCCTCGTATATGCTGCCCGCATGATCATGGTCACTGGCGGCGCGGGTTTCATCGGTTCCATCTTGCATGCCGCGCTGGTCAGGCGCGGGCATGAGACGGTCGTCGTCGACCGTTTGGGCAGCGAAGGCAAGTGGCGCAATCTGCGCAGCCAGCCGCCCGCCCGCCTGCTGCCACCCGAGGAAATCGGGGCGTTTCTCGACAGCCGGCCGCCGCTGGAGATGGTGTTCCATCTCGGCGCGATCAGCGAAACCACCGCCGCCGACGGTGATGAAGTGTGGGCGACCAATGTCGAGTTGTCGCTGCTGCTATGGCACTGGTGCGCCACGCACGGGGTGCCGTTCGTCTACGCCTCCTCCGCCGCCACCTACGGCGACGGCAGCCAGGGGTTCGCGGACGGGCTGGACGGGCTGAACCGGCTGCGCCCGCTGAACCTGTACGGCTGGAGCAAACACGCCTTCGATCTGGCAGTGGCGCGCATCCTGGCCGGCGGCGGCTCGCGCCCGCCGCAATGGGCCGGGCTGAAATTCTTCAACGTTTACGGGCCGAACGAGTATCACAAGGGGTCGATGATCTCGGTGGTGAAGGTCAAGCACGACGAGGTCGCGGCCGGCAAAGCCCCGCGGCTGTTCCGCTCCGACCAGCCGGAGATCGCCGATGGCCAGCAGCGCCGCGATTTCATCTGGGTCGACGACGTGGCCGATGTAATGCTGTGGCTGCTGGAAACCCCATCGGCCAGCGGGCTGTTCAACCTCGGCACCGGGCGGGCGCGCAGCTACCTGGATTTGGCGCACGCGGTCTGCGAGGCGGCGGGTGCGGAGCGGCGGGTCGAGTTCATCGACATGCCGCAGCGGCTCAAGGGCCAGTACCAGTCCTTCACCGAAGCACCGATGACGCGGCTGCGCACGGCAGGCTATTCGGGCCAGTTCACCCCGCTGGAAGAAGGCATCTCGCGCTACGTGCGCGGCCATCTGTCGCAGCCCGACCCATACCGCTAGGCGGGGGCGGCCGATGTTTCCGATGTTGTTGTTTCCACGCATCGACCCGGTGCTGATCGAAATCGGGCCGCTCAGCATCCGCTGGTATGCTCTGGCTTACATCGGCGGGCTGCTTGCAGGAATGTGGCTGGTGCGCCGCTTGGTGCAGCGCCGCCCGGCGGTGGCGCTGCCGGATCAGGTCAGCGATTTTCTGACCTGGGCGACGCTTGGCGTGGTGCTGGGCGGACGGCTTGGTTACGTGCTGTTTTACCAGCCGGCGCATTTTCTGGCCCATCCGGCCGAAATTGTGGCGGTGTGGGGCGGCGGCATGTCGTTTCACGGCGGTATGCTGGGTGTGTCGATCGCCGTGGTGCTGTTCTGCCACCGCAACCGCATCAACGTGCTCGGCTTCGCCGACCGTATCGCGGTGGCGGCGCCGGTTGGGTTGTTCCTGGGCCGGGTGGCCAACTTCATCAACGGCGAATTATGGGGCCGTCAGGCGCCGGATTGGCTGCCATGGGCGATGGTGTTCCCCGGCGAAGCGGCGGGCGGCGTGCCGCGCCATCCGAGCCAGTTGTATCAGGCGCTGTTGGAAGGCCTGTTGCTGTTCGCCATTATGGTTTTGCTTGGCCGCAGCGCCGCGTTGCGCTCGCGCTACGGCTTTCTGACCGGCGCGTTCCTGACCGGCTATGCGCTGGCGCGCATGACCGGCGAATTTTTCCGCCAGCCCGACGCGTTCCTCGGCTTTCTGTATGCCGGGGCCACCATGGGCCAATTGCTGTCGGTGCCGATGCTGCTGATCGGACTGACGTTGATGGTTCGCGCCCGGCCGATCCCGGTGCTGGACGAGCGCGGGCAACCTATTTGAACTGGGAGCCCGAACGGCTCGACCGGTTCATCGGCCGGGCCAACGCCGCCTATTACGCCGGGCGTGACCCGTTCGCCGACTTTACCACCGCACCGGAAATCACCCAGGTGTTCGGCGAGTTGCTCGGCGCGTGGGCGGCGGTGGCGTGGCAGGCGATGGGCAGCCCCGATCCGGTGATCCTGGCCGAAGCCGGGCCGGGCCGCGGCACGCTGATGGACGATGCGTTGCGCGCGGTGGGGCAGACCATGCCGGCGTTTCGCGCGGCGTTGCGGCTGTATTTGGTCGAAAATTCCGAACGGCTGCGCGCGGTGCAGGCGGAAAAACTGCCGGGCGCGGTTTGGCATGACCGTATTGCGGACCTGCCGCCGGGGCCGTTGCTGCTGCTGGCAAACGAGTTTCTCGACGCGCTGCCGATCCGCCAATTCGTCCGGCACGGCGCGGGCTGGGCCGAGCGGTTCGTGGCGGCGGGCCAGTTCGTGGAGATGGCGTGTGCGGGACCCCTCCCCCAGCCCCTCCCCCAGCCCCTCCCGCAAGGGGAGGGGGGCGTTATTTCGCTTGACGGAGCTATTTTCGAGATCAACGAAGCGGCCAACGCCATCGCCGCACACCTCGCCGCCCGCATTATGCGCGACGGCGGGGCGGCACTGTTCATCGACTATGGACCGGCGCAGAGCGGCCCCGGCGACAGCTTGCAAGCGATCCGCGACGGCAAGGCCGCCGATCCGCTGACCAATCCCGGCAGCGCCGATCTGACCGCGCATGTCGATTTCGCCGCCTTGGCGGACGCAGCGCGGGCCGCCGGTGCGGCGGTGCAAGGGCCGGTGCCGCAGGGCATTTTCCTGGCGCGGCTTGGCCTGTTCCAGCGCAGCGGCGCGCTAGGGCGGCGCAATCCGGGGCAGGCGGCGGCATTGATGGCGGCCGCGCAACGGCTGGCCGAGCCGGATCGGATGGGACGGCTGTTCAAGGTGCTGGCAATCTGCCACCCCAATTTGCCGAATTTGCCGGGATTTGCCGAATGACCGCTGAACCGCTGACCTCCGCCGCCCTGCCGGTACGGCATGGCTTCTTCACCCGGCGCGGCGGCGTGTCCGAAGGCGGCTACGCCAGCCTGAATTGCAGCCTGTCCGGTCAGGACAACCGCGACTCGGTGCTGGAAAATCGCGCTCGGGTGGCGCGCGCGCTGGGGGCGGCACCGGATCGCTTGCTCGGGCTGTTTCAGGTGCATGGCACGGCGGTGGCAACCGTGACGCAACCGTGGCAGGTGGGCGAAGGGCCGCAGGCCGATGCGATGGTGACCAACATCCCAGGCATCGCGCTCGGCATCGTCACCGCCGATTGCGCCCCGGTGCTGTTCGCCGACGCCACGGCGGGCGTGATCGGCGCGGTGCATGCTGGATGGCGCGGCGCGGTGGCGGGCGCGCTGGAAGCAACCATCGCGGCGATGCAGGCGCTTGGCGCGCGACGCCAGCGGATCACCGCCGCCATCGGCCCGTGCATCGGCCAAGCGTCGTACGAAGTGGCGGCGGACCTGCGCGGCGCGGTGCTGGCGCATGACGCGGACGATGCCCGATTTTTCCGCGACGGACGGCCGGAGCGCTGGCAGTTCGATCTGCCCGGCTACTGCGCCGCCCGGTTGCGCGCCGCTGGGCTGGGCGAAGTGGCAGTGGCGTGGGCGGACACGGCGGCCGAGCCCGGGCGGTTTTTCAGCCATCGCCGCCGCACGCTGGCTGGCGGCGGGCCGATTGGGCACCAGATGACAGCCATCGTGCTGTAATGCGGCCATGCCCTACATTTTCTACTTCTTCGTCTTCGCCTTCCTCACGCTGCTGGCATCCTGTGTGCTGTCGTAGCGTGCAGGCCGCCGGCCTTGCGCTGCTGCTGGCGCTGGCTGGCTGCGGCAGCCTGCCGCGCCCGTTCCAAGGTGCCCCCGGCGCGACGGCGCTGCGCCTGGTGCAGCCGCCGCCCGCCCGGCTTGCAGTGCCGCCGCCGATGGCCGCGATGCTGCCGGATGCCGCGAGCGCCGGTTATGCCGTGGCGCTGGCCGCCGCGTTGCGCGACAGCGAAGTTCCGGCGGTCACCGAACCGGCGCGGCGCGGCGATTGGAGCTTGAGCGTTTCGGCCGAATTGCGCGGCGATCAGGTGCTGCCCAGCTTCTCGGTGCTCGATCCGTCCGGCTTGGTGAAGGGTACCGTCGCCGGGCTGCCGGTGGATGCGGCGCAATGGGCGGCGGGCGCGCTGCCCGCGCTGCAACGCTCGGCCAAGGCGTCGGCGCCAAATATCGCGGTGCTGCTGACCCGCATCGAGTCGGAGCGCCAGCAAAGCGACCCGAACAGTCTGGTCAACCGACCCGCCCGCGTCGTGGTGCACGACGTGACCGGCGCGCCGGGCGACGGCAACCGGCAACTCAGCCGCCAGATGCGCCTGCAACTGCCGAAGCTCGGCGAGATCGTGCAGGACAGCGAGGACGGTGCCGACTATCTGGTGGCGTGCCAGGTGCAGCTCGCGGATGGCGGCAAGGGCGTGCAGCGCGTGGAAATTCAATGGATTGTGAGCGATATGCAGCACCGCGAGCTGGGCCGCGTGGTGCAGTTGAACGAGGTGGCGCCGGGCACGCTCGACCAGATGTGGGGCGATGTGGCGCTGGTGGTGGCGCAGGAAGCCGCAGGCGGCATTCGCGACGTCATTCTCAACCAGTCCGGCGCCCGCGCCAAACCGCCTAGCGCAAAGTAGGCCCAACCTTGCATGACGGTTCGTGGACAGTCTGGCGGCCCATTGCTAGAACCCGCCGGGCCGGAAAACATTTCTGTTATCCCCGGCTGAACTGCGCTGTTGCCCATGACCCCGCCCGTTCCCCGGCGGCCCGCGCTTGTCCGGGCTGGCGCGGACCGGCCCTCCTGGATCGGACCCGATGAAGATCGTTGCCTGCAACAGCAACCGGCCGCTGGCCGACGCGGTCGCCGCCGCGCTGAACCTGCAACTGACCCGCGCTTCGGTTCGCCGGTTCGCCGACATGGAAATTTTCGTCGAGATCCATGAGAACATTCGCGGCGAGGATGTGTTCGTCATTCAGTCCACGTCGTACCCGGCCAACGACAACCTGATGGAATTGCTGATTACGCTGGACGCGCTGCGCCGGGCCTCGGCCAAGCGGGTGACGGCGGTGATCCCGTATTTCGGCTATGCCCGCCAGGACCGCAAAAGCGGCCCGCGCACGCCGATTTCGGCCAAGCTGGTCGCCAACCTGATCACCGAGGCCGGGGCCAACCGGGTGCTGACCATGGACCTGCACGCCGGGCAGATTCAGGGCTTTTTCGATATCCCGGTGGACAATCTGTTCGCCGCCCCGCTGTTCGCCCGCGACATTCAGGAACGCTACAAAGGCCGCGACGTGATGATCGTCAGCCCGGACGTCGGCGGCGTGGTGCGGGCGCGGGCGATTGCCACACGGCTGAACTGCGATCTGGCGATCATCGACAAGCGGCGCGAGCGGGCCGGCGTGTCCGAAGTGATGAACGTGATCGGCGACGTGACCGGGCGGCATTGCATGATCGTCGACGACATCGTCGATAGCGGCGGCACGCTGTGCAACGCGGCGGCGGCGCTGATTAAGCACGGCGCGGCCTCGGCCAGCGTGTATGTAACGCACGGCGTGCTGTCGGGCGGCGCCGTGGCGCGCATCGCCTCCTCGCCGGTCGAGATGATGACGATCACCGATAGCATTCTGGCCACCGAGGCGGTGCGGATGGCGCCGAATATCCGCCAGAGCAGCATCGCCCCGCTGCTCGCCGAGGCGATGCGGCGGATCAGCGACGAGAGTTCTGTCAGCTCACTGTTCGATTAATCCTGTTCGCGGAGACCACCATGAAACTGATGTATTCGCCCGGTGCCTGCTCGCTCGGCATCCACGTTCTGCTGGAGGAAATCGGCAAGCCGTATGAGGCCGAGGCGGTCAACCTGCGTCAGCCGCCGGCCGAACGGGCGCTCACGGCGCTGAACCCGAAAAGCAAGGTGCCGACGCTGGTCCGCGACGATGGGACGGTGCTGACCGAGTATCCCGCCATCGCCTACTGGCTGGCGGGCAGCAACCCGGCCGCCAAGCTGTTTCCGGCCGATCTGGAAGCCCAGGTGCGCACGCTGGAAGCTACCGAGTTTTGCGTCTCGACGCTGCACATGCAGGGCTTCTCCCGCATGTTCGCCGCCCGCCGCGCCGAACCTGCCGAAGCCGAGGCAATGACGGCGCTGGGCCGCGACATCGTGCTGCGCGCGCTGGAGCGGATGTCCGGCGTGCTGGGCAGTCAGGATTGGGTGATGGGCAGCTACTCCATCGCCGATAGCGCGCTGTTCTACTGCACCAACTGGGCCGGCGCGTTCGGCATCGACCTGCCGGCCAACCTTGCCGCGCACTACGCTCGGATGCGCACCCGCCCGGCGGTGGCCGCCGTGCTGGCCGCCGAGGGGCTGTCCTGACTCCGCAACCGCTGACCCCCAGCGCGTTCTGGTTCCTCCGCCACGGCGAGACGGACTGGAACGCGCGCGGATGGTCGCAGGGCAATATCGACATCCCGCTGAACGCCAACGGCATCGCCCAGGCGCACGCGGCGGCGGCGGCGCTGCAAGGGCGCGGCATCGCCACCATCATCGCCTCGCCGCTGTCGCGCGCCCGTGACACTGCCGAGGTGGTGGGCCACGCGCTCGGCCTGCCGGTGACGCTGGACGAGAAACTGCGCGAAGTGTCGTTCGGCGTGCAGGAGGGTCAGCCGATGAGCGACTGGTTCGACGATTGGATTTTCGGCCGCTTCACCCCCGATGGCGCGGAACCGTTCGCGGCCCTGCGCGAGCGGGCGGTGGGCGCCATCAACCGGGCGCTGGACGAACAGCATCCGGTGCTGGTGGTAGCGCACGGCGCGCTGTTTCGCAGCCTGCGCTGGGCGATGGGCCTGCCGCCGCGCGAACGGCTGCCGAACGCGGTGCCGATGTGGTGCGAGCCAGGCGATCCGGCCTGGACGCTGACGACGGGATAGCTGCGTCCCGCAGCCGCCCTTCCCCTGCCCGCCTCGCTCTGCTACACGCCCCGCCGCGCTGGCACCCCTGGAGGCCAGCGTTAGCCGTTTTTGGAGCGAAGCAATGGCCAATTATACACTGATCGAGGCCGAGGCGCGCGCGGGTGCAGGTAAGGGGGCAGCACGTGCGACTCGGAGGTCCGGCAAGGTGCCGGGCGTTATCTATGGTGCGAAGCAGACCCCTGACCTGATCGAGCTCGACCCGCGCGTCGTGCTGAAGGAAGTGCACAGCTCAGGCTGGCGCTCGCGCCTGTACGAAGTGAAGGTCGGCGGCGTTACCACGCGCGCGCTGTTCCGCGACGTGCAGTACCATCCGGTGTCCGACAAGCCGGTGCATGTCGATTTCCAGCGCCTTGCCCCGGGTGAGAAAATCCGCGTGGCCGTGGCCGTGGTGTTCCACAACGAACTGATCAGCCCGGGCCTGAAGCGTGGCGGCGTGCTGAACGTGGTGCGCCACGCGGTGGAATGCCTGGTCGATCCCGACCATGTGCCGCCGCATTTCGACGCCGACCTGGCTTCGAAGGACATCGGCGACAACATTCGCTGGCATGACCTGAAGGGCACCGAGGGCATCACCCCGGCCATTCTGGGCCGCGACTTCGTGATCGCCACCGTCGCCCCGCCGACCAAGGGCGCCGAGCCGGTCGCCGACCCGAACGCCCCGGCCGCTGCGGCGGCGCCTGCCAAGGGCAAGGCGGCTGCGGCCAAGGCTGCGGCTCCGGCCAAGGCTGCGGCTCCCGCCAAGGGCGCTGCCCCGGCCAAGGGTGCGGCCCCTGCGGCCAAGGCCCCGGCCAAGCCGGCAGCCAAGAAGTAACACGGCGCGACTGCCGCCGAAGGTTGCGCCGCGATGCTGCTCTGGGCTGGGCTCGGCAATCCCGAGCCGGGAATGGCGCGGCAACGGCACAACATCGGCTTCATGGCCCTCGATACGATCGCCATCCGCCACGGGTTCAGCCCGTGGCGGCAGCGTTTCAAGGGGCTGGTGGCCGAGGGCACGATTGGCGGCGAGAAGGTCATCGGTCTCAAGCCGTTGACCTATATGAATTTGTCCGGCGAAAGCGTGCAGGCTGCGGCGGCGTTCTTCAAGCTCCAGCCCAACGCCATCACCGCGTTTCATGATGAACTCGACCTTGCCCCCGGCAAAGTGCGGGTGAAGCGCGGCGGCGGGGCGGCGGGGCATAACGGCCTGCGCAGCATGGACCGGATGCTTGGCACGCCGGATTACTGGCGGGTGCGCCTCGGCATCGGCCACCCTGGCCACAAGGACCGGGTGACCGGGCATGTGCTGGGCGACTTCGCCAAGACCGACCGCGACTGGCTGATTGCCACGCTCGACGCGGTGGCCGACGCAGCACCGATGCTGGCGGCCGGCAAGCCGGAAGACTTCATGACCCGCGTGGCGCTGCTGACACAGGATGTAAAATAGCCATGGGCTTCAATTGCGGCATCGTGGGCCTGCCGAATGTCGGCAAGAGCACCCTGTTCAACGCGCTGACCGCCACGGCGGCGGCGCAGGCGGCGAACTATCCGTTCTGCACCATCGAGCCGAATGTCGGCCGCGTGGCAGTGCCCGACCCGCGTTTGGGCGCGCTGGCCAAGATCGGCAAAAGCATCAAGATCGTGCCGACCAGCCTGGAATTCGTCGATATCGCAGGCCTGGTGCGCGGCGCCTCCAAGGGCGAGGGACTGGGCAACCAGTTTCTGGCCAATATCCGCGAGGTGGACGCCATCGTTCACGTGCTGCGCTGCTTCGAGGACTCCGACATCACCCATGTCGAAGGCAGCATCGACCCGGTGCGCGACGCCGAGACGGTGGAAACCGAGTTGATGCTGGCCGATCTGGACAGCCTGGAAAAGCGGCTGCCGAATTTGCAGAAGCGCGCCAAGGGCGGCGACAAGGAAAGCATCGCGGCCGTGGCGCTGATGGAGCCGATTGTCGCGGCGCTGACCGAGGGCCGGGCCGCGCGCACCGCGATCAAGCCGGACGATATCGAGGCGGCCAAGCGGCTGCAACTGATGACCAGCAAGCCGGTGCTGTATGTGTGCAATGTCGAGGAAGCCTCGGCCGCCACCGGCAACGCGTTCTCCGCCAAGGTCGCCGAGATGGCCAAGCGCGAGGGCGCCGGGTACGTGATCGTCTCGGCGGCCATCGAGGCCGAAGTCAGCCAATTGCCGGAAGCCGACCGCGCCGAGTTTCTGGAGGGCCTGGGCCTGCACGACAGCGGGCTCGACCGGGTGATCCGCGCCGGCTACGGCCTGCTCGGCCTGATTACATATTTCACCGTCGGCCCCAAGGAAACCCGCGCCTGGACCATCGTGCGCGGCACCAAGGCGCCGCAGGCGGCCGCCGTGATCCATAACGACTTCGAGCGCGGCTTCATTGCCTGCGAGACCATCGCCTTCGAAGACTACATCGCCTTCGAGGGCGAAGTGGGCGCGAAAACCGCTGGCAAGATGCGGATCGAAGGCAAGGAATACGTGGTCAAGGACGGCGACGTGCTGCTGTTCAGATTCAATGTATGAAACCGACTGCAATGGTTTAGCGTCATATCACTGACGGACAGGCACTCCGGCGTTCAGGGAAACAGTGGCAGTCAGACGCCCGCCAATCGTCCGCAATTGGTGTGATTTGAATTCAATTCTGCGTTACATTCATGACAATTCATTGTAGTGCGGCGTATACGCGCGCTGCATACCGGCTGTTACTCAGCGCCACCTTGTCGAAATGTGCCTGTATGTGCAATGTATAAGCTGAACGGGAAGTTTTATATCAAACTATTTCCCTGTCGGGCTAATTGTACTGGGTGATTTGCAGAAAAGGCCTCGTCCTAATTATGCCATAAAACACTTCGCAAATACCTGATGACCCGAGTATCCAGGAAGAACTTCTGCGGCTCAGTCTGGATGCTGCACCGGTTGGTATTGCGATGTTCGACACCGCGATGTGCTATATTGCTTACAGCTTGGTCTACCGCCAGTCGCTCGGCATGGCGGATCAGCGGCTCACCGGCATCAGCCACTACGATTTGTTTCCGAATATGCCCGATCGTTGGCGCGATATGCATCGGCGCTGCCTGGCCGGCGCGACCGAACGCGGGGAGGAGGCCGAATATCGCCGCGCCGATGGCAGCTTGAGTTATTGGCAGTGGGAAATGCGGCCCTGGCACCTACCCGGCGGCCAAATCGGCGGCCTCGTGCTGTTCAGCCGCGATGTGACCGCTAGCGTCCAGCATCAGCGCGCCATGCAGCGGCACACCGATGCGCTGAACAATGCCGGGTTCGGCATTTGCATCGTCGATGCCGCCAGCAATCGTGTCAGCTATGCCAATCCGGCGTTCGCGGCCCTGCACGGCATGGCACCGGACGAGGTGTCCGGCATGTCGATCTTTGACACTTACCTGCCCGGCGAACACGGCCGCATCCGCGAGATCATCGCCGAGTCCGACCGCGCTGGTCACGTGATGTTCGAAGCGCTGCGCTTGCGCCGGGATGGCACCAGCTTCCTCGGGTTGACCGCGATCACCGGCGCCCGCAACGACATGGGCGCCGCGCCGGCCTACCGGGTCGGCACCGTGCTGGACATCACGGACCAGCGAAAAATACGTTCCGCGCTGGAGGAAAAGGAAGCCCGGTTTCAAAGCTACATCCGCAGCGCGCCGCTATGCGTGACGGTGGCGGACGCCAGCGGCATCATCCTTGAAGCCAATCCGGCCGCCGCCATCATTCTGCGCAGCACCGTCGAGACGCTGGCCGGCAGCGACTTCCGCGATCTGCACTTCGCCGAGGATGCGGCAGAAGTGGACGCCGATTTCGACATTCTGCGCCGCGATGGATTCTTGCAGCGGGAATACCGGATGCGCCGTTGCGACGGCACCAGCTTTTGGGCGGTGCTGTCGGCGGTGATGCTGGGCGATGGCTCCTCGATCGGGTTCCTGCAAGACGTCGATCGGTTACGGCAGGCCGAAGCCGCGCGCCGCGCTGCCGAGGACGATTTGTACGCCGTGGTGCAGCTTGGCCCCGGCGTGCTGTACCGCGTGCATGTCGCCGCCGGACGCATTCAATTGGTCAGCGTGCATGGCGACGTGGCGCGCATCTCCCCGGCATTCGGCACGGACACCGGCAGCGGCGGCATGGTCACTTCGCTGCTGCAACTGCCGCAAAATCGCGACCTGTTGCAGGGCATGGCGCTGACTCCAGACCAGCAAGAAGGCTTCATCGATCTGCCGCTCAACCCCGGTCAGTCTGAAATCCGCTGGGTTCGCAACGCCGTGCGGGTGACGGCGCGCGGACCGCACGGTGCGGACATTGTCGGGTACCTCTCTGACATCACCAGAGAGAAGGACGAGCAGCAGCGCTTGCAGCGGGTTGGCACGCTGGTGACGCTGGGCGAAATGGCGACTGGCATGGCGCATGAATTGAATCAGCCGCTGGCCAGCATCAGTTTCGCCGCGCAGAACGCTGCGTTCATCCTGCAACGCACCGCGCCGCAGATCGAACTGGCCCTGGGCAAGGTCGACAAGGTCATCGCCGAAGCCAAGCGCGCGTCCGACTTGCTCGATCACCTGAAAGTATTTGCCCGCAATGAGCGGCGGGCCAGGGAGCCGGTGACGTGGCAGTCCGCCCTGCAAGGCGCGCTGGACATTCTCGGCCCGCGCCGCCGCATGTTCAGCGTGCGCGACGAACTGCCGGACAGCCTGCCAGCGGTGCTTGGCGAACGCATCCTGATGGAACAAGTGCTGATCAACTTGATCGGCAACGCCATGGATGCTTACGAAGCGCACGACGCCCCCAACAACGCTGCGGCCCGCGAGGTTACGGTGCGCGGCTGCGTCATGGGCGG
>JANYDF010000078.1 GCA_025359905.1 Rhodospirillales bacterium
CCGGCCTTGTGCCGGGCGTTTCCGTTTGTTGGCTCTGGGATAAAGCGGGCGGCTAACCGCCGCCCGCCTGTACTTTGGCCCAGGTGTCGTTCAGGCCAACAGTGCGATTGAATATCAGCGCACCGGGGCGGCTGTTCAGGTCGGCGCAAAAATACCCTGTGCGCTCGAACTGCACCGCCTCGCCCACCGGCAAAGCCGCGACCGACGGTTCCACCAGCGCGCCGTGCAGAACTTCCAGCGACTGCGGATTGATGTCGTCAAGCACGTGGCCATTGGCTCCAGGATCGGGCCGGGTGAACAACGGATTGAACAAACGGATATCCGCCGGCACCGCATCGGCCGCCACCCAGTGAATGGTGCCTTTCACCTTGCGCCCGTCTGGCGCATTGCCGCCCCGCGTGGCCGGGTCGTAGGTGCAATGCACCTCCACCACCACACCCGACTCGTCTTTCACCACGCCAGTGCAGGTCACCAGATAGGCATAGCGCAGCCGCACTTCCGCACCCGGCGCCAGACGGTGGAACTTCTTGACCGGCACTTCCATGAAGTCGTCACGCTCGATGTAGATCTCGCGCCCGAACGTCACCTCGCGGGTGCCCGCACCCGGGTCGTTCGGATGATTGATCGCCGTCAGCGTCTCGGTCTGACCTTGCGGGTAATTCTCGATCACCAGCTTCAATGGCCGCAGCACCGCCATGCGGCGTTCGGCGGCGGTGTTCAAATGCTCGCGGATCGGCGCTTCGAACTGATCCAAACCGACGGTGCTGTAAGCCCGCGCCACGCCAATGCTGCGCACGAAGGCGCGCAGCGCCGCCGCCGGCACGCCGCGCCGCCGCATCCCGGCGATGGTCGGCATCCGCGGATCGTCCCATCCGGTGACGTGCCCGTCTTCGACCAGCTTGGTCAGAATGCGCTTGGACAGCACCGTGTAGGCCAGATTAAGCCGGGCGAACTCATATTGGCGCGGCCGCGCCGGGACCGGCAGGTTGTCGAGGAACCAGTCGTACAACGGCCGGTGATCCTCGAACTCCAGCGTGCAAAGCGAGTGGGTTACGTGTTCGATGGCATCGGACTGGCCGTGCGCGAAGTCGTAATTCGGGTAGATGCACCACGCATTGCCGGTGCGCGGATGCGCCGTGTGCAAGATACGGTACAGCACCGGGTCGCGCAGATTCATGTTGCCCGACGTCATATCGATCTTGGCGCGCAGCACGCGCGCTCCTTCGGGGAACTCCCCGGCCCGCATCCTGGCAAACAGATCGAGGTTTTCCTCGGCGCTGCGCTCGCGGAACGGGCTGTTCTGACCCGGCTTGTTCCAGTCGCCCTTCAGCGCCGACATCTCGTCCTTCGACAGATCATCGACGTAGGCATGGCCGGTCTTGATCAGATGCACCGCCCAATCGTACAATTGCTCGAAATAATCCGAGGCATGATACAAATGCTCGCCCCAGTCGAAGCCGAGCCAGCGCACATCGCGCATGATGGCGTCGATGTACTCCTGCTCCTCCTTGGCCGGGTTGGTGTCGTCGAAGCGCAGATGGCAGCGCCCGCCGAATTCCTCGGCCACGCCGAAATTCAGGCAGATCGATTTGGCGTGCCCAAGATGCAGGTAGCCGTTCGGCTCCGGCGGGAACCGGGTGACCACGCCGGTGACCCGCCCCGCGCCCAGGTCGTCCTTGATGATGTCGCGGACAAAATTGTTCACCGTATCCGCAGTCGACGTCTCGCTTGCCACGATGCCTCTCGATGATGGCGCAAAATGCGCCCCCGGTCAGAACGCCCTCAGGGCAGCGATGTCAACCGGCGGCGGCCGTTATCATCGCCGCCACTGCCGCAACCTCGGGCGGCGAGACGATGTGCGCCCGGCCCGGATACAGTTGCAGGTCAACCCGCGCCCCAACGGCAGCGAAATGCGCCGCCGTCTCGCGGGTGCGCGCTTCGGGGATGTAGGCGTCGCAATCGCTGCCGGTCACCAGCACCGGCACGCCCGCCAAACCCTCCGGCACCGCCCATTCGGTGCCGGGGGCCCCGATCAGCCCGCCGGTCCAGATCGCCACGCCACCGTAACTGCGTGGATGGCGGCGGACGAATTCGCTGGCGAGGCAGCCGCCTTGAGAGAAGCCCAGCACCACGATTCGCTCCGGTGGCATCCCCTGCCCGATCGCATCCGACACGATGGCCTCGACGATGGCAACCGCATCCGCCAGCTTCGGATCGCCCGCCGCGCCCGGCGCCATGAAGCGCAGCGGATACCACACCCGGCCGGGTGCGGCGGGCACGACGCACCGCACGCCGGGCGCAAACAGCGCCTCTGCCTGCCCGCAAATATAGTCAGGCGACTGTCCGCGCCCGTGCAACAGCACAAGCAACACGCCGGCACCCGCCAAAGCCGGGCCGATGGTCAGATGCTCGGCGGCGGTCATCGAAACTGCCGTCAATGGTGTGCGGCGTACTGCGGCACCCGGATCGGCTCCAGCGGCGCCACAATCTCGGCCCGACGCGGCTCGAACCACGGCGGCAGCAGCAGCTTTTCGCCCAGATGCTCTTTCGGCTCGTCGATGGCGAAGCCGATGTCCGATGTCGCCACCTCCACCAGAATGCCGCCCGGCGAGCGGCAATAGATCGAGTGGAAGTAGTTGCGGTCCTTGATCTCGGACACGTCGGTGTAGCCGAGGCCTTCCAGATGCGCCTTGATCGCGGTCTGCTCGGTCTCGGTCGGCACTGCCAGCGCCACGTGATGCACAAGGCCCTGGGCGAAGCGCCACGACCCCTGCGCCATCTCCGGATGCTCGACGATATCCAGTTGCTTGGCCGCCCCGCCGCCCGCGATGCTGTAACGGGTCACAGCGCCGTCCGTGCCGACCTTTTCGAAGCCGAGGCCGTCGATCAGGAAGCGCCCCATCTCCTCGCCCTCGCGCACCGCCATCGACACGCTATGAAAGCCGCGCGCGGCCACATCGGCGGTCACGTCGTTGGTCATCCACGGTTCACGCGTATCGTCTGCGTCTTCGATCACCTCGAAGCCCAGCCCGGCCGGATGATGGAACGTCAGCGCCTGCTGGCCGAACCGTTCGCCGGCCACGCCATCCGAAAATCCGAGCCGCTTGAACCGCTCGGCCCAGAATTTCGCGGCGCCCAGCGGCACCGAGAACGCGGTGTTCTGCACCTGCCCCGAGCCGCGTTTGCCGGTTAGGCCCGCCTGGCGGAACGGGAACGTGGTCATCACGCTGCCGATCTCGGCGTTCGCGTTGGCGTAGTACAGGTGGTAGATCGGCGCGGTGCCGTCGAACAGCACGGTCTGCTTGACCATGCGCAGCCCCACCGCCTGCGTGAAGAAGTCGATGTCCTCCTGCGCTCCGGCCGCGCCGCTGGTCACGTGATGGATGCCGGTGATCCCAAGATTCATAGTGCGCCCTCTCCCATCGGGGTCTGCCGCGCGCTATGCGCTTGCCCCATTTTGTCTCGATATGCGTAAGGTTCGACAATGAACGAATTTGGACCGGCTGGCCAACTTGTCAACGCCGAACAACGCCGCGTGACGCTGAGCTTCGACAACGGTCCAGAACGAGGCGTAACTGGAAACGTACTCGACATCCTACGCGATCACGCCGTGCGCGCCACGTTCTTCGTGATTGGCCGCAAGCTTGCCGCCCCTGGCGCGCGGGCGCTGGCGGAACGGGCGCGGGCAGAAGGGCATATTGTTGGGAATCACACGTTTACGCACGCCACCCCACTCGGCGAACTTGCCGCCGCCGAGTCGGTCGCCGAGATCACCGCCACGGATGCCTTGCTTGACGGCCTCGCGCCTGAGCGGCTGTTCCGTCCGTATGGCGTGCAAGGCCGCATCGGCCCGCATCTGCTCAGCCCGGCCGCGCGCGATCACCTGATCGCGCGCCAGGCCACCTGCGTCTTGTGGAATGCCCTGCCGCGCGACTGGCTGGAGCCGGACGCTTGGGCCAGCACCGCGCTGACCCAGTGCGCCGGCCTCGACTGGCCGCTGGTGGTGCTGCACGACATCCCAAGCGGCGCGATGCGGCATCTGCCGGCGTTTCTCGACCGCTTGCAGGCCAGCGGCGTCGAATTCACCCAGGAATTGCCGCCGGACTGCTTGCCGATCTGTGGCGGACAGGCCATGCCCGGACTTGATCGCTATGTCAGCGAGAGGGTGAGCGCCCGAGCCGATGGCTAATATTCTCGTCTACCGCGACGACCTGCTGCCGAAGTCCGAAATTGAGTTCATGCGGCGGCAGTACATGGCATTCGGCGCGCTGACGCCGTTGTGGGTCGGCCGCCGGGTGCGGCCATGGCTGGATACGGCAGCATTTCCAACCGGCGCGGTGTTCACCGGTGCGGCCGGACTACGGTTCAAACTCACCGGCCGCGTACCCGATTTGCCCGCCCTGCGGGCGCTGGCCCCGGCTGCGGTACATGCCCAATTTGGCCGGGGCGGCGCGCTGGCGTTGCCGCTCGCCGAAGCGCTCGGCGTGCCTCTGGTGGTCACGTTCCACGGCGGCGATGTCCATAAGGCATCGCACTACCGCCGCTTCCCGATCCCGGCACTGTTTCGCTGGCGCATGGCGCGGCTGATGCAATACGGCGCGCTGTTCGTTTGCGTCTCCGAAGCCGTGCGCCGCCGGTTGGTCGAACGCGGCTTTCCGGCCGGCAAGACCACGGTCGTACACATCGGCACTGACCGCATTGCACCGGCGCCGCGAACCGATCCGGGCCAGGGGGTGCTGTTCGCCGGCCGCTTCGTGGAAATGAAGGGCGTTGAGGTGCTGGCCGCCGCCATCAAGCTGTTGCGCGCGCAAGGTGTGGCCGAGCCATTCACCCTGATCGGCCAAGGCCCGCGGCACGCCAGCATCGCAGCGTCGCTACAGGGCGTGCCCGGCATCGAAATGCGCGGCTGGCAGACCCCAGATCACGTGCGCACGGCCATGCACGCCGCTCGCGCCGTGGTCATCCCCAGCATCGTCGCCCGCTCCGGCGAGGCCGAAGGCCTTCCTTCGGTGGCGGCCGAAGCGATGGGGCTCGGCACGCCGGTGATCGCCTCAACCGAGGCCGGGCTCGACGGGGTGATTCAGTCCGGGGTCAACGGCTTGCTGTTTCGCAGCCGCGACCCGGCAGGGCTGGCCACCCAAATCATGCAACTCGTATCGAACGCCCCCCGCGCGGTGGCGATGGGGGCCGCCGCGCGACTGACAATGGCACGGGACTTCGACGCCGCCCTGCAATCGGCACGACTGGAAGACTTGCTGCAACGGGTCATTGCCCTATAGGATATTTTGATCTGCCATCCAAACGGCCTACACCGCATGGCCGCCACATTCTGCAAGACAAGCTGCCAGTCGATTTTGCAGACGCACCGGCCACCAGCCACTGCTGCAATTCGCCGCCGCCTGTTGCTGCCGGCTCCCAGTCGCTGCTTCGCAAGCAAGCCGGCAGCCGCATTGTTGATCTAGCCGTTTATTGCAACAAACTGCCCAGGTGTCGAATTTACTTCAGAACAATCCGAATCGAGCGTCCGAGCGGCTGCAGCGCCATGCAGGGCTGCCATCTTCACGGCGCAGAATAAGGTAAACGCTGTACCGGGCTGCGCATGGGTCTGAAATTCAATTCTTAGGCTAATCGCACCTATTCTTGCTATTTTTCAACATTTGACAGAAACATTACCAATTTCTTTAATCATGAATCTATCCAGAAGAATGAGATGGGTAAATATCCACCATTCGCCGTGCAATAAATGCCCGCCGCATTCCACCGATGCCTGACAATTACAAAAAATATATGATTACTGGCGCGGCGATCCCCTTAGATATTTTTGCAGACTACCTATGTATGCAGCCCAACCCCCGTTCTTTGCGACGCTTTCAGCGACCGGCGCCGCGCTGCGTCAGCAAATCTGCACTTGGCAAGACGCGATCAAACATGTATCCAACGATTCGCGGTGCGGCTGTTTACTTCCGCCCTCCGTCCCGATCCCATGTGCCGCTGCCGAATTGGTGAGGGCGCATGTCGGCCGGGCAATAGGCGCTAACGCGTACACCTGAGCAATATCGGAACAAAACTATTGACTGACAGACAGCAATCGCGCCGGGGCCAGGACCAGCAGTCCGACGCCTCCTCGCCGGACCTTGGGTCATTGCAGGACGCGGAACAGAAGATGCGGGAGGCACTCATGGGCCTTGGCAGCCGCCGTGACGCCCCGACCCCTCGCCAGCAATCTGAGCCACAGCGCCAGTCCGGACATCGCGCAAGCGGTGACCGCAGCACCTCACAGGGCCACCGTCATCGCTTCGTGCAAGATGGTGAAGTCCCCGTGGTGATGGTCAGCAACAGCCCGGGTGGCCAGCAACCTGCCCTGCGCGCCAGCGAAACCCGCGCCCAGGCTGGCCGGGCTGCGGCGACCGCCGCCGATATCGGCGCTGAACGCGCGGCGCGCGATCGGGCGGAGCGCTTGCTGCAGCAGGCTCAGACGCACATTCGCGATTTGGAAACCAAGCTCGCGCATGCCGAATTGGCACGCACGGAAGCTGTTGCTGCGGTCAAGCACGAGAAAGCGGCACTGGCCACGTTGCGGCAGCAATCGGTCAATGAAGTGGCACGGCTGAATGGCCTGCTTGCCGACGAACGCGCCGCACGCGCCAAGGCTGACCAAAAGGCCGAACGCACTGCGGTTGCCGCCGCTACGGCAGTAATCCAGACCGGCGAAGTCCGCGTCAAGCGCGCCTACACCAAACGTAAGCGCTACCCGTTGGCCGATCTGTCCGATCTGACGCCGATGGCCTATCGCGCGGCTGATCCGGCTCCGGCCGCAGCGGCGCCAGTGGCGGCAGCGGCCCCATTGACGGCGGCCCCGGTGACGGCTGCCATGGACATCGTGGCACCGCAGATCGTGGTGAGCGTGATTGCCGAAGACGCCGCGCCGGTGGTGTTGCGCCGCACGCGCGGTCCTGGCCTCGCCAAAGCGGAAAAGCCGCCGAAGGTGAAACGGGTCGCGGAACCGAAGCCGGTAAAATGGTGGGTGAAGCCACGGGCCGCGAAGTAAGGCAGCCGCATAGCAGTATCTCGCTGGCACGCAGCCGCAACGCTGGACTGGCCGTTTGTCCTTGCGCACCGTAAGGTCGGCGCAAGGACCGGCTTGTCAGCCGGCGGAATCGGCTGGGGGACGCGATGAACACGGACGTGCTGCTGGACAATAAGTGGGACGCGACGATCGCGGACCAGCTAACACCTGAACAATTGCTGCTCTACCGTTCGAATCTGCTCGGGTCCGACAAGCGCATCACCAACTATGGCGGCGGCAACACCTCCGCCAAGTTGGCGATGACGGATCCCCTCACCGGGCAATCCGTCAACGTGTTATGGGTCAAGGGCTCGGGCGGCGACCTCGGCAGCATGAAGCTCGACGGCTTCGCGACGCTGTACATGGACAAGCTGATCGGCTTGCAGTCATTGTACCAAGGCGTGGCCCACGAAGATCCGATGGTGGCGCTGTTCCAGCACTGAACCTTCAATCTCAATCCACGCGCCCCCAGCATCGACACGCCGCTGCACGGGTTCGTGCCGTTCGCGCATGTCGATCACATGCATCCGGATGCGATCATTGCTATCGCGGCCTGCGCCGATAGCGAGGCGATCACCCGCGAGATTTACGGCGATGAAATCGGCTGGCTGCCGTGGAAACGGCCGGGATTCGAACTCGGCCTCTGGCTGCAGAAATTCTGTGCCGAAAATCCGCAGGCCAAAGGCGTCATTTTGGACGCGCACGGCCTATTCACCTGGGCCGAAGAACAGCGCGCCTGTTACGATATCACGCTGAATATCATCGATCGCGCGGCGCAGTGGCTGGCGGCGCGGGAAATGGATGTGCCCGCGTTCGGCGGCGTCAAAACCCCAGCGCTGGACAGTGCCCAGCGGCGCGCAATTGCCGCCGGGTTGATGCCGGCCCTGCGCGGCCTCATCTCGGGCAGCCGCACAAAGGTTGGGCATTTCGACGATAGCGAGGCGGTGTTGCAGTTCGTCTGCAGTGCCCGCTTGCAGGAACTGGCGGCGCTCGGCACATCTTGCCCCGACCATTTCCTGCGCACCAAAATCCGCCCGCTGGTGCTGGACTTCGATCCGGCCAAGGAAACCCTGGCCGACTTGTTGCCCCGGCTGGAACCGGCGATTGCCGATTATCGCGCCGGCTACGCCGCGTATTACGAACGCTGCAAGCACCTGGACAGTCCAGCGATGCGCGACCCGAACGCGGTGGTGTATCTGATCCCTGGCGCCGGCATGATCACCTTCGCAGGCGACAAAGCCACCGCACGCATATCGGCAGAATTCTATACCAACGCCATCAACGTCATGCGCGGCGCTTCGGCCGTTTCAACCTATCGCGGGCTCGACGAGCAGGAAGCCTTCAACATCGAATACTGGCTGCTCGAAGAAGCCAAGCTGGCGCGCCAGCCCAAGCCGCGCATGCTGGCGGGCAAAGTGGCGCTGATTACCGGCGGCGCTGGCGGCATCGGCACCGCGACGGCGCGGCGCCTGATGGACGACGGCGCCGTGGTGGTGATCTGCGACATCGACCGCGACGTGCTGGCCAGCGCCGAGGCGGACCTGCACAAAATCTACGGCGCTGATTCCGTTGCCGGAATTTGGGTGGACGTGACCAAGGAAGACGCCGTGCTGGCGCTGTTCCAAGGGGCGGCCCTGGCGTTCGGCGGCATTGATATCTGCGTCTCCAACGCAGGGATCGCCTCGGCGGCGGCGCTGGACGAAACCACGCTGGCGTTGTGGCAGCGCAATCAGGACATCATGTCGACCGGCTATTTCCTGATCTGCCGCGAAGCCTTCCGCATGATGAAAACCCAGGGCGTCGGCGGCTCCATTGTTTTGGTCGCGTCGAAGAATGCCATGGTCGCCTCGCCCGGCGCCGCCGCGTATTGCGTGGCCAAGGCCAGCGAAGTGCATCTGGCGCGCTGCCTCGCGCTGGAAGGCGCGCCGCACGGCATCCGCGCCAACGTGGTGAACCCGGATGCGGTGCTGCGTGGCAGCCGGATTTGGCAAGGCGAATGGGGCGATCAGCGCGCCAGCAGCTACAAGACCGACCGCGACGGGCTGGAGGCTGTCTATCGCGAGCGGTCGCTGCTGAAGCGCAGCGTATATCCCGAGGATATCGCCGAAGGCATCGCCTTCTTCGCCGCCGAGGCGCGGTCGGCCAAGTCGACCGGCAATATCCTCAACGTCGATGCTGGCAACGCGGCGTCGTTCAGCCGATGACGCGGGTTGCGCTGTTCGTCACCTGTCTGGTGGACGCCATGCGTCCGCAGATCGGCTTTGCCGCCATCAGCCTGCTGGAGCAAGCAGGCTGCACGGTGGCGGTGCCGGACGCGCAAACCTGTTGCAGCCAACCGGCGCTGAATGCCGGCGATGCCGATGGCGCGCGGACGATTGCGCGGCAGGTGATCGCGGCGTTCGAA
The DNA here is from genome assembly GCA_025359905.1 of Rhodospirillales bacterium. Lineage (GTDB taxonomy): Bacteria > Pseudomonadota > Alphaproteobacteria > Acetobacterales > Acetobacteraceae > CAIPHQ01. The sequence continues at coordinate 9,471 of JANYDF010000078.1, forward strand.
GGATTCGACTTTGTGGTGGCGCCGTCCGGTTCTTGCGCCGCCACCATCAAAGTCCATTTTCCGGAAATGTTCGAAGCGGACGCCAAATGGCACGCCCGCGCCACGGCACTGGCGGCCAAGACGTTCGAATTGCTGAGTTTTTTGACCGATGTCTGCCGTTGGCTGCCGCACGATGCGCGGCTGCCCGGCAGCTTCACCTATCACGATTCCTGCTCCGGCCTGCGCGAACTCGGCGTTATGGCGCAGCCGCGCAAGCTGTTGGCGCAGGTCGGCGGGCTGGAATTGCGCCCGCTGGACGGCAACACCGTATGCTGCGGCTTCGGCGGCACGTTTTGCGTGAAGTATCCGGCGATCTCCAACGCCATCGTCGAAGAAAAGGCCCGCGCCATCACCGCGACCGGGGCCGATTTGCTGCTCGGCGGCGACCTTGGCTGTCTGATGAACATGGCGGGCAAACTGCACCGCACTGGCTCACCCGTGCGAACCTTCCACGCCGCCGAAGTGCTGGCCGGCATGGCGGACGGCCCGGCCATCGGCGAGAGCGTCTGACCATGCGCGCCAACCAGCCCAACTTCGCCGCCCGCGTCGATGCGGCGCTGGCCAGTCCGACGCTGAAGACCGCAATCGACCGCACCACCGGCACCGCCGAGCGCAACCGGGCCCGTGCGGTGGCGGCGTGGCCAGATTTCCAGGCGGCACGCGATCTGGGGCGGGATATTCGCGCGCATGTCGTAAATAATATAGACCATTATCTTGTCGAATTCGAACGAAATGCCCTGGCTACGGGGGCCAAAGTGCATTGGGCCAGCACGTCCGAGGACGCCTGCCGGATCGTCGTCGAGATTTGCCGGGCGGCCGAGGCCAAGTCGGTCACCCGCTCCAAGTCGATGCTCGGCGAGGAGATCGGTCTGCCGCATGCGCTGGAGGCGGCAGGCATCACGCGGGTCGAGACCGATCTGGCCGAGCACATCATCCAACTGGCGGGCGACCCGCCGAGCCACATCGTTTGGCCCGCGCTGCACAAAACCCGCGAGCAGGTGAAGGAATTATTTGCCGCCAGCCATCGCGATCCGGGCGCGATGGAGGACGTGGAGTCGATGGTGCAGGCCGCCCGGCGCGAGTTGCGCGCCAAGTTCATGGCCGCCGACGTGGGAATTTCCGGCGCAAATTTCCTGGTGGCCGATACCGGCGCGGTGTGCACCGTCACCAATGAGGGCAACGCCGAACTGACCACCACACCGCCGCGCGTGCATATCGTCACCGCCGGCATCGAAAAACTGGTGCCATCCACCACGCACGCCATGGCGCTGCTGCGTCTGCTGGTGCGCTCGGCAACCGGGGCGGAACTGACGCAGTACACGACGTTCCACACCGGGCCGAAGCAGCCGGGCGATCTGGACGGGCCGGACGAATTTCACATCGTATTAGTGGATAATGGCCGCACCAACATGCTCGCTGACGGCCTGGCCGAGATGCTACGCTGCATCCGCTGCGGCGCCTGCCTTAATCATTGCGTGGTCTATCGCAACATTGGCGGCCACGCCTACGGCGGCACCTATCCCGGCCCAATGGGCTCAGTGCTGACCCCTGCGCTCGACGGCCTGCCCGCCGCGCGCGATCTGGCGCACGCCTGCACGCTGAACGGCTCATGCCAGGAAGTCTGCCCGGTGCGGATTCCACTGCCCACGCTGCTGCGCGGCTGGCGGGATCGCAGTTGGCGGGAGGGGCTGGAGCCATCCAGCGTGCGTACTGCGCTCGGCTTATGGAAATTCGTCGCGACAAGGCCGTGGCTGTACCGGCTGGCGACAGCAGCGGCCGTGCGCGGTATGCGGCTGTTCGCCAAGCGCGGCTGGATCGAGGCAATGCCGCTGGCTGGCGGCTGGACCCGCCATCGCGGCCTGCCCGCCCCGTCCGGTGGGACATTCATGCAGCAATATCAAGCGCAGAAGCGGAAAGCGCGATGAGCCGCGAGCGCATTCTGGCCGCCGCCCGCGCAGCCCTTGGCCGCTCCGGCAATCCCGACGCTGGCGCCATCCGCGCCGAAGCGGCCCGGCTGGTGGCCGGTGCTGATCGTGGCCGCCCGCCGCGTTCCGGCACCTTGACCGAGCGGTTCATCGAACGGCTGACCGACCCGAAAGTCGGCGGCACCGTCGAGCAGGTCGCCAGCCTGTCCGGGCTGCCCGGTGCGGTGCGCGCCTATCTGTTCACCCATAACCTTCCCGCCAGCATCGCATTACCGCCCGACCCGGCGCTGACCGCGTTGGATTGGGCCGGGATCGCCACGCATCACCGCATCGCCACCGATGAGCCCGTTGCAGTCGGCTTGGCGGCCTGTGGCATCGCCGAGTCGGGCTCGCTGGTGTTCCACTCCGCCCCCACGGCACCCACGCTGCACAATTTCCTGCCGCTGCATCACATCGTGGCGCTGGACACTGCCAAGCTGCTGGAATGGCTGGAGGATTACGCCACCGGCCCGGCGTGCGGCGGACGGGCGCAGCCGCGCAACGTCAACATCGTCACCGGGGCAAGCGGCACCACCGATATCGAGGGGCGGCTGGTGCGCGGGGCGCATGGACCAGGGTTTCTGCACGTGGTGCTGTTCGCCGGCGGGTAAATCCGCCGCCATTTGTCCGGGCCATCTGCTGGAAGCGCATCGGCGGTCTATCTGTCAGACTGTAGCTTTGCGCGGAGAGCCCCGAGTGACCCTGCCACCCAAGCCTGCCCGCGCCAAACTGACCTCGCTGCGCCTCGTGCTGCCCTATTTGCGCGCCTATGCGTGGCGGGTGGCGGGTGCCTCGGTCTCGCTGATCGTCGCGGCGGCGCTGGTGCTGGGCCTTGGCCAGGGGGTGCGGCGGCTGATCGATGACGGATTCGCCAGCGGTGGTGCCGCGCAACTCGACCGTGCGGCGCTGACCATGTTCGCAATTGTGGCCGCGTTAGCCTTCGCCACCTGCGCCCGCTACTTCCTGGTGTCGTGGCTGGGCGAGCGGGTGGCGGCGGATTTGCGGCGCGACGTGTTCAACCGGGTGATCGCGCTATCGCCCGCCTATTTCGAAACCGCGCGCACCGGCGACATCCTGTCGCGGCTGACCGCCGATATCTCGGTGCTGCAAGCCTTGGTTGGCTCGGCGATCTCGCAGGGCGTACGCAATGCGCTGATGCTGGTTGGCGCGTTCGCCATGCTGGTGATCACCAGCGCCAAGCTGGCCGGCATCATCGCCATCGTGCTGCCAATTGTGATCGGCCCGCTGATCTGGTTCGGCCGCCGCGAAAAGCGCCAGTCGCGCGCGGCACAGGACCGGGTGGCCGATCTGGGCGCCTACGCCGAGGAAACCATCGCCGGGCTGCGCACCGTGCAGGCGTTCACCCATGAGCCGGTCGACCGGGCACAGTTCAGTGCGACGGTGGAGCGCTCGGTGGCGACCGCGCTGCAACGGGTCAAGACACGGGCATCGTTGATTCTGGTGGTGATTTTGCTCGGCTTCGGCGCGGTGACGTTCGCGCTGTGGGTCGGCGGGCGCGATGTGATCGGCGGGCGGATGACCGGCGGCGAGTTGTCGGCGTTCGTGCTGTATGCGGTGATCCTGGCCACCAACGGTGCCACCATGAGCGAGATTTGGGGCGACGTGCAGCGCGCCGCCGGGGCGGCCGAGCGGCTGCTGGAACTGCTATCGGAATCCCCAACCATCACCGCCCCGCCCGTCCCGGCCCGGCTTGCGCGGCCGGTGCGCGGGCGCATCTTCTTTGACAGTGTGACGTTCGAGTATCCGACCCGCCCCGGCCAAAACGCGCTGGATGATTTCTCACTCACCGTCGAACCCGGCGAGACGGTGGCGCTGGTTGGCCCGTCCGGCGCGGGCAAGACCACGGTGCTGGGCCTGCTGCTGCGCTTCTACGATCCGCAATCCGGCACGATCCGGCTGGACGGCACCGATATCGCCACCCTCGACCCCGCCGCGCTGCGCGGCTGCCTGGGGCTGGTGCCGCAGGATCCGATGATCTTCAGCGCCAATGCCTGGGACAACATCCGCTTCGGCCGCCCAGACGCCAGCGACGCCGAGGTGCGGGCAGCCGCAGAGGCGGCAGCGGCGGCGGAATTTCTGGAAGAACTGCCCAACGGCTACGACACCTTCCTCGGCGCCAAGGGCGTTATGTTATCGGGCGGCCAGCGGCAGCGGGTGGCGATTGCGCGGGCCATCTTGCGCGATCCGAAGGTGCTGCTGCTCGACGAGGCGACGAGCGCGCTCGATGCCGAATCGGAACAGGCGGTCCAGCGCGCGCTGACTGTGCTGGCCAAGGGCCGCACTACGCTGGTGGTGGCGCACCGGCTCGCCACCGTGCGCCGCGCCGACCGCATTGTGGTGATGGATCGCGGCCGGATTGTTGCCAGCGGCACGCATGACGCACTAAGCCGCGAAGACGGGCTGTATGCACGGCTGGCAGCGTTGCAGTTCGGCGCGCTGGTTTAGGGGGCGTGAATCGTTCCCATCTTGACAACTTCGAAGTTAGACCCCTTCACACTGCCAAGTTCGGCGACCAGCCGGCTGTTGTTCCAGTGCGGATCGGGTGTGCCGGAGACGTACCAATTGCTGCCGATATCGGCGAGCAGCATCCCGTAGATCTTCATGGCTTGCAGGATGACACGCGCTTGGTTGCCGAAGGTGGCCGGGATGACGTAGCTGGCTTTCAGCCGCACGCGCATACCCATCGGCGGCAGATTGGCGCTGGTGTTGCTGCCGACCCAATGGTTCGCAGGGTCCACATAAGCCTTTCGCACGTTGCCGACGGTGAAGCGAAGTGCATGTGGAATGACCCCGGCCGACACCTCATCGAAGCGCACCAATCCGGGAAAGATCGGCAGCCCGGCGGCGTCCGCACTGGTCCAACCAGGCTGCGCAGCCGGGCGGACGATGTTCGAGTCAAGGTGGAACTCGGCGCCGGACGCCGCCTTCCAACTGTTGTCGGCCTGCTTGATCGCGGAATACAGCTCGAAGCTACGATTGGTGTCGCGGTCGATCACCAGCACGTGGCGGTCCCCGGCGGGCGGCAAGCCGTTGTTCTTCGAGCCTTCGACTGGAGCGGTTGGCGGCACCGGATACGGGCCCGGGTCGCTCTCGCTGCCATAGGCGGTGAACGTGATCGTCACCGGCGTCTGTGCCGAGGACACCACGACGTACGGGATGCCGATGATTTGGTGATTGTAAGTGCCGGCCCCGAAATCCGGGTGCAGCCCGGTGTTGAGTCCGATGGAGGCGATCAGCGCCGCCGAGTTCGGATCGACGGCTGCCGCGGCAATCTTGGTGTTCCAGGCATTGTTCGCCGGAAACGGCACGGCTTTGTTCAGACTGGCCCCGTTGCCGAGGCTGGCGGTGGCCATGTTGCCATAGGTGAATACGGCTGGCGCCTGCGCCATGGCAGCCGTAGAGGCTGCGAACAAAACGGTGGCGGCCAGAGCGGCAATTGGGTGCAAGGTCGGTCTCCTCGGCGCGGCCCGGTTCGGGCGTCCAGTTATTATGTGATGATAAGTAGACTATCCACCGGCGCGCCGCTTCTCGCTCGGCGCAGCGAAACATCGCATCGCGCGCAAGGCTGGCGGCGCTGCCGCAATGCCCTATGTGTGCGCCCTACCACAGCCCCGGAGTAACCCGTGCCCCCGGCCCGCTTCGTCACCGGATCGACCATGCGCCACGTGATCGTGATGGCCAGCACCGGCGCGGTCGGGCTGATCGCGGTGTTCGCGGTCGATCTGATCAATCTGTTCTATATCTCGCTGCTCGGCGAAAAGCCGATTGCCGCCGCCGTCGGGTTTGCGGGCGTGGTGGGGTTTCTGCAATCGTCGATCGCCATCGGCATGATGATCGGCGTTGGGGCCACTGTGTCGCGCGAAATCGGCGCGGGCCGGATGACGGAGGCGCGGCGGATCGCCTCGGGCAGTTTGCTGGTGCTGGCGGCAATCATGGCGGCGATTGCCGCATTGACGCTGACCGAGTTGGAGCCATTGCTGGATGCGCTGGGCGCGCACGGCGAAACCCGCACGCTGGCCATACAGTTTCTGACGATCGCGGTGCCGTCGGTGCCGCTGCTGTCGGCGGGCATGTGCGCCTCGGCGCTGCTTCGCTCGGTGGGCGACGCGCGGCGGGCGATGAACGTGACGCTGTTCGCGGCACTGGCGACGGCCATTCTCGACCCGATCCTGATTTTCGGGTTGCACCTGAACCTGACCGGGGCGGCCATCAGCACCGTATTGTCGCGCTGCGTGCTGGCCTATGTGGGCTGGCGCGGCGTGAGCGATGTGCACGACCTGCTCGGCAAGCTTTCGCTGGCAGCACTGCCCGGCGACATGCGCCGGGTGTTCGCGGTGGCGGGGCCGGCCGTGCTGTCGAATCTGGCGACCCCGATTGGATCGGCGTTCGTGACCAGCAGCATGGCGGTGTTCGGCGCCGGCGCGGTGGCCGGACAGGCCACCATCGACCGGCTGTCGCCGGTGGCCTTCGGGATTATCTACGCGCTCAGCGGCTCGGTGGGCCCGATCCTCGCACAGAACCTGGGCGCCGGGCGGCTCGACCGGGTGCGCTCGGCGCTGCGCGACGCGATGCTGTTCATGGTCGCCAGCGTGCTGACCGCGTGGCTGATCCTGGCCGTGGCGCAGTCCGGCATTGTGTGGGCATTCCATGCCGAAGCGGTCACTGCCGACCTGATCCGGCTGTTCTGTTCGTTGCTGGCGGGCGGCTTCCTGTTCAACGGCGCGCTGTTCGTCGGCAATGCGGTGTTCAACAATCTTGGCTTTCCGCTGCTGTCGACCGCATTCAACTGGGGCCGCGCCACGCTGGGCACGATACCGCTGGTGTATTGGGGCGCGCATTACGGCCCGCTCGGCGTGCTATGCGGTCAGGCGGCCGGCGCGGCGCTGTTCGGCGTCGCCGCCGCGATCACGGCGTTCGCACTGGTGCGGCGGATGGATCTACAGGCCAAGGCGAGCCACGAAGGGGCTGTACCAGTGGTGGGCGGCTCGGGACAGGCGGCGATGGCGGTCGTGTTAGGCCGGCCAATTTCGCATCCCTAGCCGGGGGCGCGATTGCCGGGGCCGCGATTGCCGGGGCTGCCGCCACCGGGGCGAATGCGGCGTGGTAGCCTGCCTCCAGATCTTCGATCACGCGCTGGCCATTGTCGAGCAAGAAGCCGCGCAACCGTGCATGCACCGGCAACAACGGCATGGTGCGGCGGTGCGCGACAAACCATGAGCGCATCAGCGGCAGGCCTTCCACCGGGACCACGCGCAACAACCCGAGCGCCAGTTCCAACCCAATGGTGTGGCGCGACAGCAACGCCATGCCCATCCCGGCCATCACCGCCTGTTTGACAGTCTCGTTGCTGCTGCTGGTCATGGCGATGCGCAGCGGCACCCCGGAGTCGCGGAAAAACTGATCCACCAACTGCCGTGTGCCGCTGCTTTCCTCGCGGACAATGAACCGCTCGCCCATCAGCGCCGACGGCAGATGCATCGTCTCGCCCACCAAGCGATGACCGGGCGGGGCAACCAGCACCGTGGGATGCGGCGCGAAGCTTTCTGCGGTGAGGTCAGTGCCGTCCGGCGGCCGGCCGGTGACGGCGAGTTCGATGTCGCCGCGTTCCAACGCCTCGACGATTTCCCCCCGGTTGCCGTCGCGCAAATGGATCGAGACGCCGGGATGCTCCGCCTGAAACCGCGCCAGGATGTGGGGCACAATGTATTTGGCGGTGGAAATCAGCCCGATCACGATCCGCCCGCCGGTGACGCCGCGCAACGCGGTTAGCGACTGGTCGGCGTCCTGCAACGCCTGCAAGACCGTGCGCGCATAGCCGAGCAGTGCGGTGCCCGCATCGGACAGCACCACGGTGCGGCCAGTACGCTCGAACAGCGCAAAGCCGCTCATGCTCTCGATCTGTTTGATTTGGAACGAGACGGCGGCAGGCGAAATGCGCAGCCGCTCGGCGGCGCGCGCGAAAGACTGGTCCTCGGCGGCTTCGACGAAGATTTGCAGTTGCCGGAAGGTGACGTTGCGCATGGCTGATATCCCAATTTTCGCCGCCACCGTGTGCCGTCATCGCCGGGGGCCATCTGATCGACAAGGAATCCCTTGTCGATTTCCCAAGAATAATTTGCTTTTTCTTGTCGTGTCCAGCCCATAGGAATTGTCTATGCCGCAACGGCGGACAGCTCGCGGGAGGCTCGCTTTGAACAAGATCAGCGACAGCAAAATCACCGACATGAAGGAACGCTACAAGTCGGGCGTTCTGAAATACAAGCAGATGGGCTACTGGGAACAGGACTACGAACCCAAGCCCACCGACATCCTGGCGGTGTTCCGCATCACGCCGCAGGACGGCGTTGACCCTGAGGAAGCCGCAGCCGCAGTCGCCGGTGAATCATCGACCGCGACCTGGACCGTAGTGTGGACCGACCGGCTAACCGATAGCGAGTATTACCGCGCCAAGGCGTATCGGGTTGAGCCGGTTCCCGGCAGCCCCGGCCAGTATTTCGCCTTCATCGCCTACGATCTGGATCTGTTCGAGGAGGGCTCGATCGCCAACCTGACCGCCTCGATCATCGGCAACGTGTTTGGCTTCAAGCCGTTGAAGGCGCTGCGGCTGGAAGATATGCGGATCCCGCCGCACTACCTGAAGACGTTCCAAGGCCCGGCCACCGGCATCGTCGCCGAGCGCGAGCGGATGAACGTGTATGGCCGCCCGTTGCTGGGTGCCACCATGAAGCCGAAGCTCGGCCTGTCGGGCCGCAATTACGGCCGCGTGGTCTATGAAGCGCTGAAAGGCGGACTCGATTTCACCAAGGACGACGAGAACATCAATTCGCAGCCGTTCATGCATTGGCGTGACCGGTTCCTGTATTGCATGGAAGGCGTCTCCAAGGCGATGGCCGAGACCGGCGAGATCAAGGGGACGTATCTGAACGTCACCGCCGGGACGATGGAGGACATGTACGAGCGCGCTGAATTCGCCCGCGATCTCGGCAGCGTGATCATCATGATCGATCTGGTGATCGGCTACACCGCCATCCAGTCGATGGCCAAGTGGGCGCGCAAGAACGACATGATCCTGCATCTGCACCGCGCCGGGCATTCCACCTACACGCGCCAGAAGAACCATGGCGTGAGCTTTCGCGTCATTGCCAAATGGATGCGCATGGCGGGCGTGGACCATATCCATGCCGGCACCGTGGTGGGCAAGTTGGAAGGCGACCCGAACGTCATCAAGGGCATCTACGACATCTGCCGCGAGAACAACGTGCCGAAAAACCTGCAACACGGCATTTTCTTCGATCAGGACTGGGCGAGCTTGAAAAAGCTGATGCCGGTGGCATCCGGCGGCATTCATGCCGGGCAGATGCACCAGTTGCTCACCTATTTGGGCGACGACGTGGTGCTGCAATTCGGCGGCGGCACCATCGGGCACCCGATGGGCATTCAGTCTGGCGCGATTGCCAACCGCGTGGCGCTGGAATGCATGGTTAAGGCGCGCAACGAAGGCCGCGATATCTGGAACGAGGGGCCGCAAATTCTTGCCGAGGCGGCACGCTGGTGCCAGCCGCTGCGCGGGGCGCTGGATACCTGGAAGGACGTTACCTTCGACTACGCCAGCACCGACAGCGTCGACTACGTTCCCACGCCGACCGCCAGCTAGACCGGAGCCGCGCCATGAAAGTCACCCAAGGGCAATTCTCCTTCCTGCCGGAACTGACCGACAAGGAAATCGCCAAGCAGATCGAATACGCGCTGAGCAACGGCTGGGCGGTGGCAGTCGAGTATGCCAGCGATCCGCACCCGCGCAACGTCTACTGGACGATGTGGGGCCATCCGATGTTCGACCTGAAGGACCCGGCGGGCGCCATGCTGGAAGTGACCGCCTGCCGCCGCGAACACGGCGACAAATACATCCGTGTGCTGGCGTTCGACAGCAAGAAGGGCTGGGAGTCGATCCGCATGAGCTTCATCGTCAATCGCCCAGCCTATGAACCCGGCTTCGAATTGGTGCGCGCCGAAGGACCTGGCCGCACCGTGCGCTATACGCTGCGCAGCCACAGCACCTCGGCGTATCCGCCCGCACCGTAACGCGACGTCACCGGAGAGGATCGACCATGAAGAAGTACCGGATCGCGCCGTCGATCCTTTCCGCCGACTTCGCCCGGCTGGGCGAGGAAGTAACCCGCGTGCTGGCCGATGGCGCGGATATTATCCATTTCGACGTGATGGATAATCACTACGGGCCCAACCTGACCTTCGGCCCGATGATCCTGCAAGCCATTCGCGGCCTGGTAAAGGCGCCGATGGATGTGCATCTGATGGTCAAGCCCGTCGATGCGCTGGTGCCGATGTTCGCCAAAGCCGGCGCCGACATCATCACCTTCCATCCGGAAGCCTCCGAGCACGTCGACCGCACGCTTGCGCTGATCCGCGACAACGGTTGCCGCGCCGGTCTGGTGCTGAACCCGGCAACGCCCGAGCATGTGCTGGACCACGTGATGGACCGGCTGGATATGATCCTGCTGATGAGTGTCAATCCCGGCTTTGGTGGGCAGACCTTCATTCCCGAAACGCTGCGCAAGGCGGCCTTGGTCCGGGAACGCATTGATGTGCATGTCGCCAGCAACGGCCGCCCGATCTGGCTCGAAATCGACGGCGGTGTGACGGCTGCCAATATCGCGGACATTGCCGCAGCCGGCGTGGATACCTTCGTGGCTGGATCGTCGATCTTCGGCAAACGTGATGCCGATGGCGGCTATGCCGGGGCGATCGGCGCGCTGCGCGATGGGCGCGATATCCCGGTGGACCGGGAGGCGTTGCAGACCATCGACGCCACCGATATCCGTGCCAGCCGCGTGTTCGCGCAGTAGTCTTACCGGCCACCGGGAGCGCCGCCGATGCCGTACCGCCGCACGACATTCAGCAAGTTCATCATCGAGAGCCTGCGCCGCACTGGGTCGGACCCGGATTTGGCGGCGCTGCTGAACGATGTCATGACGGCGAGCAAACTGGTCGCGGCCGCTGTCGCGCGCGGTACCAACGATGGCCGCGCCGAACCACGCTCGCTGGATCAGTTGGCCGGCGATATCGTGTTGGGCACTTGCGATTTTGGCGGCCAGCTCTGCGGCATTCTGTCCGAGGACATGGACCAGCCATACCCGATCCCGGACGGCTATCCACGCGGACGCTATTTGCTGGCGTTTGAGCCGCTGGACGGCGCGTCGAATATCGATGTGAATATGCCGGTCGGCACGATCTTCTCGATTCTGCGCGCGCCGGAGGGCATTACAGAGGCCAACGCAGCCGCGTTCCTGCAAGCGGGCACCAAGCAAGTCGCCGCCGGTTATGTGCTGTATGGCCCGAGCGCGATGCTCGTGATCACGCTCGGCGACGGCGTGCACGGCTTCCGGCTGGATCGTGAAGTGGGCGCCTACATGCTGACCCATCCGCATATGACGGTGGCCCCCACCACGCGGGAGTTTGCGGTCAATGCTTCCAACGCGCGGTTCTGGGAACCGCCGGTGCGGCGCTATGTCGAAGAAAGCGCCGAGGGCGCAGAAGGACCGCGCGGCGAGGAGGTTTCGACCCGCTGGAGCGCCTCGATGGTGGCCGAAGTGCATCGTATTCTGATCCGGGGCGGTCTGTATATGGACCCCCGTGATACGCGCGATACCTCGGTGCCCGGACGCGTGCGGCTGCTGACGGCGGCCAATCCGATGGCGATGATTGTCGAACAGGCCGGTGGCGCGGCTTCGACCGGCAGGCAACGGTTACTGGGCATCCAGCCCGCTGCCATCGATCAAAGCGTGCCAGTGATTCTCGGCTCGAAGCGCGAGGTTGAGCGGGTAGAGGAATACCACGCCGCCTACGACCGGGGCGAGCCGATCAAGTTTTCCTCACCCTTATTCAACACCCGCTCACTGTTCCGCAGTTAGCCAGATCGGGAGACACCAACATGTCCGCCAAGCACCCGATTATCGCCATCACCGGCAGTTCCGGCGCCGGCACCACGACGGTGATGACCACATTCCAGCAGATCTTTCGCCGTGAGGGCGTCACGGCTGCCGTGGTGGAGGGCGACGCATTCCACCGCTACGACCGCGCCGAAATGCGCGTGCGAATGGCCGAAGAACAGGCCAAGGGCAATCAGCATTTCAGCCATTTTGGCCCGGACACCAATTTATTCGAGGATCTGGAAGCTCTGTTCCGCCAATACGGCGAAAGCGGCACCGGGCGGACGCGGAAATATCTGCATGACGATCAGGAGGCCGCGCCGTACGGCCAGAAGCCCGGCACATTCACGCCGTGGGAAGATGTAACGCCGCGCACCGACCTGCTGTTCTACGAGGGCCTGCATGGCGGGGTGAAGACCGAAACAGTAAATGCGGCAAAGCACGTCGATCTGTTGATCGGCGTTGTACCTATCATCAATCTTGAATGGATTCAGAAGCTGCATCGCGACAAGCGCACGCGCGGCCATTCGCACGAGGCAGTGGTGGATACCATCCTGCGGCGGATGCCCGACTACGTGAATTACATCTGTCCACAATTCGCTGAGTCGCACGTCAACTTTCAGCGCGTGCCGACCGTGGACACCTCCAACCCGTTCATCGCCCGCGACATTCCCAGCCCGGACGAAAGCATGCTGGTGATCCGCTTCCGCAACCCCAAGGGCATCGACTTTCCCTATCTGCTGTCGATGCTGAGCGGAAGTTTCATGTCGCGCGCCAATACCATCGTCTGCGAGGGCGGCAAAATGGCGCTGGCGATGCAGTTGATCTTCACGCCGATGATCTGGCAGTTGATGGACCGCAAGAAGCGGGCTTTCTAGACCCACACAAGGAGATTCTGTTATGGCCCTGGTCGCGATGCGGCAGTTGCTGGACCACGCGGCGGAGCATGGCTACGGCCTGCCCGCCTTCAACATCAATAATATGGAGCAGATCCAGGCGATCATGCAGGCGGCCGATGCAGCGGGCGCGCCGGTGATATTGCAGGGCTCCGCTGGTGCGCGCAAATACGCCGGTGAGCCGTTCCTGCGCCATATGGTGCAGGCCGCGGTGGAAATGTGGCCGCATATTCCGGTGGCGATGCATCAGGACCACGGCGCCAGCCCGGCGGTGTGCCTGCGCGCGATGCGCAGCGGCTTCACCAGCGTGATGATGGACGGCTCGCTGATGGAGGATATGAAAACCCCGTCCAGCTACGACTACAATGTCGAGGTCACCCGCTCAGTCGTGGGCATGGCCCATGCCATCGGCGTCTCGGTGGAAGGTGAACTCGGCTGTCTCGGCTCGCTTGAAACCGGCGAGGCGGGCGAGGAAGATGGCTATGGCTGGCAACCATTCGCGAATATGGCGGCAGGATCAAGGAAACCTACGGCGTGCCGGTGGCGGAAATTCAGGAAGGCATCCGCAACGGCGTGCGCAAGATCAACATCGACACCGATATCCGGCTGGCGATGACCGGGGCAATGCGCCGCGCCATGGGCAAGAACCCGGAAGAATTCGACCCGCGCAAATTCCTCGCCGCCGCCACCAAGGCCGCCAAGGAACTTTGTCAGGAGCGGTTCGAGGCCTTTGGCTGCGCCGGGCAGGCGGCCAAGATCAAGCCGGTGCCGCTGGAGGCGATGGCGCTGCGCTACGCCGGATAGTTTGGCCTGTTTGGCAGCAATCTTGTGAATATCCCGCCGCACGGCTGGCGGCGGGACTACTCAGCTTTGTCACTGCACCCGGCACGATGAATGCTCGGTAACGTCTGATGTCGGCTCGGAGCACCCGCAGTCTCAGCCCTGCCCTTGCGGCACGGTCACCCCAACTTTGGCCTCCACACGCAGCCCCGTTCGGATGTGATGGCGGCGCGCGCCCAGCGCGTGCCAAACTGGGCGGATGACGCCCAAGCCATCGAGTTCCTTCGACACCATTATCCTCGGCGCCGGCGCCGCCGGGCTGATGTGCGCCATCGCCGCCGGGCAGCGCGGCAAGCGCGTGCTGCTGCTCGACCATGCCGATGCGGCGGGCAAGAAAATCCTGATATCCGGCGGCGGGCGCTGCAATTTTACCAATTTGCACATCGCGCCGGACCGCTTCATCTCCGCCAACCGGCATTTCTGCAAATCGGCGCTGGCGCGCTACACGCAGCAGGATTTCATCGCGCTGGTCCGCAAGCACGGTATCGCGTTCCACGAAAAGACGCTGGGGCAATTGTTCTGCGACGGCTCCGCCCGGCAGATCGTGGCGATGCTGCTGGCCGAGGCGGACGCGGCCGGCGTGGACATCAGGCTCGGCCACCGCATTACCGAGGTCAGCCATGCCGGCAGCTTCACGGTGGCGACCAGCTTCGGGCCTTTCGCCGCCCCTGCGCTGGTGCTGGCCACCGGCGGGCTGTCGATTCCCAAAATGGGCGCCACCAGCTTGGCGCACACCATCGCCACGCGCTTCGGCCTGCCACTCATCGAAACCCGCCCCGGTCTCGTGCCGCTCACCTTTACGGCGTCCGATCTGGCGTTGATGCTCCCGCTCAGCGGCGTGGCGTTGGATGCAGTGGCGCGGCTGGACAAGCGCCAGTTCCAGGAGGCGCTGCTATTCACCCATCGCGGCCTGTCCGGCCCCGCCATCCTGCAAGTCTCGTCGTATTGGCGCAGCGGCGAAGCTGTCACGCTCAACCTGCTGCCGGAAATGGACGCTGCCGCTTGGCTGCGCGACCGCAAGCGCGCCCGCCCGAAGGCCGAAGCAAAGACTGTGTTGGCAGAGCATTTGCCACAGCGCCTTGCCCAGGCACTCGCAGAGGTACACTTGCCGCCCGGCCCAATCGGCGATTTGCGCGATGCACCGCTCAATGCGCTCGGCGCGATGTTGAACGGCTGGCGCCTGACGCCGTCGGGCACCGAGGGCTATGCCAAGGCCGAGGTGACGTTGGGCGGCATCGATACCGCAGCCCTGTCCTCACAGACCATGCAAGCCAACGCGGTGCCCGGATTGTTCGCCATCGGCGAAGCGGTGGACGTGACAGGATGGCTCGGCGGCTATAACTTCCAATGGGCGTGGTCGAGCGGCTGGGTGGCTGGCCAAGCGGTCTGAACGCCAAAAGGGGGAACACCAAAATGATCCATGATGCACCGATTCTGCGCGTCCGCCGGGGCTTCTCCCGCCCTGCCCCGGAATTGCTGGCAAGATTCGCCGGCATTCCGGCCGGCTTCGTGGTGGATGCGATGGGTGGCAGCGGCTGCCTGGACTACCGCATCAAGCCGCTGACCCCGCCTGACGCGCCAATCCTGGGTGTGGCGATCACCTGCCACGCGGGTCCGTCGGATAACCTGGCCCTGTTCGCCGCGCTGGAAGCCGCCCAACCGGGCGACTTCATCATCGCCGCCACCGAAAACTTCATGGGTGCGGCAATCACCGGCGATCTGGTGTTGGGCATGGCGCGCAATCGCGGCGTCGTGGGCTTCGCCACCGACGGCGTGGTGCGCGACATCGTCGGCATCCTGAATGTCGGGCTGCCCTGCTACAGCATGGGTGTCACCGCCAACTCCCCGGCCCGCAACGGCCCCGGCACCGCCGGGCTGCCGGTGATCGTGGGCGGCGTGCATGTCTGTAGCGGCGACATCATCGTGGCCGATCGTGACGGCGTGGTGGTGGTACCGCTGGAGCTGGCCGAGCAGGTGCTGGCCGTCCTCGAAGATGTGAAAGCGGCGGAAGCCAGCATGGAGGCCAAGGTGAAGGGCGGGTTGCAAGTGCCCGACCATTACCGCGCGCTGCTGGCCTCCGGCCGGGTCGAGGAGCTGCCCTAACCGGCGGGGCGGGCCTTCTCGTAGGCGGCGATCTTGTCGACCTTCGCTGCCGACCGTCCGCCCTCGTATTCCGACGCCAGCCACGCATTGATAATGCTGCGCGCCAGTTCCGGGCCAACCACGCGGGCGCCAATAGTGATGATCTGCGCGTCGTTACTCTTGCGTGCCCGCTCGGCGGAATAGGTGTCGTGGGCTTGCGCGGCGCGCACGCCGGGGACTTTGTTGGCGCTGATCGCCATGCCGATGCCGGTGCCGCACAACAGCACGGCGCGATGATGCTTTCCTGCCGCGACATCCTCGGCCACCGCGAAGGCAATATCCGGATACAGCACCGGCTTGCCCTCATGCGTGCCGTAATCGGCAACCTCGTGGCCAAGCTCCATCAAATGCCGCTTGAGCGTTTCTTTGAGCTCGAACGCCGCCTCGTCACAGCCGATAGCAATGGCCATTGCTGTTCTCCCTAAACCGCCGCCATGTTAGATGGAACGCCCGCGCAGGCTTGACAAGACATTTCCAGACCGGGACTTTGCGCGTCAGCAGGGCGTCCAGAAAGGGTCTCATATGAACCGTATCATAAACAATCCTGACGAGGTCGTTGAAGATGCTCTGCGCGGCTATTTGCGCGCGCATCAGGATCTGCTGGCGTCTACCGACAATCCCCGCGTCATCCGTGAGCGCAGCGCGCCGCGCCAGGGCAAGGTAGGCATCGTCACCGGCGGCGGCTCGGGCCCCGAACCGGCGTTTCTGGGCTATATCGGCGAAAACATGATCGACGCAGTGGCCATCGGTGAGATTTTCTCGTCGCCGACCGCGAAAAGCTTTCATGACGCCTTTGTGGCGGCCGATGGCGGGTGCGGCGTGGCGTGCCTGTATGGCAACTACGCTGGCGACAATATGAACGTGAAGATGGCGATCCGCCAAGCCGCGGCGCACGGGCTGACGGTGAAAACCGTTGTCGCCAACGACGACGTGCCGAGTGCGCCGAAAGACGAACGGGCCAAACGGCGTGGCGTGGCGGGCGAGATTCTGATGTGGAAAGTCGGCGGCGCCAAAGCGGCCGAAGGTGCCGATCTCGATGCGGTGATCGCCACGGCGCAGAAGGCCATCGACAACACCCGCAGCATCGGCATCGGCCTGACACCCTGCACCATTCCCGCAGTTGGCAAGCCGAACTTCTCCATTGCCGACGGCATGATGGAAGTCGGCATCGGCCACCACGGCGAACCGGGCATCGAGGTAGGACCGATCCGTCCGGCGCGGGAACTGGCCGATCTGATGCTGGATGCCATCCTGCCGGATTTGCCCTTCGGAGAGGGTGACAACGTCGCTGTGCTGGTCTCAGGCCTCGGCGCCACGCCGGTAATGGAACTCTACATCCTATACGATCACATCGCCGAAGTGCTGGCCTCGCACAACATCACGGTGCGGCATCCCTTCGTCGGCAATTACTTTACCTCGCTGGAAATGATGGGCGTCACGCTGACGGTGATGAAGCTCGACGAGGAACTGGACCGGCTGGTCGGTATGCCGGCGCATTCCATCGGTCTGACCAAGGTTGCCCGATGAGCCACGTTGTTCTGGCCACCGCCGGTGGCGTGGTGCTGGCCCTGGCCGACACCATCAACGCCAATCGTGCGTGGCTGTCGGAGATCGACGGCGCAATCGGCGACGGCGACCACGGCATCAACATGAGCAAGGGCTTCAGCCTCGCCGCCGCGGCACTGGGCAAGGCCGATGGCGGACTGTCTGCCGCATTCCAAACGCTTGGCGACACGCTGCTGTCCGGCATCGGCGGCTCGATGGGTCCACTGTACGGCTCGTTCTTTCTCGATCTGGCGGCAACGCTCGGCACGGCGGCCACGCTCGATGCACCGCTGCTGTCGCGCGGGCTGCACGCCGGGCTGGCCAGTCTGGAAGACCTCGGCAGCGCCAAGCTCGGCGACAAAACGCTGCTGGACACACTGATCCCAGCGTTGACGGCGCTGGACGCGGCAATTGCGGCCGGGGCGGATTTCGCCACGGCGCTGGACGCGATGAGTGCGGCCGCCGAAGCCGGGCGTGATTCGACCAAGGATCTCGTGGCCAAAATCGGACGTGCCGCCCGCCTCGGCGAGCGTTCGCGCGGTGTGCTGGATGCAGGGGCGGCGTCGTGCTGCTTGATTCTGCAAACCTTGGCCGAAGCGCTGAAACAACGCCTCGCCTAACTGCTCCGCAACTCCCTTCCGGTACGGTTTCAACGCATGACAAGCTTCAGCTTCGACGCCGCCTTCAACCTGACCGGCAAAGTCGTGCTGGTGACCGGCGGCGGCGCCGGCATCGGCAACGCGGTGGCGCAAGTCTTCGCCGAGCGCGGCGCGCATTTAGCACTGGCCGATCTGGCCCCCAACATTGCCGACTTAGCCGCCGCGTTGCCCGGCACGGGCCACTTCGGCATCGCCAGCGACATTACCAAGCCCGGCGAACCCGAGCGCGTGGTGGCGGCGGCGCTGGAGAAATTCGGCCGCATCGATGTGCTGGTCAACAACGCCGGTATCGCCATTCTGGAATCCGCCGAGGTCGTAACCGACCTGGCCTGGGACCGCACGATTGCGATCAATCTGACCGCGTCGTTCAAGATGGCGCGCGCCGCCTTCCCGGCCCTATCGAAAGCCGGGGCCGGGCGGATCGTCAACATCGCCTCGCAGGCGGCATTCATCGCGCTCGACCGCCACGTGGCCTACACCGCGAGCAAGGCGGGCATTTTGGGCATGACCAAGGTGTTGGCCGCCGAGTGGGCTGAATTCGGCATCACGGTCAACGCGATCTCGCCGACCGTGGTCGAGACCGAATTGGGCCGCAAGGCGTGGGCGGGCGACTTGGGCGTGCAGTTCAAGCGCAAGATCCCGGTCGGCCGGTTCGCCCAGCCGGAAGAAATCGCGCTGGCCGTGCTGTATCTCGCCAGCGGCGCCGCCGGAATGATTACCGGTGAGAACCTGGTGGTGGATGGCGGCTTCACTATCCAATAACGGCCCCTACTTCCCGCCAGCGAATGCGTGCAAGCCGCTCAGCAATGAGCGATGAAACACCAGTGCGACAATCACCGGCGGCAGCGACAGCAACAGCCCGGCGGCGGCCATATGGCCGTACTCCGGGTTCATGCCGTTCGCCAAAAAGCCCGCCACCTGCACCGGGAAGGTGATGTTGGACGAGGTAACCACGAACGCAATAAAAAATTCGTTCCAGGTCAAAATCGTCACCAGCAACCCGGCCGCCGCAATCGAAGACTTGGTCATCGGCACCACGATGTACCAGAATGCTCCCCAGCGCGACGCGCCATCCAGCCGTGCCGCTTCCTCGGAATCCTCCGGCAGGGATCGCAGATAGGCCAGCATGATCCAGGTGGTCAGCGGCAAATTCACCGCGATGTATAGCAACGTCAGCCCAAACTCGGTGTTCAACAGCGAAGTGCGCAGCAGCAGGAAGTAGTACGGCATAATCAGCGCCGCCGGCGGCATCATGCGCGTTGAGATAATCCACGATTCAAGCTGACGGTTGGCGCGGGTGTGAAAGCGCGACAGCGCGTAGGCCATCATTGGTCCGAACACCAAGGCGATAGCGACCGAGATCGAGACCACGCGCAGGCTGCGGTACAGCGCCTCGTGGTCCAGATTGTCGTAAACCCACTCGAGATTATCCAGCGTGATCGGGTCCGGGAACCAGACCGGCGCTTCACTTTGGATCTGCGCCTTGTATTTGAACGTGGTGTTGATCAGCCAGTACAACGGCCCCATCCACACCACCAGCACCACGGCCAGCACCACGCCGCCCACAATGCGCCCAAGCAAGGCGCGGCGATTCAGGCGGCGCGCGGCGGCCCGGCCAGCCGCGCCGCTGCTCAGCGGTAGATCTGCGTGTCCCACTTTGCCACCTTCAACCATACCGCGGTGCTGATCAGGCCCAGGATCAGGGTAATCACACCGGCGGCAGCCGCCACCGACACCTGACCGGATTCGGAAATGCCAATCTTGTAGATAAACAGCGACAGATCGACCGTCGCGTTGCCCGGCCCGCCATTGGTCAGCAGGTCGGTGGCCGCAAAGACTTGGCTGCACAGGATAAATTCGAAAATCCCGGTAACGGCGAGCAGCGGGCGCAGCAGCGGCAAATGCACATGCCAGATCATGCCCCAGAAGCTCGCGCCATCGATTTGCGCCGCTTCAACTGGCTCGCGCGGCAGGCTCTTGATGCCGCCAAGCAACAGGATCACCGCCAGCGGCGACCACTGCCACGTCTGCACGAACATCACGGTCAGTAGCGCCCCGGTGGCATTGCCGGTCGGCGCGATCAACTCCCCGGTCAGCATTTCGACAATTTGCGGGACCGGCCCGTACAGCGGATCGAGAATCAGGCTGAACACCAGCGCCATCGCCACCGGCGAGACCGCCAGCGGCACCAGCACCAGCACCACGATCAGCCCGGCCAATCGCCCAGCGAACAGATGGATCAGATAGGCGATGACCAGTCCCATCACAACGGCGGCAAACGTCGAGCCAAACGAGATAATCAGCGAGATCATCAGCGCATGTAGGCCGTCTGCCGTGGTCAGTACCCGGGCATAGTTAGTCAACCAAACGAAACGCACCGGCAACAGCGGCACGCTGACGTCGATATTGATAACCGACAAATACACCGAATACAGAAACGGCGGCAGCGTCAGGATCGCCAGCAACAGAAAGCCGGGCAGCGGCACCAGCCAGGGGCTGCGCCAAATGCTGCGCTTGACAGAGCGCCGGTTCGGCGTGGCCAAAGCCGTCGCGCCGGATGCGCTCATGGTGGAAATCCTCTCATCGCAGGCGCGGAAAACGGCAACGGGGCAGCCGATTGGCTGCCCCGCACCGCTATCGGTCTAGGCTTAGTTGTCGGCAAACAACTCGGGGTAAGCGCGTGCCTTGCCGGCCACGCCTTGGGCCTTGAAGCGTTCTGCCGTTGCCGCCGCCGCCGCATCCAGCGCGTCCTTGGCCGACTTGCCGCCGGTGAACACCGATTCGATCTGCTCGCCGATCAGGTCGCCCATTTCACGCCACTGCGGGATCATCGGGCGGTAGTCTTTCTTGGTGATCGCCTGACCGTCGGCAACCGCCTTGATGTAGCCCGCATCCAGCTTGCTCTTCAGCAGGTCGGACTGGTTGACCGACTTGCGGTCCTCGTTGCCGATGTCCTTCGCCGTGCGGGCGAATTCCATCTGCTGCGAGGTCGCCCATTGCAGGAAGCTCGAAGCCGCATCGAGCGTCTTGGCGTCCGTCACGCTGGCGGCCACCGCGAGGCCGATGGAGTAGTTGGCCGGATAAGCGCCCTTCGGGCCAGCCGGCACGACAGCGTAGCCGATCTTGCCAACCACGTTGGACTGCTTCGGGTCGATAAAGGTCGGGTAGAACGCAGTGGATTCCACGATCATCGCCACGCGGCCAGCATTGAAGCTGGACGACACCTTATCCCAGCCCCAGGTGCCCGAGCCCGGCGGGCCGGACTTGCGGATCAGGTTCGAGTAGTGCTCGGTGCCCTCGATGGCGGCGGCCGAGTTGAACACCGGCTCCATGGTCGGGCTGAGGAAGTTGCCGCCGTAGCTGCGCAGCCACTCGGTCCACGGATAGACATTCATGCCCTCGCCGCGCAGGCCGCGCAGCGCGATGCCGTAGGTCTTTGGCGGCTGGGTAAGCTTGGCCGCAGCCGCTTCCAACTCGTCCAGCGTCTTGGGCACGGCGAGGCCAGCCGCTTCCAGCAGATCCTTGCGGTAGTACAGGATCGTTACTTCGGCGTAGATCGGCACACCGTACAGCTTGCCGTCCCACGAATAGGTGCCGCGCAGGCCGTCGAACACGTCGTCGAGCTTGTAGGCGGGCTTGATCGACGAATCGAGTTCATGCACCCAGCCGTTCGAGGCAAACAGCGGGATGTAGTTGTTGTCCAGGCAATACACCTGGAAGCCGGCGGCCTTGTTCGACGCGTCGGCAACGATGTGGCTGCGCAGGTCGTTTTCCGGATAGTCGGTGAAGTTGATCTTCGCCCCGGTGTGCTGCTCGAATAGCGCCTGATGGCTCTGGATGAAATCCATCGCCGGCAGATGGCGGCAGGCAATGTTCAGCGTCACGCCCTTGAACGCGCCCGCAGGGGCGAAATCGGGCAGCGAGGACTTCACAGCGCCTTCGTAGTCCTGCGCGGCGGCAGGCATCGCAGTTATTGCCGGCGCAGCAAGCACGCCAGCGATGGCCAACGGAATCAGAGACCGCTTCATCGTTCCTCCTCAGTGCCGCTGTACTGCGGCGTTTTAAATTATGTTCGTGATCGAACGTCTATTCCGGACACGTTCAACGCAGACCTACACTTATCCGGACGGCACGCAAAAGCATCGGGGCCCTTAGAACGATACAAGGGGGATCATGCAAGAATCGCCACGCCCTACGCTGATCGAATGGTTTCCATCCACGACGAGAACGCGGATTGTTCAGCAATTGTCATATGCAAATGGTGTTTGGTTCGCCGCGTCAGCACATCCTCGCCGGTGCGAGCCCATTCAGTACGGTGCAGGAACTCTGCCTCGCACTGATACAACCGTCCGCCGAAATGCCGCCCCAAATCGGCCACTGACGCCGCACCGTCGAGCAAATCGTGCATTCTCGTGCCGTATTGCCGCGCGTAGTGCAGCGCCACGTCTGGCGGCAGAAACCCGTAGCGAATGGCAACATCCGCCGCGAAGAGCTCGAAATCCGCATGCGGCATATCGCCGCCCGGCAATGGCGTGCCGCGTGTCCAGTCGCCCTTCATCTGCGGATAAAACGGGGCAAGCTTTTGCAGCGCGTGCTCGGCAAGTTTGCGGAACGTGGTAAGTTTGCCGCCGAACACCGACAGCAGCGGGGCGCGGCCATCGCCGCCTTCAACATCGAACACATAGTCGCGGGTCACGGCCGATGGATTGGCGGCGTTGTCATCGTACAGCGGCCGGACGCCGGAATACTCGTGCAAAATATCGGCAGGTTTAAGCTGCGTGCGCATGTAGCGATTAACCACGCGGCATAGATAGTCACGCTCGGCGGCATCCACCGCCACATTCTCGGCGCGGCCTTCATACGGAATGTCGGTTGTGCCAATCAGGCACAGATCGCCCTCGTACGGGTTCACGAAGATCACCCGCTTGTCATCGTTTTGGAGCAAATACGCCTGGGAGCCCTCCCAGAATTTGCGAACGATGATGTGGCTGCCTTTGACCAAGCGGATTTTGCGGGTCGAGTTCGCCCCCAGCACGCCGGTAATAACCTGCTCCACCCACGGCCCCGCCGCGTTGGCCAATCCGCGCGCCTGAACCTCACGCTCGACGCCGTCAGTGCTGCGCAGCGTCACTCGCCACAGCGCCCCGTCCCGCCGTGCGCTCACCACACTGGTCCGTGTCAGGATTTCAGCGCCCAGGCGCTGCGCGTCCAGCAGGTTCAGCACCACCAGCCGCGCGTCTTCCACCCAGCAATCGGAGTATTCAAATGCGGTGCGATAGGCGTCCTTGATCGCCTTGCCTTCGGGGTCGCGCCGCAAATTCAACCGCCGCGTCGCTGGCAGCTTATCGCGTCCGCCGAGGTGGTCGTACAGGAACAAGCCAAGCCGGATCAGCCAGGCCGGGCGCTGTTCGGCGCTGTGCGGCAGCACAAAGCGCATCGGCCAAACGATATGCGGTGCCGCGCGCAGCAGCACTTCGCGTTCAATCAGCGCTTCGCGCACCAGCCGGAATTCGTAATATTCCAAGTAGCGCAAGCCGCCGTGAATCAGCTTGCCGGAGCGCGATGACGTGCCTTCTGCCGGGTCGCCCTTTTCGGCCAGCAGCACACTCAGCCCGCGCCCGGCGGCGTCGCGGGCAATTCCGGCGCCGTTGATGCCGCCGCCGATCACCAGCAGGTCGAAAATATCGCTCATTGGCCGCTCAGCACGGGTTCAACGGCGGTTCGCCGGCGATGTGGCGGCGCACTTCCTCAGCGGCGCCCTCGGCGGCGATAGTGATGGTCTTCACCGAGGCGCCGGCGATATGCGGCGTCAGCGTCACGTTGGGCAGCTGCAACAGCTTCCAGTCCGGCGGCGCCGGTTCGATGGCAAACGTCTCCAGCATCGCGCCGCCCAGATGCCCGCTGACCAGCGCGTCATACAGCGCGTCGTAGTCCACCATCGGGCCGCGCGCGGTATTGACGAATATAGTGCCCGGCTGCATCGCGGCGAATTGGGCGCGGCCGATGAAGCCTGTGGTTTCTTCGGTCACGCGCGCGTGCAGCGTGGTCACGTCGGCTTGCGCGAGCAGGTCATCGAGTTGCACGTGCGTCACGCCATCCGCCCGGTCGGTTGCCGAGAGCTGCACATAGGGGTCGGCCACCAGAATGCGACAGCCGAACGCCTTCAATAGTTTGACGACGCGCGAGCCGATCTGGCCGTAGCCGATGACGCCGACGGTCATTTCCGACAGCTCGCGCCCAGTCCGGTCGGCGCGGTACAGATCGCCGCGCCATTCGCCAGCGCGCAATGCCTCATGGCCCACCCGGATCAACCGGGTTTCCGCCAGAATCGCGCCGATGGCGAATTCGGCCACGGCACTGGCATTGCGGCCCGGTGTGTTGACCACCCGCACGCCACGCGCCCGCGCCGCCGCCATGTCGATATTCACCGGTCCGCCGCGCGAGACCGCAACGAGCTTCAAGTTCGGCAGCCGCTCCAGCATTGCGGCCGATAGCGGCGCCAACTGGGTCACCAGCACTTCGGCGTCGCCGACGAATTGGCAAATTTCGTCCGGGTCGCCTTGATACTCCTTCAGCCCAGACATCCCCGGTGTGGCATAGCCATGCTCCATCGGCGCATCCGGCCACGGCAGCGTCATGCTGCGCAGGCTCACCCGCTCACCGCACAAGGCGCTGATCGCATTGGCGAATTTTTCAGGCAGCATGAAATTGTCGCCGATGATGGCGATATCGCAGGCCGGGCGGTCAGACGACATTCGGTGCTTCTCTCGCAGCGTGCAGGCGGCGCCATAGGTGGGGCAATGCGGCGTAGGTGTCGCGGTAAAGCGGAAACAGCCGGTCGTAAACGTCCACCAGCGCCGGGTCTGGCAACAGCGGCGCTTCTAGCCGGGGCGCCACCCACACGGCGGCACAGTCCGCCATGTTGGCGAATAATCCGTGGCACACCGCCGCCATCATCGCCACGCCAGCCGCCCCCGCCTCGACCTGGCCAGACACTCGCACGGGGCGGTTCAACGCCGCCGCCAGCAACGCGCGGATCGCCGGTGAGCGGGCAGCACCGCCGGTGACGCGAATATCGGCCGGCGCGCCGCCGATTGCCGCGTAGCAATCGCGGGACGCGAAGCACAGCCCGTCGAACACGGCGCGGGCGAGGTCTTTCAGCCCGACGCTCTGGTCCAGCCCGATCAACGAGGCGCGGGCAAACGCATCGGTGAACGGCCCGCGCTCGCCAGCCGAGGAAATGAACGGATGGAACAACGCCGCCCCCGGCCGCCCGGCCAACGCAAGCTCGCCCAGCGCGCGCAAAATCTCACCACGCCCGGCCGTCCCGCCGGTCAACGCTGCCGCGTCCGCTATAATATCGGCCAGCCAGTCGATGTTCAGCGTGGCCGCCATGTTGGTCTGCGCCTGGATCGTGTGGCCCGGCACCGGGAACGGCATGCAGTAGCCGGTGCCCGCCGGGCTGGGCGCGACATCGGCCACATTGGCGACCAGCTTGATATGCATCCCGGTGCTGCCGATCACCGACACCCCAGCATCGGCGCCCGCGCCGTACACCCCGGCATCGGCGCCCGCGCCGTACAGCCCGGCGCCGAGTGCGGTGCACAGCACATCGACGTAGCCGAGCGACACCGGCAGCCCGGCCGGCAGCCCAATCCGCGCCGCCACCGCCGCCGACAGCGGATGCGATTGCAGCGTGCCGTCGACGATTTCCGGCAGCAGATGGCGGCGATGCGACAGGCCGAGTGCGGCGATCACATCCGGTTGATAGGTGCGAGTGCGGTAGTCGCCGAAGGTGAAATTGCCCTCGCACGGCGACGTGGCGCGCGTGCCGGTGAAGCGGAAATACAGGTAGTCCTTCGGATGAAACGAGGTCGCCGCCCGGTTCAGCATCTCAGGCCGGTAGCGATCCATCCACAGCAATTGGCCGCCCTGCTGGCAGGCCGATAGCCCGGTGCCGGTATGGGCAAACACCGCCTGCGCCGCGCCGCTGGCGTTCAACTCCTCGACGATCGCGGCCGCCCGCGCGTCGAGCCACAGCCAGCCGCCGCCAAGCGGCTCGCCGTCCGCGTCGATCACCCATGTTCCGTCGCCCTGCCCGGTGATGCCGAGCGCCACCACTTCGGCATTGGGAAACCGCGCCGCCAGATCGGCACTCAGTGCGGCCAGCACGTCGGCGGCGTCGTCGAAGGTGCGGCGCATGTCCTGCTCCGCACCGCCGCCCGGCAGCGCAGTCCACACATTCGGCCGGCTGCTGGTGGCCAGGATCGCGCCATCGGCGCTGAACGCCACGGCCTTCACGACCGAGGTGCCCGAGTCGAGCGCGACAATAACCGGCGCGCTCATGCCGATGCGGTTCCGTGTGCCAAAGCGCGGCCGCTCGCCGCGTCGAATAAATGCGCGTGTTCGGCGCCGAAGCCGAGCGGCACCGTCTCGCCGACGCGCACCGGCACCCGTTGATGCGCCACCGCGACCACAATGCGGCTGCCAAGCGCCAGCACCACGTGCGCTTGATCGCCAAGCCATTGATTGGAAATCACTTGCCCGCGCCACACCCCAGCGCCGAGGTGCAACCGGTGCGGGCGAATGCCGAGCACCACCTTGCTGCCAACGGCGGGCAACGCAACGCCGGGCAGCGCCAGCGCGTCCTCGGCTACGTCGTCAATATGCAGGCCGTGCGGTTCCACCGTGGCGGGCAGCGCATTCATCGGCGGCTCACCGAGGAAGGTGGCCACCAGCAGATTGGCCGGCCGGTCGCGCAGTTCGGACGGCGCGCCATATTGCTGCAACACACCGGCTTCCATCACCGCAATGCGGTCGGCCATCGCGTTGGCCTCGGTTTGGTCGTGCGTCACCAGTACCGCGGTCAGCCCGCGCGCCTTCAACGCCGCCTTCACCCGGCCGCGCAGAATGGCGCGCAACTGCGGTTCCAACTGGCCCATCGGCTCATCAAGCAAATGCAAATCCGCATCGCGCGCCAAGGCCCGCGCCAGACTGGCGCGCTGCTGCTGACCGCCGGACAGCCCGGCAGGGCGGCCCTTCAGAATCGGCCCGATCTCCAGCATGTCGGCCATCTCACGCACGCGCTTGGCCGCCTCGTTACGGTCCAGGCCGCGCGCGGTCAGGCCGAAGCCGATGTTTTCCTCGATGGTGAGCGGTGGGTATAGCGCATAACCTTCGAACGCCATTGCAACCCGGCGGCGATCCGGGGTGAGCGTTTCGATCCGCCGCCCGGCCAGCGTGATGCCGCCATCGGTCACGCTCTCGAAGCCTGCGATCATCCGCAACGTCGACGTCTTGCCGCAACCGGACGAACCGAGCAGTGCGACGATTTCACCCTTGTCCATTCTGAGATCGAGGCTGCGCACCGCCTGCACCGAACTGCCGTGGCGGCCGGGGTAGGTCTTGCTGAGGCTGGTCAATGCGAGCGTCACGCGGCGTGCTCCACCATTTGGGCCACGGCCGGGATACGCGCCCCGCTTTCGGCGTCGAACAACAAGGCGTGCGTGGTATCGGCCATCAGCCACACCGCGCTGCCCGGCGGTGGCACCGCGCCGAGCACGCTGGCCACCACTTCCTCACCAGTCGCGGCGCGCAGCAGCACGACAAGGCGTTCATGCAGCGGCGTGGTGGCGATCAGTTGCGCGCGGGCGGCGCCCGGTTGCTCGGATTGCGATAGCGCGATGGCTTCCGGGCGGATGCCGAGCAGACAGGAGCGCCCGGCTGCGCCGCGTTCCACCGCCAAATTGATCTGCCAGCCCGCCGCCGAAACGGCCACGCCCCTAGGCCCGGCGACCGGACGGCAGGGCAACAGGTTGATCGGCGGATCGCCGAACAGCCGGGCGACTTTCACGGAATTCGGCGCGTCGTAGATTTCCTCGGGCGGCGCCAGTTGCGCGATGTGGCCGTCGAGCAAAATCGCCACCCGATCAGCCAGACCCATCGCCTCGCGATAGTCCTGCGAGACATAAATCGTCGCGGCCCCGGCGGCGCGCAGCAGGCGCGGCAGTTCCAGCCGCATTTCATAACGCAGCTTGGCGTCCACGTTGCGCAGCGGGTCGTCCAGCAGCAGCACTTTCGGCTTGCCGACCAGTGCCCGGGCCAATGCCGTGCGTTGCTTCTGCCCGTTGGACAATTCTTTCGGCGAATGCCCCAGCACATGCGTAATACGCAGCAACGCCGCGACCTCGTTGACCCGCGTCTCGATGTCCGCTGGCGTCACGTTGCGCGCTTGCAGCGGGCTGGCGATGTTTTCGCGCGCCGTCATGTGCGGATAGAGCGCGAAATTCTGAAACGCCATGCCGAGGCCGCGCGATTCCGGGCCCAATGTGGACACATCGCGCCCGGCGATCCGCACATTGGCGCGCGCCGCCGGTTCCAGCCCGGCGATGGCGCGCAGCAGCACCGTCTTGCCACAACCGGACGGCCCGAACAGCACCAGGGTTTCGCCCGGCGCCACCGTGAGGTCGATGCCCTTCAGCAGTTCGTTGCGGCCAAACGCGACGCGCAGGCCGTGGATATCGAGGCCGTTCATCCTTTGACCGCTCCGAGGCTGAGGCCTTCGACCAGCCAGCGTTGCGCATACAGCGCCAGCGCCAGCGTGGGCATGATCGACAGCACAATGGCCGCCGCGATCTGGCCGTATTGAATGCCGGAGGCAGTCACGAACGCCAGCGCGCCCACCGTCACCGGTTGCTTGTCGGCCGATGCCAGGATCAGCGCAAAGACGAAGTTGTTCCAGGCAAAGATGAACGCCAGCAACCCGGCCGCCGCAATGCCCGGCCCGGCCAGCGGGATGGCGATGCGGGTGAAGGCCCGCCACCAGCTATGGCCATCGACGCGATAGGCGTATTCCACGTCCGGGCTGGCGTCCTCGAAATAGCCGCGCACGATCCACAGGATCAGCGGCAGGCAGATCAACTGATACACCCAGATCAGCCCGGTATAGGTGTTGGCCAGCCCCAGATCCTTGAAATACAATGACAGCGGCAGCAGCACCAGCAACGGCGGGGCGAAGCGGAACGACAGCAGGGTGAAGGCAATATCCTCGCCCAGCCGGAAGCGGAACCGTGCGAAGGCGTAGGCGGCCGGCACGCCGAGTACCAGCGAGACCAGCACCGAGACCGACGACAGCAGCACCGAGTTGAACAGGTTGTGCATGAACGGCAGGTCGAGCGATCCTGCCGCCGTTTGCAAATGTCCCGAGATCAACGAGGTGTAATTGATCAGCGTCGGCGTGAACGCCAGGCTGGGCGGGATTGCCAGGATCGTCTCGTTGGTCTGAAACGACATCAAGAAGATCCAAAGGATCGGAAACAGGAAGAACACCAGCACGACCACCAAGGCGATAGCGCGCAGGATGCGCGGAATGGGGCTTCCGGTACCGTCAATGCGCGCCATGGGTGCGCTCCCGCAGTTTCAGCCATTGTTTGATGAACACATTCGACAATGCGTAGGTGATCGCCCACAGGATCATCATCAGCGCCGCCGAGCGGCCGACATTGGTGTATTGGAAAAAGTCGAGATAGGCGCTGACCTGGAATAGCAGCAGGCTGTCGCCCGGCCCGCCCTGCGTCATGGCATACACGATGTCGAATTGCTGGATGCTGTCGAGCAGCCGGAACAGCGTGGCCGTCACCATGTACGGCATCAGCATCGGCAGCGTGATGCGGAAGAATACGAAATGGGCCGGCACGCCATCGAGCTTCGCCGCCTCGAACGGCTGCGTCGGCAGGCTGCGCAATCCGGCCAGCAGCAGGATCATGATGAAAGGCGTGTAGACCCACACATCGACCAGTACCACGGTGAACATCGCCGAGGATGGCGCTGACGCCCATTTGAAGTCGGTCACGCCGAACAGCGAGATCACCCAGCTCAGCACGCCGAAGCCAGGGTTGGTCATCAACTTCCACATCAGCGCGGCGATGGCCGGCGCCGTCATCAGCGGCAGCAGCAGCGCCACCGAGGCGGCGTTGTTCACCTTGCTGCGTTCGCGCAGTAGCAGCGCGATGCCGAGGCCGAGCAGCAACTCCACGCCGACCGTGGAGACGGTGTACAGCATGGAGACGTAGACGGTGTGCCAGAAGTCCGCGTCGTTGAAGAAGTTCCAGTACTGATCGAACCAGATAAAGCCGCGCCGCTGCGGCATCGACAGCTTGTAGCGCTGCAAGCTGTAGTACGCGGCGGTGACGAACGGCACCAGAATGCCGACGCAGACCAGCAGCGCCGGCAGGCTCAGCAGATACGGCAGCAGCCGGGCACTGCGAGGGCCGGAAACAGCGGCCGGGGTTGAATGCGTGGTGTCGGACATCGGGGTGCGGGTGGTCCTTACGGATGGGTCGAAGTGACGGCGCGCCCCTCACCCCCTTCGCTGCGCTCCGAACCCTCTCCCGCACGGCGGGAGAGGGTGGCGCGCAGCGCCGGGTTGGGGTCGCGCCGCCGGTACGCGTTAGCCCAGGCCGTTTTCCTTGAGTTGCTTGTCCAAGCTGGCCGCCAGCTTGTCGATCCCCTCGTCGACCGGGATTTCCTTGGCGACCATGCGCTGCAACGCGGCAGCCCATTCGGTCGTCAGGTCGAAGAACATCGGCTGCGGCGTGAAGTAAATCTGAGCCTTCGGCGCCGTTGCGGTGTACTGGTCGAGGTAGCCGGGGTACTTGTTGATCTTCTCCTTGAATTCCGGGTCCTGCCAAACCTTGGTGCGGATCGGGTTGACAAGGTCCATCTTACGCGCGCCGAACATGCAATGATCGGTGCCGGTCGCCCACTGGATCAGATCCCAGGCGGCGTCCTTGTTCTTGGAGAAGCTGGACATGGCCAGCGACCACACCCACACGTTCGCTGTGGGCTCGGTCGCCTTCGGGTTGGCGGCAAAGGCGGCGTAGCCGAGGTTGCCGCGTTCCTTGTTGTCGCCACCGTTCATGAAGTAGCCGAGAATGTCGGCGTCGAAGATCATGCCCGACGCGCCGGCGCCGAGGTCGGTGCCAACCTGATACCAGGTGTAGGTCGCCCAGTTCTTCGGCCCGCTGTCCTGGATCATTTTCACCCAAAGCTTGGTGAATTCCTTGGCTTGCGGCGAGTTCATCGCGGCCTTCAGCTTGCCGCCTTCCTGGGTGAAGTCGGTGGCACCGTAGTTGGCGTAACCCGACAGGAAGCCCGGGTGGATGGTCGCCCACGAGCGGCTGCCACGCACGCCGATGCCGTATGCCCCACCGGAGTCTTTGGTAATCTTGGCGGCGACTTCCATCATGTCCGGCAGGTTCTTCGGCACTTGCACGCCGATCTTGTCGAACATCTTGCGGTTATAGCTGATGTTGTTGGCTTCGAAGCCCAACGGCACGCACCACTGCTTCGCACCGGGGCCACCCAGCGCGTCGCCCGGCTTGCCGGACCATGCGGTGGACGAACGCAGACCGGGCAGCACGCCTTCCCAGTCGTAGTTCGGCGCGGCCTTGCCGCCCTTGATGTACTCGTTCAGGTCGACCAGCCAGCCCGCCGGGCCGTAGGTCCAGGTCATGTACGCGCCGGTCATGAAGGCGTCGTATTCGGTCGAGCCAGACGACAGCGCGGCCGTCACTTTGTCGAAATACACGTCTTCCGGGAACACGTCCCAGGTGACGTTCATGCCGGTCATCTTCTTGAAGTTCTCGATGTCGGCGATCATCGCATCGGCGTACGGATGCTTGTTGAGCAGCAGCTTCAGCGAGGTGCCCTTGTGCGCCATCGCGTTGTAGTCGGCTGCCAGCGCCTGGGTGGACAGGGCGTTGATCAGCGTGTTCGCGGCGGCAGCGGAAATGCGAAGGCGGCAGTGCGCTTGAACAATTCGCGGCGGCCCACTTGGCCGGCAGCGAAGGCGCGAAACAGGTCGTTCGCCTTCTCATACATGGTTGTTGTCTCTCCCTATTGTGGTCCGCGCGGCATCAGTTTCGAACGGCAAGCCGGCGCGCAGTCGGCTCGTCGGTGATCAGGCCGGTCAGCAGATGGCTCCGCAGCACGGCGTTGATGGCGTCGATTTTGTCCGCACCACCAGCCACCGCGACCACGCCGCGCAACGACGGCAGCGGCAGGGCGATCAGGCGGTCATGCAGTATTGTGGAAGCAAGGCTGCCGTCAGCGGCGAAATAGCGGCCGAGCATTTCACCGGCCGCCCCGGCGGCGCGCAATTCGCGCACCTCGCCGGCGGCAATCATGCCCGCCATCGGCAGAAACGCGGCCTCGGCCACCGCGCCGATGCCCACCACCATCAGCGTGGCTTCAGCCGCCAGCGCCAGGGTTTCGGCAACACCACGCTGGGCGCGCAAAACATCGGAATCGGCAGGTGAATTGGCGAACATCGGCACCGGCAGCAAATAGGCGTCAGCCCCGGTTTTTTCGGCCAGCCGGTTAATGACATCGAACGGCCCGGTGCTCAAGCGGCGCGGCAGGCCGCCGAGCAACGACACCAGCCGGGTTTGCGGCGCGGGCACGCGCGGCATTAAATCCACCGCGTTGGACAGCGTGCGGCCGTGGCCGACGCCCACCACGCGATGCGTGCCTTGCTCGAACGTCTCACGCAGGAACAACGCGGCGGCGGTGGCGGTGGCGCGCAGGTTCGGCGCGGGGTGATCAAGCGCCGGCACCACGCGGCACACGGACAGCCCGTATTGCGCCGTCAGCGCTTCTTCCAGCGCGATACAGCCGCCAATCGGGCCTTCGACAAACACACGCACCAGCCCGGCCTGGGTAGCGCGGGCGATCAGGCGGTGGGCTTTGGCGGGAGCAATGCCGAGCTTGGCGGCGACGTCGGCCTGGGTCAGCGCACCGGCATAGTACAGCCACGCCGCACGAGTGGCGAGCTCGGTATCCTCCACTGCAAGCGAAACGGTATCGAGCGCCGCCGACGCCATGAAATTTTTTCCTTGGACGAGGAAAATTTTTCACAGCGCGGCCGCGCTGTCAAGCGTTTCGCGCGTTACTGCATTGCAGCAAAAGGTAGAATGTAGCGGTCAATCGCCAGCGCCCAGCCGTCGCTGTCGTTATCTTCGGTCAAAGCATGGGCATGTGCCTTCACCGCATCGGGCGCGTTGCCCATTGCGATGGCAAAGCCGCAGGCGGCGAACATCGGCAGGTCGTTCGGCATGTCGCCGAGGCACGCCACCTGCGCCATCGGCACGCCAAGGATTTCCGCCAACGCGACGGCAGCGGCACCCTTGTTGGCTTCGGGGTGGGTGACATCAAGGTAGTAGTCCTGCGAGCGGTGCACCGCCGCCGCACCGCCGACCGTGCCGCGCACGCCCGCTTCCATGCGGCCCATCAGCGCAAAATCGGTGCTGGTGCCCATCACCTTGTGCACCTGCGCCAGATGCGGCGCGAAATCGTCCACCACGCGCCACGGCATGCTGATCGAAAGCTGCTCGCGCAGGATGTAGTGCGCCTGCGGGTTCTTCAGCAGCCACTCGCCACCGGCGAATACCCATACATCCGTGCCCGCCTGCTCCAGCATCGCGACAGCGGCACGGCAGGCAGTTTCTGGAATGGTGCGCTGGCGCAGTAGCTTGTCCTGCATGTCGAGCACTTCGCCGCCGTTGAACCCGGCGCGCGGCGTGTCGATCCCCAGCGGGGCAAGCAGTACGTCCATACCGTGCGCCGGGCGGCTGCTGATCAGCGCGAATTTCACTCCGGCGGCGCGCAGCTTGTGCGCTGCTGCAATTGTCGAGGTGGCCAGCGTGCGGTCGTGCTTGACCAGCGTGCCATCGACGTCGCTGACCACGAGGCGGATTGGTTGTTGCGGAACTGTCATGGGGAATGCCCTGTTGCATCGTGGCGACGCACACCGCGCAGCCGGCGCGGCTCTAGCCGAATTGCCGTTGCGCTGACTAGCCGGTGTTCGGCACTGTATGTCCGCACAGGAAACGCACATCACCCACAGGGAGACGGCCATGCCGCACGCAACCATTAACGGCGCCAGTATCTGGTACAAACTCACCGGAACCGGTGACCCGGTCATCCAAATTCACGGCTGCGGCTTCGGGCATTTCAATTTCGCCACGGCAACGCCGGTGCTGTCGCAGGATTTCTGTTGCGTCGATTTCGACATGCGCGGCTACGGCCAATCCGATCAGCCGATCCAACCGTACACGATGGAGACCTGGGCCGACGACATCGCCGGGCTGCTCGACCATCTCGGCCACGAGTCGGCGCATATCCACGGCACTTCGATGGGCGGCATGGTCGCGCAGCAATTCGCCGCCAAATATCCGAATCGCACGCGCCGGCTGGTGATCAATTGCTCGGCCGCCAAGCTCGACTATGCGGGCGTGCTGACCTTCAAGAACTGGATCGACATCGGCGAGCGCCTCGGCACTGGTTCGCGCACGCTCGCCGAGCTGATCTCGTGGCAAGCGCTATCGCGCCGCTTCCTCGATGGCCCGAACGGCAAGGCGGCGGTGGATATGGTGCAGGACATTCTGGCCAAGTCGAACCGCGTGGAAGTGTTCAAGCGCGCCTGCCAGGCCATGATCGACATGGATCTGCGCCCGCTGCTGCCCACCATCACCGCGCCGACGCTGGTGATTGGCGGCGATGAGGACATCATGACCCCATGGGAGCAGGGGCCGAGCGGCGCCGGGCAAAGCTACATCGCCGACCACATCCCCGGCGCGATCCGCTACATGATCAAGGGCTCGAACCACTCCAGCCTGTTCGACGGCACCGAGGAAAACTGCCGGGTGGTGCGCGCCTTCTTCAAGGGAGAGATGTAATCCCGCCCGCCATGTGAACGGGTTCTCACGTTTCTGCGGAATGGCGGCGCGCTAGACTAGACGCGTCGCCGAACCCAGGAGCGCCGTCTGCCGATTTCGCCTGCCCCGACGCTGTTAGCCGCGACCGCCGGGCGGTTCGGTGCGCGTGTGCCGTTGGGTGTGCGCCGGCGTGGCATTGCCGGGCGTGTGAGCCGATGGCTGATCGCGGCGGCGTTGCTGCACGCGGTGGTGTTAACCCTGCTGATCCTGGAGATTCCGCCACCGCCGCAGGATGGCGGCGGCGCGGCGCAATCATTCGACATGATGCTGGAACCGGCGGCGCAAACGCTGCACGGTCCGCCGGACCGGCCGGCGCAACTGCCCGGCCCGCCCGAGGCAGCAACGGTGCCCGCGACCCAAGACGCCGCCGTTACGCCGCCGCCCGCCGCCAGTGCGCCGCCGCAACCCGAAGCAGCACCTTCCCCGGCCGTGCCGCCTGCCGTCAGTGCGCCACGGATCGCTGCTCCGCCCCCGCCGCCGGTTGCGGCACCAGCGCCACCGCCTGCCCCGCTGGCCAAACCGGCCGCCGCCACGCAGCCGCCAACCGCCGCCCCGCCACCACCGCCCGGCGCGGCCGTCATTCCGGTGCCCCCCGCCTTGGCGCCCCCCGCCTTAGTGGCCCCCGCCTTGGTGGCCCCCGCCTTGACGCCATTTCTACCGGCAGTCCCGGCGCCGGCCGCGCCATCGGTTGCCGCTGCCGTTCCGCCACGCGCCGTTGCCGTACCGCCGCCGCCGCCGCCCACCATTGCCCGCGCCGAGCCATCCGCGGCGCCGCCGCGCCCGCCCCAGCCTGCGGCGAAGCGCCCGCCCGTGCCCAAGCCCGAACCAGCCTTCCCGGCCCCGATGGACCTGTCCCTCGGACTAGCACCCGCGCTAGCGCCGAGCCGCCCAGCGTCCGCCGTGCGGGGCACCGGCGCGGCCGATCTCGCGCTCGGCAGCGCTGCGCGCGATGCAGCGGGACCGCCGCCGCCCGGCGCATCCAGCACCGACGGCAATATCCGGGTGCGCGGCGCGCAGGTTGGGAAAGACTGGATCGCGCAGTTGCATGAATGGTGGCTGCAACACTCGTACTATCCGAGGCAGGCGGCGCGTGACGGCGAGGACGGCACCGTGGTCGTCCACGTCAAGGTCAATCGCGACGGCAAGGTGGAGATGGTGGACATCGAAAGCCGCTCCGGCTCGCAATGGCTGGATGCCGGGGCGCAGGCGGTGTTTCGCGGCGCCACGCTGCCGCCGTTCCCGCCAACCACGCCGGAAAATGAGGCCGATCTGGATATCACCATCGACTACATCCTGGTGCGCCGCTGAGCTCGATCAGCCCGCTTCAGCCGGCCGGCGCTGGATGGTCAGCGAGTAGACGAAGCGGTCCGCCGGCAGCGTGGTGACCGAGACCTCCATCAGCCGGTGCCCGGTGCCGAGATAGCGGCGAATGATCCGCAACGCGGGCGAACCTTTGGGTGCACTGAGCCGCTCGGCCTGCACGGCGTCGAGCACCGTCGCCTCGATTTCCTGGCGGATTTCCAAGATCGGCTCGCCCGCCGTCTGCTCCAGCAGCATGAACAGCGCGGTGCGGAACACGGCCTGCGTCGCTACCGGCCCGGCCAGCCGGTGGTCGACATAGACCTCGGCACAGCACAGCGGCCGCGATTCGCCGGGTGCGACCCGCCGCACGCTGAGTTTCAGCCAGCGCGCGCCGGGTCGGCAGCCGAGTTGCGCGGTCAGCCGCCCGCTGGCGGTGATCCATTCGCGGTCATCGACCAGCATTTCGGTGTCGGCCGCCAGATCGAGCAGATCGGCAACCGACTGAAATCCGTAGCGAAAATGCCGCCCCGGCTCCGCCGCATCCACCCGTGTGCCGATACGTTTGCGCGCCGACAGCATGCCCCGGTCGCGCAACTGGCCGATGGCCTGGCGCACCGTCTGGCGGCTGACTCCGTAGCGCACGGCAAGCTGCACCTCGGTGGGCAACAGCGAGCCGACCGGGAATTCACCGGCATGGATCGCGTCGCGCAAGTGCTGCGCCACGCGCAAGTAGCGCGGCATGACCTCGCCGTCCTGATCCGCCACCCGATCGATCACACCCTCCGTCGCCGCGCGAAGCCGCAGCGGGGCACCCCAGCCACAAACTTCTGACGCAATCGCGTTTCAGCGCAAGAAAATCTCGACAAGCCTTAAGTCCGTACTTATCGTCCATGCATGGCAGGACCGCGCCAATGAGGGAACCCCTCATCCGGTCTTGCATTGCCCGATAGGCACT
Organism: Rhodospirillales bacterium; assembly: GCA_025359905.1. Taxonomy (GTDB): domain Bacteria; phylum Pseudomonadota; class Alphaproteobacteria; order Acetobacterales; family Acetobacteraceae; genus CAIPHQ01. The sequence goes on from JANYDF010000078.1 coordinate 46,556, forward strand.
CTGGGGAGGCCGCGTGAAAGCCATTGTTCTGCGCGAATACGGCGCATTCGACACCCTGTTGTGGGAGGACGTATCCACCCCCGTGCCGGATTTCGGCGAGGTGGTTATCCGAGTCCGTGCCACTGGTCTGAACCACTGCGACACCGATTTGCGGCGCGGCCTGTTCGGGCTGGCGCAAACGTTTCCGCATGTGATGGGCGTCGATGCGGCCGGAACCATCGAAGCGGTGGGCCCCGGCGTGACCGAATATAAGCCCGGCGACCGGGTCGCCCCGCACTTCGTGCTGTCGTGCGGCACCTGCCGCAACTGTCTGCGCGGCCTGGAAAACATCTGCCTGAACGCCGGGTTGCTCGGCATCACCACCTGGGGCAGCTACGCGCAATTCGTCAAAGTGCGGCAGAACAACTTGATCCGGCTACCGGATGGTTTGCCGTTCGATGAAGCCGTGGCCGCACAAGTGCCGCTGGCCACTGCCTGGGAAGCGCTGATCGAAGTCGGCAAACTCCGCGCGGGCGAGACAGTGCTGGTGAATGCGGCAGGCAGCGGCGTCGGCTCGGCGGGCATCCAAATCGCCAAGCTGGCGGGAGCCCGGGTGATCGCCACCACCGGCCAGGACAGCAAGTTCGCCGCCGCCCGCGCGCTCGGCGCGGACGAGGTCATCAACTACAGCACCGCCAACGTACCGGATGCGGTGATGGCACTGACCGGCGGGCTAGGCGCCGACATCGTGCTCGACATGGTCGGCGGCGACCGGCTGAAAGATAGCATCGCCGCAGCAGCGCTCGGCGGACGCATCGTCAGCGTTGGCGCGCATGGCGGCGAGCACGTGGACATCGACATGATCGAGCTGTTCCGCAAACACATCAGCCTGCACGGCTGCGGCCGTTCGACGCGCGCCATGGTCGGCGAAGTGCTCGGGCTGGTCGCGGCGGGCAAACTCAAGGCGGTAATCCACAAGCATTTCCCGCTGTCGCAAGCGGCAGCAGCGCATGAGTTGATGGAAAGCCGCGCGTTTTTTGGTCGGATGGTGATGGACCCGTGGCAAGCATGAACGCCCCGCTGTTGCTGCGCAGCCTGCTGTTCGCGCCCGCGAATGAGCCGCGCAAAACCAACAAGCTGTCGGCATCCGGGGCCGACGCCGTGGTGCTGGACCTGGAAGACGCCGTGGCGCGCGACCAGAAAATCGCCGCACGCCCGATCGCCCGCGCGGCGCTCGCCGGTATTTCGGGCCCGCTGCGCTGCATCCGCGTCAACGCGTTCGACACCGGGCTGACCGCAGGCGACGTGGCGGAAACCGTGTGCGCCGAACTGGATGTGATCGTACTGCCGAAGGCCGAGGCGGCGGTGGATTTGCGCCGTCTCGACATCATGCTCGACGAAGCCGAGGCCAAGGCCGGCCTGCCGCGCGGCCATGTGCGTGTGTTGCCGCTGGTGGAAACCTGCATTGGCATTGCGGCAGGCGGCGAGATCGCTCGCGCTTCGACCCGCATTCTGGCTATCGCATTCGGTTCCGGGGATCTTGGCCGTGATCTGGCATTGCCGACCATTCGCGGCGACCTGACGGCCGCTCTCGCCTACGGCCGCGGCAAGATCGTCTACGACGCGCGCGCCGCCGGATTGGGCGCGCCGCTCGATGGCCCGTATCTGAACGTACGCGATCAGGTGGGGCTGGAAAAGGATTGCCGCATCGCCGCAGCCCTCGGCCATGGCGGCAAGGTCTGCATCCATCCCGATCAGGTTGCCGTCGCCAACCGCGTGTTCGGCCCTGATCCGGACGAAGTGCAATTCGCGCACAAAGTCATCGCCGAATTCGCCGCCGCTGAAGCGCGCGGCTCGGCCGCCATCGCGGTGGACGGCGTGTTCATCGACTACCCTATCGTCATCAAGGCGCAAGCGATCATCGCGTTGGCTGCCGTGATCGCTGCCCGGCAGGAAAGGTCCGCCGCATGACCCTCGGACTTGGCACCCCCATGCAGGGCGTCCGTGTGCTGGACTGCGCGACATTCATCGCGGGCCCGGCCTGCGCCACGTTCTTGGGCGAATTCGGCGCCGAAGTGATCAAGGTGGAATTGCCGAAAATCGGCTGTCCGCTGCGCAAATTCGGCACCGCGACCGATGGCGGCGACACGCTGCCGTGGATGTCGGAATCGCGGAACAAGAAGTCGCTGACGCTGGATTTGCGGACACCGGAAGGCGCGGCAATCCTGAAGGACCTCGTGCGCCAGTCCGACATTCTGGTGGAGAACTTCCAGCCCAACACGATGGAGGAATGGGGCGTCGGCTGGGACGAATTGCGCGCGATCAATCCAAAACTGGTGATGGTGCGCATTTCCGCCTACGGCCAGACCGGCCCCTATTCCGACCGCCCCGGCTTCGGCCGCATCGCCAACGCTTTCGGCGGCTTGTCGTATCTGGCTGGCTACCCTGACCGTCCGCCGGTGACGCCGGGCAGCGCCACACTGCCCGACTATATGTCCGGCATGTTCGGTGCGATGGGCGCGCTGTTCGCGCTGCGCGTGGCCGAACGCACCGGCGTCGGCCAAGTGGTTGATATTGGCTTGTATGAGTCGATCTTCCGCATTCTCGACGAGTTGGCCCCGGCCTTCGCCTATCGCGGCAAAATCCGCGAGCGGATGGGCCCCGGCACCGTCAACGTGGTGCCGCACAGCCACTACCCGACTCAGGATGGCCGCTGGATCGCCATTGCCTGCACCAACGACAAGATCTTCGCCCGCTTTGCCGAGGTCGCGGGGCAACCCGAACTGGCGGGCACCGGCAAGTGGGGCACCACCAAGCAGCGCGAAGCCGAGCGCGAGGCGGTGGACGCCTGGGTTGGCGAGTGGACCCTGCGGCACACGCTGGACGAGGCGCTGACACTGTGCGCCGATGGACAAGTGCCGTGCGGGCCGCTGCTGTCGATCGACCAGATTTTCCAAGACCCGCATTACGCGGCGCGCGAGAACCTAAAAACGATCCAAGACCCGCGCGCCGGTGAAATCGTGGTGCCGAACGTCGTTCCACGCTTGACCGCGACCCCCGGCAACATTGAACATCTGGGCCCGGCGCTAGGTTCAAGCACCGACGATATCTTGGGCAGCCTGCTGCATATGCAGGCCGCCCAGATTGTCGCGCTCCGCGAGAAAGGAGTGATTTGATGGCTGGTTGGGACCAAATGCTGACGGCAGCCGACCGCGAGGTGCTCTCGCGCGGCCGCTGGGGCCAGCGGGCCGGCGTCGGCACGCGCCCAGCACTGCTTATCATCGACGCGCAGAACTATATGACCGGCACACGCGGCGCCAATGACAATGCCGAGAAGTTCCCGCTGGCCTGCGGCGATGTTGGCTTTGCCGCCACGGACCAAATGCAGCGGTTGCTGCACGCGTCGCGCGCAGCTTGCATCCCGGTTTTCTTTACGCGCTTCATCGTCGATCCAATCAACGACGACGTCGGCATGTTTCACCGCAAGATCGGTGCGGGCGTTGGGCGCGGCCCCAATCTGTATTTTCGGGGCAGCCACGGGGCTGAAATCGTCCCCGATCTCACACCGCTGCCAACCGAAATCGTACTGGATAAGAAAAAGAAAAGCGCCTTCTTCGGCACGCCGTTGCTGTCGCTGCTGATCGACCGGCGGGTGGACACCTGCATCATCGTCGGCGGCAGCACGTCGAACTGCGTGCGCGCCACGGTGATCGATTCCGAGCAGTACAATTTCTTCACCGTCATCCCAGAAGAAGCCGTGTTCGACCGGCTGCCGCTGTCGCATGCGACCAGCCTGTTCGACATGGACCGCAGTTATGGCGACGTGATGAAGGTCGATGATGTGCTGGCCTACATCGCAAGCGTCGCGCAATCCCCGCAACCGGACGCCGCGCCTTCGGCGGCAGGAGTGCCGTGATGACCTACAAGCCATTCCAATTCATCGACGTTCCAGGCCCCAAGCGCGACTTCGTCGGCTACGGCCGCCATGCCCCGCGCGTGCGCTGGCCGAACGGCGCCCGCGTGGCGATCAACATCGTCATCAACTACGAAGAAGGCTCGGAAAACTCGCATGGCGCAGGCGATGCCCGCAACGACGGGCTGACCGAAGTCATTTACAGCATGGACCCGGCGTACCGCGATCTGGCCGCCGAATCGGTGTTCGAATACGGCTCGCGCGCCGGCATCTGGCGGCTGGAGCGGCTGCTCACCGAATACAAGATGCCTGCGACGTTCTACGCCTGCGCGGTCGCACTGGAACAAAACCCCGAGGTCGGCGCCTGGATCAAGGAAGCGGGGCACGAGCCATGCTGCCACGGCTACCGTTGGGAAGAAGTGTGGAAGCTGACCGACGCGGAGGAAGCCGAGCATATCCAGCGCGCCATTGAATCCATCGAGCACACCTGCGGCGAACGCCCGCGCGGCTGGTATTGCCGCTATGGCGCGTCGGTTCGCACCCGCGACCTGTTGGTGAAGGAAGGCGGCTTCGTCTACGACTCCGACATCTACAACGACGATTTGCCGTACTATGTGCCGGTGCAGGGCAAGCAGCATCTCGTTGTGCCGTACTCGTTCACCTATAACGACGGCAAATTCGGGCTGCTGCCCGGCTACGGCGGGCCAGAGGACTTTGTCGATAACCTCAAGCGCGGCTTCGACGAGTTGTGGCGCGAGGGAGATACGCATCCGAAGATGATGTCCATCGGCCTGCATCCGCGCCTGATCGGCCAAGCGAGCCGCATTCACGCGCTGCGCGAGTTCTTCGACTACGCCTTGGGCAAAGGCAGCGTGTGGTTCACGCGCCGTTTGGACATTGCGAATTGGTGGAACGAACACCACGCCGAGTTCGCCCGTTGACCGCGGTCCGCGCGCTGCAAGCGACCTACGATCGCATCGCAGCGGTCAACGATACTTACCGCGCCTATGTGACGCTCGACCCAGAAGGCGCTATGCGCAGCGCAGAGGCCGCCGACCGCGCCCGCAAAGACGGCCAATGGCTCGGCTTGCTGCATGGCATGCTGATCGCGGTGAAGGACAGCATCGACACCGCCGGCATCCGCACAGCCTGCGGCTCGCGCTTGTTTGCCGACCGGGTGCCTAACGAAGATGCACCGGTGGTACAGCGGTTGCGCAACGCCGGGGCTATCATTGTCGGCAAAGCATCGTTGATGGAACTGTGCTTTGGTGTGCGCTCGACGGATATGATTGGCGGGCAAGTCCGCAACCCGTGGAATCCGGCACATGTGCCGGGCGGCTCCAGCGGCGGTTCCGCCGTCGCCGTGGCGCTCGGGTTGTGCGAAGGCGCGCTCGGTACCGACACTGGCGGTTCGGTGCGCATGCCTGCCACATTTTGCGGCATCACCGGCTTGCGTCCCACCCATGGCCGCGTCTCCAATCGCGGTGCGCTGCCGGTGAGCGCTTCGTTCGACACGATCGGCCCGATGGCGCGCAGCGTCGATGACGTGGCGCGGATGCTGGTGACGATGGCCGGCCACGACCCGCTCGACCCAACCTCGGCCGATATGCCGCTGGCAGCCGATATCCTGTCGTTGTCCGCCAGCGTCGGCGGCCTGCGCATCGGCGTGCCGCGGCATTTCTATTTCGACGATATCGACCCGGAGATTGCCCAAGCCGTGCGCAACCTTGCCCAAACTCTGGGCGAAGCCGGCGCAAAAATTGTAGCCGTCGACCTGCTGGGGGCGGAGGTGGCTCACCGCTACGCCACCACGATCATCTTGCCGGATGCCTGCGAAGTTCATGCGCGGGCGTTGGATGAGCGCGCCGATGACTTTTCCGTGCAGGTCCGGCAGCGAATGATCAAGGGCCGCGACCGCAGCGGCGTAGACTACGCCGCCGCCGAGCGATTCCGCGCCGAGTGGCGGCGGACACTGCGCGCGTTGTTCGGCGAAATCGATATTCTGTTGTACCCAGGCTCACCATTTGCCGCTCCCCCCATTGAGGACGGCGCCCATTTGGAAGATTCCACCCGTCACGCCACACGCTTTACTTATGGGGGTGCGCTGGCGGGGTTACCCGGGCTTTCGGTCCCGTGCGGCTTTACCTCGACGGGGCTGCCCATCGGTGCGTTGATGGAAGCCGCCTGGGGCAATGAGTCCGTGCTGCTGCGCGCTGGCCGCGCTTGGCAGTGCGCAACCGACTGGCATTTGCGACGTCCGGCTGCTGCGTGACCGCTTTGCGGTTCCCGTTGTGCCCGGCACAGCTTTTGCTGGGAGACGCCTACGCCTTACGGCCCGAGACCTCGGCGAACGCGCCGCAACACAGAGTGGGGTTCACATGATATCATACCGGACGATGCTGCTCTCGCTTGCTGGGGGCGCCGCTGCGCTGCTGGCCGCCAATACCGGCTATGCCGCAACACCCGATATCGAGGGCGCCAAGGCGCTGATCGCAGCACACAGCGTGCTGCCCACATTCACGCCACCCGCTGAGCCGTTCGACGCAAAAAAATGCATGAAGGGCAAGAAGCTCCTCACCATGCCGGTGTCGAGCGCCAACCCGTTCACCAAGAACATCGCGCTTGCTGAAATCGCCGTCGGCAAAGAACTCGGCTTCGAAGTGAAGGAATGGGAAAACCAGGCTCAGCCCACGCAGTGGGTGCAGGGCATGGAATTCGCCATCAACAATCATTACGACGCCGTCGATCTGATGGGCGGCGTCAATCCGCAGGTGCTCGGCCCGCAGATCGCCCAGGCCAAGAAGGCCGGCATCAAGATTTATACGTCGCATCTGTACGACACCATCCAAACCCCTGACCCCAGCGTCGATCTTTCGATGCAGGTCCCGTATCACGATGTCGGCACGCTGCTGGCGAGCTGGGTGACGGTGAAGACCGGCGGCAAGGTCAATGCGGTGATCGTCGGCTCCGACGAAATCATCCCGACCGCGCCGTTCGTCAAAGGCATCACCGACGGGCTGAAGAACATCTGCGGTGCGAACTGCAAGTTCACCTACATCAACGCGCCGGTGCCGGAGTGGTCGACAAAGATCAAGATCGGCGTGCAATCGGCACTGATCGCCGATCCGACGATCAACTACATCATCCCGATCTATGACAGCATGTCGCAGTTCGTGGTGCCGGCGTTGACCATCACCGGCCGCAAGGACGTCAAGATCGCCACCTTCAACGGCACGCCGTTCGTGATCGACCTGATCCAGAAGGGCAACGTCGAGATGGACGTGGGCGAAAGCCTCGGCTGGATCGCGCGTTCGATCCTGGATGGCTACATGCGCGACATGTGCGGCCTGAAGACCTACACCGCATTGTATGTGCCGTTCTATCTGTTCGACAGCAGCAATGCCAAGAACGCCGGCACCCCGGCCGACTACGATCGTGGCTACGGCGACCAGCACGTCGCAGGCTACGACAAGCTGTGGATGGTGAAGTGAGCAACGCGCCTCCGAAGCGCAGCGTGCCGGGGGAAGCCCCGGCACTATCGCTGCGGCACTTCTCCAAGCGCTTCGGCGGCGCACTGGCTTTGAACGACGTGTCGCTCGACGTTATGCCGGGCGAAGTGCTGGGCTTGCTGGGGCAAAATGGCTCCGGCAAGTCCACGCTCATCAAGATCCTATCTGGCTATCACGTGCCGGAACCCGGCGGCGAACTGCTCATCCATGGCGAGGGCGTGCCGCTGCCGGTCCCAGCCGGGACCACCGAGAAACTCGGACTTGCCTTTGTGCATCAGCATCTTGGCTTGGTGCCGTCGCTCACCGTGCTGGAAAACCTCCGCATGAACGCCATCGCCAGCGAGACCCGCTGGTGGATGAACTGGCGGCGCGAACGTGACCGCGCCCGCGAGGTGTTCGCCCGCTTCGGCCTCGATATCGACCCGGCGGCGCGCATTGCCGATTTGCCGCAGGTCGAGCGCGCGCTGGTGGCCATCGTGCGCGCGTTTGAATCAGTGCAGGCGCAAGGCCGCGACCATGCGGGCATTCTGGTGCTCGACGAACCTACTCCATTCTTGCCGAAAACCGGCGTCGATCAATTGTTCAGCCTCGTGCGCGCCATCGTGCGCGAAGGTGCGGCGGTTATCTTCGTCTCGCATGACGTGGACGAGATCATGGACATCACCGACCGCGCCACCGTGCTGCGCGACGGCGTTCTGGCTGGCACCCTGGATAGCAAGGGCGCCACGCACGACGATTTCGTTGAGCTCATTGTCGGCCGCCGCGTCGATCTGTTCCACACCACACCCAAGGATATGTCGGGCCGCCCCGTGACAGTCGGTGTCCGCAATGTCACTGGCGGCTCGCTGCGCGATGTGTCGGTCGACATTCACCAGGGCGAAATCCTCGGCCTTGCCGGCTTGATCGGCTCGGGCTTCGACGACCTGCCGTATCAAATCTACGGCGCCCGCCCGGCCAGCAGCGGCACAATCCGTTTGCCGAGTGGGCAAGAAGCCCAGTTGCACCATATGTCGCCGCCTGCCGCACTGGATGCGGGCATTGCGCTGCTGCCGTCGGACCGGCTTGGGGCGGCCGGGGTTGGGGCGCTGTCGATTGCCGACAATGTTTCTCTGCCGGTGCTCGATGAATTCCGTCGCTTGCTGCTGGATTGGCCCGGCATCTTCAGCCGCGCGATGCAACTCGGCACCAATTATCAAGTACGGCCCAACAAGCCGGAAATGAAACTGGCCTCCCTGTCCGGCGGCAATCAGCAGAAAGTGCTGATGGCCAAGTGGCTGCAGACCGAGCCGAAGCTGCTGCTGCTCGATGAGCCAACGCAAGGGGTGGACGTCGGCGCGCGGCAGCATCTGTACGGCGCGCTATCCGAGGCGGCCGGGCGGGGCATTTCCGTGCTGGTTGCGAGCACCGATTTCGAGCAGTTGGCGCAAATCTGCGACCGCGTGCTGATCTTCGCCCGCGGAGTAATTATCGCCGAGTTGCAAGGCAGCGCCATCACCAAGGGCAATATTGCCGAGCAATGCGTACGCGGCGCGAGCCAAACCACAGCCTCAGCCGATCACGCCAAACGACAGGGTGCCGCCACGTCATGACGCAAGCCCCATCTGCCACAGCACCCGCCAGCACGGCCCGCAAGTTCAACTGGGTGCGCTTCCTCGAAGCTTACGCCTTGGTGTTCGCGCTCATTTTGCTCGGCGCAGTGTTCGGCGCGCTGCGCCCCGAATCGTTCCTGTCATGGGGCAACATCTCCACCATGCTCGGCTCGCAGGCCGTGCTGGTGGTGCTGACCATGGCGCTGATCATCCCGCTCACCGCAGGCGACTTCGACCTGTCGGTGGCCAGCATGCTGACGCTGTCGGCGATGATCATCGCCGTGCTGAATGCGCAGATGGGTGTGGAACTGTTGCCTTCGATCGGCGTGGCATTGCTGGCCGGTGCGATTCTGGGCGCGCTGAATGCGTGGTTCATCCTGTATTTCCGCATTCCCTCGCTCATCGTAACACTCGGAACCGGCACATTCGTCAACGGTTTGGTGTTGTGGATGAGCGGTTCGATGACCATCAGCGGTCTTGACGACGCTCTTGTCGAGTGGGTGGTCGTGCGGCGTGTGTTCGGCATCCCGCTGGCGTTTTACTATGCCGTGGCACTCTGCGCGGTGATTTGGTACTTCTTCGGCTACACGACGGCTGGCCGCCGCCTGTTGTTCGTCGGGCGCGGCCGCGAAGTGGCGCGGCTGTCCGGCATCCGGGTCGACCGCGTGCGGATGTTCAGCCTGATCACCTCCGGCGTACTGTCCGCCGCATCCGGCGTCATGTATGCGGGCACCATCGGCGCGGCGGACCCGCTCTCGGGCCTGACGTTCATGCTGCCGGGCTTTGCCGCAGCGTTCTTGGGCGCCACCAGCGTTTCGCCGGGCCGCTTCAATCCCTGGGGCTCGTTGGTCGCGGTGTACTTCCTGGTCATCGGCATCACCGGCCTGACCATTCTGGGCATTCAAACCTTCGTGCAGAACCTGTTCTACGGCGGCGGCTTGGTGCTGGCCGTGGCGCTGTCGCAGTTGGTGCGCAACCGCGAGGCGCAGGACTTCACCTGATCGCTACACCATGCCGCCATTCACGCCGATCACTTGGCCGGTGACCCACCGGCCTTGATCGGAGGCGAGAAAAGCAACCGCGTCGGCAATGTCGGCCGGTTGCCCGACCCGCCCCAGTGGCGTGATGCTGGGCGCATGCTGGCGGGTGGCGTCGGACATCATATCCGTGTCGGTGGCGCCCGGTGCGACGGCATTGACCGTGATGCCGCGCCCGCCCACTTCGCGCGCCAGCACGCGGACAAACTGCTCCACCGCCGCCTTGCTGGCAGCGTACAGCCCGTAGCCGGGGAATACCTGCAGCGTCAAATTGGTGGAAATCGCCACGATCCGCCCGCCGTCGCGCACCCGCCGCGCCGCTTCGGCCAGCGTGAAGAAAGCGCCGCGCGTGTTGACAGAAAAGCAGGCGTCGAAGTCGGCGGCAGTGGCTTCGGCCAGCGTACCGCTGGTCAGCACCCCGGCGTTTGCCACCACGATACTGGGCGGCCCGAACGCGGTAGACGTTGCCGCGAATAAATGCCGCACATCGTCCTCGCGCGCCACGTCGGCGGCAATCGCCATCGCACGCCCACCCGCTGCGCGGATGGCGTCCACCACGCCCTGCGCCTCCGTAGCGCGCGTGGCATACGCCACCGCCACCGCAGCGCCATCTGCGGCCAGCCGCAGCGCGATGCCACGGCCGATGCCGCGCGAGCCGCCGGTGACGATGGCGACCGGGCTCATGCGAACAACACGTCGCGCAGCGCGTGGAAGCTGGCTTCATCCGTCGTGCAGATCAGCCCGCCGCCGGTGCTGGTTGGACTGTAGGGCGAGCCATCGAAGCGTGCCGAATACCCGCCCGCTTCCTGGTGCAACAGCCAGCCCGGCGCATGGTCCCACGGCATCAGGCGGTAGAAGGTCAAGAAGTGGCACTGTCCGGCAGCGGCCAGGCGGTATTGATGCGCGGCGCAGCGAAAATCCCAACTGGCCGCCACCTTGTGCAGATTGCCGCACACGGCGGCGCGCTGCGGTTGCGGCAAGTAGCGCCAGCCCACACAGCCGGTCATCAAGTCCGGCGCGGCCGGGGCCGCCACACGCAAGTCCTGCCGGTTGCCGTCGACCGTCTGCATCCAGGCGCCCTCGCCGCGCAGCGCGAAGGCGGTGTCATCGCCCATCGGGTCATGGATCGCCGCAGCGACGATCTCGCCGCGCACAATCGCCGCCGCCATCGTGCCGAACAGCGGCAGGCCCGAGGCATAGTTCGCGGTGCCGTCGATCGGATCGACCACGAACGACAAGTCCGCCCCGGCCAATGCCCCCAGCAATTCCGGATCGGCCGAGGCAGCTTCCTCGCCCACCACCACACAGCCAGGGAAACGGCGCACTAACCCGGCGGTGATCACCCGCTCGGCGGCCTCATCGGCCTCGGTGACCAGATCGAGCGGGCCGCTTTTGGTGCGCACCTCCCCGTCCAGCAGGTTGCGGAATCGCGGCAATACTTCGGCACGAGCGGCGTCGCGCAGAATGGTTCCGAGATCGGCGAGGTCAGCAGCGGAAAATATCGTCATGCGGCGGATGGTGGCCGGGCGACGGCGCCTGGGCAAGCGATGGTTGTTGGTCCAGTCCGATGATCGCGCTATGTTCCGCGCATGGTAGCCGCGCTGAGAATGCCGCCCCGTCACATGACCGTCCCCGAGTTCCTGGAATGGGACCCGGAGGATGGCAGCGGCCAGCTATGGCAGTTGCGCGACGGCGAGCCGGAGATGATGGCGCCAGCATCGATCCGGCACGGCAGCATTCAGTCTCGGCTCAGCTACCTGCTCACCGGGCACCTCGACCGGCAAGCTGGGTCTTGCCGCGCCGTGATTGCCCCCGGCGTCGTGCCGCGAGTTCGAGCCGACACGAACATGTTGATCCCGGATATTGGAGTCACCTGCTCTGCAGAGACCGATGGCATTGCCCTCAGCAATCCGGTCGTGCTCATCGAGATTCTGTCGCCGTCCAACGAAGCGCAAACGCGCGCTAATATCTGGGCGTACTGCACAATCCCGTCGGTGATGGAAATTCTCGTGCTGCATACCAGCCGGATCGGCGCTGAACTGCTGCGGCGCGGTGCGGATGGCAATTGGCCGGCGCGACCGATACAACTGGGTCCGGACGACGGCATTCACTTGGAAAGCCTCGGCTTCGCTGCGCCGTTGCTTGCGGCGTACACCAACTCAGGGCTGGGCTAACCCCGCCCCGGCTGCTCGAACCGCGCCCGGTCGGCGGGCAGCAGGCGCACCCGCACATGGATCGCCTCCTCGGCATCGTCGCGCCCGATCACCTCGCCATGCTGGTACAGCCAGGCCAACCGCGCCCCGTCCGACGGCACAAGGTCGTATTCAGCGATCTCCATACCCTCGGCAATGCGCCGGTCGATGGCCGCCTGCAACGCTTCCAGCCCTTCGCCGGTCACCGCCGAGACCACCACCGCATCGCCGCGCGGCGGCACCGCGGCCACGCCGCCAAGCAGGTCGGCTTTGTTCAGCACCTCGATGCAGCGCGACTGCCATGCCGGGTCGAGTACGCCGTCTTCGACCATACCTTCCAGCACGGTCAGCACATCGCCGCGCTGGGCAGCGCTGTCCGGGTGCGAGATGTCCCGCACGTGCAAGATCACATCCGCTTCGGCGACTTCTTCCAGCGTGGCGCGGAACGCTGCGACCAATTCGGTCGGCAACTCGCTGATAAAGCCCACGGTGTCGGACAGAATGGTCCGCCTGCCAGACGGCAGCCGCAGCCCGCGCATGGTCGGGTCCAGCGTGGCGAACAACTGGTCTTTCGCCATCACTTCAGCGCCGGTCATGGTGTTGAACAGCGTCGATTTGCCGGCGTTGGTGTAGCCGACCAGAGCCACCACCGGGAACGGCACGCGTTTGCGGGCGCTGCGATGCAGATGGCGCGTGCGCCGCACCTGCTCCAGTTCCTTCTTCAACCGCACGATGCGGTCGCCGATCAAGCGCCGGTCAGCCTCGATCTGCGTCTCGCCAGGGCCGCCGAGGAAGCCGAAACCGCCGCGCTGGCGTTCAAGGTGGGTCCAGGACCGCACGAGACGGCTGCGCTGATAGTCTAGATGCGCCAGTTCGACTTGCAGCGCGCCTTCCTTGGTGCGCGCCCGCTCGCCAAAAATGTCCAGAATCAGGCCAGTCCGGTCGATAACCTTGCAACCCCAATTTTTTTCCAAATTGCGCTGCTGTACTGGCGACAACTGCGCGTCGATCACCGCGACTTCGACACCCTGCTCTTTCAGGGCGGCCCCTTGCGTCTCCATCTGGCCTTCGCCAAGCAGAGTCGCTGGCTTGCGCCCGCGTAAGGGGATGATGGCGCTATGAACGACGGCCAGCCCGATTGAGGCGGTTAGCCCGACCGCTTCGGCGAGTCGGGCTTCGGCGGCACGGTTCGCTTCGCCGATCCGCTCGCGTTCCCACGGCAGAATCACCGCCGCTCGGGTTGGTGCAGCCGTGCCGCCCCCGCGCGTGCGCGGGGCGGCGGCCGTTCCGTTAGCTTCCGAGTGCAGCCGGAGTCTCCCGTGGGGTGATCGTCAGAGTGGTGGACGAGCCTTCCGGCTTCGCACCATCGAACAACTGAATGGGCGCGCCCGGCATCACTGTGCTGATGGCGTGCTTGTACACCAACTGGGTATGACCATCGCGGCGCAGCAGCACCGAGAAATTATCAAACCAAGTGATAATGCCCTGTAGTTTCACGCCGTTCACCAAAAACACGGTGACCGGAGTTTTGTTCTTGCGCACATGATTCAGGAATACGTCCTGAACGTTCTGCGACTTCTCGTTCGCCACGAGGTGATCCTTTTTCTTGCCTTTGATTCAGCGCGTCCGGAACGCCTCCTGTTGCTTGGCAACCAGGATTCCGCTCCAGCTTAGTCTCAAACCGTCCCTATGCAAGAACACGACATCGTGCCCCCAGGACGGCAGTTGAAAAGCAATGATACCACCACGTCGCGCTGCGTGCTGCCCCCAGTCTGCATGGCTGTGTGGCGTTGCCATGCCGTAACTGCGCGGCAGCATGGTCCTGTATAAGCTTGTCCGATGAATTGGTGGCCCGTCGCCTTCACACTGTTCGCCGCGTCGCTGCTGCCGGTGCAAGCCGCCTTCAACGGCGCCTTGAACCGCGCGTTCGGCAGCCCGTTACTGGTGGTGCTGATCAGCCTCAGCGGCAGTGCGGTGTTCATCGTCGCGGTTGGGCTGGCTTGCGGCCAACTGAGCCTGCCGGGAGCCGGACGGGCGGCGCTGGTGCCCTGGTGGGCGTGGCCGGCCGGGGTCTGCGGCGCGATCTATCTCAGCAGCCAACCGCTCGTCGCGCCCCGCTTGGGGGCGGCGACATACATGAGCCTCGCCGTGACCGGACAAATAACGGCGGCCCTGGCGCTCGACCATTTTGGCGCGCTGCACCTGCCGCAGCACAACGCCTCGCCGCTGCGCATTCTGGGCGTGCTGATTATGGCCGCCGGCGTCGTGCTGATCGCGCGGTTCTGATGCCATACCGCATCATCCTGCACTGCGGCCTGCACAAAACCGGCACCACGGCGCTTCAGCACTTTCTCACCGCCGCAACGGACGGCCTGCGCAGCGCGGGCGTTTTGGTGCCATCGGCCGGGCGGATCGAACGCTTCGGCGGCGGGCATCACAACATCGCCTGGGAGCTCGCCCGCGACCGCCGGTTCGACCGCTCGCTGGGCGGCGTGGCCGAATTGGCCGAGGAAATCGCCGCATTTTCCGGTGACGCCATCGTCAGCAGCGAGGATTTCGAGTCCTGCCTCGCCGCGCCAGCGCGCCTTGCACCGCTGCTGCACCACCCGAAGCTGCAGGACCGGCAGTTCATTGTCGTGCTGTATCTGCGCGACCAGATCACCTACGCCGAAGGCCTGTTCATCGAGAATCTCGGCCACGGCTGCGGTGAAGAAGCCGCCCTGGTGGCGCAACAGATCCTGACCCACGGCGAGCTTGCGGTGCGAGAGTGGCGGTTTCAATTCGACTATGACCAGATCCGGCGCAGCGCGTCCGCGCTCGCCCCGGCGCAACTGGCCCTGCGCGCTTACCCCGGCTCCGGCACCGGCGGCATCGTGGCCGATTTCATGGGCTGGCAGTTTGCGCACATCGCGCTGTCCGGCACGCCGGTCGCCCCGCCGGTCAACGAGCGCTGGAACGCATTTCAGTCGCTGATGATGTTCTACGGCAACCGCATCGCACGGCGGCCGGATGATCGCGAGCGGGCGGTGATCCATCTACTTGCCGAACAGGTTGCCACGGCCCCGCTGCTATTGCCGCCGAACCTGCGCCACGCGTTCGTTGCCCGCTTCATGCAAGGCAATCTGTTGCTGTGCCAAGCATCCGGGCTGGCGCTGGGCGCGTTCGATCTGGTGGCAAAAGGTGCTGCCACCGGGACCGATGCCGCTTGGATCGACCGGGTCTTCGCCTTCGAAACGCCCGTTGTCATCGCGGGCTTGGCCGCCATGCTGCCGGCCGATACGCCCCAGCATATTACCCTGGAAGCTGCGCCCGCTCCGGTTGCCGCCGTGGTGTTGGGCGTCGTCGCCGCGTGGCGCACCGAGCGGGCGCTGCTCTAGCGTTGCATCTCAGGGGCCACGGTCGTCCGAGCCGACGCCGAGCTGCTTCAGCTTGCGGTGCAGCGCGCTGCGCTCCATGCCGACAAAGCCAGCGGTGCGGCTGATATTGCCGCCGAAGCGCAGCAATTGCGCCTGTAGATACTGGGTTTCGAACAAATCCCGCGCCTCACGCAGCGGCAGCGCCATGATGTCGGCGGACGGGTCGGCGTTGAACAGCGCCGGGGCGGCCGCACTGATTTCCGGCGGCAGCATATCGGCGCGGATCGGGTCGGCCGGGCTGCCCGGTGCCATGATCAGCAGCCAATCCATCAGGTTGCGCAGTTGCCGCACATTGCCCGGCCACTCGTAGGCTTGCAGCGCGGTTAGCGCATCGGTCGACAATTCGCGGCCTGGAATGCCGGCCGAGTCGGCTGAACGTTGCAAAAACTGCGAGGCGAGCGCGGGGATGTCCTCGCGCCGGTCGCGCAATGCGGGCACCCGCAGCGGCACCACGGCGAGGCGGTAGTATAAATCTTCGCGGAACCGCCCGGCGCCGATCTCGGACTGCAAATCGCGATTGGTCGTGGACAGCACCCGCACATCCACCTTGACCCGCTGCGAGCCGCCGAGCCGCTCGAACGCCTGATCCTGCAACGCGCGGACAATTTTGCCCTGGGTTTCCAGCGGCATGTCGGACACTTCGTCCAGCAGCAGCGTGCCGCCATGCGCGCGTTCCAGCACGCCAGCGCGGCGCGGATGCGCTTGCGGGTCGCTGCCCGCCTCGACGCCGAATAATTCTTCCTCGAAGCGCGCCGGATTGAGCGTGGCGCAGTTCAGCGCCACGAACGGCCCTTCGGCACGGCGCGAGCGATTGTGGATCAACCGCGCCACCACTTCCTTGCCGCACCCGGCTGGGCCATGGATCAGCACGCGCGATCCGGTCGGAGCGACTTTATCGACCATCGCCCGCAGCTGCGAAATCGCCGGCCCGGCGCCGGTCAGTTCGGTTTCCGCCCCGGCGCGCAGCCGCAACTCGGCGTTCTCGCGCTCCAACTGTGCCGCTTCCAGCGCCCGGCGCACCACCAGCAGCAGCCGGTCGGACTGGAAAGGTTTTTCGATGAAATCGTACGCGCCGTGCTGAATGGCGGTCACAGCGGTTTCGATGTTGCCATGGCCAGAGATCATCACCGCAGGCACGCGCGGCGATTCCTGGCTGAGGGATTGCAGAATGCCCAGCCCGTCGAGCTTGGAGCCTTGCAGCCACACGTCGAGGATCACCAGCGACGGCCGCCGCAGCCGGAATGCCGCGATAGCCGCATCCGAGTCGCCTGCCTGCCGCGTCTCGTAGCCTTCGTCGCGGAGGATTCCCTCTACCAGCATCCGGATATCCGGCTCGTCGTCGACGATCAGAATCTCATGCGCCATTACTGTATCCCTAGCGGCAGCACCAACGTCGCCACCGTTCCTGGCCCCTCACCCGCAAGTGAATCTGCGACTAACTCGGCCATGCTCGGCCGGCTGGTCCGGTCTTCCAGCACCACGCGGCCACCATGGTCCTCCATGATCTTCTTGACGATGGCAAGACCAAGGCCGGTACCCTTTGGCTTATGCGTCACGTACGGCTCGGTCAGCTTGGCGCGATCCTGCGCGGGCAAACCTATCCCGTCATCGCGCACCACGATCGCCACCTCGTCGGCGCCGACTTCCAGCGACACCTCGATGCGCCCGGCCCCCGGCCGCATCGCCACCGCATCGGCGGCGTTTTGCAGCAGATTGGTGAGCGCCTGGCCCAACAATCGCCGGTCGCACGGCGCGATTGGCCCACGATCCGGCAAGCTGGTCGTGTAGCCGATTTCCGGGTGCGCCGTGCGTTGCAGCACCAGCGCCTCACGCGCCACCCGGCCCACATCCTCGGGCTTGATCACCGGCTGCGGCATGCGCGCAAAAGCCGAAAACTCATCGACCATCCGGCCGATATCGCCGACGTGGCGCACGATGGTGTCGGCGCACTGAATGAATGTCTCAGGATCGGAGGTGATTTCGCGGGAAAATTTCCGCTTGAGCCGTTCGGCCGAAAGTTGGATTGGGGTCAGCGGGTTCTTAATCTCGTGCGCGATGCGCCGCGCCACATCCGCCCATGCCGCTTTGCGCTGAGCCGATTGCAACTCGGTGATATCATCGAACGTGGCCACGAAGCCGAAAGCACGGTCGGCTGCTTCCTCGGCGACCACGTCGCCGCGCAGCGCCTTGCGATCCGCGCCAACGCGCACCAGCAGCGTCCGCCGCCGGCTCGGCGGGCCGATTTGCACCTCGGCAGTGTAGGCGCGATCCGGCGACTCGAAGGCCTTGCCGAGCAATTCGGCGAATTCCGGCACCACCTCGGCCAGCCGCTGCCCGACCGTCCCGAGCAAGTCCAACCCCAGAAGCTGGCTCGCCGTTCGGTTAGGCAATTCAACCCGGCCTTGCTCGTCCAACCCGATCACGCCCGCCGAGACGCCGGACAGCACTGCCTCGGTAAACCGGCGGCGGCTGTCGATCTGGCTGTAGGCATCCATCAATTCGCTGCGCTGCGCCGCCAACTGGCCAGTCATCCTGTTGAACGCGCGCGACAGCCCAGCCACTTCGTCGCCGGTGGCGGCTTCGGGCACGCGCACCGCCAAGTCGCCTGCCCGCACCCGCTCGGCCGCCATGATCAGCCGCCCAATCGGGCGGGCAATTTGATTGGCCAGCACCAAGCCAATCAGCACCGCCGCCAGCAGCACCAGCAGCGCCACCAGCGCGAAGATCAGCGCCAGCGTGATCTGCAATCCGAAGCGGTTCTGATCCAGCCGGTTATATTCGGCCACCGCCGTCTCGGTGCGCTTCATGTGATCGAGGATTTGCGGATCGACCGGGCGGCCGATCAACAGCATCAGCGCCGGGGTGGCATCCAACAGCACCATCGCGCGCACCCGCGTGCTGTCGTCGCTGCCCAGCACCACCACGTCGCCGCTGCGCGCCTGCTGGGTCGCCCAAGCAGGCGGCGGCGCCACGCCGAAGCCCGCCATCAATCCCGCCGAGGCCATCACCTGCCCGGTCGTGGGTTCGAAAATAATCGCGTCGGTCAGCCCGCGCAGCGCGGTCTGGGTGGCCAGCACTTCGCCGAATGCGTTGGGATCGTCGGCCAGCAGCGGCCCGGCGCGCGCCAGATCGTTGGCCATGCCCAGCGCATCGGCACGGATGTTGTTGCGATGCTCCTCCAGATAGCCCCGGCTGACTTGCAGGCTTTCCTGCAACGCGGTGCGAACCCGGTCGTTGAACCAGGACTGGATGCCGAGATCGAAGAAGAACGTGGCAAACACCGCCACCGCAATCGCGGGCGTCACCGCCACCACGCTGAACAGAAACACCAACCGCACATGCAGCCGCGACCCGGCTGAGCCGCGCCGCCGCTCCACCCAGACCCGCGTCAGCCGCCCCGCCAGCACCGCGCCCAGCGCCAGCAGCACCACGACATTGGCCAGCACCATGCCAAATGCCACGTTCGGTTGCTGGCCCAGCTTCATGCCGCCCGCCAGCAGCACGAACGTCGCCAGCCCGAGCAATAGCGCGAACGACGCCAGGATCAGCGTCACAACTTTGCCAAGCACCAGATCGACGATCTGGCGCAAACGCAGGCGCGGCAGCGGCCGCCTGCTCGACATGCCGGCGGTTATCGCCAAGCTCCGCCATTTGAACGGCGCGTTCATTCCTGCCGTTATTCCCCCGGCCCGGTGGCGATCCGTCCGGTGCGGATCAGGCGATGCCCCTGACCACCGGAATCTCCAGGTCGCGAATCTTCTTGCGCAATGTGTTGCGATTAAGGCCGAGCATCGCTGCGGCCTTGATTTGGTTGCCGCGCGTCGCCGCCAGCGTCATCTGGATCAGCGGGCGCTCCACTTCGGCCAGCACGCGGTCATAGATGTCGGACGGCGCCATGCCGTCGCGGTGCGCTGCGAGGAACTGCTTGATATGCCGCTCCACCGCGCGCGCCAGGGGCTCTGCCGCCCCGCTACTCTCAGCCGGCGCGTTGCCCATCTGCACCGGCGGCTCGGAATCGGTCAGTTCGCTTTGGATGCTGCCAGCGCCGATCACTTCATCGGGGCACAGCGCCGCCAAGCGGCGCATCAGGTTTTCCAGTTCGCGCACATTGCCCGGCCAGCGATAGGCGCGCAGCGCATCCACCGCCGATTGATCCAGCGACTTCGCGGGCAGCCCATCGGCGCGGGCGCGGTCGAGGAAGTGGCGCGCCAGATCGGCTACGTCCTCGGTCCGCTCGCGCAGCGACGGCAGGCGGATCGGCACCACATTCAGGCGGTAGAACAAATCCTCGCGGAACACGCCCTGGCGGATCGACTGGCGCAGATCGCGGTGGGTGGCGGCGATGATGCGCACATTGGCGCGGATCGGCTGACGCCCGCCGACGGTGGTGAACTCGCCTTCCTGCAACACCCGCAATAGCCGGGTTTGCGCTTCCGGCGGCATGTCGCCGATTTCGTCGAGGAACAGCGTGCCGCCGTTGGCCTGCTCGAAACGGCCCTGGTTGCGGTTGGTGGCCCCGGTGAAGGCGCCGCGCTCATGGCCGAACAACTCGCTTTCGATCAACTCGCGCGGGATCGCCGCCATGTTGATCGCCACGAACGCGCCGCCGCGCCGCCGGCCGTAATCGTGCAGCGCGCGCGCCACCAGTTCCTTGCCGGTGCCGCTCTCGCCGTTGATCATCACGGTCAGGTCGGCGTTGGTCAGCCGGGCGATGGTGCGGTAGATTTCCTGCATCGCCGGGCTGCGCCCGATCAGCGGCAGCTTTTCCTCGGTGTCACGCGGCGCGGCCGGCGCGGCCGGCGGCATGGGCACCGGGCCGGCCAGGGCGCGGCCGACCACATTCAACAATTCCTGCAAATCGAACGGCTTGGGCAGGTATTCGAACGCGCCGCGCTGGGCGGCCTTCACCGCTGTCATCAGGGTGGATTGGGCACTCATCACGATCACCCGCAAATCGGGGCGGATACGGCGGATGCGCGGGATCAGGTCCAGCCCGTTTTCGTCCGGCATCACCACGTCGGTGATCACCAGATCGCCCTCGCCCTCCTCCACCCAGCGCCACAGCGTGGCGGCGTTGGAGGTGCTGCGCACCTGATAGCCCGAGCGGCCAAGCGCCTGGGTCAGGACGGTGCGGATCGAACGGTCGTCATCGGCGATCAGAATGGTCGGGGGATTCATGCAATCAAATACTTTCGCCGTCGTCGTGCACCACCGGCAAATGCAGCCGGAACTCCGTCCGGCCTGGCCGGCTATCCACCTCGATCAGCCCGCCATGGTCGCTGACGATCTTGGCGACCAGTGCAAGCCCTAGGCCGCTGCCCGATGGCTTGGTGCTGATGAACGGATCGAACAGGTTGTCGCGGATATCTTCCGGGATGCCGGGGCCGTTATCGCGCACCGCCACCAACAGCGGCAGGTGCAAACGCTGGTCCGAACCCGGCACCGCGAGCCGTACGCCGTGCTGAAATCCAGTTAACAGCGTGATCTCGCCACTGCTCATCGTCGCGCCAGAAATTGATTCTGCCGCATTTTTCACCAGATTCAGCGCCACCTGAACCAATTGGTCGCGGTTGCCATGCACCGGCGGCAACGATGGGTCGTAGATTTCGTGAATGCGAATTTTCGCGGCGAACCCGCTTTGCGCCAGCCGCCGCACATGTTCCAGCACGCGGTGGATGTTCACCGGGCCGCGCTCAATCGGCTTCTCACCGAAAATCTCCATGCGGTCGACCAGGGCGCGAATCCGGTCGGCCTCATCGCGGATCAGCACGGTCAATTCGCGGTCGGCTTCGCTGACGCTGCTTTCCAGCAATTGCGCGGCCCCGCGAATGCCGGACAGCGGGTTTTTCACCTCATGCGCCAGGATCGCCGCCATGCCGGTCACACTGCGCGCGGCGCTACGGAAGGTCAGTTGCCGGTCCAGATTGCGCGCTGCTGATGAATCCTGCAGCACCAGAACGACCGCCCCCGGTTCCTCCGGCAGCGGCGAGCCCTGCACGGCGATGCCCTGCTTGTGCAAACGCGGGCTTTCCAGCGACAGATCGTGGTCGCTGATCGTCACTTCGTTTTCACGCACCTGCGCGATCAACTGAAAGATCGGATTGTCTGGCGGCAGCAAGTCGCTCAGCGTCAGTTGCAGCAATTGGACCAACGACAACCCCAAGAACTGCTCGGCGGCGTGATTGGCGAAGCGAAAGCGGTTCTCGGCATTCAGCAACAGCACCGGCACCGGCAATGCCGACAGCATCGCCGCGCTATCCGGCAGCTTGGGCGTGTCGCGGCCAACGACCGCCAGCACGCCGCGCGCGATGGCGTTCCTCATGCCAAGTCCTGCATGGTTTGCTCGAAGGTCCACGGACAGATGGCAGGAAAAGTTTCGAGCGGCAGGCCGGTCTCAATCGCCGTTTCGCGGCGGGCGGTCCGATACGACGTCGCCACGGCGGCTTCGAGTTTGGATTTCAGGCTAGGGTTATCGGCCAGATGTTCGCCAATCGCATCGCGGGCGTTATCGATGGACAGTTCCCAGCTCCGGCTGCGCCGCTCGGTTTGATAGCGCCATTTCAGCAAGTGCAGCAGCAGAATGGCCAGACGGCTGACCAGTTCGCGCTTCTCGCTGCGCCCCATGCTTTCGATCTCCTCGGCAATGTGGGCGATGTCGGCTGCGGCAAGGTTGCCGGAGCGTAGCAAGCGGGCCTGCTCGTTGCTCCAGGCGTAGAAATCGCGCTCATACAGGTCGCTCATGCCGCCTCCGCCAGCACCGCGCCACGCGACACCTCACGGGTGGCGCCGCGCGCAATCAGCGGGTCGTAAAACGCGTCGATCAAGCCCAGCACCGATGGCACATCGGCCAGTTTCATCACTGCGGCGCGGAACTCAGCCGAGCCCGTCAGCCCGCGCGAGTACCAAGCCACGTGTTTCCGGGCCAGCCGCAGCCCGGGCTCGGTGCCGAAATGCGCCAACATTCCGTGATAATGCTCCAGCACAATCGCCTTCTGCGCCGCCAAGGACGGGTCCGCCACCCGCTCGCCGGTGCGCAGAAACTGCGCCACCTGGGCCGGAAACCACGGGCGGCCATAGCAGCCGCGCCCGATCATCACGCCATCGGCACCCGACCGGCGCAGCGCCTCGGCAGCGTCGTCCTCGGTGACGATGTCGCCGTTGGCGATCACCGGAATGCGCACCGCATCCTTCACCGTGCGAATGAAATCCCAATCCGCGGTGCCGGTGTAGAACATCTGCCGGGTGCGCCCGTGCACGGTGACCATGCGAATGCCGCATTCTTGGGCGATGCGCGCCAGTTTCGGCGCGTTCAGGCTGGTATGATCCCAGCCCATCCGCATTTTCAGCGTCACCGGCACATCGACCGCCTTCACGGTGGCCTCCAGAATGCGCGCGGCCGTGATTTCGTCGCGCATCAGCGAACTGCCGGCCATCTGGCCGACCGCCACTTTTTTCACCGGGCAGCCGAAATTGATGTCGATGATGTTGGCGCCGCGCCCGACCGCAATCCGCGCCGCCTCGGCCATCGCCGCCGGGTCGCAGCCCGCCAGTTGCAAGGACGATGTGCCGCCCTCATCGAATTTGGCCATCCGCAAAGTGGCCTGATTCTCCCGCACCATCGCCCATGAGGCGATCATCTCCGACACCACCAAGCCGGTGCCGAGACGGCGGGCCAGACGGCGGAATGGCAGGTCGGTGACGCCCGACATCGGCGCCAGGATCACCGGCACGTCGATCCGCACACCGCCGAGCTCGATCGGGCGCAACAATGGCTGCACGCTGGGA
>JANYDF010000093.1 GCA_025359905.1 Rhodospirillales bacterium
TGAAGCCGGGCCACGAACAGTGGATCATCGTTTCCGGCATCTGCACCCATCTGGGCTGCATTCCGGTTGGCAACAAGCCAGTCGACGCGCGCGGCGATTTTGGCGGCTGGTTCTGCCCGTGCCACGGCAGCCAGTACGACACGTCGGGCCGGGTGCGGCACGGTCCCGCGCCGGCGAATTTGGCCATCTATCCGTATACCTTCGTGTCCGACACCAAGATCAAGATCGGCTGATCGCGCCGCCGATACCGGAGCACCTAAGACATGGCCGGCCTACATAAAAGCGACGTCAAGAACCCAGTGCTAAACTGGATCGACACCCGCCTCCCGCTCATCACGATGGTGCAGAAGGAGTACGGGGTTTTCCCGACGCCGAGGAATTTCAATTATTTCTGGGCCTTCGGCGCGCTCGCGATGGTTCAGCTGATGGTGATGATCGCCACCGGCATCTTCCTGGCGATGAACTACACCCCGCATGTGGCGATGGCGTTCGACAGCGTCGAGCGCATCATGCGCGACGTGAACTTCGGCTGGCTGCTGCGCTACGCGCACTCCAACGGCGCGTCGATGTTCTTCCTGATCGTCTACATCCATATTTTCCGCAGCCTCTATTACGGGTCCTACAAGGCCCCGCGTGAGCTGCTGTGGATCCTTGGCGTTGTGATCATGCTGCTGATGATGGCGACGGCGTTCATGGGTTACGTGCTGCCGTGGGGCCAGATGTCCTACTGGGGCGCCACCGTGATCACCAACTTGTTCTCGGCGATCCCATTGGTGGGCAGCGATATCGTAACGCTGCTGCTCGGCGGCTTCTCGGTGGACAACCCCACGCTGAACCGCTTCTTCAGCCTGCACTACCTGTTGCCGTTCGTGATTATCGGCGTGGTGTTCCTGCACGTGGTGGCGCTGCACATCACCGGCTCGAACAACCCGCTCGGCATCGATGTGAAGACGCCGCAGGACACGCTGCCGTTCCACCCGTACTACACGGTCAAGGACAGCGTGGGCATCTGCGCGTTTTTCGTGGTGTATGCCTGCTTCGTGTTCTTCGCGCCCGACTTCTTCGGCAACGCGGACAACTGGATCCCGGCTAATCCGCTGCAAACCCCAGCCGAGATCGTACCGGAATGGTATCTGCTGCCGTTTTACGCCATCTTGCGCGCGGTGCCGTCCAAGCTTGGCGGTGTGCTGATGATGTTCGGCGCCATCGCGGTGCTTTTCGTGGTGCCCTGGCTCGATACCAGCCCGGTGCGCAGCGCCAAGTTCCGCCCGCTGTATCGCTGGTTCTTCCTGCTGCACATCATCGCCTGCATCGTGCTGGGCATGGTGGGCGCGCATAAGCCGGAAGGCATCTGGGTGCTGCTGGGCCGCTTGGGTACCGCTTACTACTTCCTGCACTTCCTGGTGATCATGCCGCTGTTGGGCAAGCTGGAACGGCCGTTGCCGCTGCCGGAGAGCATCAGCGTTCCCGTAATCCGCCGCGGAGGCGGGCCGCTGCCGACCGGCGCCGCCGCCAAGCCGATGGAGAAAGTTTGATGCGCGCCCCGAAAATCGCCGCTCTGCTGGGCGTTCTCGTCAGCCTTGCCGTCGCGGCGCCCGCGATGGCCGAACAGGAGCCGTTGGCTGCACAGAAGTGGAGCTTCTCCGGCATCTTCGGCACGTTCGACCGGGCGTCGGCGCAGCGCGGTTTCTTGGTCTACCAGAACGTCTGCTCGAACTGCCACTCGCTGAAACAGGGTTACTATCGCAACTTGGAGGGCATTGGCCTCTCCGAGGAGCAGATTAAAGGCTTCGCGGCCCAAAAGAGCACCGCGACGATTGGCGACGACGGCCAGCCGGCAACCCGCCCGGCGACGCCATCAGACCATTTCGTCTCGCCGTTCCCGAACGAAAACGCCGCCCGCGCCGGTAACAACGGCGCGCTGCCGCCCGATTTGTCGGTGATCACCAAGGCGCGTGAAGGCGGCGCCGACTACATCTTCGCATTGATGACCGGCTATGCCGATCCGCCGCCGGACGTGAAGATGGGCGACGGGATGAACTACAACAAAGCCTACTTGGGCCACCAAATCGCCATGCCGCGTCCGTTGCAGGACGACGGCGTGGATTACACCGACGGCACCAAGGCCACCACCGAACAGGAAGCCCGCGATGTGGTGACCTTCCTGGAATACATGTCCAACCCGGAAATGGAACAGCGCAAGCGCACCGGCGTGAAGGTGGTGCTGTTCCTGGTGCTGCTGACTGGCGTTACCTACGCGGTGAAGCGTCAGGTTTGGTCCGACGTTCACTAAGTTTCTGGCGGTTTTAATCAGCAATCAGCCGCCGCGCTCCTCACCGGGCGCGGCGGTTTGCGTTTAGGAGGCAGCGGCGATGCCGGAGCAAACCACGGACACCATCCAGCCGGTGATCGGCATCATCGGCGGCTCAGGCCTGTACGATATCGAGGGCCTGGAAGATAAGACGTGGCGGCGGGTGCATACGCCCTGGGGCGAGCCATCCGACGACCTGCTGGAAGGCACGCTCGGCGGCGTGCGTTGCGTGTTTCTGCCGCGTCATGGGCGCGGTCACCGTTTGTCGCCAAGCAATCTGAACTACCGCGCCAACATCGACGCGCTGAAACGGGCCGGCTGCACCGAAGTGATCTCGCTCTCTGCCGTTGGCAGCTTGAAGGCCGAACTGCCGCCGGGGCATTTCGTGGTGGTGGACCAGTTCATCGACCGCAGCTTCGCACGCGAGAAAAGCTTCTTCAGCGAAGGCTGCGTGGCGCATGTCTCGGTGGCGCATCCGGTGTGCGCCCGGCTTGGCGACGCACTGGAATCCTCAGCACGCTGGCTCGGCCTGCCAGTGACGCGCGGCGGCACCTATCTGGTGATGGAAGGCCCGCAATTCTCCACCAAGGCGGAAAGCGAATTGTACCGCTCCTGGGGGTGCTCGGTGATCGGCATGACCAACATGCCGGAGGCCAAGTTGGCCCGTGAGGCCGAGCTTTGTTACGCCACAGTTGCCATGGTGACCGACTTTGATTGCTGGCACCCGGAGCATGACGCGGTGACCGTCGACATGGTGGTGAAGGTGCTGTTCGCCAACGCCGACCGGGCGCGGGCTTTGGTGAAGGCGGTGGTGCCCGCCCTGCAAGTGCCGCGCGGGATTTGTGCTGCTGGCTGCGACCGGGCTTTGGAATACGCCATCATCACCGCGCCGGAAAAGCGCGATCCGGACTTGATTGCGAAATTGGACGCTGTGGCCGGGCGGATGCTCGGCTGATCGTTGCAGCGTTCCAGCCATCCGGCGCCGGATGGCTGGAACCCAACAAGCCTATTTTCCCAGAAGCTTGTCGAAAAACGCGAACGTCCGCTCATGCGCCAGCGCCGCATCCGGCGCGCTGAAGCTGCCGCGTTCATCGCAGCCGAAACCGTGCTGGGCACCCGCGTAGACGTAAACCTCGGCCTGTGGCTGCGCTGCCTTGATCGCTTCGGCGTCGGCCACCGGGATCGAGGCGTCGCGTTCACCGAAATGCATCTGCACCGGGCAATGCGGGGTTTCGGTGCGGGTGGGCGCAATGCCGCCGCCGTACCAGCAGGACGACGCCTTGAAGTGGCTGGTGCGGGTGGCGCCCCACCACGCGATTGTGCCGCCCCAGCAATAACCCACGATGCCGAGCGGCAGCGCGCCGAGGGCGGCCGCAGCGGCGTCCACGTCCAGCATGGCATTCGCGTCAGGGATTTCACCGCGCAACGTGCGGCCTTCCGCGACGTCGGCAGCCGTGTAGCCCAACTCGATGCCCGGCCGGATGCGGTCGAATAGCGCGGGCGATACCACGGCAAACCCGTTGGCGGCGAAGCGCTCGCACATATTGCGGATGTGATGGTTGACCCCGAAGATTTCCTGCACCACCACCACGCCGCGCTTGGCGTCTGCTGGGCCGGTGCGGTACGCCGCCAGTTTATGGCCGTCGGCGGCGGTCAGGCTGATGAACTCGCCCATGGAGTGCTCCTTGCGTGGCAAAGCGGTGCGCCGCAGGATGGTGACATGGGCGAAATCGTCAACCTCCGTCAGGTGAAGAAGCAGCGCGCCAAGGCGGAAGCGGCGGCGCAAGCAGCGGAAAACCGGGCGAAATTTGGCCGCACCAAGGCCGCAAAACGGCGTGAGGCGTTGGAGACCGAGCGGGCAACCCAGTTACTGGATGGGGCCAAGCGCGAGGACGATGCGACCTAGGCGGAGCGCTCCATCCGCTCACGATACAAAATAAACCCGCCGGCCGCGACGATCAGCGCAGCGCCGATCAGGGTTGGCGCGTCTGGAACGTCGCCGAACGTCAGGTAGCCCAGCACGATGGCCCAGACGATCGACAGATACTGGAACGGCGCGATTACTGAGGCAGGTGCGCGCTGCAGCGCGGTGTTGATGCAGAAATAGCCCGCCATGCCGAGCAGGCCGACGCCTGCCATCAAGGCCAGCGCCGCCGGGTTCGGCGTGGTCCAAGCAAACGGCAGTGTCACCGCTCCGGCGACAAATAGGGCCGCGATTTGCAGCGCCACCATTACCCGTCCATTGGTTGCCCGCAGCCGGCGGGTAATGGTCAGGAAGACCGCGTACAGCACCGCCCCGGTCAACGCGATCAACGAGGCCCAGGACAGCGTGTCCGCCCCCGGCCGCAGCGCCACCAGCACGCCGGCGAACCCGGCCAGCAGCGCGATCCAACGCGCCGCATCGACCCGCTCGCCGAGGGTTATGGCGGATAGCGCGGTCAGCAGGATGGGACTGGACAGGTAGAACGTCGACACATTGGCCAGCGGCAGCACGGCCACCGCCAGATAAAACGCGGCGATTTCAATCGAGGAGATCAGCATACGCAGCAAGTGCAGCCGTGGATTGGCGCGCAGCGCCGCCACTACGCCCGCCGGGCTGACAAACGGCAGCAACAGCAGCAGGGCGAACCCGGCGCGCACCGCCAGCGCCTCGCCGATCGGGTAGTCCCGGGTCAGATACTTGGCCAGCGCGTTGCCAAAGCCGAACACCAGCGTGGACAGCGACACCAGCAGAATGCCCGCCAGCCGGGCCCGCTGTGCCGCGCGGCGCGATCCGTCCCGCAATGCAAGGGCCGTCAGCCGCGTCACTCCCCCGACAACTCCCGCCGCCGCCGTTCCAGTTCCTCGCTGTAGCGGCGCAGCGCGTGCGCCTCGGTCAGCAGGCCGATCACCCGGCGGCTGTCCTTGCCGTCCACTACCGCCAGCGCGTCCGATTCGGCTTGCTCAAAGGCGCTGACCGCCTCCTTGATGGTCATTTGCGGCAGCAGCATGTCGTCCTCGTAGTGGATCAGGCTGTCCAGCCGTGCCGATTCGGCGACCTGCTGCGCGTGCGCGTCGGCCACCTGCACAATGCCCGCGTAGCGGTCGGCGCTGTCCACCACCACCATGCGGCTGGCAGCACCCAGCGGCACGTCGCGGCGGAAGGCGCCGATGCTGGTGTCGGCCCGCACAGTGGGGGTTTCGCGGCGCATCATGCGGCCCACGGTCAGGCTGCGCATCCAGCCGATATCCACCGCGCTGCGGATGGCCTGCCCGCGCAGATGAAACCGCCAGGTGGCGAAGCTGTAGCCGAAGGTGCGCCGCACCGTCACTGAGGACACCACCGAGGCCAGCAGCACCGCCACCGTCAGCGGCAGGCTGCCGGTGCTTTCCAGCGCCAGGAACGCCATGGTCAGTGGCCCGCCGACCACGGCGACGGCCAGCGCGCTCATGCCGACCAGCGCACAGACAATTGGCGCGACGGCGTGCGTCACTGTCACCATCGCCAGCAATCCGGCAAACAATTTGCCGAGCAGCGCGCCGAGGAACAGCGAGGCGAAGAACAAGCCGCCGCGAAACCCGGAGCCAAGCGAGATCGCCGAGGCTGCCGATTTCAGCACGATCAGCAGCGCCACGTGTTGCAGCGTGTAGGGCGCATCCATGCCGACCTGCAATGCGGCGTGACCGGAGGACAGCACCTGTGGCGACACCATCGCCAACCCCGCAACCAGCAGCCCGCCGATGGCCGGGCGCAACCACGGCGGCACCCGGCTGCGGCGAAATGCTTCCTCGGTCAGCGTCACGCCGCGCATGATGGCGATGCCGACGAGGGCGGCGAGCATGCCGAGTGCGAGCACCGGGATGTAGTCCACCGCCGGGATCGCGGTCGGCAATTGAATGTCGAAACCGTACAACTCGGGCGATAGCAGCCGCGCCACCACGGTGGCGACAATGGCGGCGGTCACCACCGGGGCCAGAGTGGCCAGGGTGTAAGTGCCGATCACCAATTCGAAGGCGTAGAACGCCCCGGTCAACGGCGCATTGAAGGCTGCCGCAATCGCGCCCGCCGCGCCGCAGCCGACCAGCAGCCGCAAGTCGTTGCGCCGCAGCCGGAAGGCGTAGCCGAGCCGCGAGGCGGCGGCCGAGCCGATCTGCGCGTAGCCCGCCTCCAGCCCGACCGAAGCGCCGACGCCGTTCGACAACAGGGTTTGCGCCACCACGATCAGGCTGTCCTTCAAGGACATCCGCCCGCCGAATAGCGCGTTGGCCTCAATGGGGTCGATCGCCCGTACCGGCCACCACCGCATGATCGCCGCACTCATCAGCCCGACCGCCAAACCACCGATGGTCAGCGCGAGGAATGTGCGGAGCGGCGAGACATCGACCTGTCCGCTGAGCCGTTCCGGCGACGGCAGCCCATACAGCGCCTCGTGCATCGCCTGAGCCGTGGCGCCCATCGCGGTGACGCACAGCCCAGCGGCCAGCCCGACGATGGCGGCCAGCAGCACCAGCCATGTCTCGTCGCTGCGAACCAGGGCACGGAAGGTTTGTGGGGCGTGCAACACCCAGGCGCCGAGCGCGCGGCGCGGCCGCATCACGCCGGGCACGCCTGATCTGCCGCCGCCGATCAGGGAAGCGACACGCCGCCAGACCGTCGAGCGGCCGCCGATCGACCCCGCCATGCACCCGCGCCCGTGAAATCACGTGCCCGATCAATGGGCCGCAAATCGCGGCCGATCAACCGGTTATTGCCACATCTTCGCGGGAAGTTCGCGCAATTCCGGGTTAGGCGATGCCGCGTTCCGCCTTGGTCGGCGCCAGATCGTCCTCGACGAACGCCCGCACCACATCGAGCAGCGGCTCATGCGCCGAGAAGCCGAAGCTGCTGGCGCGCGCGGTGTTGAAATTGGCGGGCCAGGTGCCGACCAGCTTCATCAGCGCCGGATCGCTGACCCGGTTGATCAGCGAGGAGGCGCCTTGGCGCACCGTGTCCAGTGCGGCCAGCATCTCGCCAATTTTCACGCTCATGCCGGGCGGGTTGACGCTGCGGTCCAGCCCCATCGCCGAGGTGTCCATGGTGGCGGCGTGGATCAGCCACTCCACCGCGCGGCGCGGGCTGGCGACCCATACCTTGAAGCCATCATCGACCGGCAGATCGGTGGCCAGCCCGAGCAGCGGCTCGCGCATAATCGCCGAGATAAAGCTGCTGGCGGCTTTGTTCGGGCGGCCGGGGCGCACAATGATGGTCGGCAGCCGCAGCGACACCGCATCCATGAAGCCGCGCCGTGAGGCGTCGGACAGGAACAGTTCGGCGGCGGCTTTCTGTGCGCCGTAGCTGCCGCCCGGCATCTGCTTGGTCGAGTCGTCGAGCAGCGCGCTTTGCCCGCCGCCGTAGCTGGCGATGCTGCTGGTGAACACCACGCGCGGCGGCTTGGCCAGCTTGCGGCAGGCGTCGATCACCGCGTCGGTGCCGCGCACGTTCACCCGGCGGCCGAGTTCGTAGTCGGCTTCGGCTTGCGCGCTGACCACAGCGGCGAGGTGGAACACCACGTCGGTGCCTGCCGGGATCACGCCATCCGGCAACTCGGCCAGATCGCCGCCGAAGCTGTGGACTGGGAACGCGGCACCGGCGGGTGCGGGCGGGGCAGCGAGATCGAACAGGATCAGCGAACTGATGGTCTGGCCGCCCAGCTTGCCTTCGGCCGCCAGCCGGTTGGCCAGCTTGCGGCCAAGAAACCCGCCGCCGCCGAGAATGGTGATGTTCATGGTCCGCGCTCCCTGCCGCAATTGCCGTTGGCATAAGGCAGCGAAGCGGAGCCGGGAAGGGGGGGCACGACCCGCACCACCCGCATGCCGTCCACCTCAGCCACCACGCTGCCCTGCGCCCAGCGTTCGGTATCGTGCAGCAAGATGATGCGCGACTTGTCGCCACCGGCCGCCTCGCTGATGCGCTGCATCGCATGCAACTGGCCCCAGGCGCTGCCGAGGGCCGAGCCGAGCGGACGGTGTTGCCCGTCGTCTCGGCCGAGGGCGAGGTTGCGGTAGCTGTAGACGCAGTCGCCTGCCACGACCACGCGCCCGCCCGGCGTGGCTAGGGCGACGAACTGGCTGCCCGGCGTGTGGCTGTCGGCGGCCAAGCAGGCGTCCAGGCCCGGCAATAAGTCGATCTTATCGCTGTCGAGCAGCGTCAGCCGGTGCTGGCTGGCAGCGGAGATGGCACCATGCAGGTCGTCCGGGTCGACGCCGTCGCACATGAAGCCGAACTGCGGCGGCAGCGCCAACGCCTCGATGCAGCACAGCAACTCGCGCTTTTGCATGGTGATGTGCGCGCCGGGGAACAGCCGGATCGCCCCCATGTGGTCAAAATGCGCGTGCGTCAGCACGACATGGGTGATGTCGGAGGCGCTCAGGCCAAGGGTTGCCAGCAGACGCAGCGGGTGCACCCACTCCTGCACCCCGTAGGTCGCCGCCATGCGCTGCCCGCCGCCAGAATCGGCCAGAAATCCGGTGTCGATCAACACGACGCCGTGCGCCGAGCGCGCCACCACGAAGGCATACGGCACATCGAGCGGCGGGCGGCCGCCATCGCCATGCACCAGACTGGCGGCGGGTTGCGCGCGGGCGCGGGCGTATTCGACGACGTAGACGTCCCAGGGGCCGGTGATCATGGTGCGGACTGCGTGGCGTTGCTGTGGCTGGCGTGCAGCTTAGAACGCAATCGGCTGGCCGCGATGGTCGAAAAATCCGCCGCTCTGCTCCGGCGTCAGCGCCGCAATCACATCGAGCAGACGTGCCGCAGACTGCGCCGGCGTCTGCACATCAAGACCGGTCTTGGCGAACGGGCCGGACAAGCCAGTGTCGACTGTGCCCGGATGCAACGACACCACAATTGCCTGTTTGCGCGTGCGCCCCGCTTCGAGTGCGGCGGTGCGCATCAATTGATTCAGCGCGGCTTTGGCCGCCCGGTAGGCGTACCAGCCGCCCAGGTTGTTGTCGGAAATGCTGCCGACGCGGGCGGACAGCGTGGCGAACACTGCCCGCCCATCGCGCGCCAGCAGCGGCAGGAAGTGTTTCATCAACAAGGCCGGGCCGGTGGCGTTGATGGCGAAGCTGTACGTCAGATGCGCCGGATCAAGCTGACGCAGCATCTTTTCCGGTTGGAACGTGGCGTTGTGCAGAAACCCGGTGGCGTCGATTACCAGACGCAGGGCGTGCCCGCACTGCGCTGCCGCCGCTGCGATGCTGGCTTCGTCGAGCAGATCGAGCGGCGGGGCGGTGGCGCGTCCAAGCCGGATGACTGGGCGCCCGGCCTGCTCCAGCGCCGAGGCCAGCGCGGCCCCGATGCCGCCCGACGCACCGATAATCACAGCGGAATGGTTGGGTGTCATGGACGCATTATTGCGCAGCCAAGGCGCGGCGCAACGGCACGAGCCCCGCGTTGCCGGAAGGGCGTTGCCCGTGACGCAAGGGTGTTTCGCCGCATGCCGGGCGTGCCATGCTGGGCATGGCCGGGGGTAATTGGATGAGTGCGCGATGGTCCGAATTGGTGCGCGGCGGCAATGCCGGGCGCACGGTGGTGGTAGGCGGCGGCATGATTATGCACGCGCTCAACACGTTCATCGTCGCCACGATCTTGCCCTCCGTGGTGCACGACATCGGCGGGTTGCGCTATTTCGCCTGGAGCACCGTACTCTACATTGTCGCCTCGCTGCTTGGCGGTGCCGGCTGTTCGCGGATTTTGCAGCGCTTCGGCGCACGCAACGCCTACCGGGTGGCGCTGGCGGCGTTCGCGCTCGGCTCGATCGCCTGCGCATTGGCCCCGGTGATGCCGGTGCTGCTGGTTGGCCGCTTCGTGCAGGGCTTGGGGGCGGGCACGCTTTCGGCGCTGTCGTTCACCATGGTGCGTACGCTGTTCCCGGCCCGGCTGTGGCCGCGCGCGCTCAGTGTGGTGTCGATTGCTTGGGGTTTCGCAACACTGATCGGGCCTGCTGTCGGCGGCGTCTACGCGCAGTTCGGCGCGTGGCGGCTGGCGTTTTGGAGTGTTGCAGCAGGTGCGCCGCTGCTGCTGATCCTGGTGGAAGTGGCGCTGCCGCGCGACTTGGTGCGCCCGCCGCCGCCGCGCAGTGGGATAGCCTTCGCTAGCCTGTTCATTCTGGCCGGTAGCGTGCTGGCGATTTCGGCCGGCAGTATGCAGCCGGACGCCATCACCAACATGATCGGCCTCGCGGTGGCGGCCGCCGGATTCCTGGTATTCGCTTTCCGCGAGGCAGGCGGCGGTGCCCGGGTGCTGCCGCAAGGCGCAACGCGGCCCGGCCAGCCGCTGTCGTTCACCTATCTTGCGATGATCCTGCTGATGGCGGGCGTCACGCCGGAAATCTTCGTTCCGTATTTTCTGCAAACCCTGCACGGCCTGTCGCCGCTTGATGCCGGCTACATGTCGGCGGCCATGGCGGGCGGATGGACGCTGGCTTCGCTGGCGACATCCGGCGCCACCGGCCGCTGGGCCCGCGCCGCGCTGACCATAGGGCCGCTGACCCAGGCTGCCGGGCTGCTGGTATTGACGCTGCTGATGCCGCTGGCCGGACCGCCGGGCTGGGACTTGCTGCCGATTGGCCTGGCGCTGCTGGCGATGGGGATGGGCATCGGCCTGACCTGGCCGCATCTGGGCGCCCGCGTGTTTGGCTTTGCGCAGGAAGCCGACCGCGAGTTGGCCGGCGCCTCGATTACCATCGTCGTCATGCTGGGCAACGCGTTCGGCTCGGCGCTGGGTGGCATGACCACCAATCTTGGCGGCATGATCGCGCCGGGCGGGCAACCGGGCGCGGCCGGGGCGGCGGTTTGGCTGTTCGCGCTGTTCATGGCAGCACCGTTGTTTGCTGCCTTTGCTGTCCAACGCTTGCCGTCCCTCGTTCGTCCGCAGGTGCCCGCATGACCGTATTGCCGCCGCTGCCGTTTCGGGTGTTCGCCAATCCGCGCGCCGGGACGCCCGGCACTGTTGTTCTCACCGAGGCCGGGTTCCGCCGCGCCCGCGCCGAAATCACCTCATGGCCGGGCTACGCGCCGACGCCGTTGCTCGATCTGCCCTGGGTGGCGGAGGCAGCAGGCGTAGCAAGCGTGCAGATCAAGGACGAAGGCGGGCGGTTTGGCCTGGGCAGCTTCAAGGCGCTCGGCGGGGCTTATGCAGTGGAGCAGGTGCTGATTGGCTATCTCGCGCGGCGCGGTCTGGAGTTGACGGCTAACGCCGCCGATCTGACGGGTGGGCGCTACGCCGAGGCCACGCGGCAGGTCACTGTTACCTGTGCGACGGACGGCAACCACGGCCGCTCGGTGGCCTGGGGTGCCCAGCGTTTCGGCTGCCGTTGCGTGATCTATGTGCATGAAACGGTCAGCCAGGGCCGGGTGGACGCCATCGCCCGCTATGGGGCGGAGGTGCGCCGGGTGCCCGGCACCTACGACGACGCGGTGCGTGCCGCCGCCGCCGAGGCCGAGGCGAAGGGATGGTTCGTCGTCTCCGACACCTCGTGGCCCGGCTACACCAGCATTCCGGTCGATGTGATGCAGGGCTACCGGCTGATGGCCGATGAGGCGGTGGAGCAATGGAGCGGCGGCGCACCGACCCACGCCTTCGTGCAAGGCGGCGTCGGCGGTGTCGCGGCGGCGGTTTCGGTGCAATTGCGTGCCCGCTACAGCCCGGCCCCGGCGCTGGTGGTGGTGGAACCCGACCGCGCCGCCTGCCTGCTGGCCAGTGCGGAAACCGGCGTGCCGACCGCCATTGCCGGTGATCTGAATACGCTGATGGCGGGGCTGGCCTGTGGCGAGCCGAGCCTGCTGGCGTGGCAGGAATTGGAACGGGCCACGGCGGCGTTCATGGCGGTGCCGGACGATGCGGCGGTGGCGTGCATGAAACTGATGTTCGCGCATGGCGCGATCATCGGCGAGTCGGGGGTCGCCGGTCTGGCCGGCCTGCTGCTGGCCGCCGCCGATCCGGCGGCGCGCGAGGCGCTCGGCCTGACCACCGACAGCCGGGTGCTGCTGTTCGGCACCGAGGGCGCCACTGACCAGGCGTTGTTCAATCGCCTCGTGCATGGACGCGGCGCATGATCGCGGTTTACGGCATGGCGGTGTCCGGCAATTGCTGGAAAGCTGCCCAGATCCTGCGGCTGACCGGCCGGCCGTTCCGCTGGATCGAAACCGACGGCAATACCGGCGGCACCCGCACGCCGGAATTTCTCGCCATCAATCCGAATGGCAAGGTGCCGGTTGTGGTGCTGGACGACGGCACGGTGATCACCGAATCCAACGCCATTCTGTTGCATTTCGCCGAAGCCACCGCATGGCTGCCGCCGCCCGGACTGGCGCGCACCGGCGTGATGGAGTGGCTGTTCTTCGAGCAATACAGCCATGAGCCGTATATCGCAGTGGCGCGCAACCTGACCTCCTACGCCAAGACAGCGGCGCAGTTTCCCGAACGGATGGCGCAGTGCATGGAACGCGGCGCGCAGGCGCTGGCAGTGATGGAACGGCGCCTGGGCGCGCATGATTGGCTGACCGGCAACGGCCCAACGGTCGCCGATCTGGCGCTGTTTGCCTACACCCATGTGGCCAATGAGGGCGGGTTCGACCTGTCCGTCTATCCCGGCGTGGCCGCCTGGGTGGCGCGGCTGACGGCGGTGCCGGGAATGGTGGGGCTGGCGCGCGCGGGGTGAGCGGCGGGTCCAGCCGACCGTCCCGCCGTGCCGCTGGCCGAGCAGAACGGCGTTGGGTCTCACGCGCTGGAGACCAGCGGTGCGCGAAGCTGGCGCTGGACCGCTGGCGATGCGCTGCTCATTCTGCCGCAATGGGCGGCATCGGACGGGATTCTGCTGCTCGATATCGACGTGCCGGCTGCCCAGCCGCATTGGCTCAGCCCGCCGTCAGCGGTTACCCAGGCTGCTTGACGGTTTTGCCCTCGTCGGCCGCGCGCCACAGGTACCACGACGCCACCGAGCGCCACGGCGCCCAGATCTCGCCGAGTTTGCCCAGTTCCTTCGGCTTCGGCTGCGCGTCGAGTTCGTGCAGGCGGCGGTAGCCCTCGCGCACGCCGAAATCGTCGATTGGCAGGATGTCCATGCGGCCGAGGGTGAACATCAACAGCATTTCCACCGTCCAGCGGCCAACGCCGCGAATGACGACAAGGCGTTCGATCAGCGCCTCGTCGGTCATCCGCGCGGCGGCGCGGCGGGTTGGCACCACGCCATTGGCGGCGTGGGCGGCGATGTCGCGGATGGCGGCGGCTTTGCCCGCGGAAAAGCCGCAGGCGCGCATCGCCGCGTCATCGGTGGCTAGCACCTGGTCTGGCTTGGGGAACGGCGACTCGGGGTAGAGTGCGACGAACCGCGCAGTGATGGCGCGCGCGGCGTTGCCATGCAGTTGCTGGTGGGCGATGGCGCGCACCAAGGCTTCGTACGGCTCGCGCTTTTCGACCTCCATCGTGCAGGGGCCGATGCGGGTAATCAGCGCGCGAAAACGCGGGCAGACCGATTTCAGGTGGGTGGTGGCGGCGCGCATCGGCACAGCTTGTCACCCCAATGCGACCGCCGCCATCCCTATTGCGATGCCGATCAGCGCCACCGGCCACAACCTGCGCCAGATCGCCGCCAGCGCCACGCCACCGGCCAGTTGCGCCACCACGGCGGTGAGTTGCGGGGCCATTAGCAGCGTCAGCGTGCCGTTTTGCACGGCGGGCAGGATGGTGGCGGGCAGCCCGGCGGCGCGGCCCAAGGCGGCTTGCAGCGGCATCATCGCGCTGTTGCCGCCGGTGTTGGTGCCGGTCACAAAGCCTCCGCCCGCCGCCAGCAATGGGGCGGCATAGGGCGCCAGCCCGCCGAACGCGCCCGCCAGTGCTGCGGCCAAGGCTTGCGGAATGCCGGCGTTGGCCAATGTGCGAGCCAGCAGCACGAACAGCAGCAGCGTCAACCCGGTGCGCGGCATGCGGCGCAATGCCCGATAGGCCAGCAGCAACCCGTCGCGCCGCGCCGCCAGCAACGCTACCGCAACCAGCCACAGCGCCACCATGGCGTGGTTCAACGGCAGCGCCGGCATGTCGGGCAGTGGCCGCAGCGCGGGCGGATTGGGCCATGCCCGGCTGCCGAGCAGGACGGCGGCGAGCAAAATATAGGGGAACGCCCCCACCGCTGCGTGCCGCCATGCGGCGGCGTTGCGTGGCGGGTTGGCGCGCAGGGATCGTGCAGCCAGCAGCGGCCCGGTGGCGAGCAGGCCGCAAACCTCCCACGGCACCAGGAAATGCCAGCCGATCAACAGCCCTGCCAGGGCGGCCAGCCATGCCGCCTGTGCCAGGCGGCGCAGCGGCGTGATGGTCACGCCCGCCGCCGCGCACCACCACCAAAACAATCCGAGCAGGAACGGCAACGCCGCCGAAAGTTGCACCGCGTTGCGCAGCGCCATGCTCTGCGCCGAAATCCCGGCCAGCACCGCGCCCACGGCGGTGCCCGGCCCCAGCCCGCCCCACGGCACCATGATTTGCGCGATCATCGCCATCGCCGCACCGGGTGCCCCGGCGATGCCTGCCCGCCGTAACGCACCGACGGCGAACACCGAGCCGACGCCGAACCCGGTCACCGCCTCGGTGAACGGTCCGAGCAAAAACGCAGTGTCGAACGCGGTGTCGGACTGATCGCGCGGTCTGGTGATGGCGGATTGCTCGGCATGGCCGATGGCGGCGTGGAACAGCAACCCGCCCGCCATGACGCCCACCGGGATCAGCGCCAGCCACGCGCCTTGCAATGCGCTGATGATCGCAAAGCTGCCGAGATTGCCGCCCGGAGCCAGCGCCAGATAGGCGGCGGGCAGGGTGGCGAGGATGGCGGCAGCGCAGGCCAATTGTGGCCCCGCCCGCCCGGAGGCAAGCAGCGCCACCAAGATCAGCAGCGGCAGGCCCTGGAGCAATAATGTCATGCCGCGACCATGCCGAACCGGTGCGGCGCAGGCGATGCGCGTTGGCGGCAATGCTGGTTTGCTTGCCAGAGGCAGGGTGTGCGGCGTTACAATGTGACACGTGAGGGAAAGGTGCGATGACACGGATCGTCCGGCTGCTGTTCCCGCCCGAGGATCAGCAAGATGCCGCTGATCGGCAGACGGCGAGCCTCGCCGGGCTGGCAGTGGTGCTGTTGCTGGTTGTCGTGGGATTATTCCTGGTTCGCACGTTGCATCAAAAGACCGCGATTGAGGATTGCCTGCTATCTGGCCGGCGCAATTGCGATGCGATTGTATTTGCCCAGCCATAACTGAGCTTTCCTGTGGTTGACGTGCGGGTGATGTGTGGGATGGTGCAGCCGCTGAAGCACGCCTGCGGGGGAACACATGCGCATTGCCGACATGGACTGGCAGATGGTGGAGGACTGGACGCGGCACGATGACCGCGCCGTGCTACCCATCGGCAGCACCGAACAGCACGCCGGGCTGTCGCTGGCCACCGACTCCATCCTGGCCGAGCGCATGTCGGTCGAGGCCGCCGAACCGCTGAGCATTCCGGTGTTTCCGGTGCTGCCTTACGGCACCACCGCGTCGTATGCAGCCTTTCCCGGCAGCGTCACGCTGCGGGTGGAAACGCTGTGTGCGGTGCTGCGCGATGTGCTGGACAGCCTGAAGCGCAGCGGTTTCCGGCGAATTCTCATTGTCAACGGCCACGGCGGCAACATGGCGATGTGGTCGCTTACCCAGGAATGGATGATGGACAACCCGGATTGCCGGGTGCGCTGCCATGAATGGTGGATGGCCCCGCTGACCCGCGCATTGGCGGCGGCGACCGGGCCAAACCCGACGCATGCCAATTGGAGCGAGAATTTCCCCTGGACCCGGCTGCCGACGACCCCGGCCGATGGCGACAAGGACATGGTGGACGTGGCCAAGCTCAACGCGCTGCCGCCGTTCGAAGTGCGCGGCGTGCTGAATGATGGCAGCTATGGCGGCCAACTGCGCCGGGCGGATAGCGAGATGCAGGCGATTTGGGACCAAGCTGTTAGCGAAACCCGCGCCCTGCTGGAAGATTGGTAACCGCCATGACTCAAATCGCGGCGCCGCTGGCGTTCATTGGCTTGGGTCAGATGGGCCTGCCGATGACGCGGCGGCTGATTGAGGCCGGCTATACGGTGCGGGGCAGCGACATCTCGCCCGCCGCGCGCGACTCTTTTGCCGCCCAAGGCGGACAGGTATTCGCCACCGCCGCCGAGGCTGCCTCCGGCGTCGACATGTTGATCACGATGCTGCCAACCAGCATCATCGTGCGCGACGCGCTCTTCGGCGCCGGCAACGCGGCGGCGGGGCTGCCACGCGGGGCGCTGGTGATCGACATGAGCTCGTCCGCCCCGCTCGACACCCGCCAGTTGGGTGCCGACTTGGCGGCGCTCGGAATTGGGTTGATCGACGCCCCGGTATCCGGCGGCGTGCCGCGCGCCATCACTGGGCAACTGGCCATCATGGCAGGCGGCGAAGCAGCGTTGATCGAGCGGGCGCGGCCGTACTTGCTGGCGATGGGCAAGTCGGTGTTCCCCACCGGCGCACTCGGCTCGGGCCACGCCATGAAGGCGCTGAATAACTATGTGTCCGCCGCCGGGCTGGCCGCGGCGTGCGAGGCGGTGATCGTCGGGCAACGCTTCGGACTTGAACCTGGCGTGATTGTTGACGTGCTGAATGCTTCGACCGGGCGCAACAATTCGACCGATGTAAAGATGAAACCGTTCGTGCTGTCCGGCAC
Organism: Rhodospirillales bacterium; assembly: GCA_025359905.1. Taxonomy (GTDB): domain Bacteria; phylum Pseudomonadota; class Alphaproteobacteria; order Acetobacterales; family Acetobacteraceae; genus CAIPHQ01. The sequence continues at coordinate 17,043 of JANYDF010000093.1, forward strand.
GTTTGCTTCCGGATTTTCCATCGCACTGATGGCCAAAGACATCCGCACCGCCGCCGATCTGGCGGCCCAGCTCGGCCAGCCCGCGCACGATTTGGCCGAGACGGCGGATTTGTGGGAGCGCGCAACCCTGGTGCTGGGCAAAACGGCCGACCACACGGCGATTTACCAGTATTTGGCCGGGCTCGAATAGCGCGGCCGCCAGCGCCGCGCTCAATGGCCAGCCGGGAAGATCGGTCAACCGCACAGCATCCCTGGGCCGCTGACCGCATTGCTCAACACGTCCCGGTATGTGTAACTTCGCTGAAAGCCGCAGAGGAAACCTAACCATGGCGCAGGTGTCGATCCGCAAGGTCGAAAAGCAATACGAGAGCTACAAAGCGGTGCACGGCATCGACCTTGAGATTGCCGATGAGGAATTTGTGGTCCTGGTGGGCCCGTCGGGTTGCGGCAAGTCGACGACGTTGCGGATGGTTGCTGGGCTGGAAGAAATCACCGGTGGCGAGATCTGGATCGGCGGCGATCTGGTGAACGACGTGCCGCCGCGCGACCGCGATATTGCGATGGTGTTCCAGAACTACGCGCTGTATCCGCACATGACCGTGTTCGAGAACATGGCGTTCGGCCTGAAGTTGCGGAAGTTTCCGCGCGAGGAAATCAAGAAGCGGGTCGATGAGGCCGCGCGCATTCTCGACATTACCTCGTTGTTGGAACGCCGCCCGAAGGCGCTGTCCGGCGGCCAGCGCCAGCGCGTCGCCATGGGCCGCGCCATCGTGCGCAATCCGCGCGTGTTCCTGTTCGACGAGCCGTTATCCAACCTCGACGCCAAGCTGCGCGTGCAGATGCGCACCGAAATCAAGAAGGTGCACCAGACTGTCCGCACCACCACGGTGTACGTGACCCACGATCAGGTCGAGGCGATGACGCTGGCCGACCGCGTGGTGGTGATGAACCAGGGCCGCATCGAGCAGGTCGGTCCGCCGCAGGAACTGTATCACAATCCCGCGACCCGCTTCGTGGCGGGCTTCATCGGCAGCCCGGCGATGAACTTCATCCCGGTGCGCGTGCTGAACGAGGGCGGGCTGCAAGTGCAGTTGCCTGGCGGTGAGCGGCTGATGGTGCCGCCGCAGCGCACCAACCGCTACGCCCAGTTCGCCGGTAAGGAAATGACCCTGGGCATTCGCCCGGAGCATCTGACCGAAACGCACGACAGCGAGAAGCCTGGTGTCGGGCGGATGAATGCCAATGTCGAAGTGGTCGAGCCGATGGGCATGGAGACCATGGTGCATTTCAAGATCGGCAAGGACGAACTGACTGCCCGCATCGACCCCGCCGTTCACGCCGCGCCGAACGAAGTCCTGCCGCTGGCTGTCGACATGAATCAGATGCACCTGATTGATCCCGCGAGCGGTCGCGTTGTCTGAGTCGCTGGCGGGCAAGGTTGCCTGGGTTACCGGCGCTGGCAGCGGCATTGGCCGTTCGACGGCGGTTGCTTTGGCGGCGGCTGGCGCAGCGGTCGCGCTGACCGGACGGCGGGTTGACATGCTGGAGGAAACGGCGGCGCAGATTCGCGCCGCCGGGGGCACCGCGTTGACGGCCCCCGCCGATGTCAGCAATGCCGAGGCGGTGACGCTGGCGCACGCGATGATTGTCGATGCGCTCGGCGACCCGCATATCCTGATCAACAATGCCGGCTGGAACGAACGCTACCGGCATTGGCGCGAACTGACAGCCGAGGCGGCCGACCGGCTGGTCAACATCAATTTGACCGCGCCCATCCTTTGCACCCTGGCCGTGTTGCCGGCGATGCGGCGGCGGCGCGAGGGGGTGCTGGTGCATGTGGCCTCGGTGTCGGCAACGGGGATCTTCCTCGCCTCCGGCCCGATCTACACGGCGGCCAAGTATGGCGCGCGGGCGATGAGCCTGACGTTGAATGCCGAGGAAGGCATCCACGGCATCCGCAGCATTTGCATCAATCCCGGCGAAGTGGCGACGCCGATCCTCGACAAGCGGCCAGTACCGATCACCGCCGAGCAGCGGGCGATCATGGTGCAGCCGGAGGATGTGGCGGCCTCGGTGGTGTTCTGCTGCACCCAGCCGAAGCACGTGTGCATCAGCGAACTGACCATCACGCCGACCGACAACAACTTCTACCGGGCAGACGCGCACGCGATCGCCAATCGGACCTGAACCATGGCCCTCATTCCGACCTACACCATCGCCGCAGCCACGCTGCGCGGCGTGATCACCGATATTTTCGACGCGGCAGGCTGCAAGCGCGACGAGGCTGAGAATATCGGCCGTTTTCTGGTCTCGTCCAATCTCGCCGGGCATGACAGCCACGGCGTCATCCGCACGCCGCGCTACATCGACTGGCTGCGCGAAGGCAAAGTATTGCCCGGCCAGACGCTGACTGTGGTGAGCGAAAGCCCGATGCACGCCACTGTCGATGGCAATTACGGCTTCGGCCAGACTGTCGGCCCGCTGGCGGTGGATATGGGCATTGCCAAAGCGCACGCAAACGGCATGTCGGTGATTGCACTGCGCCATTCCGGGCATATCGGCCGCATCGGCGACTGGGCGGAGCGCGCGGCGGAGGCTGGGCTGGTCTCGATCCACTTCGTCAATGTCGCCGGTGGCGAGTTGGTCGCACCGTTCGGCGGCGTCGATCGGCGGTTCTCCACCAACCCGTTCTGCGTCGGTATCCCAAGTGTTGGCGATAAGCCGATGTTATTGCTGGATATGGCGACATCGCTGGTTGCCGAAGGCAAGGTGCTGGTGGCCTCGCGCGGCGGCAAACCGTTGCCGGATGGCTCGCTGGTGCGCCCGGATGGGCACTACACCACCGACCCGGAAACCCTGTACGGCGCACTGACCCCCACCACGCCGCGCGACCCTGCCAATGGCGAAGGCGCGTTGACCGCGTTCGGGCTGCACAAAGGCAGCGGCATCGCCTTTATGTGTGAGATTTTGGCCGGCGTGCTGACGGGCGGCGAAACCTCGGGCCCGATCCCCGGCGGTAAGCGTAGCCGGATCAGCAACGGGATGCTGTCGATCTATCTCGACCCCGGCCATTTCGGCGCCAAGGACTTCGTGGCGAAGGCGTTCGAGTACGCCGACTACGTCAAGGCATCGCGCCCCACCACGCCGGGCGGCGAAGTGCTGGTGCCGGGCGAGCCTGAAGCGCGGATGCGCGCCGACCGTCTGGCCAACGGGGTGCCGCTGACACAGGACACCTGGGCCAGCATCGTGGCCACCGCGCGCGCGCTGGGCGTCAGCACGCCGAACTAACCGCTGCGGCCAACCTGCTGGAAGGGCCGATGGTTTGCACAATGGCAGCGGACGCACGTTTGGGGGCAGGGGACGCACGTTTGGGCTGCTGATGGTCGCGGTCGCCGCCGTGCTCTGGAGCACGGCGGGGCTTTTCGTCCGCAGGCTCGATCTGGACGTCTGGACCATGCTGGGCTGGCGGTCGGTGTTTGCGGCGCTCTCGCTGGGCGTTGTCGCCCTCTATCAGAACCGCAACGCTCCGCTGGCGGCTGTGCGCGGCCTTGGCTGGCCCGGCGTGGCGGCGGTCCCGGTCGGTGTGATCTCGATGATCGGCTACGTCGCCTCGCTAAAACTGACCACTGTGGCCAATGTCATGGTGGTCTATGCCACCGTGCCGTTCGTTGCGGCTGGCGTGGCGTTTCTATGGATTGGCGAGCGGGCAGCGCGGCGGGTGCTGGTGGCAAGCGGTATCGCACTGCTGGGTATCGTGCTGATGGCCGGGTCCGCGACGCGCCCGCAAGACATCGCCGGCAACGCCATAGCCTTTGCCATGACAGCAGCGTTCGCGGTGCAACTGGTCATGGCGCGCCGCTTCGCCGGGCTGCAAATGGCCGTGGTGAACGCCATCGCCGCTGGCATCTGCGCGTTGCTGTCCTGGCCGTTCATGGCGGCGGCCATACCCAGCGCAGCGCAATTGGCAATTTTGGCTGCGTTCGGCGTTACCACAACGGCGTTGGCGTATTTGCTGTTCCTGACCGGTGCGCGGCACATTCCGTCCGGCGAGGCTGGGCTGATCGGTCTGCTCGATGTGGTGCTGGGACCGCTTTGGGTGTGGTTGGCATTCGACGAACAGCCAGGTCCGGCCGCGCTCCTCGGCGGCGGTCTCGTGCTCATTGCTGTGCTTTGGTATTTGACCAGCCAGCATTTCACGAAGCCACGCGCGGTGCCCTAAACCGGGTCCAAATCCACCGCGACCGACACGGTATGGTGCCCGCCGCCAAGAATCATCCCGCGCACCGGGCTGATATCGCCGTAGTCGCGGCCCCAGGCCAGCACCACGTGCTCGTCGCGCACGATCAGATCGTTGGTCGGGTCGAGGTCGACCCAGCCATGTTCGGGGCCAAGCCACGCGCCGACCCAGGCGTGCGACTGGTCCGCTCCGCGACGCCCGGTGACACCCGGCGGCGGCGTGGTGCGCAGATAGCCGGACACATACCGCGCGGGCAGGCCGAGTGCCCGCAGCCCGGAAATCATCAGATGGGTGAAATCCTGGCAAACCCCGGCGCGCTGCGCCAGCACGCGGGCCACCGGGGTGGAAATGGTGGTCACGCCGGAACGGAAGGCGAAGTCTTTGCGGATGCGGCCGTTCAGGTCGATCAGCGCCGCCAGAATCGGCCGGCCGGGCGGAAAACTTGCCGCCGCATAGCCGCCGGCACCGGGCTCCAGCGGCAGCATTGGGCTATCGAAGACGAACTCGCTGGCCTGCCACGCCTGCGCCCCGCCATCGCGCGCGGCGGCAGCCACCTGCTCCCACGGCATCGACAGCGCCGGGTCCGCCTGGCGCGGGAACAATACATCGACCGTGGCGTCGAGCGTGACCTCGAAGCGGTCATGCGGGCGGTCCATGAACAGCCACTGCACCGGGTTGCCAAAATGATCCAGCCGCTCGCTGGCCCGGCTGGGTTCGGGCAGCGTCGCGATATTGGCGTCCAACACCGCCTGAAACGGCAGCGTGCGCGGCGACAGATGCAGCATGTGGCTGCCAAGATCGACCGGCTCGGCGTAACGGTAAGTGGTGACGTGGCGAACGCGATATTTCATGCCGCACCCACCAGAGCCGCCGCCTCGCCGTCCCAGCCGAGCGCCTGGGCGGCCGGCAGCAGGGCGAAATAGCGGCGGGTGATGCGGTCGGACAGCGCTGCAAGTGCTGCGGACAGATCGTTCAGCCGTGCGGGCATGGAAGCTGCCGCGACCGCCTGATCGGGCGATGCCAGCACTGCTGACACCAGCGCCTCGGCTTCCGCCAGCAACCCGGCTGCCGCCCCCGCCATCATTTCACGCCCGCCGTCGCCGTCGTTAATCTCATCCAGCAAGGTGTGCATCGCCGCCAACTGGAACGCGAGGCCGCGCGGGTTGCCCTGATCGGCCAGCACGAGGTCGAGCACCGGGGCAGGCTGGATCACGTTCAGGTAGCGGCTGCGATAGGTGATCGCCGAGTCGCACAGTTCCAAGACCAAGCGCAGGCCGGTTTCGATGCGTGACGGCGGCTGATCCAGCGCGTTGGCGACTTCGGTGGTGACCGCCCGGGCACGTTCGATACGGCGGCCAAGGTCGAGGAACAGCCAGCCGCCGCCGCGCACCATGTTTTCCGCAGCCATCCCGGCCACAGCGGCTGAAAAGCGCTGCACCGCCGCCAGCGCGTGCGCCAGCGAGTCGAGGCTGCGCCCAGCCGAAGCGGTTTCCTCGCGCGCAGTGCGCAGCGTGCTGGTGAAGGTGGCGTACATGTCGCCAGTCAACCGGTCGCGCACGCTTTCCATCAGCCGCGCCACTTCGGCGAACTGGCGGGCAATCGCGCCACGGTCGCGTCCGTCGCGGCCCTCGCGCACGGTGGCGTGCAGCGCTTCGGCCAGACTTGCGGGTGTTCCGGCGGCGGCGGCTTCGGCGGAGACCAAGCGGGCCTCGACCAAACAACTCAGCAGGCAGCCGAGCTCGGTCATTTCGCGCGGCAGGATGGCCGCACCGCGCACCGCGCGGGTGATCGCGGCCCGCACCAGCCGCGCCGAACGCTCTAACCGCTCGACCATACGGCCGAGCCAAAACAGGTTGTCGGCCACCCGGCTGGGCAGATCGCCAGTGGTGCGGCGCAGTTCCAGTGGCGGCACCAGAAAAGCCGCCGGGCCGACGATTGCGGTCCGGTCCTCGCTCAACACCCAGACGTCTTTGCACACCCCGCCGGCTGGCAAGCGGCCGAGCGGCACCTCGCCGTCGCTCAGCACGCGGGCGAGGCCGCCGGGCATGGCGCGCCAGCGTTCGCCGTCATGCACCAGAAATAGTCGCAAAATTACAGGCTTGGGCACCAAATTTGCGCCGTCGAAGCAGGGTGCGACCGACGCCGGCATCCGCTCGCGCGCCGCCCAGGCCCAGGGCCGGGCCGCAATCGCCGCAGCGGCAGGGCTGACGGCTGATGCGTCGCCGCCGTCCAGCGCCGGGCGAATTTGCCAGTTTGCCCGCTCACGCTCCACGCGCGCGCGCGCGGCCGGATCGCCGAGCCACAATGTTTCAAGACTTGGCACCGCCAACGCCTCGCCCAGCAAGCGCTGAGACAGCGCGGGCAGGAAGGCTGCCAGCGCCGGGGCTTCGGCTGCGCCAGTGCCGGGGTCGTTCACCATCGCCACCGCACCGGCGCGCACCGCATCCAGCAAGCCGGGCACGCCGGCCAACCGCCCGCCCTCCAGTTCCAACGGATCGACCAAGCGGCCATCGACGCGCCGCAGCAACACATCGACCGGCTGCAAGCCCTTCAAAGTCTTGAGGAACAGCGCCCCGCCGCGCACGGTCAGGTCGCCCGCCTCGACCAGCGCGCACGATAGTTCGCGCGACAAGTACATATGCTCGAACCAATTCGGGTCGCCGGTGCCGGGCGTCAGCAGCGCCACCGCTGGGTTGGCGCGCCCGCTGTACAGGCGTTGCAGGCTATCCTGCCACACGTCGAAGAATGGCCGCAGTTGCCGCACCTGCACCGGGCGAAATGCTTCGGGCATCACCCGGGCCAACAAGCGGCGATTTTCCCGCGCGCTGCCAACGCCGGCCGCCCCGGCGGTTCGGTCGGCCAGGACGCGCCAGACGCCATCCGGTCCACGGATGAGATCGGCGGCGTAGGAATGCAGCCGGATTCCGCGTGCGGTATCGTGGCAAGCGCGCAGGTAGGCGGGGTTGGCGAATACCAGCGCGGGTGGCAGCAGGCCTTCGGCGAGCAGGTCTTGCGGACCGTAGATGTCGGCCAGCACCGCTTCCAGCAACTGTGCGCGCTGGTCCAGTCCGGCTTCCAAGGCAGCGAATTCAGCGGCTGGGATCGGCAGCGGCACCGGGTCGCAGCGCCACGTACGCTCGGCCTCACCGGTGCCGGGCAGGATGCTGGTGACACCTTCCTCGGCAAAAGCGCGGTCCAGCTTGGTGGCGCGGTCGGACAGCATGTCGCCCATGCCGGAGAACGCGCCGAGCAAGCCGCGCCAATGCGGGCGCAGGCCGCCATTGCCATCGACCATCTCGTCCATGCCGACCGGACCCGCCGAGAGGGCATCGACGTCCCGCAGCGGCAGCGAGGGCTGGGACAAACTCAGATCAGGCCCCGCCGCGCCAGATTGCGCATGAGCGCCGCCGTGCCGAAGGTCCAGCGCTCGCAGTCGTTGGTTGGGCGGATGCGGTTGACCAGCCGTCCGAGCTTCGGCGATGCGATCGTCACGATGTCGCCGGTCTTGTGCGTGAACCCTTTACCGGGCGCGTCGCGGTCTTCCACCGGCGCAAACATGGTGCCGAGATACAGCACCGCGCCGTCCGGATAGGCGTGATGCTGGTTCAGCAATTGCCCGGCCAGATCGGCCGGGTCGCGGGCGATGCGCGCCATCGAGGAACTGCCCTCAAGGCGGAAATTGTCTTCGCCCTGAACGGTCAGCGTCACCACCATCGCACGGATATCGTCCAGGCTGAACGAGGCGTCGAAAAATCGGATGAACGGGCCGATGGCGGTGGACGCCGCGTTATCCTTCGCCTTGCTCAACAGCAGCGCCGAGCGGCCCTCCACGTCACGCAAATTGACGTCGTTGCCCAAAGTGGCGCCGACGATGCGCCCGTCGGAGGCGACGGCCAGCACCACTTCCGGCTCCGGGTTGTTCCAGGTGGAAACCGGATGCACGCCCGCGTCCATGCCGGTGCCGACAGCGGCCATCGGTTGAGACTTGGTGAAAATCTCGGCGTCCGGGCCGATGCCGACTTCGAGGTATTGGCTCCAGGCGCCTTGTTCGATCAACACCTGCTTCAACGCCATGGCCTGGGCCGAGCCTGGCTTCAGTTTGGCGAGGTCGTCGCCGACCACCGCCAGCACCTGCTCGCGAATCGCCGCCGCCGCTGCGAGGTCGCCGCGCGCGCGTTCTTCGATCACCCGTTCGAGCATCGAAATCGGGAACGTCACGCCGCAGGCTTTAACCGCCTGCAAATCTACCGGGGTGAGCAGCCAGGGGCGTGCCGTGTCCCGGCTGTCGGGCGGGGTGTTGGCCAAGATCGCGTCAAGCGAGCCGAGCGGTTCACCGGGCACTGAGCGCAGGGCGGCGGCCGGGTCGGCCAATTCGCACAAGTCGCGCATCGTGGCGAACGCTGCGGAAATGTCGAACACATGGCCGTCGCGCACCGCGACCACCGACGGTCCGGCCACATCGGGGCGCCACACGCGCCCAGCGAGCGCCGCGTCGGCTGCGTCAACCGGCAGCACAGGACGGCTTATTTCGTGCATCGACAGCATAAGGCGGGTATCCCCCCAACGTGTTTTGCGAGAGGCGACGGAGGGTAAAGCGGCATGTGCGGCACGGCAAGCGCGGTGCGCGGCCAAACACTGGCGAATGGGCACGCGGCAGGCTAAAGCCGGTTGATACCAGTTATGGTTCTTGTCATGCCGCAGCCCAATTGCCAGCCAGTCCGCCGCCTATGATGCCGTATTGGATGATGCTCGCCGGGGCCATCGCGGCCAGCGTGGTTGGCAACACCATGCTGAAACTTGGGGCAGGCGCGCCGGATTTCTTGGCGCAATTGCTGGATTGGCGCAGCATCGGCGGGCTGGCGCTGTACGGCGGCGGCGCGTTGCTCTACATGGTGGCGCTGCGCCGCATTCCGATGTCCGTGGCGCTGCCGTTCACCGCTGTGTCGTACATCGCGGCGGCGTTGATCGGGCACTATCTATTTCATGAAAACATCGCGCCGTTGCATCTGGCGGCGATCGGCGTCATCGCGGGCGGCGTGGTATTGCTCGCCACCGTCTAGGCGCTAGCGCGGGGCGCGGCGGAACCAGCCTAGCAGTCCACGGCGCAGGACACGCACGCGATGGGTTACTCCGGCCCGCCCGCGCCATCTCAGCAACCGCAGTTTGGCGCGCAGCACGGCCGTGCTGGCCAGCGCCCAGTCCCGCACCCGCTCAATCCAGCCCACCACGGCGGCGAACCAACGCATCTGCAACAGCGCCGCCGAGCAGGCTTGCCAGATGAACACGGCAAGCAGCGTAGCGAGCGCACGCACCACCGCGTAGGCCAGCACGGCGCGAACCAGATGTCCCCGGTAGAGCAACAGCGCGAACCAAATATCGCCCAGCCGTCCGGCCAGTTCTGGCAGCAGGAACAACGGCAGCGCGGCCCAGCCCGGCAAGCGGCCGAGTTGCGTGCGCAGTGCAGCTATGGCTGGCAGGCCGTTGAGCTGGCGCAACACCACACGGGCGCCGCGCCACAGCACGTCCTCCAGCACGATCACCACGAGGGCAATCGGCAGCAGCAAGCTGTCTTGCAGACGGCGCAGCCAGCGGGGGCGTTGGGGCGATGCGAAGCTCATGCTATGCAGATTTGCACGATCTCAATTGCGCAAAAGAAAAGCCCGCCGCATCGGGAACCGGTGCGGCGGGCTGACGGATCAGGCGAAGTCTAGCAATTGGTCTGGCCGGGCGCGCATTTCTGCGTGGGGACTTTCGGCAGCTGACCCGGCACCGGCTTTACAACTGGCCCAGGCGCCGGATGCGGAGCGGGCGCCGGATGCGGAGCGGGAGCGGCAGCGGGAGCCGGGGCGGGCGCCGGTTTCGGAACAGCGTTTGGCGCCGGGGCAAGTTTCGGCGCGGCGGCTTTCGGTGCCGGAGCAACAGGCGGCACTGTCGCCGGAGCCGTTGCACCAGCGGCGGGCTTCGGTGCGGGTGCCGGTGTCACAGGAGCCGGTGTCACAGGAGCCGGTGCCGCCGTTGCAGCCGGGTGTTGCTTCGGCAACGGCGGCAGCACGGGATGCGCCGGGACCGCTGGCGCGGCCGTCGCGGTGGCAGGATTACCGGCAGCCGGTGTCGCTGGGGCCACCGCCGCAGGCGTGGCGGGGGCGGAAGCTACCGGCTTGGTTGTCCCGGCTGCCGGGGCCAATTGCGGCTTCGGCGGATGGACTGCTCCGTTGCCGGCCGGTTTCAATCCTGCCGCACCCGATGTCGCGGCGGCACCAGCACCTGCGGGCGCTGTCGTGGCGCCCGTCGATGTGGTGGCCGGAGCTGTGGCGGCGGGAGCTGTGGTGGCGGGGACTGTCGCAGCGGAGGCCGGTGCGACAGGCTTTTGCCCAGCAGCCGGGGCAGCCGCCATGGTGCCAGCGGGGGCCGCAGCAGGGGCAGGTTTGGACGCAATGGCCGGGCCGGGAGAAACCGGGCGCGCTCCAGCCGGGGCATTCGCTGCTGGCGGGGTCCCGGCAGCGGCAGGAGTTCCGGCAGCGGCAGGAGTTCCGGCAGCGGCAGGAGTTCCGGCAGCAGCCGGGGTTCCGGCAGCGGCTGGGGTTGCCGCAGCGCCGGCCGCTGCCGGTTTCGCTTGGCCCGCCGTACCAGCGGCGGGCGGTGTCGGGGCAGCGCCGGCTGCCACCGGTGCCGTTGCAGACACCGGCACAACCGGCGCGCGCGCCGATACCGGCACGTTGCCAGCGGTCGCTGCAGTCGGGGCCACCGGCGCTTGCGCTAAGCGGCGCGCATTGGCCAGCGTTTGCGCGTTCACCGGCTGCGCAGCGGCGGCCACCGGGGCCGAACTGGTCATTGCCGACGACGGCACCACGGTCGCAGCGCTCGCATTTGCGTAGTTATTGATCGTCGTGGTGTTGTTGGTCACTTTGGTGATGTTTGTGATGTTCGTGACGTTTTTAACGTTCGAGACATTCACGTTGCGGATGTAGTTATCGCTGGTCCGGTACGGCGGCACGTAAGCTTCGCGCGCCCCCAGCGGCACCCAGCCGACCGAACCGCCGCCGCCGCCGCCCAGCACGAGACCCGCCGCCAATCCAACCGCTGCACCGACCACCGCAGCGCCGGCCACATCGACAAAGCTCACCAATGCCGGGGCATAGACCGGACGGGCGACCTGCACATCGATCTGTGCGCCGGGTTCCAGCGGGCTCCAGGCCCAGCGCTGATTCACCTGCACCCAGCGGCCATAATGGAACGGCGCAAAGCCCCACTGCGCTTCGTCCACCCAGGTCCAGCCCCACGGATGCACGAAGGCCCAGTGGCCATGGCGGTAAGGCACCCAATCGCGCTCGACCGGCGGGTACCAGACATGGCCGTAGCTCGGGGTCTCATGCCACTCACCGCTATCGCGCACGGCCTCGAAGCCCGTCATGTGCTGAACGACCGGAGGCGCCTGATACACCGCTTCCCGGTGCACGGTCGTTGTGACGGACGTGGACTTGTGGACCGGCGGCGGCGGCGGCGCGCGCTCGTGCTCAAGCTGTGCCGCTAAGAAGGCATCATCGGCCTGCATGCCGACGCTGCCCTGGAAATCTTCCTCGGTCGACCCGGTGATCGAGGCGGTCTGGTGCGGCGCCACATGCAGCGTGACGTTGCCCACCGCGATATCGGCGCCACCTTCAACCACGGTCAGTTTGGTCGGCGAATCGGAGTCGCCTGCCACGACGGCATAGCGGCCCGCTGCTGTGACCGAGATGACGCCGCGCGGCGTGGTGATGCTGGCTGTCTCACCCGGCGGCAGTTCGTGCAGGCGCAGATACACCTCGCCCTGCGCCTCGGTGCCGGCCATGTTGTGATCGTCGAGGGTATCGACATCGAATTCGGTCTGCTGGTCCATCACCAGATAGGTTGGCCCGACTTCCAGCGATACAGTCGACGCAGGCTCGGTCCAGAACGCATTGCCCGTGGTCACTGGATAATTGAGCGTGGCCGCCTGCCACGTGGTGTCATCCGCAGTGTGGAACGACACGGTGCCCAGCAAGCTGGCAAGCCGGCCGACCCGTGACGGCGGATCGACAGGGGCCGCCGCCGTATCCTGCGCTTCCGCCATGGAATTTGGTTCGGTTTGCGCCTGCGCGAACGGCGCAGTGACTGGCCCCAGCACCAGCCCGCCAATGGCAGCCGCGGCAGTGAGGCGGAAGAACGTCTGCTGTTTACGCACCAGGGCAATCCTTTGTTACAGGGCGGCAAAGCGCCACCGTCCGCTGAGGGCCGCTGCGGCGGCTGTCACGAACCTCGCAGCTAAACATGGCGAAACGGCGACGCATTTCCAGCATGAATCGGCAAAATGCGCCGGGTTCGTACAATCTTGCGATTGAAGCGGCAAGCACATGTTGCCGCCATACGGCGTCCATGGTCTTGCCGCAAATGGACCCCACATCTTCCATGCTGATTTCAGCAGGAGGCGTTGTTATGACCCGCTCACGAATTGCCCGCAGCCTACGCCGCGCCGCGCTGGCCGCGGCGGTGCTGGCATTGCCGGGCTGCATCGCGTACGGGCCGGGTTATGGATATGGCTACCAGCCTGCCTATCCAGCCCCGGCCTATGGCTATTATGCGCCTGCCCCGGTGGTGGTGGGCGGCTGGTGGGGCGGCGGCGGGTACGGCTACGGCCACGGCCGGTACCGCTAGAGCCAGTCTAGCCTTGCCTGCCTGTTGACGCGGGTGCGCCAGCAGCGCAACCGTCAGGTAAAATTGGGCCGAAACGGAGTCCATGGCGTCCTTATCACCGTCCCGCGCTTCAGGCTCCAGTCTAACGCGCGCCGTGCTGGTCTTGCCCGGACTCGGCCTAAGCTTGGTGTTGTCGCTGATCGCCATCCGCATCCGCGACGCCACGGGCATTGCGGCGATGAACCCGGTGGTCGTGGCGCTGGCGTTCGGCATATTGTTGCGCGCTGGCCTGGGCTTGCCTGGCTGGCTGCGCCCTGGCACGGCCTTCGCGGTGCGCCCGGTATTGCGCGCGGCGATTGTGCTGCTCGGGTTACAGGTCACTGCCGGACAATTGCTGTCGGTCGGCGCAGGCGCGCTGGCGCTGGCGTTCTTGTCTGTCGCGCTGACCATTCCTTTTACGATCTGGCTCGGCAACCGGCTCGGCGTGCCAGCCGCGCTATCCCAGTTGATCGGCACCGGCACCGGCATTTGCGGCGCCAGCGCCATCGTGGCGGCCAACCAAGTGGCGCAGGGCCGCCAGGAAGACGTGGCCTACGCGCTGGCGGTGATCACCTTGTGCGGCACCGCATCATTGCTGATCTATCCGCAATTGGCGCTGCTGCTTGGCCTGAGCCCGCGCGCCTACGGGCTGTGGGCGGGTTCGAGCATCCACGAAGTGGTGCAGGCCGTTGGCGCCGCCGCCGCCGGCGGTCCGCTGGCGGTTGAGGTCGGCACGATCACCAAGCTGGCCCGCGTCGTGATGCTGGCCCCCGCCGTGCTGGCGTTGGGCGCCTGGGTGCAGCGGGGCCGTGGCACGTCGGCGCAGGTGAAGGCGCCGATGCCGTGGTTCGCCTTCGGTTTCTTGGCGATGGTCGCCGTCGCCAGCACCGGGTGGCTGCCGCCGCCGGTGATCGGCGGGGCGAAATATGCTGTCCCGGTCATGCTTGCCGCCTCGGTCGCGGCGCTGGGCCTGAACACGGACCTGCGCGCGTTGCGGGCCGAGGGTATGCGCCCGTTGCTGCTTGGTCTGGGCGCGTGGCTGTTTATCGCCGTGCTTGGCCTCGCTGGCGCGCTACTGGTCTGACGCCGCAACGCCGCGCCGTGCGGCCGGCACATATTGGAACGGCAACCTGCCAAGTTCGGCGGAGGCCGGACCGCAGCAGGCGCACGCCAGCATTTCGGGGAAGATTTCCGCTAACGAGAAATCGACCTGCAACCCGGCCTTGATCCCCAAAACGCCTAGCGCCTCTACTTCGATCCCAGCGCGGCGGAACAAGTCGAGGTCGACGACCGCCGGGCGGCGTTCAGAGACCACAATGAGCATGCCGTTCTGGCGCAGCACCGCCAGCGCCCCGGTGCGGTCGCCGGGGTCCTCGACGACCTGTTGCACGCTGACGGTGAGCGGGACGCCGGGGCCGTAGTCCGCTGACATTTGTCCGCCAAATACGTGCTCCATCCGGCCTCCGACTCCGGCGGCCCGCGCTGCGGCGACCGCTTTGGGGTCGTGCAGCACGCCGAACGCGGCGGGCCGGTCCAGCGACGCCGCCAGCATCGCTGCAAGCAAACCGGGCGTATCGGCGGTCCCGCCCGCGATCGGGTCGTCCGAGGGGTCGAGCAGCGCAAACGGTGCGCCGCTCGCCAAACCGGCGGCGATGGCCGCTTCGGGCCGCCACAACGGCGAGGGCGGCCGGACCGCGCCGAGCAATTGGGCAAACTTGGTCGCTGTCTGGCGCGCCAGACGGCTATCCCGGTCGGTCCATACCAAACACGACGCCCCGGCCAGCGCGCTGTCAGCCCAGGGAAAGCCGCTGCACACCGATGCTTCAAGCACGCTCAGGGGCAAGTCGAGCAACTCATCTTCCCACAGGTCGGCCAGTATTTGCGGAGCAGCGAGGCTGGCAAGCAGCGAGGGCACGCGCACCAGGGTACCGATGGGGCGCTGCTGCCCGGTCCAGATGATTTCCAGCAGGTCCAGCGCCCGCATTGCTGCCGCATCGCCGCCGCCGCGCGGCCAAGCGCGATTGACGCTGGAGCCGTCGAGCAGCAGCGGCATTTCGTCGGACATGTTGGCCGCGACATCGAAGCTGGCGACAATCGGCGTGCGCCCGGCAACCGCGCGCAGACGGCGCAAGATGGTCAAATCGACCACCGGATCGCCTTCGGCTTGGCAGGCCCCGTGCAGCGACAGATACACGCCATCGTATTTGCTGCCACGCAGCCCGGCTTCCACGTCCGCAAGCCAAGCCCCGACCACATCGGCGTGCAGCGGACCGCCGGGCGGGGCGGACGCGCAGCGCAGCACCGCTGCCTCCCAATCCGGCCGCGCGGCCAGAAACCGGGCCACGCCATCAAGTTCGGTGCCCGGCAACGCCATGTCCAACGCGTCCTGGCCGCTGCGCCACTCGCACGCCTGCACGTCAGCCAGACCGGTTCGGCCTCGGTTGAAACTATTCGAACAAAAATGCAGCCTCGCGACCGCCAATCGGCGCATGAAAATTCGTTCCTATCGCGCGGCAGTATCGATTCGCGCGTCACGATATTGCATCATTTTCTCAACGCGACGCCAAAGCGATCAGTCGTGAAATGCCTCGCCGGCGGTACGGCTGCCGATCATGAAAGCGTCAGCGACCAAGCGCAGCGGCGCTGCATCGACATGCGGCTGGCCGGCGTCCAGCAACGCAGCGAAATGAGCGTAAATGCCTTGATATTCGCGCGATGGCGCTTCAACTGTCAGCACGCCATCGACGGTCAGCTTCGATCCGCCGCTCGATAGCAGCAGCGTCGTGCCTGCCGATGTCTGCACGGTGATCTCCCAAGTCTCCCCGCCGCTGGCGCGCCAATCGAACTCGGCGCGCAGATCGCCCGCGCCGCCAAAGCGCAGATTGGCCGCAATCGGCGCTTCGGCGTTGGCGGGCACCAGCATATCGGCCTGCGTCACATACACCGGTTGCGGCATGATCTTGGTGACGATCGACAGCGCGTTGATGCCCGGATCGAACACGCCGAATCCACCTGCGGACCAAATCCACGCTTGGCCAGGATGCCATTTGCGCACATCTTCCTTCCAGTTGACGAACAGCTTCGCCACCGTCTGCCCCGCCAGCAGATCGCGCGCCGCGTCCACGGCGGCGTTGTATTGCGAGTGCCACGTGGTCATCAGCACAAGGCCGCGCGCCGCTGCCGCCGCTTCCAGAACCGCCAGTTCGCTGAGCGTGGCGCAGGGCGGCTTTTCCAGCATGACATGCATGCCTGCTTGCAGCGCCTGCAATGCAATCGCGTAGCGCGCCTGCGGCGGGGTGCAGATTGCCACCGCTTCCAGACCGGGCGTGCCGCGCAGCAACTCACCGGCATCGCGGAACGCCAGCGCCCCCGGCGCGGTCAGGCCGCGCTGGCTTGAAACGGCGGCCAGCGTAAACGCCTCGCTGGCCGCGATCACCGGCAAATGCTGGTCCTGGGCGATCTTGCCCAATCCGATCACGCCAATCCGGTGCTGCCGCATGTCCGTCCCCCGTTTCGTGCCGTGGAGTGTAGCGGGGGCATTGGCTTGACCCAAGCCATGCCAGCGCCTCAGGCTGCGCGCGGCGGAGGGACGCAGACATGCTGAGCAGCGAACAGCGGCAACGCTATGATACCGATGGCTACCTGATCCTGCCGGACTTCAAGTCCGCCGCCGAGATCGCCGCCCTGCGCCAGCGTGCCGCCGAGATCGTCGCGGCGTTCGACCCCGCCGAGTCGAAATCCGTGTTCACCACCAACGATCAGGGCAAACGCACCGACCGCTGGTTTCTGGACAGCGGCGACAAGGTGCGCTGCTTCTTCGAGGAAGAAGCGTTCGACGCGGCAGGCGAACTGAAACAGGCCAAGGCGCTGTCGATCAACAAGATCGGCCACGCCATGCACGACCTCGACCCGGTGTTCGACGCCTTCGCGCATGATCCGCGCTTGGGCGAAATCGCGGCTGGGATCGGGCTGGCGCGGCCGCAGATTTGGCAATCCATGTATATCTTCAAGCAACCCGGCATCGGCGGCGAAGTGCGCTGGCACCAGGACGCCACGTTCTTCGAGACCGACCCGATCAGTGTGACCACGTTCTGGTTCGCGCTGGAGGACGCCGATCTGTCGAACGGCTGCCTGTGGGTCGAACCGGGTGGCCACAAAGGCCCGCTGCGCGAACGCTTCGTGCGCGAGGGCGACGCCACGCACATCGAAACGCTCGATACAACGCCGTGGCCCAGCGACGGCGCCGCCGTTCCGGTGGAGGTGAAGGCGGGTACCCTGGTGCTGTTCGGCGGCAGGTTGCCGCATTACAGCGCACCAAATCGCTCGCCAGTTTCGCGCCATGCATTTACCTTGCACGTCACGGATGGAACGGCCGCCTACGCGCCAAGCAATTGGCTGCAACGCGGGCCGGAGATGCCGCTGCGGGGGTTCGTCTAACACATGGCAAAAATTGCAATCGTCGGCTGTGGCGCGATGGGATCGGTGTACGCGGCGCTGATGGCGACCGCCGGGCACGAGGTGTTCGGCATCACGTCGTGGCCCGACCACGCGGCGGCAATCAACGCGCACGGTTTGCGGGTAGAAGGCATCAGCGGCGACCGCACGGTGCGCATTCGCGCCAGCACCACGACCGACGGCATCGGGCCGTGCGATCTGGTGATCGTCGCCACCAAGGCCTACGACATCGACGCTGCCGCCGCCTCGGTGCCACCGTTGCTCGGGCCCAATACGCCGGTGCAGGCCATTCAGAACGGACTTGGCTCGGCGGAACGGGTGGCGGACGTGGTCGGCGCTGACCGGGTCGCGGTTGGCGTGGTGGGCGGCTTCGGCGCTTCGATCAAGGCGCCCGGCCACGCGCATCACAACGGCATGGAGATGATCCGCTTCGGCGCTTACGCCGGGATGGACCGCGCCACGCTGGAGCGTTCGGCGGAACCCTGGGTGTCGGGCGGATTCAAGGTGGCGCTGTTCGACGATATTGCCCGCATGGTGTGGGAAAAGCTCATTATGAACGTGGCGTTTTCCGGCACCTGCTGCCTGACCGGGCTGACCCTCGGCGAGGTGATGGCCAGCGAATACGCCTGGAAAGTCGCCGAAGCCTGCTCGCGTGAGGCGGTGGCCGTCGCAGCGGCTGCAGGCATCAAGCTCGACGTCGGCGATCCGATTGAGCACGTGCGTCGACTCGGTGGCAAAATTCCAAACGCGCGCCCGTCCACGCTGCTCGATCAGATGGCCGGGCGGCGCTGCGAGATCGACGCGATCAACGGCTCCATCCCGCGCGTTGGCGCGAAATTCGGCGTGCGCGCGCCGGTGAACGAGGCGGTGGTGGCGCTGGTGAAGCTGAAGGAAGCGGGTTTCGTGGCCTAGCGCTGCCCGCCTCCGGCATGCCGCAGCCCCGACATCAGCGCCGCCGCCTTGGCCGCGACCGTCTCGGCACTGTCGCCCGCTTTGTAGATCGACGAGGCCATGCCGAACCCGGCAGCCCCGGCCGCAAGCCAGGGCTGCATGTTTTCGGCGCCGATGCCGCCGACCGGCAGCACGAGGGTTGCCGGCGGAAGCACGGCGCGGATGCCTTTCAGTACGGCCGGCGTGGCGGCTTCGGCGGGGAATAGCTTCAGGCCATCGGCCCCGGCGTCCAGCATGGCGAACGCCTCGGTGGGGGTGAAGAAGCCGGGGCAGGCGATCATGCCGTGTTGTTTGGCCTGCCGCACCACGCCACCCGCCGCGTGCGGGGTCACGATCAGGCGGCCGCCGAAGGCGTCGATTTCGTTGACCTGATCGACTGTCATCACCGTGCCCGCGCCAATCAGCATCTTGCTGCCGTAGCGCTGCACCAGACGGCGAATGCTCTCGATCGGGTCCGGCGAGTTCATCGGCACTTCGACGATGACGATGCCGGCCGCTTCCAGGGCGGCGGCGATGTCCACCACTTCGTCCGGCCGCACGCCGCGCAGAATGGCGATCAGCGGGCAGCGTGCCAGCCAGGACTTCAATTCCATGATGCGTCTCTCCCGATCATTGCCAAACCGCGCGCCGCCGCATCCTCGTCATGTATTTCGGCTTGCGCGCCGCAGGCCTCGATGGCTTGCGCATACAGCGCGCACAGCGCCGTCGAGCCGATCAAATGCACCGTGCCGCCGCCATGCGCCAACGCGGCGCGCACTTCATGGCCGATGAGCAACCCAGATAAATAAGAACCACTTTCGGCCTCGCTGAGCCGCCCGAACAGTCCCAGCGTGCGCACGCCGAACAGGTGATGCAGCAAATGCCCCGGATCGGCCGAGCGGGCCAGTCCGCGCGCGAAGCCGGATGGATCGGTCGGCCCATCCTTGATCATGCGGCCCAGAATGGTGTGGCCACGCAGGGCGGCAAACGCCTCGCCGCTTAGGTAGGTGGCAAATCCGGCGACCTTACCGTTGGCGATGCTGGCCCATTTGCTATGGCTGCCGGGCAGGCAGGCAATGCCGTCGCGGCCAAGTGCGCCGAGCACGCCGGCGATTTGGGTTTCCTCGCCGCGCATCACTTCCGGCGTGCCTGCGGCGTCACTGTGCGTAAGGCCCGGCACCAGCAACACCTGCGCGCCGTCGAACGGCACCCGCACCAGGGCGGCGGCGATCTCGGCAGGGCCCGCTGGGCACGCCAGATACGGCGCTTCCTGCCAGCCCTGGCGGCTGCCGATCATCCCCGACATCAGAATGCGGGTCGCCCCGCCCGCGATCCAGTCGCCCACCTGACGCAGCAATTCCTCGGCGAATCGGCCGCCTTCGATGGTCAGGATGCCGCGCGCGGCGGCGCGGCGTTCCAGAATGCGCCCGCCCGCGTCCAGCCGGAACGCGCGGAAACTGCTGGTGCCCCAATCGACAGCGATCATGCCGGTCCCTCCGCTGCCGTTTGAGCCACCGTTTGCGCCCGCGCGCAAGCGTGGCAGCGGCGGCGTCAGCCGAACTGGTAGCCCGAGTTGGCCTTGCCAGCGATATGGCCGTGGAACGCCAGTTGCCCGCGATCCATTCCGGCGGCCCCGGCAGCGACCATCAGCGGCAGCAGGTGCTCGGCGCGCGGGTGGCAGTCCAGCGCATGCGGCGCTTTGTCCCAGGCGGTCAGGCCGCGATCGCGCGCCGCCGGGTCGGGATCGGTGACGGTCGCGGTCAGCCACGCATCGAAGCGTTCGGACGGGGTAACGCCGCGCGGGTCGAAGAACTGGCGCAGATTGTGATACGAATTGCCGGACCCGACGATCAGCACGCCCTGATCGCGCAGCGGCGCCAGCGCGCGGCCGATGGCCAGATGCTGCGCCGGGTCGAGATCGCGCTGCAAAGACAATTGCAGGATCGGCACATCCGCCTTCGGGTAGATGAGCAGAAACGGCACGAACACGCCGTGGTCGAGCCCGCGCTCACTATCGGCGCCGGTCTCGAACCCCGCGCTGTTCAGCAGTGCTGCAACTTCAGCGGCCAGCGCCGGGGCGCCGGGGGCGGGGTATTGCAGGCGGTAGGTGTGGTCGGGGAAGCCGTAATAGTCGAACAACAGCGGGGGCGACGGAGCGATGTTCAGCGTGGGGCGCGCTTCTTCCCAGTGGCCGGAAATCACCAGCACCGCTTTCGGCCGCACGCCCAGCGCAGCGTCGATGCCGCGCAGATAGGCGGCGGTGCTGTCCCAGGTGTCGGCCGGCAGGCCGCGCATCGGTTCCATGAAAAAGCACGGCCCGCCGCCGTGCGGGATGAACAGCGTGGGCAGGCGCTGGCTGTCGGCCATGACGATCTCCTTTCGGTGTGTTGAACCGCTGGAAGCAGATGGTCCCGTCATTCGATAAAGAAAACCGGCAATCTCTCGATCAAATTTATCGAGATTTCCGATGGCAACGCGCGCTAAGCTACCATGTCACGCACCATCGGAATCACCTTGGTGCCGTATAGTTCGATGCTGCGCATGAGCTTTTCGTGCGGCAGCGCGCCCATGCTGTACTTCATGTCGAAACGCGCCAGCCCGAGCGCCTTGACGGTGGCGGCGATGCGCCGTGCCACGGTTTCAGGCGCGCCGATATACAGCGAGCCGCGCGCAGCTTCGCTCTCGAACTCGGCGCGCGCCATCGGCGGCCAGCCGCGCTCGCCGCCGATGCGGTCGCGCATCTGCTTGTAATCGGCCCATAATTCTTCGTGCGCCTGCGCGTCCGTGTCGGCCACGTAGCCGTGCGAGTGCACGCCGATGCCGTGCGCCGGCATCCGCAACTCGCCGCACGCGCGGTGATACAGCTCGACATACGGTTTGAACCGCTTCGGGTCGCCGCCGATGATCGCCAGCATCAGCGCCATGTCGTAGCGCGCCGCGCGCACCACCGATTCCGGGCTGCCGCCGACGCCGATCCAAGTTTTCAGCCGTCCGGTTTCGATGGGCGGAAACACGCGCTGATTCTTCAGCGCCGGGCGCAGCTTGCCCTGCCACGTCACCGAATCCTGCTGCACCAGCTTGGCGAACAGATCGAGCTTTTCCTCGAACAGCACCTCGTATTGCGACAACTCGAAGCCGAACAGCGGGAACGATTCGGTGAACGAGCCGCGCCCGAGGATGACTTCGGCGCGGCCGTTCGACGCTGCGTTCAGCGTGGAAAACCGTTGGAACACCCGGATTGGGTCATCCGAACTCAGCACCGTCACCGCCGAGCCGAGCCGGATGCGGCTGGTGCGCCCGGCGATGGTGGCCAGTACCATTTCCGGCGAGGAGATGGCGAAGTCGGCCCGGTGATGCTCGCCAAGGCCGATGAAGTCGATGCCGAGCTGGTCGGCCAGCACGGCTTCCTCGACAATGTTGCGAATCACCTGGGCGTGCGGCAGCAATTGGCCAGCGCTGCGGGTGACGTCGCCAAAGGTGTCGAGGCCGAGTTCGAGTTGATCCGCCATGGGTCCTCCGCCGGAATGCGGGCGCGCAGGCCCTGGGCCGTTTATGTCAGCGCCGTGTCTAGGGCAGATTCCGCGGGGGCGGCTAGCTTGCCGGACTGCTCCCGGTCAAATACCCGGCCAGCCCTGCCGCCAAATGGTCGAACAGTAGGCGCACCCGGCGGCTATGGCGCAGGTCTTCGTGCATGGCGAGCCAGATTTCCATTGGCAGCGCCACGACGCCGGGCAGCACTGGCACCAGGTCTGGCTCGCGCGCCGCCAGTGGGTCTTGATAGATACCGATGCCCAGCCCGGCGCGCAGGGCGGCGAGGCTTGCGTTGTCGTTGTCGCAGCGCCACGCGAAGTCCTCGCGGGTCAGTCCGAACCGCGCCATGGCCGCACCGCGTCCGCCGGTAAATTTCTGATCAAAGCCGAGCAACGTGTGTTGTGCAGCGTCGGCCAAGGCAACGGGCTGGCCGTGCGCCGCCACATAGCTGCGATGCGCGTACAGCCCGAGCCTGACCGCACCGATGCGCCGTGTCAGCAGCGCATCCTGTGTTGGGCGGACATGGCGCACCGCGATGTCCGCGTCACGGCGAAGCAGGTCCTGGGATTGGTTGCTGACCAGCAGTTCCAGCGCGATGCCGGGATGGGCTGCGCGGAAGCTGGCGAGCAAGGGGGGCAGCACTTCAGCACTCATGATCTCGCTGGCGGTCAGCCGCACGGTGCCGTGGGCGCTTTCCGCTGCGCCGGACGCGGTGCGGCGGAACGCGGCGGCGGCGGCTTCCATCGCCTCGGCGTGCGGCAGCAATTCGAGCGCGGCGGGTGTTGGGTGCAGCCCGGCCGGTGAGCGGGTGAACAGCTTGCCGCCGAGGGCATCCTCGAGTGTAGCGATGTGGCGGCTGAGGGTGGGCTGCGTCAGCCCAAGCCCGCGCGCCGCCGCCGACAGGCTGCGCAGGCGGACGGTGAAGAGGAAGGAGCGGTACAGCTCCCAGCCCGGGTCATTCATCTATTCATGTATAGTTATTCCACATAATACCGCAATTCCCGAATGGACGGCCGCGCGTCAGAGTCCCGGCATGGCGAAACCGGAGAGTGTGATGAGCGAGCGGCGGACGGCGTTGGTGATCGGAGCCAGTGGCGGGGCAGGCGGTGCGGTGGCGCAGGCCTTGCTGGCGCATGGCTGGCGAGTGCGTGGCATGAGCCGCACGCCGCGCACCGGGCAAGGCATCGAATGGGTGCGGGGCGATGCGCTGCTGGCGGACGACGTGCTGCGCGCCGCCGCCGGTGTGTCGGTGATCTTTCACGGCGCCAATCCGCCCGGCTACCGCAACTGGCGTGGTCTGGCGCTGCCGATGCTGCGCCACGCCGTCGCGGCGGCGGTGGCCAGCGGGGCGCGGCTGATCGTGCCGGGCAACATCTATAACTATGGGCCGGATGCCGGAGCGTTACTCAGCGAAACCACGCCGCAGCATCCGCGCACCCGCAAGGGCGCGGTGCGGGTGGACATGGAGGCGTTGCTCGTCACCACGCCGGGGCTGCGCGCGCTGGTGCTGCGGGCTGGGGATTTCTTCGGCGGGACCGGGGCAAGCAACTGGTTTAGTGCGGCGATGGTCAAACCGGGCCGCGCGTTACGCTCGGTGACTGATCCCTGCGCGCCGGGCGTCGGCCACGCCTGGGCCTTTCTGCCTGATCTAGCGGAGACGGTGGCGCAATTGGCGGAGATTGAGCACCGGCTGCCCGCGTTCGACACGTTTCACTTCGGTGGTCACTGGACCGATCCGGGGCGGCAGATGGCCGAGGCGGTGCGGCGGGCTTCGGGCAATCCGGCGTTGCCGATCAAGGCCTTCCCCTGGGCGGTGCTCTGGCTCGGCGCGCCGTTCATGACGTTCCTGCGCGAGATGATCGAGATGCGGTATCTGTGGCGCCGGCCGCTGCGCCTGGACAATCGCAAGTTGGTGGCGCTGCTCGGCGCGGAGCCGCACACCAAGCTTGATGACGCGGTGCGCGGCAGCTTGACAGCGCTCGGCTGCCTGCCCGCCGGTTAGTTGTTCTAGGCTGGCCGCCCGCCGAGCGTTTGGGCGGCCTTGCCACCTTGGGCGACGCCAGCGGCCAGACAGTCTGGCAAGCTGGCGCCGGCCAGCCGGGCAAGCAGAAACCCGGCCAGAAAGGCATCGCCCGCGCCGGTGGTGTCGAGCGGCGTAATCGCCTCCGGCGCGACCTCGCAGAAACGATGGCCAGGGCCGGACGCCACCGCACCGGCAGCACCGCGCGTGATCACCACGGTTCGCCCCGGCGCGCCGAGCGCGGCCAACTGAGCGGCGGGCACCCGTGCGCCGGTGAGGGCGGTGGCTTCGTCGCTGTTGGCGAACAGAACACTGGCGCGACTGGTCCATTGCCGAAAGCCTAGCGCCCCGGTTTCGGCGAGAAAGCCTGCCGAAGCGGCGTCCACCGTCCAGACAATGCCGCGCGCCATCGCAGCAGCAGCGAGCGCCAGCACTGCCGCGCGCGGGCCGGGGGTGAATAGGCTGTAGCCGGACACATGCAGCAGTGCCACGCCGTCGAGTGCTGACTCGGGCAAATCGGCGCGGCATAGCGTGTCGTTGGCGCCGCGATCGGTCAGAAAACTGCGCTCGCCGTCCGGGTCGAGCAGTGTGACCAGAAAGCCGGTCGGCAGCGCCGTGTCGCTGGCCAGTTGCGGTTGCACGCCGTGGCGGCGCAAGGCGGCGGTCTGCGCCGCGTGGTCGTCCACGCCCACCCTGCCGAGGAATCGCACGCTGCCGCCTAGCGCGCCGATCCAGGCCGCTTGGTTGGCGCCCGAACCGCCCGGCGATTGGCGAATGGTCGCCGCCCGGTCGCTGCCGCGCACCAGCGGGCCGGCCGGGCGGACGATGATGTCGGTCATCACGTCGCCAATCACTAAGATGGTGGGGCCGGTCATGGGGTGTTCGCCAACTCCACCGCCACCCGCGCCGCCACCCGCGCCGCCAGATCGGCGTTGTTGCGGATCAGTGCGATGTTGGCGGCCAAGCTGCGCCCGCCGGTCAGTTCGACGATGCGGCCGAGCAAGTACGGCGTCAGCGCTTTGCCGCCGATGCCAAGCGACGCCGCGTCGGCCACCGCACGGGCGATGATGGCGTCCATCTCCGAACGGGGCAGCGCGTGCGCGGCGGGCAACGGGTTGGCGATCAGCATGCCACCCGGCAGATCGAGCCGGTGATGCGCGGCGATCAGCGCCGCCAGTTCGCCGGGCGTGTCGCAGCGGTGCTCCAGCGTCTCGCCACTGTCGGAGGAATAGAACGCCGGGAAGGCGTGGGTGCCGTAGCCGATCACGGCCACGCCTTGGGTTTCCAGCACTTCCAGCGTCTTGGGAATATCCAGGATCGACTTCGCCCCGGCGCAGATCACGGCCACGCGGCTTTGGCCAAGTTCGATCAGGTCGGCGGAAATGTCAAAGTTGCCTTCCGCCCCGCGATGCACGCCGCCGATGCCGCCGGTGGCGAACACTTTGATCCCCGCGCGGGCGGCGAGGAACATCGTCGCTGCCACCGTGGTGCCGGCTGTGGCTTTCCGCGCCACGACGGCCGCGAGGTCACGGCGCGAGGCTTTAGCGGCATCTTTGCGGCTGGCGAGGTCGGACAGTTGGGCAGCGGTCAGCCCCACGCGGAGCACCCCGTCGAGCACCGCGATGGTGGCGGGCAACGCGCCGGCGTTGCGCACAACTTGTTCAACCAACTGTGCGGTTTGCAGGTTTTCCGGCCACGGCATGCCGTGGGTGATAATGGTCGATTCCAGTGCGACCACCGGGCGGCCTGTGGCCAGGGCCGCGGCAATTTCGGGATCGACTTGGAACAAGCCGTCGGCTGGCGGTTGCGGCATGGCGGGACTCTCCTTGCCATGCCGTTCTATGCGGCGGCGCCGCGCGCTGCTAGCGGGGTGGGCGCCCCGGAACCCGCCAGCCGCCCGGCGATGGGTGCATAAGCCGGTTGGTTGCACCCACGGCGCCCGCCGCGGCCAGCGCCAACGCCAGCAGCCAACGCGTGCTGAACCCCATTTCGCCGTCGTTGGCCCCCCAGACGATCAGCACGAACGCCGCCGTCAGCGCGATCAGCCCGCCATGCCCGCGACCGCTGCGTTTGATGATCAACAGACTGAGCGCGACGAACACGCCAAGCAGCCCAATGGCCGCCGCCCGCATTGCCGCGAACACCGCGTGGCCCAGATTGCGCGGCAGATCGGCCAAGTACCACACCGCCTGCTGGATCGCTTGCAGCGCGATGGCAACGACATGATCCGGGCCAATGGCATAGGCGAGCACGGCCAGCGCCACACCGCCGATCCACACCAACCCCACCGGGCCGGGTGCCAGTGGATCGGGCCGGCGCGGTGGCGGCTCATTTGGGGGGCCGTAAGGAGGGAATGGATCGGATGGCATCAGCGCCTCGGGGTCAAGCGGCCGGCAACGCACATGGGGTCACCGCGCCGCAGAGTCAGCCTGTGATTGGAAGGCGTTTACGGCTGATCTATGGTTGCCCGGCTACAACACCCGCAACAGGCGGGGAATACGGGAGAATGTCATGAAGCAGATTGCCAAGGGGGCCATCGGCCTCGCGTGTGCCGCTGCCACCGTGCTCGGCGTGGCGAGTGTGACCTCGAATCAAGCCGCCGCCGCCGAAAAGAAATTCAAAGTCTTCCTCAGCATGAGCTACATCGGTAACGATTGGCAGGCTGAAGCGGCGAACATGGTGAAGGCCATGGCGACGTCCAAGACACTGGCCGACAAGGTCGATTTGTCGATCCAGGTGGCCGGGCCGAACGCCCAGCGGCAGATTCAGCAGATCAACGCCATGGTGCAGGCGGGCGCCAACGCCATCGTGGTGTACCCGATCTCGCCGACCGCGCTGAACAGCGCCGTGAAGAACGCCTGCGCCAAGGGTGTGGCCATTATCGCCTACGACGCCGAGATCAGCGAGCCGTGCGCCTATAACGTCTCCATCGACCAGCTTGAAGCGGGCCGGGTGACGGCGGAATGGCTGGCCAAGAAGCTGAATGGCAAGGGCAACATTGTCGCCATCACCGGCGTGCCGGGCACCTCGGTGGACACGCTGCGCACCAAGGCGGCCAAGGAGGTGTTCGCCAAGTATCCGGACATCCACATTGTGGCCGAAGCCAACGGCATGTGGAGCCAAGCGGTGTTCCGCACCGAGATGACCAAAATCCTGGCCACGCATAACTGGGATTCGATTGACGGCCTATGGACCCAGGTTGGCTGCTACACCGCCAACACCATGCAGGTTGAAGCGGGCAAGAAGCCCAGCGAACTCAAGCCGTGCGCTGGCGAAGGCGCCAACGGCGGGCGCGTGCAGACGCTGCCGATTGGCACCGAGATTGAGGGCATGAACGACACGTATGCGCCGATGGGCGCGCCGCGCATCAGCTATGCCTCGCCGCCCTATGCGGGCGGGCTGGCGCTCAAGCTGATCGTGCAGAAGCTGGAAGGCAAAGAAATTCCCAAACTGACCACGCTGCCGCTGCCGTTGGTGACCAACGACACCATCAAGGCGTGCAAGGAAGGCTCATGGGAAGAACTGAAGGGGGGCTGTAATGCGTTCCCGCCGTCGCTGGTGCCGAACCCGGGTTGGTTCGCGGCGATCTACTCGCCGGAAACCCCGGAAATCGGCCTGCAAGCGGCGCTGGTCGGCACGCCTGAATTCTAAGCCTGGGCTTCGCTTGAATTCCCTCTCTGCCCTTTAGGGCGGAGAGGGGGCAGAGGCAGCGTCGCTGCCGGTGCGTAAATATACCCTCGGAGACCACCATGACCGCTTCCATCGCCAGCCTTGCCATCCAACCCGGCCTGCGCGCCGTCATCACCGCCGGGGCTGCTGGGATCGGGCGGGCCATTGCTGACGCGCTGATCGCCAATGGTGCCCAGGTGATGGTGAGCGACGTGGACCGCGCCGCGCTGGACGACTTCAAGGCAGCGCATCCCGGACAGGGCGCGACCTTCGCCGATGCCGCGACCGATGATGACATGCAGCGGCTGTTCGGCGAGGCGCAGGCGCATCTCGGCGGGCTGGATGTCCTGGTCAATAACGCAGGCATTGCCGGGCCGACCGGTGGGGTGGACGAAATCTCACCGGCCGACTGGCGCCGCACCATCGACGTTTGCCTCACCGGCCAATATCTCGGCGCGCATTTCGGCGTGCCGATGCTGAAAGCGGCGGGCGGCGGGGCGATCATCAATTTGTCTTCGGCGGCCGGGCGTTTCGGCTACGCGTGGCGCACGCCGTATTCGGCGGCCAAATGGGGCGTGATCGGCTTTACCCAAAGCCTCGCCAAGGAGCTTGGCCCGTCGAACATCCGGGTGAACGCCATTCTGCCCGGCATCGTCGCTGGGCCGCGCATGACGCGGGTGATCGCGGCGCGCGCCGAACAAACCAGCGTGAGCTATGCCGAGATGGAGAAAACCTACCTCGACCGCGTCTCGCTGCGCCGCATGGTCACCGCACAGGACGTGGCGGGGACAGTGTTGTGGCTGGTATCCGCGTCTGGCGCGAATATCTCCGGCCAGTCGCTGGGGGTGGACGGCAACGTCGAGAGCCTGTAGCCGCGCGCCGGACAATTAGGTGAACCGGCGGGCTGGGATGTGGGGCGCGGCCCTGCTAAGCCACCTGCCGCAGTGGAAAGGAACCCGACGATGGCCGGTCAGGACAAAGATACCGTGACGGTGGAGCTCGATCTCAGCGAAGTGGCGCTGGTCATCGGGGAAGAAGATGGCGCCATGTCGGTGCGCGTGGTGGCAGGTGCGGAGGTGCCGGACGGCGCCAGCGAAATGCCGGCCGCGCCCGAGATCGTGCTGGCGCTGGCGATGCGCCTGCTGAAGGACCCGGATTTCCACGACGATGTGCTCGATTGGTACTATGAGCATCAGGACGAGGATGACGGGGAAGAAGAAGAGGAAGGCGAGGCGCGATAACGCCAGCGCTTGACCGCGTTGCTGCCCCCTCTCCTTGCGGGAGGGGGCAACCAGCCCGCGTGGGCCGCAGACTAACCCCCCGCCGCGCCCATCTTTTCCGCCAGATGTGGCATCCGGCTATGCCGGCGCGGCGCCAGCCAGTGCTGTAAGCGGTCCAGATACAGATAGATCACCGGCGTGGTGTACAGCGTCAGCACTTGGCTGAGCATCAACCCGCCGACCATGGCAAAGCCCAGCGGGCGGCGCAGTTCCGACCCGGCGCCAGTGCCCAGCATGAGCGGCAGACCGCTTAATAGGGCGGCCATCGTGGTCATCAGAATGGGCCGGAATCGCAGCAAACACGCTTGGCGGATCGCGTTGAGCGGCGTTTCGCCGTCGCGCCGCTCGGCGCTGATGGCGAAATCCACCATCATGATGCCGTTCTTTTTCACGATGCCGATCAGCAGGATCACGCCGATCAGCGCGATCACCGACAAGTCGTAGCCGAACGCCATCAGCATCAGCAGCGCGCCGACGCCAGCCGATGGCAGTGTGGACAAGATGGTCAGCGGCAGGATGTAGCTTTCGTACAGAATGCCCAGAATGATGTAGACGGCGATCAGGGCTGCCGCGATCAGGTACGGCTGGCTCGACAGCGAGCTTTGGAACGCCTGAGCGGTGCCTTGGAAACTGCCTTGCAGCGCCAGTGGCGCGCCGATTTCCGCCATTGCCGCCTGCACCGCGTCCACCGCCTGCCCGAGCGCCGCACCTTGGGCGAGGTTGAATGAGATGGTCACCGCCGGGAATTGGCTTTGGTGGCTGATCGATAGCGGTGCCACTTTGGACGTATCGACCTTCACGAAGCTGGTCAGCGGCACCGGTTGCCCAGCGGAGGATTTGACGAACAACTTATCGAGTGTGGCGAGTTTGCCGCGATCACTGTCCGGCACCTCCATGATCACGTGGTACGAGTTCACCTGGGTGAAGTACTGCGCCACCTGTTCTTGGCCGAACGCATCGTACAGCGTTTGGTCGATCACCGCCGGCAGAATGCCGAAGCGCGCGGCGGCGTCGCGGTCGATGGTGAGCGACGCCGTGGTGCCGCCGCCCTGCTGATCGGTGGCGACGTCGCGCAACTCGGGGATGGTTTTCAGCCGCGCCAGCACGCGCGGCGCCCAATCGTATAGTTCGCTGATCGAGGCGTCCTGCAACGTGTATTGATACAGCGTCTTGGAAATGCGCGCGCCAACCCGCACGTCTTGCGCCGCTTGCAGATACAGCGCGCCGCCTTCGACCTGTTGCAGCTTGGGCCGCAAGCGGCTGATGATTTGCTGGGCAGTCGATTTCCGCTCGGCAAACGGCTTCAGCGTGATGAAAAAGCGCCCGTTATTGCCGGTCTGCCCGCCCGATCCGGCGCCAATAACGCCAGACCAGCCAGCGATATCTGGGTCGGCTCCGACAATGGCTCCCAGTGCCAGTTGACGCTCGCGCATTTCATGAAACGAGATGTCCTGCGCGCCTTCGGAGATGCCGAAAACGATGCCGTTGTCTTGATCCGGAAAGAAGCCCTTCGGGATATAAGTGTACAGCCCGGCGGTGACGGCGAGCGTGCCCAGGAACACCAGCAGCGTGATGAACTGAAAGCGCAATGCAATGTCCAGCGTGCGGCGGTAGAAGCCCAGCATGCCATCGAAGAAGCCTTCGATGACCCGGTAAATCCAGCCGTGCCGCCCGGTGTCGTGGTGCAGGAAGCGCGAGCACATCATCGGCGTCAGCGTCAGCGACACGATGGCCGAGACCACCACGGCGATGCTGACGGTCATGGCGAACTCACGGAACAACCGCCCGACGATGCCGCCCATCAGCAGCAGCGGTATGAACACCGCGATCAGCGACGCGCTGATCGAGATGATGGTGAAGCCAATTTCGCCGGCACCCTTCAGCGCGGCTTCCATCGGTTTCATGCCGTCTTCGATATGCCGGTAGATGTTTTCCAGCATCACGATGGCGTCGTCGACCACGAAGCCGACCGCGATCGTCAGCGCCATCAGCGACAGATTATCGAGGCTGTAGTTGAGCAAATACATCGCGGCAAAGGTGCCGACCAAGACCAGCGGCACCGTGACGCCAGGGATGATGGTGGCCCAGACGTTGCGCAGGAAGATGAAGATTACCATCACCACCAAGGCGATGGACAGCAGCAGCGTGAACTGCACATCCGACACTGAGGCACGGATGGTCTGGGTTCGGTCGCTGACGACGTTGACATGCACCGAGGGCGGGATGGAGGCGAGCAGGGCGGGCAGCCGCGCCTTGATGGCGTCTACCGTGCTGATGACATTGGCGTCCGGCTGCTTGAAGATCACCAGCAGCACCGCTTTGTGCCCGTTCTGGAACGCGCCGGTCAGGTCGTTTTCCGGCCCGTCGACGGCGCGACCGATGTCGCGGATGCGCACCGGGGCGCCGTTGCGGTAAGCGACGATGACGTTGTTGTACTCGTCTGCCTTGGTCAACTGGTCGTTGTCATACAGTGTATAGGTACGCCGCTCGCCGTCGATGGAGCCTTTCGGCGCGTTGACGGTGGCGTTGACCAGCATCAGCCGCACGTCTTCCAGCGTCATGCCCATCGCCGCCAGCCGCGACGGGTCGATCTGCACCCGCACCGCGCGCTTCTGCTCGCCGCCGATGAAGATCTGGCTGACGCCGCTGATCTGCGAAATTTGCTGCGACAGGATGTTGTCGGCGTAATCGTCCACCGCGATCATCGGCAATTCGTCCGACGACACCGCCATGATTAGGATCGGCGCGTCGGACGGGTTCACCTTATAATAGGTGGGCGGGCTCGGCAGGTTCTTCGGCAACTGCCCGCTGGCGGCGTTGATCGCCGCCATGGTGTCCTGCGCCGCCGCGTCGATGTTGCGATTCAGGTCGAACTGAATGGTGATCGACGTCTGGCCCAGCACGTTGACCGAAGTTAGCTGTGCAACCCCTTGAATCTGCGCGAATTGCCGTTCCAGCGGTTGCGCCACGGTGGCGGCCATGGTCTCCGGACTGGCGCCGGGGAACTTGGCGTTGACCTGCAGGGTGGGAAAATCCACGCGCGGCAGCGGGGCCACCGGCAGCAGCGGGTAGGCGGCGATGCCGATCAGCAGGATCGCCGCCATGAACAGCGAGGTGGCGACCGGGCGGCGAATGAAGGGGGTGGAAATGCTCATGTGCTGGCCCGCCGCGCTTAACTGCCGGTCTTCGTTGCGGCCGCAGGTTGGCCGACGGCGACCACGCTGCCGTTTTGCAGCCGCGACATGCCGTTGGTAACCACTTGCGCCCCCTCATCGATGCCGCGTGCGATTACCGCGAGTTGCCCGTCATCCTGTTGCACCTCGACCGGCTGCAACGCCACCTTGCCGTCTGGCTTGACCACGAAAGCGAACAACCCGCTGGCGCCGCGCTGCACAGCAATGGACGGCACGGTGACAACGCCCTTCAGCGTGTCGAGTTGCAGCCGCACGTTGACGAATTGACCGGGCCACAGCCTGCTATCGGCATTGGGAAACTCGGCTTTCAGCCGGATGGTGCCGGTGGCCGCGTCGATACTGTTGTCGACCGTCAGCAGGCTGCCGCTGCTCAATTGGGCGCGGTCGTCGGCGGTGAAGGCCGTCACCGGCAGCGCGCCGCGCGCCATGGCAGCTTGGATCTGCGGCAGCGCCTCTTGCGGCAAGGTGAACAGCACCGCGATGGGGTGAATTTGCGCGATGTTGACGATGCCGGTGGCGTCGCTGGCGCGCACCAGATTGCCCTTGTCGAGCATTCGCAGTCCGACCCGCCCGTCGATGGGGGCGGCAATATGGCAATACTCGACATTGAGCCGCGCCGTGGCGATGGCGGCGTCGTCGCCGGCGATGGTGGCCTGATACTGCGCCACCAGGGATTGCTGAGTGTCGAGTTGTTGGCGGGAGGCGAAGTCGCTGCGCGCCAGATTGGCGTAGCGGGCCAGATCGCGCTCGGCATTGGCCAATTGCGCCTGATCGGCGGCCTTTTTTGCCAGCACCTGATCGAGCGCCGCCTGAAACGGGCGCGGGTCGATCAGCGCCAGTTGGTCGCCGGCTTTCACCTCCTGCCCCTCGCGGAACAGGATTTTGTCGAGCGTGCCATCGACCCGGGCGCGGACCAACACGGACTGATAGGCTTGCACCGCGCCGATATTGCGCAGCAGCACTGGCACGTCTTGCCGCGCGGCGGCGGCGGCCTGCACCGGCACGCCAGGCGCTTGGGCTTGTGCGGTGGCCGCCATCGTCAGCGTGGCGAAGCAGGCGCTTGCCAGCGAAAGCAGCCAGTTTGCCCGGTGCTGTGCAGTCATTCGGCGAAATCTCCACTCACGGCGTATCGGCCGGATGGCACATAACACGCTCCTGTACACAACGAACACGCGCAGCCATCCGTCCGGCGAGGCCGTTGGGCCGGCACGCTGTAACATTCGGTAAAGTATGAGGCCGAAGCCGCCAGCTGCAAAGCTGCGCTGACTAAAATCCGCGTAACATGCGGGCGTCAGCCTGCCGGAGCGGCTGGCAGCGTTAGCCGGTTGAGCGGGCGTGCGGCGAGCGGGATCGGCGCGGAACGGTAGGCCGCCAGCCCGCGCCCGGCTGCGCCTGCGGCAAGCGGCAGCAGTTTGGCGACGGTCGAACGGGCCGGGACCGCTAGTGCAGCCGCACCGCTCGGGGCGACGCCGCCCCACGCGCGCAACGGTGCGGCGGGGCCGCCATGCGCCTGTTCCTCGGGCCACACCGCCATGACTTTGCGGGCGTATTCGGCTCCCAAGTCTGGCGTGGCGGAGTGGTACCAGGCGGCGGCGGTCGGCCAGTCGCCGGTTTGTGCGCGCAACTGCACCAGGAAACGCGCGGCGTAAGCGGCGTTGATCGCCGGGTCGAACGCGTCCTCTACCGAGGCGAAGGCGTCTGGGTGATGTAGGAGGTTTACCTGCATGCAGCCAGTGTCGATGGAGCGCACACCCTGTTGTTGCAGCGCCCGCACCGCCGCGACCGCTTCGGCCTTGGTGTCGAAAATGTGATCGGCGCCTTCGGCGTTGATCGACCATGGCCACGGATTGACACTGCCGTCAGGCTCTCGCCGTCCGCTTTCCACCCGCGCGATAGCGGCCATCAATTGGTTCGGAATTGCCGCCGCTTGCTCGGCGGCGCGAATGGCGCGGCGGCACTGCTGGCCGGGGGTGCCCTGATTGATGCCGGGAAATCCGGTGGCGGCCACCGGCACGATGGGTTTCGCCGCGACCGGCTTAAGCAGCACCGGCAGTCCGGCGGCAGGCCACAGCGATTGCGCGCGGGCCGGCTCGGCGGCAGTCAGCACGAACAGGAGCAGCGCAAAACGGCGGATCAGGCGCATGGCCTCAGCTTAGCGCCGCGCCGGTTAACCTGTCGTGTTCAGCTACCCGGATTGCGCGTGTCTGGGATGGCGCAGAAGTTTTGCTGCACTGCAAAAAATAGCTTGCACACGAATGATCTCTGACCTACCTTCCTTATCGCAGCAGGGCGGCAAGTCCGCTCTCCTGCTTCTTGGACGTTTCCTCCCTAAACTTGGCGGCGCTGCAAAGCGCCGCCACTTTTTTTGCCCGAAGCGCCACTATCCAGCCGCCAAGCTGGCGATCAGGCGGGCCATGTCCCGCCGCACCGCGCTGAATTGCGGCAGTTTTTCAATGCGCGCTTCATCCATATAGATTGACCGGCAAAGCTCGACCTGCAACGCCTCCACCCCTTCGCGCGGGCGGCCGTAGTGGCGGGTGATGAAGCCGCCTGCGTACGGGTCGTTGCGCCGCACCCGGTAGCCCATGCCAGCCAGCGCCTGTTCGACCCGCCGCACCGTGCGCGGGTGGCACGCGGTGCCGTGCGCATCGCCCAGCACCACATCCACCGCGCCGCGCGGATGCTGCACGGCGGCGGGCATCGAATGGCAGTCGATGAGCAGGCAGGTGCCGAATCGCAGCCGCGTGGCGTCGATCATGCCGCGCAGGGCATCGTGAAATGGCTGCCACAGCGTGCGCACCCGGTCCTCGGCGTCGGCGAAGCGCAGTTTGCGCCGGTAGATCGCCTCGCCAGTCGATACCACGCGGGCAATGGTGCCAAGGCCCGCACCGACGCGCGGGCTGGTGGTGTTGACCCAAGGCGGCAGCGCTTCCTCGAACATATTCGGATCGAGTTCCCAGGCTTCCCGATTCGCATCGCAAAACGCACGCGGAAACGTCGCCGCCAGCAGCGGGGCGCCGTACGCCGGGGCATCGGCGAACAGGTCATCGACGAAACTGTCCTCGCTGCGCCGCAACCTGAGGCGGTCGAGCCGCACAGATGCAATAAAATCATCCGTGTAACTTGCGCCGGAGTGCGGCGAGGCGAACACCAGCGGCGCGGTGTGCGCGGCCGGGCAGGCGATGCGGTAGGGCGGCAGGGCTGGCGGGACGGGCATGGCAAGGTCCATCCCCCATTCAAGCGGGCGCGGCGGACGGGGGCAATGCGTGGCCGCATTGCATCGGATTGTCGGAATCTATCGCCATTTGTAGAGGGTCGCATTACGAAACTTGACACTTGAGGCATGTCCTGCGATCTTCGATGCAGTGCGGTAAATTCTGAACGGACGGGGTCTCTCATGGCGACGTATGATGCATATGCGATTTCCAGCTACGCTGGCGGTGTAGCCTCCTTCACTGTTGGTAGCTCACTTGGTACCAATGTGCTGCTGACTGACGATGATCAACCTGGCGATGACTCGGTGAGCATTGGCGTTAATGTTGAGCAGTTGCTGGGCTGGGGAACTGCAAATGGCGGCGATCTTAACTTTCCGAATCTTGTG
>JANYDF010000143.1 GCA_025359905.1 Rhodospirillales bacterium
TTTTGAAAGGTGATCTGTAGATGGCCGGAAGCTGACCCAGGGCTTGCACGGCTTCGCAGTCGAGAGCAACCGATTTGGTGGGCAATAGGATCGTTGGGTCGGAAGCTCGTTGGCGTATGATTGGTGTCGGTGTGCGCTTTGGCATCTCGTGTGATCGATAGCCGACCGACTGCAAACTCGCGGCAAATACTGGGCGATCAGTCCATAGCCGTGACAACCGCCGCGAAATAAACCAAATGAGCCGCTTCACCCTCCCCCCATCGCCGCCTTCATAAACGCCCGCTTCAGCGGCGGCAGCCGGTGCACTGCCGCGATCCCCAAGTCCCGCGCCAAGCGTAGCGCCGGGTTGTCGGTGCTGAACAGGCGGTCCAGCGCGTCCGTCGCCGCCAGCATGGCCAGATTGGCCGGGCGGCGGGCGGACTGGTAGCGGCGTAGCAGCGCGGGCGCGCCGAGGTCCTCGCCCGCGTCGTGGGCGGCGATCAGCAGGCTGGCCAGCGCCGCCGCGTCGGCGAAGCCGAGGTTCAGGCCCTGGCCGGCAATCGGGTGCACCCCGTGTGCGGCGTCTCCGGCCAGTACCAGCCGTGTGTCCACGTAGCGGTGGGCGTGCATGGCGGTGAGCGGATAGCTCCAGCGTTTGCCCAGCAGGCGAATCTCGCCCAGATGCCCGCCCAGGCGGCGGGCGGCTTCGCGGATGAAGGCTTCGGGCGGCAGTGCCAGCAGGCGCTCGGCGGTGGCGGTGCGTTCGGTCCAGACGATGGCGGACAGGTTTTCCGCCTGCTCGGTGCCCGCCATCGGCAGTTGCGCGAACGGACCGGCGGGCAGGAAATGCTCCAATGCGGTGCCGTTATGCGGGTGCTCGTGGCCGATGGCGAACACCATGCCGGTTTGTTTGTAGTCCAGCCGGGTCACGG
Organism: Rhodospirillales bacterium; assembly: GCA_025359905.1. Classification (GTDB taxonomy): domain Bacteria; phylum Pseudomonadota; class Alphaproteobacteria; order Acetobacterales; family Acetobacteraceae; genus CAIPHQ01. The sequence goes on from JANYDF010000143.1 coordinate 912, forward strand.
CAATGCCCGCCGCCTCGCGCAGCGGGCTGCGGCGGCCCTCGGCGGCGACGACCAACTGGCAGGCGATCTCCGGCCCGCCGGCGACGCGGACCACGGCGCCCTCCGCCGTGCGGGTGACGTCGATCTTGGCCGGGGCGAACAGCGACACGCCGGGGGCGCTGTGCAGCTTGTCGTTCAGCGCCATGCGCAGGCTGCGCGCTTCCACCATCCAGCCGAACGCCTCCGCCCCGGCTTCCCAGGCGCCGAAATGCAGATGCAGCGGCGAGGCCGGGCGGCCCACCTTGCCGTCGCTGACCCGGATGTCGTGGATCGGCCCGGCCGGATACGGCAGCGCATCCCACAGCCCGGCGGCTTGCAGCATCAATTTGGACCCGGCGGCCACCGCGTAGGCGCGGCCGTCGAAATCCGGGTGCTCCATCGGCGGCAGCGCCGCCTGATCGACGACGGCAACCGGAACGCCGCCCGCCGCCAGCCGGCACGCCAGCGCGCCGCCCACCGGACCGGCCCCGACCACGCACACCGCCACCGCCAGTTTATCAGTCATGGAGTCCCTCTAAGCTTAAACTGCCCGCTTTGCGGGCATATCTGTGCGAGAAGCGCGTACACGAGTCCGTCACACGCTGCCCAATTTATAGGCGAATCCCGCCTTACCCCCCCGCAATGGCTTTGCTGCGGCGCGGCACGGTTCTTGAAAGCTAGTTCGTCGGTGCTCCGCGGCCAAGCCACTGGCCAACAGACGTGGGGCTGAATGCGACAGTGAGGAGTAGGGCTGCGACATGAAGCTGATCATGGCCATCATCAAGCCCTTCAAACTCGACGACGTGCGAGAAGCGCTGACTCCGCTTGGGGTTCAGGGTCTCACCGTCAGCGAGGTGAAGGGGTTCGGGCGTCAAAAGGGCCAAACCGAGATTTACCGGGGCGCCGAATATCACGTGAATTTCCTGCCGAAAGTGAAGATCGAAGTCGCCGTGCCGGCCGATCTGGCCGAGCAGGTGGTCGAGGCGATCATCAAGGCGGCCCACACCGGCAAGATCGGCGACGGCAAGGTCTTCGTGATGGACATCGAGCGCGCCGTGCGCATCCGCACCGGCGAGACCGACGCGCAGGCGCTGTAACACAGCATTGGTCAAGGAACGACGGACGATGAAGAAACTCGCCGAACGCGCGTCGCTCGCGCTGATACCGCTGCTGCTGATGTCGGTCTCGGCCTTCGCCGAAGACGCCGCACCCGCCGCCGCTGCCGCAGCAGCCCCCGCCGTTGCGGCCGCCGCCGCAGCCGCCCCGAAACTGGACAGCGGCGACACCGCCTGGATGCTCACCAGCACCGCACTCGTGCTGATGATGACCATCCCGGGCCTGTTCCTGTTCTACGCCGGCATGGTGCGCAAGAAGAACATCCTTGCCACCATCATGCAGTCCTTCGCCATCACCTGTCTGGTGACCATCACCTGGATGGTGGCCGGCTACAGCCTCGCCTTCACCAACGGCAACGCCTACATCGGCGACCTGTCGCGCTTCTTCCTGTCGGGCTTCGGCGCGACCTGGGACCAGCCGTTCAAGCTGGGCGCTGGCGTGGACAGCGCGATCCAGACGACGATCCCTGAGAGCGTCTACATGATGTTCCAGATGACGTTCGCCATCATCACCCCCGCACTGATCTGCGGCGCGTTCGCCGACCGCATGAAGTTTTCCGCCATGTGCGTGTTCATGGTGCTGTGGTCGCTGATCGTCTACTCGCCGGTGGCGCACTGGGTGTGGTCGGCCACGGGCTTCCTCGGCGCCGGCGTGTTCGGTCTGCCGGGTGCGGCCGACTTCGCGGGCGGCACGGTGGTGCACATCAATGCGGGTATCGCGGGCTTGGTTTGCTGCCTTGTGCTGGGCAAGCGCGTGGGCTACGGCACCGACAACATGGCGCCGTATAACGTGGCCTATGCCGTCATCGGCGCCTCGCTGCTGTGGGTCGGCTGGTTCGGCTTCAACGCGGGTTCCGCCGTGGGTGCCAACGCGCTCGCCGGCATGGCCATGACCGTCACCCAGATCGCGACCGCCGCTGCAGCACTGGCGTGGATGTTCGCGGAATGGATCATCAAGGGTAAGCCGAGCGCGCTCGGTGCCGCGTCGGGTGCGGTGGCCGGTCTGGTCGCCATCACCCCGGCTTCGGGCTTCGTGCTGCCGGGTGCGGCGATCGTCATCGGCGTGGCCGCCGGCGTGATCTGCTTCTGGGCCTCGACCAGCCTGAAGCACATGCTGGGCTACGACGACAGCCTCGACACCTTCGGCGTGCATGGCGTCGGCGGCATCGTCGGCGCGCTGCTCACCGGCGTGTTCGCCTACGGCCCGCTCAGCGGCGCGACACAGGACCCCAAGACGCTGGAATGGACCGGCGGCAAGATCGGCGGTCTGCCGCAGTTCGAAGCCCAGGTGGTCGCGGTCTGCGTCACCTTGGTCTGGAGCGGCGTGATCAGCTTCATCCTGCTGAAGATCATCGACGTGGTGATCGGGCTGCGCGTCACGCCCGAGGAGGAGCGCGAGGGCCTGGACGTGGTGCTGCACGGCGAACAGCTCGGCTAAAGGCTTTCGCCAGCACGGCGCGTGCGTATGGGGGCGTCCTTCGGGGCGCCCCTTCTTTTTCGTACCCGCTACACGGACCAATAGGTTCTCCGGTATAGTTAAGCCGCCGCGCGAGCCGTGGCGGTGTTGACCGGAGAACGCCCATGGCCGTTGCGATCCAAGACCGCCGCGCCGCGCCGCCTGAACTGCGCACCCAGGCGCGCCGCCGCGCCGCCGAACTCGGCGCGTTCCTGCTCGCCGGGGCGGCCGTGGCGTTGCTGGCCGCACTGGCCACCTACGACGCCGCCGACCCATCGTTGAACACCGCCACCGCGCGCCCGGCCGCCAATCTGATGGGCCCGCCCGGCGCCGCCCTGGCCGACATCCTGCTGCAAGCCTTCGGCGTGGCCAGCGTGCTGCCCGGCCTTGCCATGCTTGGCTGGGCGTGGCGGATCGGCTCGCATCGCGGACTGCGCGGGGTATTGCTGCGAGTCGCCAGCCTGCTGGCCGCGCTGCCGGTGCTCGGCGCGGTGCTTGCCGCCATGGCCGCAACCGGCGGCACGGCGCCGGCCTGGCCCGCCGCCGCCGGGCCGGGCGGCGCTGCCGGGCGGTTGCTTGCCGATACCGCGCTGACCATCGGCGGCGACGTGCTGGGCCCGCTCGGCGGCCCGGTGATGACGTTGCTCGGCGTGCTGCTCGGCGGCACGCTGGCGGTGCTGGCGCTGGGTCTCAGCCGGGGCGAATGGCGCGCGGCGGCGCTGGCCGCGCGGCAAGGCGCGCTGCATGGCCAATCCGCCGCCGGTCTCGCCGCCCGGCTGTCGGCACGCATCGGCAACGCCGGGGTGGCGCTGCTCGACCGGCTGAACGGCACCCGCACTGCCGAACCTGCGATCCCCAGCAGTGCCGCCCCGCGTGGCGCCGAGCCGGACCAGCGGCGCGAGCCACGGGTGATCGTCAGCACCACGCCGCCGCCTGCCCCCGTGGCCGACGCCGCCAGCCCGCGCGTGGCGGCGAAAATCACCGCCGCGCCCGCCAAGAAAGCCGCGCCGGTGCAGGAAAAGCTGCCGCTGGAGGGCCCCTGGCACTTCCCGCCGCTGTCGCTGCTGACCCCTGCGCCGGAGCGCAGCACGCAGGGACTGCCCTCGGAGGAAGCCTTGCAGGCCAATGCGCGGATGCTGGAAACCGTGCTGTCGGACTACGGCGTGCAGGGCCGCATTGTCGAAATCCGCCCCGGCCCGGTGGTGACGCTGTACGAACTCGAACCCGCCGCCGGGATTCGCAGCGCCCGGGTGATCGGCCTCGCTGACGACGTGGCGCGCAGCATGTCGGTCACCGCCGTTCGCATCGCCACCGTGTCAGGCCGCAATGTGATCGGCATCGAAGTGCCGAACGCCAAGCGCGAGACGGTGTATTTGTCCGAACTGCTGACCACGCCGGAGTGGGAGAAGCAGCAGGGCAAGCTCGCCATCGCGCTGGGCAAGAACATCGGCGGCGATCCGATCATCGCCGATCTGGCGCGCATGCCGCATCTGCTGGTGGCCGGCACCACCGGCTCGGGCAAGTCGGTCGGTATCAACGCGATGATTCTGTCGCTGCTGATGCGGCTGTCGCCGGATCAGTGCCGGCTGATTTTGATCGACCCGAAGATGCTGGAACTGTCGGTCTACGACGGCATCCCGCATCTGATGGCCCCGGTCGTCACCGAACCGGCCAAAGCCGTCACCGCGCTGAAATGGACGGTGCGCGAAATGGAGCGCCGCTACCGCGCCATGAGCCAACTCGCGGTGCGCAATATCGGCGGCTACAACGAACGTGTCGCCGAGGCCCGCGCGCGCGGCGAGGTGGTGACCCGCCGGGTGCAGACCGGCTTCGACGCGGAAACCAACAAGCCGGTGTTCGAGGATCAGCCGCTGGCGCTGGAAGCGCTGCCGTTCATCGTCGTCATCATCGACGAAATGGCCGACCTGATGATGGTGGCGGGCAAAGAGATCGAAATCACCGTCCAGCGCCTTGCCCAGATGGCCCGCGCCGCCGGCATCCATGTGGTGATGGCCACCCAGCGCCCGTCGGTGGACGTGATCACCGGCACCATCAAGGCCAACTTCCCCACCCGGATCAGCTTCCAGGTGATCAGCAAGTTCGACAGCCGCACCATCCTGGGCGAGCAAGGCTCCGAGCAACTGCTCGGCATGGGCGACATGCTGTACATGGTCGGCGGCGGGCGCATCACCCGCGTGCACGGCCCGTTCGTCAGCGACAAGGAGGTCGAGGACATCGTGGCGTTCCTGCGCGAGCAGGGCGAACCGGCCTATTTGGAAGAAGTCACCGAGCCGCAGGAAGAACCGGACAGCGGATCGGCGTTATCCGGCATCTCGGGCGCCAGCGACGGCGAAAAGGGCCTGTTCGATCAGGCGGTGGATGTGGTGGCCCGCGAAGGCAAGGCCAGCACCAGCTTCCTGCAACGCCATCTGAACATCGGCTACAACCGCGCCGCCAAGCTGATCGAGCAGATGGAGAAGGAAGGCATCGTCGGGCAGGCCAATCATGTCGGGCGGCGCGAGGTGTTGGTTCGGCGGATTAGCAAGGATGAGGATTAGGCGAGGGCTCCCGCCCCCGCCTTCGTAAGGGCTCCGCCCCCCGCCGTCTTAAGGGCTCCGCCCTTGACCCGCTGGGGCCTGAGGCCCCAGACCCCCATTCGACAGCGGGGAATCACAGGATGGACCGGGCGGTACCGTTTCTTGACCTGAAGGCGCAACAGGCGCGCATCGCCGCCGATCTACGGCGGCGGATCGATGCGGTGCTGGCGCATTGCCAGTTCATCCTTGGCCCGGAAGTGCAAGAGCTCGAACAGAAACTGGCGGAGTTCTGCGGGGCGGCGCACTGCGTCTCGGTTTCGTCGGGCACCGACGCGCTGCAAATCGCGCTGATGGCCGAGGGTATCGGACGCGGCGACGCGGTGTTCCTGCCCGCCTTCACCTACACCGCCACCGCCGAGGTGCCGCTGGTGCTGGGCGCTGTGCCGGTGTTTGTCGATGTGGACCCCGATACGTTCCAGATCGACCCCGCCCACCTTGCCGCCCGCGTGGCCCAGGTGCGCGCAGCCGGGCAGTTGCGCCCGCGCGCGGTGATCGGTGTTGATCTGTTCGGCCAGCCCGCCGATTGGCCCGCCATCGCGGCCCTGGCGGCGCGCGAGGGTTTGTTCACGCTCGACGACTGCGCGCAAAGCTTCGGCGCCGCGCTGCACGGCGCGCGGCTTGGCCGGGCGGCGGACGCCACCGCGATCAGCTTTTTCCCCTCCAAGCCGCTCGGCGGCTACGGCGACGGCGGCGCGCTGCTGACCGAAAGTGCGGAGCGCGCAGCGCTGTATCGCAGTCTGCGCACCCACGGCGAGGGCACCACCCGCTACGACGTGCTGCGCACCGGCATGAACGGGCGGCTGGATACACTGCAAGCTGCGGTACTGTTGAGCAAACTGACCGTATTCGAGGCAGAACTCGCCGCCCGCGAGCGCATCGCCGCCGCCTACGACGCAGCGCTGTCCGGTGCCGTGCAAATTCCCGTCCGCGTGCCGGACAGTACGAGCGCCTGGGCGGTCTACGCCATCCTGCTCCCCGACAGCGCGGCGCGCGACCGGCTACAGGCGCAGTTGAAAGCGGCGGGCGTGCCGAGCGCCATCTACTACCCGCGCCCGCTGCACCACCAACCGGCCTACGCTGCCGCGCATGACGGCACCGCGCTGCCGGTGTCGGAAAACCTTGCCAGCCGCATCATGGCGCTGCCGATCCACCCCGATCTGACCGATGCCGACGTGGCCCGCGTGTGTGCGGCGGTGCGCGGCAACAGCTGACTTCAGGGCTGGGCGCGCGGCTTCAGCACGATGGGCGCGTGTTTGCCAGCGCGCCCCTTGGCCCGCGCCAGCCGTAGCACCTGCAATACCGCCGCCTTGTCCTTGGTCAGCACCGCGTGCTCCAACGCCTCATTGATGCGGGCTTGGCTGGCGGTATAGCCGGGCGGGCCGGGCACGTGCAGATAGACCGGAATGCCCGAGGCAACCGCCGCCGCCACCGTTTCGGCCAGACCTTCGGCGTTCAACGCGCTGTTCTCCAGCAGCGTGATCGCAACACCGAGCGTCTGCTGCCCGGTCGCCTTCGCCACCTCGTAATGCAGCCGCACCAGCACGCCCGACTGGTCAGGCCGCAGCGATGGGCGTACCCATTTCAGCAACCGCCAGCCGCAATTGAAACTGCGGCAGGTTTGCGGGCGGGTGCCGTAAATCGCGCAGCCTTGCCCTTGCACCAGATTACGGCAGCGAAACCCCTGCGGTTTTTGCAGTTCCGGCTCATCGATGGTCAGCGACACGCAGCACACGTGACAAGTGCCGCAGTCCCGGCCAGGGAGCGGTTCGCGGCCTAGCAGGGGGTCGGGTTCGGCGTCTGGCATCGGGGGGAGACCGGGTGGGGACAGGCGAGACCTCAGCCTAGGTCAATTGCTGCGCCTCTGCCAAATCGTTCCGCTAACCGGGGATGATCCCCCACACAAACGTCAGCTCATGCTTGTTATGAAACAGGTGAATCACCTGCCCGCCCGCGATTGCGGCGAACGCCTCGGCCGCCGGATGATCGGTTTCGCCCTGAAATTTGATCGTGCAGACAATCCGCCCGGCCATGCCTGACGCAATCCACGCCTGCATCAGCGCCAGTAATCGGTCCGGGTAGGCGATCACGTCGCACACCAGCCAATCCACCTTCTCGGGCGGCAAAGCGAACGCGCTGCCTTCGCGCCACGTCACGCCGGGCATGGCCGAAACACGCGGGTCGAGTTCGGCTTTGTCGATTGCTGTGACGCGGGCCCCCAGCGAGGCCAGCACCCAGGTCCAGCCGCCGGGTGCGGCCCCCAGGTCGAGGCACGTATCGCCGGGGCCGGGATAGGCGCCGAGCCGGGTCAGCGCCTCCCATAGTTTCAAATAGGCGCGGCTGGGCGGGCCGATATGGTCCTCCTCGAACAGGCACTCGCCGTTCACGAACGGGCTGGTCTTGGTGGGGCTGGCCAGCATCGTGTCCGGCGCGAGCAGGGTCCACGCGCCGAGATGCGCCGTGGGCGCCGGTTCGGGGAATACCAATTTGCGGGCCTTCACCGGCGGCAGGCGCTCGCCGATCAGCGCCATGCGGCGATGATGCGCCACCGCATAGGCCTGCCAGTTGCGCTGCATCGCCCGCAGCGCGTCGGCGGCCGATTTCACCGATGGCACGGCGATTTCCCGTGGCGCGGTCCACACGTCCAGCGCCCAGGCGCTCGGCACCGGCGGCTGTCCGGACAGCGCGAGGCGGCCGTGCCAAGCAGCAATGTCAACGCCGGCGCGGCGCAGTTCCTCAGTCAGCGTGGCTTCCAAACCCTCGGCCGCCAGGTAGGCCGAAAGGATCATCGGCGCGGCCACGCGGCGGATACGCCGAGCAGCAGCCAGCCTAGCATCAGCGTGCTGCCGCCAATCGGCGCCAGCGGCCCGGCGTGCAGGCCGGTGAACGCCAGCGTGAACACCGCGCCGCAAAAGCCGAGCAGCCCGAGCACGAACGCCGCCCCGGCCAGATGTGCGAACAGCCCGCCGCGCGCCGCCCACAGCCCGGTGCCAAACAGCGCCAGCGCATGCCAGCCGAGCATCTGCGTGGCACTGGCGGCCATTGTGCGCGCCGCGTCGTCGCTCAATGCGTGCGCCGACAGCGCCGAGGCCGCCACTGCCAGCAGCCCGGCCAGCGCGCCGAGGCCAATCCACACCCGCTCCATTCCGCAATCCCGTCCTGCTGCCTGTTTCGCTTGCTGCCGTGCCCGGTATAACGTCGGTCCCATGCCCCGTGGCGACCTGTTTCCTGAGATCGGCCCATTCGAAACCGGCTACCTGCCGGTGTCGGGCGGCCATGTGCTGTATTGGGAGCAAGTGGGCAACCCGCGCGGCGCGCCGGTGCTGTTTCTGCACGGCGGCCCCGGCGCTGGCGCGGGCGCGGTGCACCGGCGGTTCTTCGACCCGTCGCATTGGCGGGTGATTATTTTCGACCAGCGCGGCGCGGGCCGCTCGCGCCCGCTCGGCAGCCTGGAAGCCAACACAACGCCCGATCTGGTGGCCGACGTGGAAACCCTGCGCCGTCATCTGGGGCTGGACCGCTGGCTGCTGTTCGGCGGCTCGTGGGGCTCCACGCTGGCGCTGGCCTACGCGCAGGCGTTTCCGGAGCGGGTGAACGGCTGCGTGTTACGCGGCGTGTTCCTGGGGCGGCGCACGGAAGTCGATTGGTTCCTGCACGGCGTGGCCGCCCTGTTCCCCGACGCGCATGCGGCCTTCGCCGGTTTCCTGCCGGAACACGAGCGCGGCGACATTCTCGGCAACTACCTCAAGCGGCTAACCGATCAGGACCCGGCGGTGCATATGCCCGCCGCGCGCGCATGGTCGGTCTATGAAGGCTCGTGTAGCACGCTGCTGCCCAGCCCGGACACGGTGACCAGCTTCGCGCAGGATCGCACCGCACTGGGCCTTGCCCGGATCGAGGCGCATTACTTCGCCAACGGCCTGTTCCTGCCGCCGGAAGCCACCGAAGGCGGCTTGCTCGGCGGTATGGACCGCATCGCGCATATTCCGGCCGAGATCGTGCAAGGCCGCTACGACGTGATCTGCCCGCCGCGCACCGCGTTTGCGCTGGCGGCGGCGTGGCCGTCGGCGCGGCTGACCATTGTGCCGGATGCCGGGCATTCGGCACTGGAGCCTGGGGTGCGGCGCGCCCTGGTCGCGGCGGTCGAGCGATTCCGCTACGGCCGCTGACGAAATCAACAAGGGGAAACGGCAATGCGGGTAGGCGTGATCGGGCTGGGCACGATGGGTATGGGCGCTGCCCTGAACCTGGTGAAACACGGCCATGCCGTCACGGGCTGCGAGCCGCGCGAAGCGGTGCGCGCCGAACTGGTGGCAGCCGGCGCCGCCGCCGTGGCGCGGGCCGCCGATCTGCCCGGCGATCTGGAAGCCCTGGTGGTGTTCGTGGTCAACATCGCCCAGACCAACGAGGTGCTGTTCGGCGCGGACGGCTGCGCCGCCCACCTGCCGAAAGGCTGCGTGGTGTTGTGCTGCGTCACCATCGCCCCGGAAGCGGCTCGCACGCTGGACAATCGGTTGGGCGAACGCGGGCTGGTGCTACTGGATACCCCGGTCTCCGGCGGCTCGGTGGCGGCGCGCGGCGGCACGATGACGGTCATGGCCTCCGGCCCCGCCGCCGCTTTTGACACCGCGCAGCCGGTGCTGGACGCCATCGCCGGTAAAGTGTGGCGGCTCGGCGAGGCGGTTGGTGTCGGCAGCACGGTGAAGATGGTCAACCAGTTGCTGGCAGGCGTGCACATCGCCACCGCCGCCGAGGCGATGGCGCTGGGCATTCGCGCCGGGGCCGATCCGCAGACGCTGTACGACGTGATCACCACGTCGGCAGGCAATTCCTGGATGTTCCAGAACCGGGTGCCGCATATCCTGAAGGGCGACGACACGCCGCTGTCGGCGGTAAATATCTTCGTCAAGGATTTGGGCATCGTGCTGGATCAGGCGCGCGCCTTCACCTTTCCGCTGCCGATGGCCTCCGCCGCGCACCAATTATTCCTGGCCGCCGCCGCCGCCGGGCATGGCGCGAAGGACGACGCGTTTGTGATCCGCGTCTGGGAAGCGCTCGCCGGCATCGAATTGCCGGGCAAGGACGGCTGAGATGGAACTAGTCTGGGATGTGAAATGCGAGACCGGCGAAAGCGGCGTTTGGGATGCCAGGCGCGGCTTGGTGCTGTTCTGCGACATCCCGCTGGGGCGCATCCACGGCTACGGTGTCGCCGACGGCAGCATGGTCACGTGGCAACTGCCTGAGCTGATCGGCAGCTTCGGCGTCTGCCGCTCTGGCCGCTGGGTGGTGGGGTTCCGCAACCGGGTCGTGCTGTTCAATCCTGACTACGACGCCATCACCGAACTGTCCGGCCCGCTCGACCAGCCTGCCACGGTGCGGCTGAACGACGGCAAGGTCGGGCCGGATGGCTGCTTCTGGGTGGGCGGGCGCGATGAAAGCCCGGCCAAGACCAGCGAGGCACCGCTGTGGCGGGTCGCGCCGGACGGCACCGCCGAACGCAAATCCGAGGGCTACCAGACCGCCAACGGGCTGGCTTGGTCGCCTGACGGAACAGTGATGTACCATTCCGATAGCCGGAAAAGCTACATCGACGCCTGGGATTTCGACGCCGCGACCGGCGCCATCGCCCGCCGCCGCCGCTTCGCCACACTGACCGAGGCAGACGGGCGGCCGGACGGTGCCGCAATGGATGCCGAGGGCTGTTACTGGTCGGCCGGCACCTCGGCTGCCTGTCTCAACCGCTTTGCGCCGGACGGCACGCTGCTGCTGAAAGTGCCGATGCCGGTGCCTGCCCCGTCGATGCCCTGCTTCGCCGCCGGGCACATCTACGTCACCACGCTGCGCGAAGGCCGCCCGGCCGAACTACTCGCCGCTCATCCAACGATGGGCGGGCTGTTCCGCATGAAGGCCCCAGTCGAAGGCGCGCCGGTGGCTTTGTTCAACGACATCTGAGAGCACCCCACATGACCGACATTCCTGCCAAACCGGTGCTATTGACCGGCGCGTCCGGCGGCCTGGGCCGTCAGCTTGCGGTGATCCTGTCCAATCTGGGCTGGACGCTGAAACTGACCGACATCGTAGCGTTCCCCGATCCGCTGCCGCCCCGCTGCAGCTTCACCAAGGCGGATCTGAACGACGGCGTGGCAGTGCTGCGCCTGGCCGAAGGCTGCGGCATGATCTTGCATTTCGGCGGCGTCTCGGTTGAGCGGCCGTTCGAGGAGGTGCTCGGCCCAAATATTCGCGGCCTGTATCACATCTACGAAGCCGCCCGCCGCGAAGGCGCGCGGGTGCTGATGGCCAGTTCCAACCACGCCATTGGCTTTCATGAGCGCAGCGAGAAGATCGACGCCGATTGCGCGCAGATCCCTGACGGGTATTACGGGCTTTCGAAAGCCTATGCCGAGCTGATGGGCCGCATGTACTGGTTCAAGCACGGCGTGGAGAGCGTCTCGGTACGCATCGGCTCGTGCTTCCCGGAACCCACCGAGCAGCGGATGCTGTCCACCTGGCTGTCGTACGGCGACCTCGGCCGCCTATGCGCGCGCGCCACACTGGCCGAGCGCACCGAATGCGCGATCATCTGGGGCTGTTCCAACAACAGCCGCACCTTCTGGGGTGAGGACGACCGCGCCCGCATCGGCTGGCAGCCGCAGGACAGCGCGGACGTGTACGCCAACAAGGTGATGGGCAAGGTTAGCGGCGATCCGGTGATCGAGGCGTATCAGGGCGGGGCCTATACCCGCATGGACTACACGCGCGCGGGCGGGATGCCGGGCAAGCTGTTCCACGACTGAGGTGACAGGCCGCATTCCTTGACGACCGCGCACCTGACATTGTGGCGCGGGCGTTGTTGCCAGACTGAGCAGGGCCTCAACCCACTTCGGTGGCCCGCACAGCCGGTATCGGCTGGTGATCGCGGAATATTGCCGACGCGTGTGCCAGCAGTGTCATTGGCCGAATGTTTCAGTACTGATACCAACTGCCATGGCGGATGACCCACCCCTATGCGGCGTCACCCCGGCGCAGGCCGGGGTCCAGGGCCACAGCACCGGCGTTGCTGCCCTGGATTCCGGCCTGCGCCGGAATGACGATGAGTCACCGATTGCGCACTTTGGTATGAGGCGGCGGCGTGATCAGCGCCAATTTTGGAAAATAGGTCCGGTAGCGCGCCGCGTCGCGGGTCAGCAACGTATAGCCCGCGATGGCGGCATGTGCGCCGATGAAGAAGTCCGGCAGGCATGAAACCTTGCTGCCGCCGCGTTTGCGGTCAGCGTGAAACGCCTTGCCAGCCAAGAATGCAGCCGCGAACGGGATTGCTTCCCGTTCGATCAAGTCAGGCGGCAAAGCGGCGTTCAGGTCCTCGATGCGTGAAAAGCGTACCGAGACCTCGGCATACACGGCGGCGTTGATGACCAGCCGGTGCCGGTTGGCCGCCTCGGCCATCGCCGCCGCCGACCATGCGGACCACACCGGGTCATCGGACATGACATCGAGCAGCACCTTGCTGTCGACGAAAACAGTGGACACCTAATCGCCGCGCGTCAGCGCCATGATCGCATCCGCACTCATCGCGACATCGCCACGCCCGCGCAAATGCGCGACAAGTTTTGCACCGCGGCTTTGCTTGCGCGGCGCTGTGGCTGGCACAATCCGTACAAACCGCCCGTCGAATTCGAAATCGACCTCGGAATTTGGCAGCAACCCCGCTTGCGCGCGGATGCTGGCCGGGATGGTCACTTGCCCCTTCGACGTGATGCGCATGGAAAATTTCTTACTTATGAAAGTAAGAATGGCAGCCCACCGCTGCATCTGCAATTGCGATTGCCGTCAGACCGAATCGCGGACCCACCCCGGCGCGCAGCGCATAGCGATCCGACTCCCGCAGACCATAACGCTGCTTATTATAGGTTGGGTGACCCAATCCCCCGACCTGCTGTTCCTGCTGCACGATGTGGCCCGCCTGCTGCGTGGCGAGGCGGACCGATTGGCACGCGCGGATGGCATGACGCGGGCGCAGTGGGTCATCCTGTTCTGGGTCGAGCGGCAGCCCGGCCTGTCGCAGAAAGAACTGGCCGAAATTCTCGAAGTCGAACCTATCACCGTCGCCCGGCTGATCGACCGGCTGGAAGCGCGCGGCATGGTTGAACGGCGGGCCGATGCCAAGGACCGGCGCATCTGGCGGCTGCATTTACTGCCGCCATCGGCCCGGGTACTGGCGCAATTGCATAATGCGCGCATCGGTATGCACGACATGGCCACCGTGCAGGTGGATGCAACGCTGCAAAACGCAATGATCGAAGGATTGATGCGGATGAAGGCAACCCTGGTCAGCGAATGCCGCCACAAGGGCCAGGCCCGCGACGCCGCGCAGAAGGATGTCGCCTGATGTCGTCGGCAACCACGGCTGGTGGAGCCGTATCCGGGCCTGCCCCGGCGCGGTCACGCGCCAAGGTGCTGCGCCCGATCCTGATGCTCGGCGGCATTGCCATCGTGGCCGTCGGCACCGCGTGGTGGTGGCTGCAAGGCGGGCGCTATCTGTCCATCGACGACTCGTATGTGCGCGCCGCCAAGCTGGCGGTGGCCGACGATATTTCCGGCATTGTCGGTGAGGTCGCGGTCAAGGAAGGCCAGCACGTCAAGAAAGGCGACCTGCTGTTCCGCCTGTTGGACCGGCAATTGCAAATCTCGCTGGTGGCCGCGAAGGCCAATTTGGCGCAAACCGCGCTGACGCTGGAAGCGATGAAGCGCGACTATGTGCGGATGCAGCGCGACGCCGATGTGAAGGCGGCGCAGGTGCAGGCCGATGAAGCCAGCTACGAGCGGTTTGCCAATCTGGTGAAGGGCGGCGGCGTCACGCGCGCCGAAACCGATGACGCCCGCTTCAAACTGGCCGCAGACAAAGCTTCACTGGAAAGCCTGCGCCAGCAAGCCGAAGTGCAATTGGCCCGGCTTGGCGGCGATGCCAATGTCGATGTCACGACGATGCCGCAATACCAGTGGGCCAAGTCCCAGATTGATGAAGAACAGCGCAAGCTGGAGCATACGCTGGTCAAAGCGCCGTTCAGCGGCATTGTCACCAACGTCGATGCGACCCAGCCGGGCATGTTCCTGACGGCCGGCACCGGCGCATTCGGGCTGATTTCCGACGAGCGGCAATGGGTAGAAGCCAACCCGAAGGAAACCGATCTGACCTATGTGCAGCCCGGCGATCCCGTGAAGGTCACGGTCGATACGTATCCGGGCCACGTCTGGCACGGCGTTGTCGATAGCATCGCGCCCGCCAGCGCCTCAGAGTTTTCGGTGCTGCCAGCGCAGAATTCGTCCGGCAACTGGGTGAAAGTGGTGCAGCGCCTGCCGATCCGCATCCGGGTGGACCGCCAGCCCGGCGACCCCGACTTGCGCGCCGGCATGAGCGTGATTGCCGACATCGACACCGGGCATGTGCGCCATTTCGCCGACTTGATTCCGTGAGCGAGGCGCCCCCACCGGGCTTCAAGGTGGTGCCATATCGCGCGCTGATCACGGTGTGCGCGATGATCGCCACCCTGATGCAGGCGCTGGACAGCACCATCGCCAACGTGGCGCTGCCCTACATGCAAGGCAGTCTGTCGGCGACGCTGGACCAGATTACCTGGGTGCTGACCTCATACATCGTCGCGGCAGCCATCTTCACCGCGCCGGTCGGCTGGCTGGCGGCGCGCTTCGGGCGCAAGAACTTCTTCATCATGTGCTTGGTTGGCTTTACCGCAGCCTCCATGCTGTGCGGCATCGCGCAAACATTGCCGCAGATGGTGATCTTCCGTTTGCTGCAAGGCATGTTCGGCGCGGCCCTGGTGCCGCTGTCGCAGGCGGTGATGCTGGATATCTATCCACCTGCGCAGCGCGGCTCGGCGATGGCGATCTGGGGCGTCGGCGTCATGGTGGGGCCAATTCTCGGCCCGACGCTCGGCGGCTGGCTGACCGACGTTTACAACTGGCGCTGGGTGTTCTTCGTCAATCTGCCGTTCGGCATTCTGGCCGTCACCGGGCTTGCGGTGTTCATGCCGAAAGCGCCAACCAATGCCGGGCTGAAATTCGACTGGACCGGCTTCGCCGTGCTGGCACTCGGCATCGGCGCATTTCAGATGATGCTGGATCGCGGCGAGGACAAAGACTGGTTCGGCTCGGGCGAGATCATCGCCGAGGCGGTGCTGGGCGGGCTCGGGTTGTATCTGTTCATCGTGCACATGCTCACGTCGGAAAAGCCGTTCATCAGCCGGGGCATATTCCGTGACGTGAACTTCGCCGCCTCGCTGGTGATGATGTTCGCGGTCGGCGTGGTGCTGCTGGCGACCTCGTCGTTGCTGGCGCCGTGGCTGCAAAATCTCGGCAACTATCCGGTGGCCGCTGCCGGGCTGGTGATGGCGCCGCGTGGCATCGGCACCATGGCGGCCATGCTGATCGGCGGACGGCTGTCGTCGAAAATGGACCCGCGCTGGATCATCGGCTTCGGCTTGTTGCTGCTGTGCTGGACGCTGTACGCCGCGTCCGGCTGGACGCCCGATGTCACCGCCGGGTCGTTGATCGTGACACTGGTGATCCAGGGCGCGGCATTGGGCTTCGTGTTCATCCCGTTGCAGGTGGTGGCATTCGCCACGCTGCCGGGTGTGTATCGCACCGATGGCGCAGCACTGCTCAGTCTGGTGCGCAACGTCGGCAGCGCGATCGGCGTGTCGGTAACCTCGTCGATGCTAGCGCATAACGTGCAAGTTGTGCACTCCGAACTCGGCGCATTCATCAATCCGTTCAATCGGGCGCTGCAAACCGGCGGCGCGGTCAGCCGGTTGCTGAACCCGGCCACGGCGGCGGGCGCGCGGGCGCTCGACGGCATGATCAACAACCAGGCGCAGATCATCGCCTATATCGACGACTACAAGCTGATGATGCTGACCACGCTGCCGACGCTGCTGTTGCTGTTCATCATGCGCAAGCCCGGCACACCGTCCAAGGCGCAGCAAGCCTCGGCACAAAAGGAAGAGCCCGCCCATGCCGCCGTGCTGGACTAAGCGATGACGCAGCAGCTTGCCGCCATCGCGCTGCTGGTGCCGGACTACGGCGAGGCCAAGCAGTATTACACAGAAGTCCTCGGCTTCGACCTGATCGAGGACACGCCGCAGGGACCGGACAAACGCTGGCTGGTGGTGCGCCCGCCCGGATCGGTCTGCGCGCTGCTGCTGGCCAAGGCATCGAATGCGGCGCAGGCGGCGCGGATCGGCGACCAGACCGGTGGGCGGGTGTTTCTGCTGCTGCACACTGACGATTTCTGGCGCGACTACAACGCCTACATCGCGCGCGGTGTCGCCTTCCGAAAGACCCCTCGCGCTGAAGTTTATGGCACCGTGGCGGTCTTTGCCGACCGCTACGGCAATTTGTGGGATTTGATCCAGCGAACGTAGCGCGCCACCTCCCCCGGATCACATGATCGCGGCGAGCACCTCCCTGTGCTGTTCCATCACCACGTGGCGGCGGATTTTCTGTGTCGCCGTCAGGCTGCCCGCTTCCAGCGTGAACGGCGCCACCACGGCGTGCTTGCGAATGCGCTCGGTCACCGACAGCCGCTTGTTCACCGCCGCCAGCGCCGCGTTCACCGCCGCCTCGCTATAACCTTCAGCCGCCACCAGCAGCGCCGTCAGCCCGGCGCGGCCTTCGCCAAGCACAACCGCCTGGGCGATTTCCTTCTGCGCGATCAAGATACCCTCGATGCGCGCCGGCGAGACATTCTCGCCGCCCGACAGCACGATCATATCTTTCTTGCGGTCGGTGATGGTCAGAAAGCCGTCCGCGTCGAGCCGGCCGATGTCGCCGGTGTGCAGCCAGCCGTCGCGGATCACCGCCGCCGTGTCGTCCGGGCGGCCCCAGTAGCCGTCCATCACCAGATCGCCGCGCACGCAAATTTCGCCGTCCGGGTCGATGCGCAGTTGTACGCCCTGCAAGGGACGGCCCACCGTTTCGATGCGGCTGGCGCCCGGGGTGTTGGCCGAAATCACCGGTCCGGCCTCGGTCTGGCCGTAGCCTTGCAGCATGGCGAAGCCGAGGCCGAGGAAGAAGCGGCCAACCTCCGGCTCCAGCCGCGCGCCGCCGGACATCGCGGCCCGGCACCGCCCGCCGAAACGGGCCAGCACCTTGCGACGGACCAGCCGATTCAGCACCGGGTCCGCCAGACGCTCGCCAAACGACAGCGCCTCGCCTTCGGCGCGTTTGCGGCCGATGTCGATGGCGGCGTGAAACAGCCGCTGCCGCCAGGGCTTTTCGCGCGCCATCTGCGCCAGGATGCGCGACCGGATCACTTCCAGAATGCGCGGCACCATGGTCA
>JANYDF010000040.1 GCA_025359905.1 Rhodospirillales bacterium
GCACCGCGCCGCGCCACAGCGCCACCCAACCGCGCGGCATCCCGCCACGCGCGGGCGTGACTGGGCCGGGCGCCTGTTGCCGCACGACCTTGCCGCGTTGCGCGGCCTGCTCGATCCGCTGCTGCACGACCCGGCCCTGCCCGCCCTGCTGGCCGAAATACCGCAAGCCCGCCGGGCATTGTCGCCGGTGGCACGGATGCTGGGGCTGCGCCTGCCGCCCCGAACGCTCCCCGCCGTCCCCGCCGCGCCCGGCATCGCCCCGCCCGCGCCGAGGCCGCCAGCCCCCTACCAGCTAACAAGGGCAGCGCGCCCGCCACGCCGCCAGCCAGCGCCGCTACGGCCCCGCCGCCTCGAAATTCCCGCCTGAGCCATGCCGCTCAGGCACGCCCTTAACGTTCCACTATGACAACAACACCCCCGGTCTCCCATTGTCCGCCGCCACGTGCCACTCTCCGCCCCAACGGAGAGTCCCATGTCCAGCATCGAAATCGCCTTCGGCCGCTCGCATTTGCCCATCACGCTGCCGCAGGCCGCGCGCCCCACCATCATCCGCAAGCGTCCGCTGCCGAAAATCCCCAATGGCCGCGCCGCCGTGCGCGCGGCGCTCGACGCCCCCATCGGCTGCGCCCCATTGCGCGAACTGGCCAAAAAGCGCCGCAGTGCCTGCATCCTGATCTGCGACATCACCCGCCCCGTCCCCAACCATTTGTTCCTGCGCCCGATGATCGAAGACCTGCTGGCGGCGGGCATCGCGGCAGACAACATCACCGTGCTGATCGCCACCGGCCTGCACCGCCCCAACGAGGGCGCCGAGCTCGCCGAACTGGTCGGCGACCCGTGGGTGCTGAACACCGTCAAAGTCGAAAACCACTTTGCCCGCGACGACGCCGCCCATGTCATGCTCGGCAACACGACAGGCAGAAACGTGCCGGTCGGGCTGGACCGGCGGCTGATCGAGGCGGATTTGCGCATCGCCACCGGGCTGGTGGAGCCGCATTTCATGGCCGGCTGGTCCGGCGGGCGCAAGGTCGTCGCCCCTGGGGTGGCGCATCACACCACCATCCGCACCTTCCACTCGGCGCGGTTCATGGAGGATCCGCTGGCGGTGCAGTGCAATCTGGCCGGCAACCCGCTGCACGAGGAGCAGTTGGAAATCATCGGCATGCTCGGCGAGGTTTACGCGCTGAACACCGTCATCGACGAACAGCGCGACCTGTCCTTCGTCAATTTCGGCGAGATTGTCGCAAGCCACTACGCGGCGGTGACATTCGTCGAGGCCGCTACGGCGGTGCCCATCGGGCGGCGCTTCCACACTATCGTCACCTCATCGGCGGGCTACCCGCTCGACAAGACCTATTATCAGACCGTGAAAGGCATGGTCACACCACTGGATATTCTGGAGCCGGGCGGCACGCTGATCGTCGCCTCGGAAATCTCCGAAGGCTTCGGCTCAGCGGAGTTCCGCGCGGCGCAGCAGCGTCTCGCAGACCTCGGCCCCGAACGCTTCCTCGCCACGCTCACCGCCAAATCGCTGGCCGAGGTCGATGAGTGGCAGACGGAAATGCAACTGAAGCCGATGCGCCTCGGCCGGGTGCAGCTTTACACCACCGGCCTGGACGCCGAGGAACGCCGCATCACCTGTGTCGAACTCATCGATTCAGTGGATGCCGCCATCGAAGCCGCCATCGCCCGGCATGGCAGCGGCGATGTGGCGATCATCCCGGAAGGACCGTATGTGGTGCCGCTGCATCGATAGTGTCGAAGCGCGCATGACGCGGATAGCGCGCCGTCAATGCCCCGAAGCCGCCCCGTCGAAATCCGGCGCGGCCAAACCCGACGCCTCCAACTGCGCCACCAGCGCCGCCTTCAGCCGCTCCAACCCCTCGCCCGACGCCGCTTCGGCCCGTGCCACCAGCACCGCTTGCGTGTTGGACGCCCGCAACAGCCACCAGCCGTCATCGGTTTGCACCCGCACGCCGTCCACGTCCGACACCCGCGCGCCCGATGCAGCCACCCGGGCGGCCACTTCGGTCATCACTCCGAACTTGCGGCGGTCGTCGCAGGGAAACCGCAGTTCCGGCGTGTTCAGCACATGCGGCAGCGCCGCACGCACGGCGGACAGCTTGCCGTCCATGCGCGCAATGATGCCGAGCAGCCGCACCCCGGCATACAGCGCGTCGTCGAACCCGTACCAACGGTCGGCAAAAAAGATATGGCCCGACATCTCCCCGGCCAGCGGGCAACCCACTTCGGCCATCTTGGCCTTCACCAGCGAATGCCCGGTCTTCCACATCAGGCCCACGCCGCCCGCCCGCTCGACCTCGTCGAACAGCACCTGGCTTGCCTTCACATCGGCGATGATGGTCGCCCCCGGATGGGTTTTCAGCACGTCGCGCGCCAGCACAATCAGCAACTGGTCGCCGAACAGGATCGCCCCGGTGTCGTCCACCACGCCGATCCGGTCGGCGTCGCCGTCGAACGCAATGCCCACGTCCGCCCCGGTGCGGCGCACCTCGGCGATCAGATCGATCAGATTTTTCGGCACCGTCGGGTCGGGGTGATGGTTGGGGAAGCGGCCGTCGATTTCGCCGAACAACACGGTGTGCTGCCCCGGCAATTGCGCCGCCAACGGGCCCAGCACGTCGCCCGCCGCCCCGTTGCCGTTGTCCCACACCACTTTCAGCTTGCGCTCGCCGCCGTCCCAATCCTGCAACAGCCGTGCGATATAAGCAGCGGACACCTCCACCGCCCGCTCGCTGCCCACGCCGTCCACCACGTCACCGCTGGCGGCCAGCGTGCCGATCTGCTGAATTTGCGGGCCATAGAACGGCTTGCGGTTCAGCATGAACTTGAAGCCATTATGGTCCGGCGGATTGTGACTGCCGGTCACCATCACCGCGCCGTCGGTCTTATGGATAGTCGAAGCAAAATACAGCATCGGCGTCGGCCCGCGCCCGATCCGCAGCACCTCGATACCGCTCGCCTTCAAGCCTTCCACCAGCTTCGGCTCCAGATCGGGCGACGACAGCCGCCCGTCGAAGCCAACCGCCACCGTCCGCCCGCCGCCGCGCGCCACCATGGTGCCGAAACCCCGCCCGATGGCGTAGGCATCGGCTGGATGCAGCGTGCGGCCAACGATGCCGCGAATGTCGTACTCGCGCAGCACGCTCGAGTCGAAGTGATGCACGAACGTCATGCGGGTCCTGTCAGACGGCGGGTTCGGAATTATCGGCGACGTAGTGCGACAGAAAGGCGCGCACCGCTGGGGCCAGATCGGGCCGCTTCAACGCAAACGCCAGTTGGGCCTCCAGGAAGCCCACCTTGTCGCCGCAGTCGAACCGGCGGCCCTCGTAGCGCAGACCGTGGAACGGCACGAGGCCGATCAGCTTGGCCATCGCGTCGGTCAACTGCACTTCATTGCCCGCTCCACGTTCCATGCGCGACAGGAACTCGATCACCTGCGGCATCAGCACGTAGCGGCCAATGATTGACAAATCGGAAGGCGCATCCTCGGGCTTCGGCTTTTCCACCAGGCCGCGCACTTCCACCAAGCGGCCGTCGTCCTGGCCGATGTCCAGAATGCCATAGCGGTTGGTCTGCTCGTGCGGCACCTCGGTCACCGCCACCACGCAGCCACCGGTTTCGTAGTAGGCGTCGGCCAGTTGCTTGGTGCACGGCGTCTCGGACAGCACAAGATCGTCCGGCAGCAAAATGGCAAACGGATCGTCGCCGATGAAGGCGCGGGCGCACCAGATGGCGTGGCCCAAGCCCAAGGGTTCCTGCTGACGCACCGTGGTGATGGCGCCCGGCGGCAAATGGTTGGAGCGTAGTTCGCGCAGCGCATCGGTCTTGCCGCGCTCCTTCAGCGTGGCTTCCAGTTCGTAGGCAATATCGAAATGCTCAACCAGTGCTGTCTTGCCGCGGCCGGTGACCATGCAAAACTGATCGATCCCGGCGGCGCGCGCTTCTTCGACCGCGTATTGAATCAGGGGCTTATCGACGACCGGCAGCATTTCCTTGGCCATCGCCTTGGTGGCCGGAAGAAACCGTGTCCCTAACCCGGCGACGGGGAGAACGGCTTTGCGAAGCGGCTTGATCACGGGAATTCAATCCTTGTTCCGGCCGGATTGCGCCCCAGC
Organism: Rhodospirillales bacterium; assembly: GCA_025359905.1. GTDB lineage: Bacteria > Pseudomonadota > Alphaproteobacteria > Acetobacterales > Acetobacteraceae > CAIPHQ01. Next base: position 4,140 of record JANYDF010000040.1, read on the forward strand.
CAGGGTATGCTTTCTGGGCGAAACCTCCCCCGATTGGTCGCACGGCGGCGGGACGCAGGCAAGCGCAAGTCAGCCCAGCAGCACGTCGCGCGCCTGATTGATCCGCGACGCCAGCCAGTCCGAACCGCCGCTGTCCGGGTGCGCCATCCGCATCAAACGAAGATGCGCAGCACGAATTGCCTCGGCATCGGCGCCCGGTTGCAAACCCAGCACCGCCAGCGCCTCCTCGCGCGACATCGCCCCGCGCGCGGGGGCCGCCCGGCCCGGATTGATATTGGGGCGAAACCGCGTCTGCCGGGGTCCGCCGCGTCCGCCCGGCAGAATCCAACTCCACACCAACGGTCCCAGCATGATCAGGGCCGCAATCGCCGAACCGCCGCGCCCGGTAAAGAACAACATCGCCGCCAGCAAAATGCCGCCCAGCGCCACCACCCAGATGCCGAACGACTTGATGGTGGTAACCTGTGCCTTGGAAAACATCCCAAGCGCCGCCATCAGCACCACCAGCGAGACGATGCCGAGGATGAGAAAGATCATGCCGTCCGCGCCGCCAGCACATGCGCCTGGCGCGTCGCCACTGCGCTGATGTTCAGGATGCCGCGCGCGGTGACACTCGGCGCCACCACGTGAATCGCCTTCGACATGCCCAGCAGCAGCGGCCCGACCGGCAGGCCCTCGGCGGCGGCCTTCAGCAAATTGAAGGCGATATTGGCTGCATCCAGGCTCGGCATGATCAGCAGATTGGCGCTGCCGGTCAGCGAACTATCCGGCACCGCCCGGTCGCGGATGGCTTGGCTCAAGGCCGCGTCGGCGTGCATCTCGCCGTCCACTTCCAGGTCCGGCGCCCGCTCACGCAGCAATTTCAACGCCGCGCGCATTTTGCGGGCGCTGGGCGAACGGCTGGCGCCAAAATTCGAGTGCGACAGCAGCGCCGCCTTCGGCACCAGCCCGAAACCGCGCACCGCCTCGGCCGCCAGCAGCGTCATTTCGGCGATCTGCTCGGCGGTCGGGTCGAGGTTCATATGGGTGTCGCAGACGAACAGCGCGCCCGCCTGCAAGATCAGCGCCGACAGCGCATAGACCCGCGACACGCCCGCGCGCACCGGAATGATCGGCAGCACGTATTCCATATGCCGCCACCAGTCGCCGGTGCCGCCGCAAATCGCCACGTCGGCCAGCCCAGCCTGCAACAGCATCGCCGCCGCCGCCGTGGGCCGGGTGCGCAAGCGGCGCGACGCGGAATCGGGCGGCACGCCCCGGCGGCCGACCAATTGCTGGAAACGTTCGATCAGCGGCAGCATCACCGCGTCGTCCTCGGCCGGATCGATCACCCGCACAGTCTCGTGCAGGTTCATGCGCAGCCCCATCGCCCGCACTCGCGCCTCGATCACGCTGCGGCGGCCCAGCAAGATCGGCTCGGCGATGGCGTCATCGACGAGGGACTGCACCGCGCGCAGCACCCGCTCGTCCTCGCCCTCGGCGTAGACGATCCGCGCCGGGAACGCCTTGGCCGCCTCGAACACCGGGCGCATCAACTGGCCGGAGCGATAGACGAAACGCTCCAGTTCGATCTTATAGGCAGTGAAGTCCTCAATCGGCCGCGTGGCGACCCCGCTGGCCATCGCGGCACGGGCCACGGCAGGCGCGATATGCAGGATGAGGCGCGGGTCGAACGGCTTGGGGATGATGTAGTCCGGGCCGAACACCGGCGCCGCCCCGCCGTACGCGGCGGCCACCACCTCGCTGGCCTCCGCTCGGGCCAGCTCGGCAATGGCCTCCACGGCGGCGACCTTCATTTCTTCATTGATCGTCCGCGCGCCGACGTCCAGCGCGCCGCGGAAGATGAACGGGAAACACAGCACGTTGTTGACTTGATTGACGTAGTCGCTGCGCCCGGTCGCCATGATGGCATCCGGACGCACCGCACGGACCGCTTCGGGCAAAATTTCCGGGTCGGGATTGGCCAGCGCCAGAATCAGCGGCTTGGGCCCCAGTTTGTGCAGCCATTCAGCCTTCAGCACCCGCGGCGCCGACAGGCCGAGGAAAATATCGGCCCCGTCGAGCACTTCGGGCAGTGTGCGCGCGTCGGTGACATGCGCATAGCGGCCCATGCGCTCATCCAAGCCCTCGCGCTTGGAATGCACCACGCCCTTGATGTCGGTCAGCGTGACGTTTTCCGGCTTCAGCCCGATCGCCACCAGCAAGTCCACACAGGCCAGCGCCGCAGCCCCGGCACCCGAAGTCACCAGCCGGCAATCCTCCAGCCGTTTGCCTTGCAGCAGCAAACCGTTGCGCACGGCGGCGGCGACGGTGATCGCGGTGCCGTGCTGGTCGTCGTGAAACACCGGAATGGCCATGCGGGCACGCAGCTTGGCCTCAATGGCGAAGCATTCCGGTGCCTTGATGTCCTCCAGATTAATCGCGCCGAAGGTGGGCTCCAGCGCCGCCACCACGTCGCAGAATTTGTCCGGGTCCTGTTCGTCCACCTCGATATCGAACACGTCGATGCCGGCGAATTTCTTGAACAGGACCGCCTTGCCCTCCATCACCGGCTTGCCCGCAAGCGCCCCGATATTGCCGAGGCCAAGCACGGCGGTGCCGTTGGAGATCACCGCCACCAGATTGCCGCGCGCGGTATACAAATGCGCGTTCGCCGGATCGGCCACGATCTCCAGACAAGCGGCGGCCACGCCGGGTGAATAGGCCAGCGCCAAGTCGCGCTGGGTCGCCATGCGCTTGGTCGGCTCCACGGCCAGCTTCCCCGGCCGGGGCAGGCGGTGATAGTCCAGGGCGGCTTTACGAAAGTCCTCGTCCATCGCTGCTGCTCCACACGCGGGCTGCAAGATCGGCCGTGGCGGGGTTGGGGGCAAGTGGGAGCAGGCATGCAACGCGGCGCCGCCTTGCTTGAGCGTATGATTTAAGATACACCCCTGGCAGCGCAAGGACATAACGCCCGCTATGGGTCTCGCCGAACTGCCGGTGGTTTTCTATCGCACCGCTGGCGGCAACGAACCTGTTGTCGATTGGCTGCGCGGTTTGCCGGCCGCGGACCGGCGTGTGATCGGCACCGATTTGGCCACCGTTCAATATGGCTGGCCGATTGGCATGCCACTTTGCCGGCCGCTCGGTGGCGGATTGTGGGAGGCGCGCAGCACGCTGCCAAGCCATCGGATCGCGCGGTTGTTGTTCTTTGTCGATGCCGGACGGATCGGCGTGGTGCATGGCTTCATCAAAAAGTCACAGACCACGCCGGCACACGAACTTGATTTGGCGCGTCAGCGCATGAAGGAAATGCAGGCATGAGCGAACACAATCCGCACTGGGGCAGCACCCTGGACAGTTATCTCGGCGAGGAAGGCATCCGCGAAGCCGCCAAAGCCGAAGCCATCACCCGCGTCGTCGCGTGGCAACTCAGCCAGGAAATGGAGCGGCAGGGCATGACCAAGGCTAAGCTCGCCGAACTGTTGCACACCAGCAGGGCCCAGGTAGACCGGATTTTGAAGGCAAAGGGCAACGTGACGATTGAGAGTTTGCAGCGCGCGGCTGCCCTGGTGGGGCGGGAGTTGCGGGTAGAGTTGGTTTGAAAAATCGTAGCGTGGGCTGCCCGAGCAACCCACGCGACAGCTTGCTTCAGTCTCATATCGCGCGAACTGAACGGTAAGGAAGGTTTGACCTTACGATGTCGATGGCAATGCCCTTGTCGATGGCAATGCCCTTTGAGAAAAGGAGATCGGCGAGTTGGGCGTCGAGGCCGCGCGGCGCAGCCGGCCCAAGGCGTATCCGATAAATCGGAAATTCTTCTGCCGATCCCCAATTTTGCAGCGGGATGTCAAGATAAGAAACGATCTCACCATTCCGTTCTCTGGTGCTATAACAGTCACTCCTTAGGATGCTCGGGCGGGAGCCATGCACCAAATAGCGGTACTCGCACTCCGATTTCCAGCAATCGTGCTTGAACATGCTCGAAATCATAAAAATGGGGTCGCACAGTTCTCCAACGTTACGCCCGTCCAATTTGCCGATGATCCCCGAAATAATACGCCGTAAATCACCTGAGCTGTACGATATTGGAAAAACAAAAGCAGTCGGATCTCCCAGGATATATTTGTCGATGTGTTTCTTCGGTTCGTTAAAGGCAGAAGCCTTGAATGACAAAATAACGCCTCTCCCTTCGTCTCCATAATTCCTCCATTGAGATAGGTCGTCATCGTTGCGAGTAAAACTTCCACTGAAAAAGCGGCAATCCCGAAATACATTCTCAGCGCAACGGCCGAAGCGATCTGCATCGAGGTTCTGCTCCCGCAGGATTT
>JANYDF010000046.1 GCA_025359905.1 Rhodospirillales bacterium
GGACCGGCCGGGCTGGCGGCGGCGGACATGCTGCGGCGCAAGGGTTACGCGGTGCATGTCTACGACCGCTACGACCGCGCCGGCGGGTTGATGATCTACGGCATCCCCGGCTTCAAGCTGGAAAAGCACATCGTGCTGCGCCGCTGGAAACTGCTGGAGGACGCCGGCGTGGTGTTCCACATGAACGCCGATGTCGGCGGCGCGCTGCCGCTGGCCGAATTGCGGGCCCGCCACGACGCGGTGCTGATCGCCACCGGGGTCTACAAGGCGCGCGATATTGCAGGCCCAGGCAGCGGGTTGCCCGGCATTGTTCCAGCACTGGACTATCTGACCGCGTCGAACCGGCAGGGTCTCGGCGAGACGGTGGCAGCGCACGAAACGGGCACGCTGAACGCGGCGGGCAAGCACGTCGTTGTCATCGGCGGCGGCGATACCGCGATGGACTGCGTGCGCACAGCCGTGCGCCAGGGTGCCGCGAGTGTGAAGTGCCTGTACCGGCGCGACCGCGACAACATGCCGGGTTCGATGCGCGAGGTGAAGAACGCCGAGGAAGAAGGCGTCGAGTTCGTCTGGCTGTCGGCCCCGGAAGCCTTCCTCGGCGGCGAGAGCGTAACCGCCGTGCGGGCGCTGCGAATGCGGCTCGGTTTGCCCGACGCGTCCGGCCGCCAGTCGGTCGAGCCGATGGAAGGCAGCCACTTCAATGTGCGCGCCGATCTGGTGATCAAGGCATTGGGGTTCGATCCGGAAGACCTGCCCGCCGCGTTTGGCGAGGCGGCGCTGACGGTGACACGCTGGGGCACGTTGAAGGTGGACCATCGTACCTTCATGACCAGCCTGCCGGGGGTGTTTGCGGCAGGCGATATCGTGCGCGGTGCCTCGCTGGTGGTGTGGGCGATCCGCGACGGCCGCGATGCGGCGGCGCAGATGCACGCCTGGATGCGCCAGAATGCCACTGTTGCCATCGCTGCGGAGTGATGAACATGACCGAAGATTTCGTCGCCGCGTGGAACGCCAACGCCAAGCGTTTGCACGAAACCTATAATGCCAGTCAGGAACACGACGCTTGCGGCGTCGGTTTGGTCGCAGCACTGGACGGCAAGAAGCGCCGCGACGTGGTGCAGGCTGGCATCGATGCGCTGAAGGCGGTGTGGCATCGCGGCGCGGTGGATGCCGATGGCAAAACCGGCGACGGGGCTGGCATTCACATCGAGATTCCGCAGGACTTCTTCGCCGAAGCCATTGAGCGCGGCGGGCACCGGGTGCGGCCGGGTGCGATTGGCGTCGGGCAGGTGTTCTTGCCAAAGACCGATCTGGGCGCGCAGGAACGTTGCCGCCAGATCGTTGAATCGGAAATCCTCGCGTTCGGCTATCAGATTTATGGTTGGCGGCAGGTGCCGATCAACGTCGATTGCATCGGCGAGAAAGCCAATGCGACGCGGCCCGAGATTGAGCAGATCATGATCTGGAACGCCAAAGGCACCGACAAGGCGGTGTTTGAGCGCGATCTGTACGTGATCCGGCGGCGCATCGAGAATCAGGCGCTGGTTGAACAATTGCCAGTGCTGTATTTCTGTTCGTTGTCGTGCCGCTCTATCATCTACAAGGGCATGTTTCTGGCGGAGTCGCTGACCGACTTCTATCCGGACCTGCTCGACGAACGCTTCGTCAGCCGTTTTGCTATCTACCATCAGCGCTATTCAACCAACACCTTCCCCACCTGGAAACTGGCGCAGCCATTCCGGACCCTCGCGCATAACGGCGAGATCAACACGGTCAACGGCAACATCAACTGGATGAAGAGCCACGAGACGCGGCTGTCCGACCCCGCGCTCGACCCATACATGGACAGCATCAAGCCGGTGATCCAGCCGGGCGGCTCGGATACTGCGACACTGGACAACGTGTTCGAAGTGCTGGTGCGCGCCGGGCGCGACGCGCCGGCGGCCAAGGCGCTGATGATTCCGGCCAGCATCGGCCAGGATGCGACGATGCCGCAGGCGCATCGTGACATGTTCCTGTACTGCAATGCGGTGATGGAGCCGTGGGACGGCCCGGCCGCCGTGGCGGCAACCGATGGCCGCTGGGTGATCGCGGGCCTCGACCGCAACGGCTTGCGGCCATTGCGCTACACAATCGCCAAGAATGCGATGCTGGTGGTCGGCAGCGAGACCGGCATGGTCAAGATCGACGAAGGCGATGTGGTCGAAAAGGGCCGCGTCGGTCCTGGCCAGACCATCGGCGTCGACTTGGATGAAGCGCGGTTCTACGGCGATGAAGAAATGAAGGACATGCTGTCCGCGCGCCAGCCGTTTGGCGCGTGGACCAAGCATATCCGCCAGATCGACCACATCGTGAAAACCGATGCGCCGGAGCCGGTGCTGTTCGAGGGTGAGGCGCTGCGGCGCCGCCAGCTAGCCGTCGGCACCACGATGGAGGAGCTGGAGATGATCCTACACCCGATGGTGGAGGACGCCCAGGAAGCCACCGGCAGCATGGGCGACGACACGCCGATTGCGGTGCTGAGCGAGAAGTATCGCGGACTGCACCATTATTTCCGCCAGGGCTTCAGCCAGGTCACCAACCCGCCGATCGACAGCCTGCGCGAAACCCGGGTGATGAGCCTCAAAACGCGGCTCGGCAATCTCGGCAACGTGATGGACGAAGATTCCAGCCAGTGCGACTTGTTGCAGTTGGAAAGCCCGGTGTTGTCGAACGCCGAATTCGCCGCGATGCGCGCGACGCTGGGCGCTGCGGCCTGCGTGGTGGACTGCACCGTCGCGGTCTCGGGCGGCGAGGGCGGGCTGCGCGCGGCGATCGAGCGCATCCGGCGTGAGGCCGAGGAAGGCGTGCGCGCCGGTTGTACCCACGTGATTCTGACCGACGAAGCGATGAGCCCGGAGCGGGCGGCGATCCCGATGATCCTGGCCACCGGCGGCGTGCACACACATTTGGTGCGCTCGTCCTTGCGCACCTTCACCAGCCTGAACGTGCGCAGTGCCGAATGTCTGGACGTGCATTACTTCGCCGTGCTGATCGGCGTCGGCGCCACCACGGTGAACGCTTATTTGGCGCAGGAGAGCCTGGCCGACCGGCACCGGCGCGGGCTGTTCGGCGACTTGACGCTGAAGCAGGCGGTGCAGCGCTATAAGAAGGCGGTCGATAAAGGCTTGCTGAAGACGATGTCCAAAATGGGCATCTCGGTCATCTCGTCCTATCGCGGCGGCTATAACTTCGAGGCGATTGGCCTGTCGCGGGCGCTGGTGGCGGATTTCTTCCCCGGCATGCAATCGCGCATTTCCGGCATCGGTCTCGCGGGCATCGCGCGCAAGGCGCTCGAACTGCACAGCACGGCATGGAATAGCGAGACGACGGCGTTGCCGGTCGGCGGCATCTACAAGCTGCGCCGCAAGGGTGAGGCGCATGCCTTCGATGGCTCGCTGATCCATCTGTTGCAGGAAGCGGTTGCCACCGACAGCTATCAGATGTTCCGCCGCTATACCGATGCGGTGCGCAAGCTGCCGCCGATTGCGTTGCGCGATCTGCTAGATTTCCGCTTGCACGGCCAAAAGCCGATTTCGGTCGATGACGTCGAAAGCATCACCGAAATTCGCAAGCGGCTGGTCTCGCCGGGCATCTCGCTGGGCGCGCTGAGTCCGGAGGCGCATGAGACGCTGTCGATTGCGATGAACCGCATCGGCGCGCGCAGCGACAGCGGCGAGGGCGGCGAGGACCCCGAGCGGGCCAAGCCGCGCGCCAATGGCGACAACGCATCCTCGGCAATCAAACAGATCGCGTCAGGACGTTTCGGCGTGACTGCGCAATACCTGAACGACTGCCGCGAGATCGAGATCAAGGTGGCGCAGGGCGCCAAGCCGGGCGAAGGCGGGCAATTGCCCGGCTTCAAGGTGACCGGTCTGATTGCCAAGCTGCGCCATGCGACGCCGGGGGTGATGCTGATCAGCCCGCCGCCGCATCACGACATCTATTCGATCGAAGACTTGGCGCAGTTGATCTACGATTTGAAGCAGATCAACCCGGATGCCTCGGTGTGCGTGAAGCTGGTGTCGCGCAGCGGCATCGGCACCATTGCGGCAGGCGTGGCGAAGGCCAAGGCCGACACCATCCTAATCTCGGGCCACTCCGGCGGCACCGGCGCATCGCCGCAAACGTCGGTGAAGTACGCAGGCCTGCCGTGGGAAATGGGGCTGTCCGAGGCGCATCAGGTGCTGATGCTGAACCGGCTGCGGCATCGGGTGAAGCTGCGCACCGATGGCGGCATCAAGACCGGGCGCGACGTGGTGATCGCGGCGATGCTGGGCGCCGAGGAGTTCGGCATCGGCACCGCCTCGCTGGTGGCGATGGGCTGCATCATGGTGCGGCAGTGCCATTCCAATACCTGCCCGGTCGGCGTCTGCACGCAGGACGAAGCGCTGCGCAAGAAGTTCGATGGCTCGCCGGAAAAGGTCATCAACCTGTTCAGCTTCATCGCCGAGGAGGTGCGCAACATCCTAGCCTCGCTCGGCGTGCGCCGTCTGGCCGACGTGATCGGGCGCACCGACATGCTGGAGCAGGTCAGCCGAGGGTCCGAATTGCTCGACGACCTCGATCTCAATCCGTTGCTGGTGCAGGCCGACCCCGGTCCGTACGCGCGCTATTGCACGCTGGAGGGCCGCAATGAGGTGCCGGAGACGCTGGACGCGCAGATGATCGCCGATGCGGCGGCGTTCTTCGGCCGGGGCGAGAAGATGCAGTTGCAGTACAACATCCGCAACACGCAGCGCGCCATCGGCACCAAGTTCAGCAGCCGTATCGTGCGCCGGTTTGGCATGACCGGGTTGCACGAAGGCCATGTAACCGTGCGGCTGCGCGGCTCGGCGGGCCAGTCGCTCGGCGCGTTCGCAGTGCAGGGCTTGCGGCTGGAGGTGTTCGGCGACGCCAACGACTACGTCGGCAAGGGTTTGTCGGGGGCGACCATCGTTGTGCGCCCGGCGCCGTCGTCCACGCTGGCCAGCCAGCAGAATACCATCATTGGCAACACTGTGCTGTACGGCGCAACGTCGGGCTTTCTGTTTGCCGCTGGGCAGGCGGGCGAGCGTTTCGCGGTGCGCAATTCCGGTGCGACGGCGGTGGTGGAAGGCTGCGGCTCGAACGGCTGCGAATACATGACCGGCGGCACGGTGGTGTTGCTCGGCCATGTCGGCGATAATTTTGGCGCGGGTTTCACCGGCGGCATGGCGTTTGTTTACGACCCGGACGGGCGGTTTCACTTGCGGGTCAATCCGGACACTTTGCTGTGGCAGCCGGTCAGCGCAGGGCATTGGGAAGCCGTGCTGCGCGGTTTGGTCGAGCGCCACGCCGAGGAAACCAACAGCCGTTACGCCCGGATGCTAGTGCATGACTGGTCGCGCGCGCTGCCGCGCTTCTGGCAGGTGGTGCCGAAGGATTACGTGAAATACCTGCCGGTGCCGTTGACCGAGGACGTGGCGCTACGAGCGTGACGGCTTGCCCCCTGCCGCGCAGCGGCGGGGGGCTTCGTTAGGGCGTGACTTGCCAGGGGTCGATCACGGGCGTGTCGAGCCCATGAAAGTCTTTTGTGTTCCGGGTTGCGACAGTCGCGCGGCGCGCGAGCGCGATGCCGGCAATCTGCGTATCGCGCATGTCCACCGGACGCCCGAGTTGCTGCCGCCTGGCGTCCAGATGGGCTGCGGCGATGGCCGACGCATAGTCGAATGCCGCCACCCGATTGCTGAGAACACTATGGATCAGCCGGTGGAAGGTGTTGGTCAAACGGTCTCGCCGTCGTCCGCCCGGCAACCGCGCCAGCCCGGCCTCGATTTCGAAGACGGTGATGCTGGTCGTCCAAATGGTGTCCGGCGGCTGCAGATCGAGCCACGCCAGGACTCGGTCATTCGGCACGACTTGCATGATGGACGATACGACATTGGTGTCGAGCAGGATCATGGCTCGAATGTTACGAGACGAACCGGCGCATCCGGCAGTTCTTCCAGCTCACCCTCTTGCAGTCCGAATTCGGCAAACATGGCGCTGATCCGGGTGCCAAGTCCGGCCGGTGGCGTTGCGTCCTCGGCTGCTGCGGCGGTGCGCAAGATGTCGCGCAACTCTTCTTCCATGCTGAGGCCGTGCCGGGCGGCGCGGCGGCGCAAACTATCCCTCACATTATCGTCGACATTGCGGATCAACAATTGCGCCATCGGCCAGACTCCTGGCGTGCGCTAGCATGATAGCAAAAACAATTGCCAACGCCAGCGGCGCATTGCCCCCGGTTTGCGCGAACCGGCCACAATGCGATAACCCGCCATCATGCGAATCCTGTTTCACCTCCCGCTGTCGCCCTATTGCCGCAAGGTCCGCCTGGTGCTGGCCGAGAAGAAGCTGCCGTTCGAGTTGCGGGCCGAGCGG
>JANYDF010000052.1 GCA_025359905.1 Rhodospirillales bacterium
CGCCCGCTGGCCATTTGGGCGGCGGCCACCGCTGTCATGACTGCGGCACTCGGCTACCACGCGGCGGCGCGCGAGGCTGGCAGCCACATCACTGTGATGAACACGCTGGTGCCGAACTTCCAATTTTGCGTGGCGGTCACCGGCTTCATGTTCGTCGCCCATGTGCTGGTGACCAACTCGGTGTCCGAAGGCGAATGGGTCCCACCGTACCGGCGGCATTTCGACGCCGCCTGGAAGCTCGGCTTGCAGGGCATCATGGTTGGCGCCTTCACCGGCGTGTTCTGGGGCGTGCTGGCGCTGGGCGCCGGATTGTTCAAGCTGCTCGACTTCGACGTGTTCGTGCGCCTGATCCAGTATCGCTGGTTCGCTTTCCCGGCCACGGCGCTGGCCATCGCGCTGTCGATCCACGCCACCGACGTGCAACCGGCGTTGATCCGCGGCGTGCGCTCCGTGGTGCTGACCTTGGTGTCGTGGCTGCTGCCGTTGCTCGTGGTGATCCTGGCGGGCTTTCTGCTGACGCTGCCATTCGTCTCGCTGGCCCCGTTATGGCGCACGCATTTTGCTGGCGGATTGTTGCTGACGGTGGCTGCGTTGCTGGTCTTCCTGATCAACAGCCACTATCAGGACGGCGGCGCCGAACACGGCGGCTCGCGCATCAAGCGGCTGGCGTCGATCGTTGGCGCGGTAGAACTGCTGCCGGTGACGGCCCTGGCCGCCTGGGCGCTCACGCTGCGGGTGGAGCAATACGGCTGGACCAGCGAGCGGATTTTCGCCGCCGCCATCACCATGCTCGCCGCCTGTTATGCGCTCGGCTACGCGGTCTCGATCGGGGCAGGCCGCCGGGTGCTGGAAGTCACCAACATCGCCGCTGCTTGTCTTACCCTCGCGCTGATCCTCGCATTGTTCTCACCGCTGGCCGACCCGGCGCGGCTGATGGTGGCCAGCCAGATGGCGCGATTTGAATCCGGCGCGGTGGCGGCGGACAAGCTTGATCTGCTCGCCCTGCGCTTCGATGGCGCGCGTTGGGGGGCGGCGGCGCTGGCACAGTTGAGTGCTGGGGCGGATAGCGATCTGGCGAGCCGCGCCACGAAAATGCTTGCCGCCAAAGGCCGCTTCGAGGCCACCGACCCAGCGCGCCAGCCCACCAGCACCGCAGTATTGGCCAGCCGGGTGACGATCTATCCGGCTGGGCAAACACTGCCCGACGGCTTCTTCACCGCGTTGGCCGCCGTCAGCGACCCGCGCTTCTGGGCGCCCTGCCTGCACGGCGACGTCAGCCCGTGCGACGTGCGGGTGCTGCAACTGCCCGGCAGCGCCGCCGCCGCCGTCTTGTTCGGCGGGGCCGCGCCGATGCTCTTCGAACAAGGTGCCGACGGTCAGTGGCAGCGCACCGGCGAGTTGAGCGGGCAACTCAACTGCACGGTCAGCCACACAGCACTGAAGACCGCGCCGCAAAGCCTCGCACCGCATCCCTGGCCCGACGTGCTGCTGGGCGGTCAGCGGTTCAGCATTGTCCAATCCGGCCAGCTTTGCCCGCCGGTCAAGCCGAAGCCCTAGGTGCGGACGGCCTGGATCGCCTCCCACACCGCCAGCGGCGTCGCCGGCATGTTGATCGCGGGCACGCCGAGTTGCGCCAGCACGTCGGTGACCGCGTTCATCACCGCCGGCAACCCGCCGGCGCAGCCTGCCTCGCCGCAGCCCTTCACGCCGAGCTTGTTGGTCAGTGCCGGTGTCGGGTGGCTGCTGACGGCGAAGGCGGGCGCGTCATCGGCGCGAGGCAGCGCGTAATCCATGAAACTGCCGGTTTGTAGCTGGCCCGATTCGTCGTAGCGCACCCGCTCGCCCAGCGCCTGACCGATCGCCTGCACCACGCCGCCATGCGCCTGGGCGGCCACCAGCATCGGGTTCACCTCGACGCCAAAGTCATTGACCATGCTGTATTTCACCACAGCGATATGGCCGGTCTGCGGGTCCAGTTCCACCTCGGCGATATGGCAGCCGTTCGGGTAGGCGCTCGGCACGCCGCCGTTGATGAGGTTGGCGTCCAGCGACACCGGCACATCGGGCGGCAGGCCGGGGCTGGTGCGCAGCAGGGCGGCCAGTTCCATGATGCCGATCCCGACATCGGTGCCTGCGACGCCGAAGCGTCCGGCGCTGAACTCAACGTCGGCCTCGCCCACTTCCAGCAGATAGGCGGCCGCCTTGCGGCCATTCTCGATGACTTTGTCGCTGGCGGCCAAAATCGCCGCCCCGCTCTGCATCATGCTGCGTGACCCGCCCGTGCCCCCGCCTGCGAGCAACTGATCCGAATCGCCTTGCAGTAGCCGAATCGCCGCGAACGGCACGCCCAGAGTTGCCGCCAACACTTGCGCGAAGGGTGCTGCATGGCCCTGGCCATAGTCCAGCGTGCCGGTGACGATGGTGACGGTGCCATCCTCCTCGAACCGGATGCCGCCCATTTCCGGCGAATTCGGCGCGGTGACTTCCAAATATTGCCCAACCCCGCGCCCGCGCACCAAACCCCGCGCCCGGCTATCGGCGGCACGGGCGGCGAATCCGTCCCAATCCGATTCGCTGATCGCCCGCTCCAGCAACGCCGGGAAGTCGCCGCTGTCATAGGCCGAGCCGGTCGGCGTGGCGTACGGCAGGTGCGACGGCAAAATATGGTTGCGGCGGCGCAGATCGAGTGGATCGATGCCGATTTCACGGGCGGCGGTGTCGATCAGCCGCTCCATGTAATAATTGCCCTCCGGCCGCCCAGCGCCGCGATAGGCGCCAACTGGCGTGGTGTTGGTGAACACGCAGCGCGACGAGACCTCGATCAGCGGGGTACGGTACACGCTGACGATATTCTTGGCGATATTGCCGCTCGGCGGCAGCGTCATTGCATTGCCGAGAATGGCGCCCAGATTGCCAAAGCCCGTCACCCGGATAGCGAGGAAATGCCCCTCGGCGTCCAGCGCCAGTTCCGCCGTCACCTCATGGTCGCGGCCATGGCTGTCGGACAGGAAACTTTCCGACCGCTCATCGGTCCACTTCACCGCCCGGCCCAACACGCGGGCGGCGTGCAGCGCGCAAATGTATTCGGGATAACAGGTATATTTCATACCGAACGAGCCGCCGACATTGCCGACCAGCACCCGGATCTTGTCGGCCGGAACCGCCAGCGGCCCGGTCAGCATGGTGCGCATGTTCATCGCACCCTGGCAGCCGAGCCGCAGCACGTAGCGACCGGCCTCGGCGTCCCATTCACCGATGGCGCCGCGCGGTTCCATGGCGGCGACCACGATGCGGTTGTTCTCGATCTGCATCCGCGTGACATGCGCGGCGCTGGCGAAGGCGGCGGACACGGCTTCGGTGTCGCCGGAATGCCAGTCGAGCATGATGTTGCCCGGCGCATCGTCGTACAATTGCGGCGCATCCGCCGCGATGGCGGCTTGCGGCGTGGTCACCACCGGCAACTCGTCGATTTCGGCCAACACCGCCTCGGCGGCGTCCTTGGCTTCGGCGCGGGTTTCGGCGACCACCATCGCAATCGGGTGGCCAACGTAGCGCACCTTGTCGGTGGCCAGCGCCATCTGCGCCGCGCGCGGCAGCGGTTTGCCGTCGCGGTTCTGCCCGAACACGATCACCGGCATCGGCCCGAGCCCGGCAGCCAGCAGATCGGCCCCAGTGATCACCGCCAGCACACCCGGCATCGCCAGCGCCTCGGCGGTTGCGACGCCGCGCAGCACGCCATGCGCCACCCGGCTGCGCACCATCACCCCGTAGGCTTGGCCGGGCAGGTTCAAATCGTCGGTGTAGCGGCCCTCGCCACGCAGCAGCATCGGGTCTTCGGTGCGGGGAACCGATTGGCCGACGGCGAACCGCTCCGGCGCGAGGTCGAATTTGCTGTCCATCGTACGGCTCCGTCTCAACGAGAGCCCTCAGATAGTCCGGCATGCGCGCTCCGGTAAGGGGCGGCGCGCGGTACTTGCATTTCGTGTGCCGCCCCGCCCAAACTTATGATCTCAAAGGACCTTCGCCCTGCATGCGCCGAACCGACGAAATTGTTGCATATCGTGCCGACGCAGCCCTTGTCGGCGACGAGGTTGTCGAAAATGTCGGCCTCGATATCCGCTCTGACGGCAGCATCGCCGCCGTGCGGCCGAACGCCGGTGCTGGCGAGCGCATCGCCGGATTGGTGGTGCCCGGCCTCGCCAATGTGCACAGCCACGCCTTCCAGCGTGCGATGGCGGGGCTTGCCGAGCGCGCCGGGCCGGAGGGGGATAATTTCTGGCGCTGGCGCGAGGTGATGTATCGCTTTCTGGCGGTGCTGACGCCGGACGACGTGCAGGCCATCGCAGCACAGCTTTATCTGGAGTGCCTGCAACACGGCTACACCGCCGTCGCGGAGTTCCACTATCTGCACAATGCGCCAGATGGCGCTGCCTACACCGATCCCGCCGAACTTTCCCGCCGCGTCGCCGCCGCCGCTGCGCAGGCCGGCATGGGGCTGACGCTGCTGCCGGTGCTGTACCGCCAAGGCGGTTTTGGCGGCCAGCCGCCGGTGCCGGGGCAGCGCCGCTTTCTGCTGACCCCGGATCGCTACGCGGCACTCGTGCAGACCATGGCGAGCGACGTGGCGGTGGGCATCGCCCCGCACAGCCTGCGCGCCGTCACGCCAGACGATCTGCAAAGCGCCATCGCATTGGCTGACTCGTTGGGTTCGGATACGCCAATCCACATCCATATCGCCGAACAAACCGCTGAAGTTGCGGATTGCTTGGCCTGGAGCGGGGCGCGCCCGGTGCAGTGGCTGCTCGACCACGCCGCCGTCGACCGGCGCTGGTGCCTGATCCATGCCACCCATATCGACAATACCGAGCGTGCCCGCATGGCGGCCAGCGGCGCCATTGCCGGGCTGTGCCAAACCACCGAGGCCAATCTGGGCGACGGAATTTTTCCGCTGCGGCCGTATCTGGCCGAGGGCGGGCGCTTCGGCGTCGGCAGTGACAGCAACGTGTCCACCAGTCCCATCGAGGAACTGCGCTGGCTGGAATATGTCCGCCGCCTGGAAAGCCGGGCCCGCAATGTCACCGAAACCCGGCAAGGCGCATCGGTGGCCACCAGCCTGCTGACCCGTGCCGCGCGCGGCGGCGCGCAAGCGCTTGGCCGCCATGCCGGTGAGATTGCGCCCGGCCGTCGGGCCGACCTGGTGGTGCTGAACACCGAGCATCCGGCATTGGCCGGGCGGCGCGGCACAGCCCTGTTGGACGCCTGGGTGTTCAGCGGCAACAGCACGCCGGTGCGCGACGTGATGGTCGACGGGCGGTGGGTGCTGCGCGACGGACTGCACGCGCAAAGCCCAGCGATCGGCGCGGCGTTCGCCCGCACCATGCGGCGGCTGGCGGACGCGCTGTGATCCGGCCAGCGGCGGCGCTCTGCCTTGCGGCAATGCTGGCTGGCTGCGCGCCGGGTCAGGACGACGGCAAGGCCGGGCCGTGCACCGTCAGCCAGGCAGCCGCTTTCGCGCTGCAAGGGGATCGACCGCTGCTGTTCGTGCCGTTCAGTGTGCAGGGCACCGAAACCCAGGCGCTGCTCGACACCGGGGCCGAGAAAACCGCGCTGGCGCTAAGCCTGACCAGCAAGCTCGACCTGCCCGACGACCAGCGCCACGGCACCGTGCTGGCGGGCGTCGGCGGGCTGGGCAAGGAGCGGCAGGATGCGATGGTGACGCAGTTCGATTTCGCCGGGTTCGACCCCGGGATCGGGCATTACCCGGTGCTCGACGATCCGAAGGGCATCGGCAAGAACGTTACCTTCGGCGGCATCATCGGCGGCGACACGCTGGCGCATTTCGATCTGGATCTGGACGAGCCGCATCACAAGCTGACGGTCTACCGGGTCAGCCATTGCCAGGGCAATTTCCTGCCGTGGCGCGAGCCGTACAGTGCCGTGCCGATGGATGTCACCTGGGGCCACCGGCTGCTGGTGCCGGTGCGCATCGACGGGACAACCTTCAAGGCGCTGCTGGACACCGGGGCCACCGGCACCTTCATCGACTCAGCGGCGGCCGAAAAGCTGGGCGTGACTGCCGAAATCCTGCAACACGACGCCAATGGCCGCGGCTCGGGCGCCGCCGGGGTGGATTTCACCGGCACGTGGCACCGATTTTCAGCCCTTCAAATCGGGCCGGACAGTTTCCCCAATCCCGGCCTGACCGTGCTGGACCGCACCTTGCATGAGGCCGATCTGCTGCTCGGGCAAGACTATCTGCGGCTGCGGCATGTGTGGATTTCGTATCGCACCGGCCAGTTGTTCGTGGCCCAGCCCGGCGCGCGGCCCGGCGGCTAACCCGCCGCGCCAACCCGCGCTGCCGGTGCGCGCAGCGGGCGCTGACGAAACGTGAACACAGCCGCCAGACCCATCCCGGCGATCATGCAGCACAGCAGCGCCACACAGCCGGGCCAGCCCGCCGCGTGCCACACCCACACCGGCAACACGCCGCCCAACGCGCCGCCGACATAGTAAGTGGAGACATACATGCCCACGGCGGTGGAGCGCGCCCGCTGCACCGCGACGCCGATAAAGCCGGTGCCGAGCGCCTGTGCCACGAACAGCCCGGCGCTGGCCATCGCCAGCCCGGCAATCACCGCAGGCAGGCTTGGCGCCAGCGTGAGCAATTCACCGGCGATGCTGATCAGCGCCGCAAGCCCCGCCGTGCGCGCCCGCCCAAGCTTGACCGCCGCCCGGGTGGCCAGCGGCGTCGTCACCACGCCGACCAGATAGACGCCGAACACCGACGCGAGGCCGCCGGGCGTCAGCGCGAATGGCGGCGCGCCCAGGTAGAAGTTTACGAAGGTGAACGTGCCGACCACGCTGAACAACATGCCGAAGCCGACCGCGCAGGTGCCGAGCAGCAACGGATTGCACAGATGCTCGCGCCAGTCGCGCAGCGTGGCGCGCAACCCGGTGGCGGTGGCGCGGAACCGCTTTTCCTTCGGCAGGGTGACCGCGACCAGCAGGCCGCCCAGTGCCGTGACCACGGCGGCAGCCAGAAACCCGTAGCGCCAGCCGTGAAAATCGGCGGCGATGCCCGCGATGAACCGGCCGCTGAAGCCGCCCAGAATGGCGCCCGAGGAATACAGCCCGGCGGCACGGATGGCTGCGGCGCCTTCCAACTCATCGCCGATATAGCCGACCGTGACGGTGAAGATGAACGGCAGCAACATGCCCTGCACGAAGCGCCAGACCAGCAGCATTGCCAGCGACTGACTGGTGGCCACCAACAGCGTCGGCAGGATCACCGCGATGCAGGCGCCGACGATCAGCCGCTTGCGGCCCAGCCGGTCCGACACCGCGCCGGCGAATGGTGCGACCAGCGCCACCGCCAGCAGCCCGGCGGTCACCGCCAGACCGGTGTGCGCCAGCGGCACGCCGAATTCGGCGGCCAGCGACGGCAGGATGGCTTGCGGCGTGTACAGATTGAGGAACGTGCAAAACCCGGCGGCGGCCACGGCAAGCGACACCCGGTCAAACTTCATCCGGGGGCATCCATGATGGCGCGGCACGCGGGCGGCAGCGGCGGCGGGGCAGGGGGCGGGGCAGCGGGCCGACCGGTGGGCGCTTCCGGCTTGGCCGGATGGTCGAGCTGGGTGAACCACCATTGCAAACTGGCGTCGCAGCCGTCGCCGGGCGGCGGGGGCGGCGGCCCGGCTTGGCACAACGGCTGCCCGGCTGGGCATTTGAAATGAATATGCATATGGCTGGCATGGCCCCACCAGGGCCGGACGAACCGCAGCCAGGCGCGGTCGCCGGTTACCGTGTTGCACAATTGCTGCTTGATCGCCGGATTGACCAGCACGCGGTCCACGCCGGGCAGTGCCGTGGCCATGTGCAGCAACAGCGCGTGTTCCGGCCGCCAGACCGCCGGATCGGTGCCCCGCCCATCGGCGCGTACCAGGCTCGGCGGCGTCAGGCTGTCGCGCGCGGCGGCGCTCAGCGGCGGATGCGGACTCACGTCGAGATAGACATCGGCGTCCAGGCCCATCTGATGGCTGAAATGCCCGCCTGCCAGCCGCCCGCCGCGCGGGCCGGAAATGTCGCCCATGTACAGATCGGGCAGACCGGCGGCATGGGCGCGCCGGCCGAGTTCCAGCAACGCGGCAATGGTGTCTGGATGGCCCCAGAACGCGCTATGGGGCAGGCGGATGGTTTGCAGGCCGGGTGCGGCATCGGGCAGCCGCACCGCGCCCGCGATGCAGCCGCCGCCCTGGCCGCCAATGACCCGCACCGGACCCGGCGCGGGTGATTGCGGTGCTGCGGCGGACAGCAAGATCAGCAGTAAGATGGAAAGTCGGCGCACAGCCCTGCGTGGCCCGCGCGCTGCGCCGCGTCAAGCCAGCGCCGCCCTCGCAAAACAGATGCAAGGGTTGCCCGCTTGGTGGCAGGCTCCATCTGCATAGCCTCAGTGGTGGAGGAAACCGGCATGTCTCCCACGATGCAAATTGTGTTGAGCGGCGCATTGAGCTTCGGCGTGCCGTTGCTGGTGGCGTTCAACGAATTGCGGATCACCCGCCGCCCATCGCGCGGACCGGGCGACCCAGGCCGGCAGCCCGAGCCGCAACCGCCGCCGCCGCTGGGCAGCGGACCGGCCCAGAAGCCGTTGCCGCAAAGCCTGATTCCGAATTTATCGCGCCCCCCGGCTGCACGCCCACTGGCGCCACGCGAGCGGGAGCGGGAGCGGGAATTGGCCTGAGCGGCGGCGGCGTTCGCTATTGCGAAATCTGATATAATATCTTGCAAACGGGCTGCATTATAGCCGCAGACCCAGCAGGCTATCTGCTACGGCACGCCAAGCGATGTTCGCCCGGCGATTGCCGCAGCGGAGTTTGCCATGCGCGACCATCCCTCAAGCGACGTAGCCTTTTCCCCCGCTGTCAAAGCCGTGCAGACGCTGCGCCGTTCGCGCGACCAATATGCCCGGCTGCGCGGCGAACTGGCCCGGCTCAGCGAAACACGTAGCGGCGCGACAGGAAGAAATTGACGAACATGCCCGCCGCCGTGCCCGCCGCCACGGCGAACACCGGCTGTGCGGCGCATAGCGGGCTGATGGTGACCAGGATCGTGTAAGCGCCGCGATTGAGCGCGAAGCCAGCCAGATTGGCGGCGAGAAATGCCGCCCACTGCCGGTGCAAGGTCTGGCTGCCCTGGCCGCGAAACGTCCAGACCCGGTTCAGCGCCCAGTTGCTGCTGACCGCCAGCAAATACGCCAGCACGCCCGCGCCGTACAGGCCAAGCCAGCCGCGAGTCGCATAGACCGTCGCCGTATCAATGAGGAAGCCGGAACCGCCGACCGCGCCGAAGCGCAGGAATTGCGCGAGCAGTGCCAAGCGCGCGGCGTGAGGAGTTGCCATGTCAACGGCATAGCCGGTGCGGCAGGCGAAAGAAAGCGCCGGCCAAATCGCCCAAGAGCCAGCGCGGCTGGGCATACCGCAGCTGCGGACGCTATACCCATTCATATACATCGCGTTGATTATCAACCGTTTCTACCCTTTGCCGCCTTGACCGGCCCCCGGCGGAATGCCAACACTCCGGCCGTGCGCGAACGCGCTAATTGGCCGGATCAGTAGGGAGAGAACGATGCCCCAGGTAACCCTGACGGTGAACGGGAAGACCGCATCGGTCGAGGTAGAGGGCCGCACGCTGCTGGTGGAACTGCTGCGTGACAAGCTGGGACTGACCGGCACGCATGTCGGTTGCGACACCAGCCAGTGCGGCGCCTGCGTCGTCCATGTCGATGGTAAAGCGGTGAAGTCGTGCACCATGCTGGCGGTGCAGGCTAACGGCGCCGCCGTGACCACGATTGAGGGTTTGGCCGCCGCCGACGGCACGCTGCACCCGATGCAGGAAGCCTTCCGCGAAAACCATGCATTGCAGTGCGGCTTCTGCACGCCGGGCATGGTGATGAGTGCCATCGATATCGTGGCCACCCATCCGGACGGTCTGAGCGAGGCGGAAATCCGCCATTGCCTCGAAGGTAATCTGTGCCGTTGCACGGGTTACCACAACATCGTCAAGGCCGTGTCCGCAGCTTGGCCGGTGATGCACGGCAAGGTCGCCGCTGAATAAATAGCTCACCAATAAGGTTGCGCGCGGTGCTCGCTGCCCAGCGCCGCGCGACAAGGGAGGGGGCACGATGAACGCACCGTTCGAAGGCATTGGCGCATCCGTCCGCCGCAAGGAGGATTTGCGCTTCATTTCCGGCCGTGGTCACTACGTGGACGATATGAACCGTCCGGGCCAATTGCATGCCGTGATGAAGCGTAGCGACCGCCCGCACGCCAAAATTCTGTCTATCGACACGTCGGCCGCCCTCGCGGCGCCGGGTGTGGTAGCTGTCTACACCGGCACCGATACCGCAGCGCTCGGCAGCATTCCGTGCGGTTGGCAGATCCATAATAAGGACGGCAGTCCGATGGCGGAGCCCCGCCACCCGATGCTGGCCGAAGGCAAGGTGCGCCATGTCGGCGACATCCTGGCCGTGGTGATCGCCGCCACCAAGCAGCAGGCGAAAGACGCCGCCGAACTGCTGCATATCGATCTCGAAGAATTGCCCGCCATCGCCAACGTGGCCGACGCCATCGCGCCGGGCGCCCCGGTGCTGCACGACGCCGCCCCCGGCAACGTCTGCTACGACTGGCATATCGGCGATAAGGCTGGCGTGGACGCGGCGTTTGCCGCCGCCCACCGCGTGATTACGCTGGACCTCACCAACAACCGGCTGGTGCCGAACGCGATGGAGCCGCGCGCGGCCATCGGCGATTACGACAGCAGCACCGGCGACTACACGCTATACACCACCAGCCAGAACCCGCATGTGATCCGCCTGCTGATGGGCGCTTTCGTGCTCGGGCTGCCGGAACACAAGCTGCGCGTGGTGGCCCCGGACGTCGGCGGCGGCTTCGGCAGCAAGATCTATCATTACGCCGAGGAAGCCATCGTCACCTGGTCGGCTGGCAAGCTCGGCCGCGCGATCAAGTGGACCGCCGACCGCAGCGAGTCGTTCATGAGCGACGCGCATGGCCGCGACCATGTCAGCACCGCCAAGATGGCGATCGACAAGGACGGCAAGTTCCTCGCACTGCATGTCGATACGCTGTGCAACATGGGTGCCTATCTGTCCACGTTCGCCACCGCCGTGCCGACCTATCTGTACGCCACGCTGCTGGCGGGCACCTACACCACGCCGGTGATCTACGCCGAAGTGAAGGCGGTGTTCACCAACACGGTGCCGGTCGATGCCTATCGCGGCGCCGGGCGTCCGGAAGCCGCATTCCTGATCGAGCGGCTGGTCGATGTGGTGGCCTACGACACCGGCATGGACCGCGTGGACATCCGCCGCAAAAACTTCATCCCGCGCGATGCGTTCCCGTACCAGACGCCGGTGGCGCTGCAGTACGACAGCGGCGACTACTTCGCCACGCTGGAAGCTGCGCAGAAAACTGCCGACTGGGCCGGGTTCCCGGCCCGCCGCGCCGCCTCGGCTGCCCAAGGCAAGCTGCGCGGCATCGGCATTTCCACCTACCTGGAAGCCTGCGGCATCGCCCCGTCCAAGGTGGTGGGATCGCTCGGCGCGCGCGCCGGTCTGTATGAAGTGGCCAACATCCGCGTGCATCCCACCGGCAGCGTGACGGTGTTCACCGGCACGCACAGCCACGGCCAGGGCCACGAAACCACGATGGCGCAGTTGGTGGTCGATCAACTCGGCATCCCGCTGGCCAATGTCGATGTGGTGCATGGCGACACCGCCAAGATCCCGTTCGGCATGGGCACCTACGGCAGCCGCTCGCTGGCCGTCGGCGGCTCGGCGATGGTCAAGGCGATGGACAAGATCATCCTGAAGGGCCGCAAGATCGCCGCCCATCTGCTGGAAGCCGATGTCGGCGACATCGAGTTCAAGGATGGCAAGTTTTCGGTGGCCGGCACCGACCGCTCCAAGTCGTTCGGCGAAATCGCGCTGACCGCCTACGTGCCGCACAACTACCCGATCGAGGAACTGGAGCCCGGGCTGGACGAAACCGCGTTCTACGACCCGAAGAACTTCACCTTCCCCGGCGGCTGCCATATTTGTGAGGTCGAGATCGACCCTGCGACCGGCATCCCGACGATCGTGAACTTTGTCGCGGTGGACGACGTGGGCCGGGTGGTGAATCCGATGATCGTCGAAGGTCAGGTGCAGGGTGGCATCGCCCAGGGCATCGGGCAGGCGCTGTATGAACACGCCGCCTACGATGCGCACGGCCAGCTGATTTCCGGCTCGTTCATGGACTACACCATGCCGCGCGCCGATAATCTGCCGAACATCACGGTGGCGACCGAGAACACCATGTGCACCCATAACCCGCTCGGCTCGAAGGGCTGCGGCGAGGTGGGTGCCATCGGCTCGCCCCCGGCGGTGATCGGCGCAATTGTCGATGCGCTGAAGGACTACGGGGTTCGTCACCTGAATATGCCGGCCAGCCCCGAGAAAATCTGGTCGATCATCCAAGCCGGCCGCCCTGCGATGGCGGCGGAATAAGAGGACCGCACGATGTACGATTTCGCTTACCACAAGCCCAGCAGCGTCGCCGATGCGGTTGCCCTGCTCGGAGACAGCGAAGCCAAGGCGCTCGCCGGCGGCCAGACCTTCATTCCGGTCCTCAAGCAGCGGTTGAATAAGCCGTCTGCGGTGGTCGATCTGGCGGGCCTCGGCCTGTCCGGCATCACGGTGACCGCGACCACGGTCACCATTGGCGCCAGCACCACCCACGTTACGGTGGCCAACTCGGCCGAGGTCAAGAAGGCCATTCCGGGCCTTGCCAACCTCGCCAGCTGGATCGGCGATGTCGCCGTGCGCTATCGCGGCACCATCGGCGGCTCGCTCGCCAACAATGACCCGGCGGCCTGCTACCCGTCGGCCGCACTGGCGCTCGGGGCCACCATCAAGACCAACACCCGCGAAATCGCGGCGGACGACTTCTTTCAGGGCATGTTCACCACCGCCCTGGAACCCGGCGAGATCATCCTGTCGGCGAGCTTCCCGATCCCGGAGATGTCCGCCTACGAGAAGTTCCGCAACCCGGCGTCGCGCTACGCGATGGTCGGTGTGTTCGTCGCCAAGACGGCGTCGGGCGTGCGGGTGGCCGTGACCGGCGCCAGCCAGGGCGGCGTGTTCCGCCACACCGCGTTCGAGACGGCGTTGAGCGCCAACTTCTCGGCCAGCGCGCTGGACGGCATCGCCACCCCGGCGGACGGCCTGAACAGCGACATCCACGGCAGTGCGGCGTATCGCGCCCATCTGGTCGGCGTGATGGCCAAGCGCGCGGTCGCCGCCGCCGCCTAAGCCTTTCGGCAATTTGGCTGAACAGCAGGGGGCCGCGTGGCCCCCTGTTGCGTTTTGCGGCAGGTGCCTTAGAGGGTGCGGCCGCCCTTCGGAGTGACCGGCATGACGCGCGATCTTGGGCTTCGCCGCTGACCGCGCTGCTCGGGCCGGGCTGGGATAGCTTCGTCTATGCCTTGGTGGCGTTGCTGGTCATTATCGACCCGGTTGGCACCGCCGTGCTGTTCGCGGGCCTGACCCCAGGCGACCCGCCGGCCGAGCGGGCCCGGCAGGCCAAGCGCGCCTGCGTCATCGCCTTTGTCGTGCTGGCGGTGTTCGGATTCGGCGGGCGTGAATTGCTCGCCGCCCTCGGCATTGGGCTGCCCGCGCTGAAAGTCGCGGGCGGCGTGCTGCTGTTCCTGACCGCCGCCGATATGGTGACCGCGCGCGGGGCGCTGCGCAGTTCCGAGGAGGAACGCCAAGCTGCGGTGCGCAAGCACGACATTTCGGTGTTTCCGCTCGCCATCCCATTTATCGCCGGGCCGGGGGCGATGACCACCATGGTGCTGCTGCAATCGCAAAGCGGGGCCCGGCTGTGGCCGCTGCTGGCCATCCAGGCGGCCCTCGCGGTGGCCATCGCGGCGACGCTGCTGGCGCTGCTCTCGGCGCGCTATCTGGCCCGCGCACTCGGCCAAACCGGATCGCACGTCGTCGGCCGTGTGCTCGGCGTGCTGCTGGCGGCGCTGGCGGCGCAATTGGTGCTGGACGGGGTGCGCGAGGCCCTGGCGGTACACATCAGTTCGTAAAAACCGGGCATTCATCGCTGAATCGCCATTTGACAACGCCGCAGCGCAATTATATATCTCCGCAATAAGCAGATAAGTTCGCCAAGCGAATGCCAGGGAAGAAGCACCGAAGCCGGAGTGGCGGGGGATGCGCCGCAGATGGCCTCGGCGATGTCCAGCAGGGCATCGCCGGGGCCTTTTGCTGTAACGGGTTCCAGTTGCGGGCGGCGCGCTGGTGAACCGGCATTCACCCGGCCAATGCGGCAGCGTATTGACGTGTAGACCGGGGGCTGCAACGCGGCCATGGTATCCTTCCGCAAGGAGCGACCGTCATGAGCCAATTGCCGCCCGCCTTCCTGTCCGCCTTCCGTCTGGACGGCAAGACCGCGCTGGTCACCGGCGGCGGCAGCGGCATCGGGCTGGCCATCGCGCAGTGCTTGGCGGCCTGCGGTGCGCGCGTCGTCATCGCCGGGCGGCGGCGCGAGGCGTTGGAAGCCGCCGCCAGTGAATCAGGCGGCGCCCTGATCGCGCGCCCGTTCGACGTGACCGGCATGGACGGCATCGCAGGCTTCGCCACCACGCTGGAGCAGGAGTTCGGCCCCATCGACATTCTGGTCAACAACGCCGGCACCAACATCAAGAAGCCGTTTCTGGACATGACCGCCGCCGAGATCGACAGCGTGCTCGACGTGCATGTGCGCGGCGCGTTGGAGCTCACCCGTCACATCGTGCGCGGTCAGGCCGAGCGCGGCGCGGGCGTGGTGCTGTTCATCGCCTCGATGGCCTCGTTCATCGGGCTGCCGCAGGTCATGGGCTACACGGCGGCGAAATCGGCCATCACTGGCATTGTGCGCGGCCTGTCCGCCGAGTTCGCGCCGCTGGGCGTGCGGGTCAACGCGGTGGCCCCCGGCTGGATCGACACCGCGATGTTCCGCAAAGCCACGGCGGGCGATCCGGTGCGGCTGGACAAGATCATGGGCCGCATCCAAGCCAAGCATCTTGGCACGCCGCAGGATATCGGCTGGGCCTGCGCCTACCTCGCGGCCCCCGCCGCCGCCTATGTCACTGGCCAGACCCTGGTGGTGGACGGCGGCGGCGCCATCGGCTTCTGACCGCTGGTCAGGTGCGCTGCGGGCGGACCCGCAGCGCACCGGAGGCCAACAGTGCCACCAGCGCCAGCGCCAGCGGCGGGAACACAATCCAGTTGATCGCCGACCAGCCATAATTGGCCAGCACCTGCCCGGACAGGAACGACCCGCAGGCCATGGTGCCGAACACCAGGAAGTCGTTGAACGACTGCACTTTATTGCGCTCCTCCGGCCGATGGGTTTCCAGCACCAGCGCCGAGGCGCCGACAAAGCTGAAATTCCAGCCCACCCCAAGCAGCACCAGCGTGGCGTAGAAGTGCCATACGGTGATGCCGGAAAGCCCGGTGGCTGCCGCCAGCGCGGTGCAGATCAACCCGGCGGCGACAATCCGCTGCGCGCCGAAGCGGCTGATCAATGAGCCGGTGAAAAAGCTCGGCCCGAACATCGCCACGATGTGCCACTGGATCGCGTAGTTGGAGGTGTTGAGCGGCAGCCCGCACATGCGCATCGCCAGCGGCGCGGATGTCATCACCAAGTTCATCAGCATGTAGGCGATCACCCCGCTGAGCGCGGCGGTGACAAAGCGCGGCTGGCGGGCAATTTCCAGCAACGGCCGCCCAGCGGCCATCTCGGCCTTGACCGGCTTCGGCAGATCGACGCCGGACAGCACAACGGCGGTGATCACCGCGATGCCGGCTTGCAGCAGGTAGCTGGCGGCGAACAGGTACGGCTGCCACCAGTCCATCGTCCAGGTGACCAGTTGCGGCCCGAGCACGCCGGCGAAAATGCCGCCCGCCATCACCCAGGACAGCGCCTTCGGCTTGAACGCCGCACTGGCGCCGTCGGCTGCGGCAAAGCGGAAGGACTGCACCACCGAGCCGTACAGGCCGCCACAGAACGTGGCGAAGCAGTACAGCGGGAACGAGCCGAGCACCAAGGCCAGCGCCGCCAGCAGCCCGGTAACCACGCCGCACAGCGCCCCGGCCATGAACGACGCCCGCCGCCCGTGATGGCGCGCGATCCAGCCAACCGGCAGCGTGCCCGCCGCCATGCCGGCCACGAACATCGAAATCGGCGCGGTGGCGTAAGCGCGGTCGGGCGCCAGGGTGGAGCCGATGATGGCGCCGGTGGCAAAGATCACCGAGGCGTTGGCGCCGGCCAGCGCTTGCGCCGCTGCCAGCCGGAACACATTGGCGCGCGCGCGCCGATCTCCGAAGCGCGAATTGTCGCTGCCGTAAACCGGCAAGCTGTCGCTGGCTGCCATTGTGGTCCGTTCCCCAACCTGCCTCGCCCGTAGCCTAGCGTACCGGTGGAGGGAAGGGGCGGAACGTCAGCGGAGGATTGCGCCGCCGGATGGCGGCGCGCGGTTCAGTGCACCCGCAGCGCGGCCCTGACGGCGTCGATCCGCGCCTGGCTGTTCACCACGGAGAAATAGGCCAGACACCCGGCAAAGCCCACGAATACCGCGATGACCAAAATCAAATATGCGAGTTCGATCGGTTGCACTGGTTCCCCCTGTCATGCAGCAGGCGAAGTGCAGCAAGGCGGCGCGCGTCTGACATTGACCTGCATCAAAATTTGGCGCGCGCAGCCATCGGTTGCCGTTGCTCGCCGCCACACCTAGAACGCCAGCCACGAACGCGCACTTGGGCCACTGACGTGCCAGGAGTCCCCGCCATGCTCATCCGCCGCCGCATGCTGCTTGCCGGTGTTGCTATTGCCCCGCTAGCCGGATCGGCCGCGCACGCCCAAGCGGTGGCGAAAAAGAAGCCGGTGACGCACGCCGCCGTGCCGAAACCACTCGCCGAGCCGCCCGTCACCGGCAGCCCGGCGCAAACCCCCGTCGGCCCGCTGGACACCGCCGCGCGCTATGCGGTGATCATCGACTACAACACCGGCGCCACGCTGCTGGACAAAGACGCCGACGTGGCGATGACGCCGTCGTCGATGACCAAGCTGATGACCGCCTATATCGTCTATGGCCTGCTCAAGTCGGGCCGCTTGAAGCTCGATCAGGAATTGCCGGTCAGCGAAAAGGCGTGGCGCATGGGCGGCTCGAAGATGTTCGTCCAGCTTGGCAGCCAAGTGAAGGTCGAGGATCTGATTCGCGGCATGATCGTGCAGTCGGGCAACGACGCCTGCATCGTGCTGGCCGAAGGCATCGCCGGATCGGAGGAGCAATTCGCCGAGCTGATGAACGCCAAGGCCAAGGAGCTTGGCCTGACCAAAAGCAGTTTCTTCAACCCGACCGGCTGGCCCGCCTCTGGCCACCAAATGTCGGCGCGCGACATCGCCACGCTGGCGCGGCGGCTGATTCAGGATTTCCCCGAATACTACCGGTACGACGCCGAAAAAAGCTTCAAATACAACAATATCGACCAGGAAAACCGCAATCCGCTGGTGCAGAAGGGCCTCGCCGACGGTCTCAAGACCGGCCACACCGAGGAAGCCGGGTATGGGCTGGTGGCCAGTTCCATTCGCGGCGGGCGGCGGATCATCCTGGTGCTGAACGGCCTGCCGTCGATGCACGCGCGCGGCGAGGAGAGCGAGCGGTTGCTGGAATGGGCGTTTCGCGAGTTCGAGGACGTGACGCTGTTCACGGCGGGCGACGTGGTGGAACAGGCGCCGGTGTGGCTCGGCGCCGAACCCACGGTGCCACTGATCGGCGGGCGCGATCTGGCGGTGACCATGCCGCGCAATTGGCGCACCAAGGCGAAGATCACCCTGGCCTATGAAAGCCCGGTGCGTGCGCCGGTGGTGCGCGGCAGCACGCTGGGCAAGCTGACGGTCAGCGGCGAGGGCGTGCCGGACATGGAAGTGCCGCTGCTGGCTGGCGCCGACGTGGCCCGCCTCGGCCTGCCGGGCCGCGCCATGGCGGTGATGTCGCATTACATCACCGGGCGCTAAAGCTTTGTATTGGTTGTTGCTGTCATTCCGGGGCAGGCGGGAATCCAGGGCAGCAAATTCGGTGCGGTGGCCCTGGACCCCGGCCTGCGCCGGGGTGACGGGGTAGCCGATGGCAGAACGCGGAAAATTCATCACGCTGGAAGGCGGCGAGGGGGCGGGCAAATCCACCCAGGCGCGCATGCTCGCCGAGCAGTTACGCGCGGCCGGGCACCAGGTGCTGCTAACCCGCGAGCCGGGCGGCGCGCCGGGGGCGGAAATTCTGCGCAGCCTGTTGCTGTCGGGCGACGTGGCGTGGTCGCTGCCCGGCGAAACCCTGCTGCACTTCGCCGCCCGCGCCGAGCATGTCGCGCAAACCATCCGCCCGGCGCTGGCGCGCGGCGTATGGGTGGTGTGCGACCGGTTTTACGACTCGACGATGGTCTATCAGGGCTACGGCCAGGGCGGCGACCGCGCGGCGATTGCCACGCTGTCCGGGCTGCTCGGGATCGTGCCGGATTTGACGCTGGTGCTGGATGTCAGCGTGGCCACCTCGGTGGCGCGGATGCAGGCGCGCGGCATCGCGGCAGACCGCTACGAACGGCTGGGCGAGGGGTTCTTTGCCCGGGTGCGCCAGGGGTTTCTGGATGTGGCGGCGGGGGCGCCGGGGCGGTGCGTGGTGATCGGCGGCGGCGCGCGGGTTGATGATGTCGCACAGCAGTTGTGGGCACGTGTGCAAGCTTTGACGGTTGCGAGTGGATAGAACCTGACAGGAACAGTCCGGCTAGGATTCCCTCGGCCGCGCCGCCAAATGCCCTGCTGCACCGGCGGCGCAATCCGGTAATGTCCCGCCATGCCCGCCCCAGACCCCCGCGCCAATCCCTTATTGCTCGGCCATGCCGGACCCGAAGCGGTGCTGGCCGAGGCGATGCGTTCCGGGCGGATGCATCACGCGTGGCTGCTGACCGGGCCGGAGGGTGTCGGCAAGGCCACGCTGGCGTTCCGTTTTGCCCGCCGCCTGTTCGCCGGTCCCGCGCCCGGCGCGTCGCTGGCGCTGGATGAGCACGACAAGGTGTTCCGCCGCGTCGCCGTGGCGGCGCACGCCGATCTGCTGACCGTCGAGCGTGAGTTCGACCCCAAGCGCAAGAAGCTGCGCCGCGAGATCGTGGTGGAGGATGTGCGCAAGGTCGCCGGCTTCCTGCACCTGACGCCCGCCGAGGGCGGCTGGCGGGTGGTGATCGTGGATGGCGCCGAGGACATGAATCGCAACGCCGCCAATGCGTTGCTGAAGGTGCTTGAGGAGCCGCCGCCGCGCGCGATGCTGCTGCTGGTGTGCTCGGCCGCCGGGCGGCTGCTGCCCACCATCCGCAGCCGCTGCCGCCGCCTGCGCTGTGCCGCGCTGGACGACGCCAGCATGGCGGCGCTGCTGGAGCGCTATTTGCCCCAAACGCCACCGGACGAGCGCGAACGGCTGGCAGCCCTCGGCGAAGGCTCCATCGGCCGCGCGCTGCAATTGGCCAGCAGCGGCGGCGTGGCGGTGTCGGACATGGTGGGGCAAGTGCTCGATGCGGTGCCCGCGCTGGGGGCCGCGCTGGGGGCCGAGCGGGCCCACGCCGTCGCCGACGCGCTTGGGCGCGACGAGGATGCGTTCGCCACCTTCATGGATTTGCTGCGCGCCGGGGTGGCCGCCGCCGTGCGCGGCGTCGCCAGCGGGCGCGCCGATCCGGATCAGGCAAGGCTGATCGGCGCGCGGCCCCTTGATGCGTGGGTGGACGTGTGGCAGGGCCTTACCCGCATTCAGGACGAGACCGAGGGGCTGCATCTGGACAAGCGGCAGGCCATCCTCGCCGGGTTCGCGCTGCTCGCTGGACGCTGACAGAGAGACCTATGAAACCGTCGTATTACGTGACCACGCCGATCTACTACGTGAACGGCGCGCCGCATATCGGCCACGCCTACACCTCGATCGCCGCCGACGTGCTGGCCCGCTTCAAGCGGCTGGACGGCTACGACGTATTCTTTTTGACCGGCACCGACGAGCACGGCCAGAAAGTGGAGAAGGCGGCGGCCAATGCCGGGCAAGACCCGCAGAGTTTTGTCGACGATGTCGCGGCGGATTTCCGCGACATGGCCGACAAGATGGGTATTTCGTATGATGATTTCATCCGCACAACCGAACCGCGCCACAAGGCGTCGTGCGCTGCGCTGTGGCAGCGCATCGCGGCCAACGGGCACATCTATCTCGGCCACTACGAGGGCTGGTACGCAGTCCGCGACGAGGCGTTTTACGACGAAGCCGAACTGACCACGAAGCCGGACGGCAGCAAGGTCGCACCGTCGGGTGCGCCGGTGGAGTGGGTGCGCGAGCCGTCGTATTTCTTCGATCTGTCAAAGTGGCAGGATAAGCTGCTGCAATTCTACGAGGACAATCCCGACTTCATCGCCCCCAACAGCCGCCGCAACGAGGTGGTGAGCTTCGTGAAGGGCGGGCTGAACGACCTGTCGATCAGCCGCACCACGTTCGCCTGGGGCATCCCGGTGCCGGACGCGCCCGGCCACGTGATGTACGTGTGGCTCGACGCGCTGACCAACTACATCACCGCCGCCGGGTTCCCGGACGCGAGCGCCGGCCGCTGGCGCTACTGGCCGGCCGATGTGCATTTGATCGGCAAGGATATCGTCCGTTTTCATGCGGTGTATTGGCCGGCCTTCCTGATGGCGGCCGGCGTGGCGGTGCCCAAGCGGGTATCCTCGAACGGCTGGTGGACGGTCGAAGGCGAGAAGATGAGCAAGTCGCTCGGCAACGTGATCGAGCCACGCAAGCTGGTGGAAACCTACGGGCTGGACCAAGTGCGTTACTTCTTCCTGCGCGAAAAGCCATTCGGCGCCGATGGCAGCATGAGCCACCCGGCGCTGGTGATGCGCACCAATGTCGAACTGGCCAACGATCTGGGCAATCTGGCGCAGCGGTCGTTGTCGCTGATCGCCAAGAACCTGGGCGGGGTGCTGCCCGAGGCCAGCGCCGAGACCGAGGACGACGCCACGCTGCTCGACGCCGCGCGCGCGCTGCCGGGGCTGCTGCGAGAGAAGATCGACCGGCAAGTGTTTCACGAGGCGTTGGAAGACGTGTGGAAAGTTATCCGCGCCGCCAACGGCTATATCGACCGGCAAGCGCCGTGGGCGCTGAAAAAGACCGATCCGGTGCGGATGGCCGTGGTGCTGCGCGTGCTGGTCGATACCATGCGGCCGATTGCCACGGTATTGCAGCCGTTCATGCCGGGCAGCATGGCCAAGATGCTGGACCAGCTTGGCGTGCCGCCCGAGGCGCGGCAACTGGCCGATCTGGCCACGCCGCTGGCAGGCGGCATCGCGCTGCCGCCGCCGTCTGGCGTATTCCCACGATACATCGAAGAAATCTTGTAACCCTCTCATGTTGATCGATTCACACTGCCATCTGGACTACTACAAGCCCGAGGAATTGCCGGACGTGCTGGCCCGTGCCGCAGCGGCCGGGGTGGGCGAGATGGTCACCATCGGCACCCGCTGGCAGCAGTCGCTGGATATGCGGTTTCTGGCCGAAAGCCTGCCGAACGTGTGGAGCACGGTGGGCATCCATCCGCACAATGTCGCCGAACTCCCGGTTTTTACGGCAGAACAGCTTGCCGCCGAGACCCAACACCCCAAGGTGATCGGCATTGGCGAGTCGGGGCTGGATTATTTCTACGACAAGGCGCCGCGCGAGGTGCAGCAGGCCAGCTTCCGCCAGCACATCCGCGCCGCCCGGCTGGCCGATCTGCCGCTGGCGATCCATGCCCGTGACGCTGACGCCGATATCGCGGCAATCCTGCAAGATGAATGGGATAGCGGCGGGCCGTTCCTGTTCCTGCTGCACTGCTTCAGTTCCACGCGGGCGCTGGCCGAGGCGGCGCTGCGGCTGGGCGGCTATTGCAGCCTGTCGGGCATCCTGACTTTCCCGAAGTCGCAGGACAACCGCGACATCGCCCGCGACATTCCACCGGACCGGCTGCTGGTGGAAACCGACTCGCCGTATCTGGCCCCGGCGCCGTATCGTGGCAAGCGCAACGAACCGGCGCATGTGGCGCATACCGCCGCCGTGCTGGCGCAACTGCACGGCATGGAACCTGCCGCGATGGCCGATCTGACCACGGCAAACTTCCGCCGTTTGTTCCGCAAAGCGGCCTAGCCCAACGATGCGGGTCACGCTGCTTGGAACCGGCGGCTCGGCCGGGGTGCCGATGCTCGGCGGGGCCGATGGGCGTGGCGATTGGGGCGTGTGCGATCCGCGCGAGCCACGCAACCGGCGCACCCGCACCAGCATCGTGATCGACGGCGGCGGCGCGGGCGGCGGCTTGCTGGTCGATACCAGCCCAGACCTGCGCGCCCAGTTGCTGGCCTGCGGCATCCGCGACATTGCAGCGCTGCTGTTCACTCATGCCCACGCCGACCATATCCTCGGATTGGACGACGCGCGCGGCTTGAACCGCATTGCCGGGCGGCCGCTGGAGGCGTTCGGCGGCGAGGGCGCGCTGGCGGAGATCCAACAGCGGTTTAGCTACGCCTTCCTGCCCTGGCAGCCGCCGATTTTCTTTCGTCCGGTGCTGGAACCGCGCGTGATCGCGCCCGGCGAGACGCTGGCGATGGCGGGCATGCCGGTGACGGTGTTCGACCAGGACCACGGGTTCAGCCGCTCGCTGGGCTTGCGCACCGGCGGCTTCGGCTATTCCACCGACGCGGTGGCGCTGGATGACGCGGCGCTGGCGCTGCTGGAGGGCGTGGATACCTGGGTGGTCGGCTGCTTCCAGCGCAACACCCACCACACGCACGCCTGGATCGGCCGCGTGGTGGAATGGGCCGCCCGCGTGCGCCCGCGCCGCACCGTGCTGACGCATATGAGTGCGGACATGGACTGGGCCTGGCTGGCAGCCAACCTGCCGGACGGCATCGAGGCTGGGTTCGACGGCATGGTGATCGACGTCGACGAGTAGCGCGGCTGGCCGGATTGCTCCGGCCAGCCGGTCGGCACGGCGTGGGTTACTTCCAGATATCGCCGCCGAACGCCGGCACGTTGGCGTCGCCAGCGTGGTTCAGCAGCGGCAGCTTGAAGTTGTCTTCGATGGTGCGCAGGAACGAGTAGTGGTTGTACGGCACGGTGGAAACCGCGCCGGTCTTGGCCAGCGGCGACAGCAGGATGGTGGCGATGTTGCCGCCGCCCGGATTGGCCGAAGGTGCGCCCAGCGAGGTGCCGCCTTCGTCGAACGTGATCAGCACCACGCCGTGATCGGCATAGGCCGGCGAGTTCAGGATGGCGGGCAGGTTGTTGGCCAGCCATGTATCGGCGGTGGTCAGGCGGTTGGCGCCGGCGACCGTGTCATGCGCGTCGTCGATCGAGTTCGGCACGATCAGCGAATACGCCGGGGTGGTGGCGGCGCTGGCCAGATCGGCAGTGAGCCCGGTGGTGGCATCGGCGTACGGCACCACGTGGGCGGCGCAGTACGGGGCGTTGTCGATGATCGAGTGGAAGAACAGGAACGGCACGTGGCGTTCGGCGAACGGCGCGTTGTAGATGGTCGGCGCGGCCGGCGAATAGGTGCAGGCGGCCGGCATCGACTCGGCGTAGGTTTTCCACGACAGGTTCTTCGCGGTCAGCTGCGAGCCGATATTGTCGGCCACCGGCGCGCCGGTGTTGCTGATGAACGGGCGCACCGAGCAGCCCGGCGTGACCACCGAGCAGTCGAGCTGGGTGTTCGGGTTGGGTTCGAGACCCGACGCGATGCTCATGTAGTTGTCCAGGCTGAAATGCCCGGTGCCGAAATAGTTCTGCAACACCACGCCCTGGCTGGCGAGGCTGTTGAAATACGGCATCGCCGGATTACCGACCACCGAACTGGCTTCGGTGTTCTCCAGCACGATTTCCCAGACATGCTTGAAGTGCGGCACGCCTTCCGGCGTAGAGACCAGCGTCGCCGGGCGGGCGGGCTTGGCGGCCGGGCCGGACAGCGTGCCGATGGTGCCGCGATGGATTTTGCGCACCACGCCGTTGCCTTGGTCGGCGATGGCGATGTCGCCATTGGCGGCAATGCTGACGCCGAACGGCGCGCGAACCTGCGCCGCGGTGGCGCTGCCGGCGTCGCCGCTATAGCCGGCGATGCCGGTGCCGGCGACCGTGGTCCAGGTGTTGGCGTGGTCGATGGCGACGACTTGGTTGCCGTTCGAATCGGCCACGTACATCATGCCCGACTTGTCGAATGTCACGTCGTACGGGGTGCCGAACTTGCGTGTGGCGGTCGCGTTCTTGGTGATGGCGCCGAGCACGCCGGTGCCGTCGGCCTTAATGTGGCGCACCAGATTGCCGAAGAACTCCGCCGTGTAGACGTCGCCGGTGGTCGGGTCGATGGCGACCGAGACCGGCAGGAACATCGCAGCGAACGTGCCGTTGCCATAGAACGCGTTGATATTGCCCGCTGTGTCGATCTTGCGTAGCCGGTTATGGAAGGTGTCGGCCACCAGCAGCGAGCCATCGGTTTGCAGCGCCAGGCTGTACGGGTGGTACAGATGCGCCGCCGTGGCCGGGCCGCCGTCGCCGTCCGGCAGCACTGCGCCGAGCAGCGTCGAGCCGCCGAGTCCGTCGCCCGCGATGGTGGTGATGGTGCCGCTGGCGTCGATCTTGCGAATGCGGTTGTTGCCTTCATCGGCGAAGAACAGGTTGCCGCTGGCGTCCACCGCCATGCCGTACGGGTAGCTGATCTGGGCCGCAGTGGCCGGGCCGGTATCGCCCGAGAAGCCGGACACGCCGGTGCCCGCGACCACCACGGCGGCGCCGTTCTGGATCTTCACGATGCGGTGCTGGAAGGTGTCGGCCACGTAGAACACCCCGGCAGGACCGGCGGTAACGCGGGCGGGCAGGTCGAACTGGCGGGGGCTGGCGGCATCGGCGGCGGTGGCCAGCAGGCCGAATGCCAGCGCCGGCAGCACGGCGCCCAGCAGGGCGGAGCGGAACGTCATTGTCGAAATCCCTCGGTTGATCCGGTTCGGCAGGAGCGCGCCGCAGGATGCGAGGGCGTAACCGTGGAGCAGCGTAAG
This sequence comes from Rhodospirillales bacterium, assembly GCA_025359905.1. Taxonomy (GTDB): domain Bacteria; phylum Pseudomonadota; class Alphaproteobacteria; order Acetobacterales; family Acetobacteraceae; genus CAIPHQ01. The sequence continues at coordinate 25,200 of JANYDF010000052.1, forward strand.
TTTTATGACGCTCAGGTTGTGGAATTACGACATCGAACTACTTGCCGCGCGCGACCACCCGCCGCTGCAATGGCAGCACCTGCGCATCGGTGCGTTCCGCCAGGAACCCCCACAGCCCGCGCGGGGCCTTCAGCATGATCAGAATGGCGATGGCGCCCAGGATCATCAGATAGATGCTGCCCAGGTCGGACAAGGTTTCGCGCAGCAGAAAAAACACCACCACGCCGACGAACGGTCCCTCGAAACGGCCGATGCCGCCGATCACGGTGATGAAGATCACCAGTGCCGTCCAGTCGTTCACGCTGAACCCCGCATCTGGGGTAATGCGCAGTTTTTGCAGGAAAATCAGGCTGCCCGCCATCGCGGTGCAGGCGGCGGCGAAGATGAACACCACCAGTTTGGTGCGCTCCACGTCCACGCCGTTGCTGCGCGCCGCCACCTCGTTGTCACGCAGCGCGGTCAGCGCCAGACCGTAGCGGGAGCGGAGCAGGGCGACGATCAGACCGAGGATGGCCACCATCAGGCCGAGGGCGACCCAATACACCAGATGCTCGCGCGCGGTGCGGTTGGCCGCCATGCCCTGCACGATGGCGGCTGGCAGCGAGGTGCCGGAGCCGCCGCCAAGCGCTGCGACCTGCGAGAAACCCAGCCGGAACACCTCGGCCACCACCCACGAGCCGATGGCGAAATAGGCCCCGCGCAGCCGGAAGGTAATGGCGGCCACCGGAATAGCCACGATGGCCGCGATGATGCCCGCCAGCGGGATGCACAGCAGCGGCGGCACGCCCGCCAGTGTTGCCAGCGCGAACAGCACGTAGCCGCCAAGGCCGACAAAAGCCTGCTGGCCTACCGAGACCAAACCGGCGTACCCCGCCAGCAGGTTCCACAGGCTCGCCAGCACCAGATAGGTGTACGCCTCGATCAGCAGCCGCATGCCGTCGCGCCCAGCCCAGTACGGACCTAAAGCGAGCGCCACCAAAGCGATAGCGACCACAACGACGCCAATGGTGCTGGTGCGGGTGGCGCGGGTGACAGATGCGGTCATCGGCTGGCCCTCGACAGCAGGCCCTGCGGGCGGAACGCCAGCACCGCCAGGAACGCCACATGCCCGGCCAGCACCTGCCAGCCGGGGTCGAGCTCGGCGCCGGCCGCCTGCACCACGCCCAGCAGGATGCCGCCCAGCAGCGTGCCCCACAGGCTGGACAGGCCGCCGATAATCACCGCCTCGAACCCGAAGATCAGCCGGGCCGGGCCGGTCGCCGGGTCGAAATTGGTCCGTACCGCCAGGAACACGCCCGCGACGGCGACAATGGCCAGCGACAACGCCATGGCGAGCGCGAACACATGGCGGTTGTTCAGCCCCATCAACTGCGCCACGCGCGGGTCGTCCGACACCGCGCGGAAGCTGCGGCCAAGTGCTGTGTGATAGAACATCCAGTGCAGGCCCGCGATGATCGCCACCGCGAGGCCGAACTGGATGAGCGGCAGCACGCCGAGCGACAAGCCGTCGGCCAGTTGCAGGCTGGCGGTTTCCAAGGCACCCGCCTGCAAGCGGCGGCTGTCGGCGGAGAACAGTTCGAGCAGGCCGTTTTGCAGGATGACCGACAGGCCGAACGTCACCAGCAGCGGCGGCAGGATGTCGTCGCCCATCGTGCGGTTGAGCAGACCGCGTTGCAGGCAGTAGCCGATGACGGCCATCACCGGCACCACCACGAGCAACGAGGCAATCGGGTTCAGCCCCAGCCCGTCGGTGACGATCAGCGCCACGTAAGCGGCCAGCACGATCAGGTCGCCGTGGGCGATGTTGACCAGCTTCATCACACCGAAAATCAGCGACAGCCCGGCAGCGAACATGGCGTAAAGCCCGCCCACCAGAACGCCTTGCAGGATGGTGTTGACCCAGTTCATGCGCTCACACCCCGAAATACGCTGCCTGGATGTCCGCGCGCGTCACCTCGCCAGCGCGGCCTTGCAGCGCGACGCGGCCTTCCTGCATGCAAGTGACCGTGTTGGCGATGGCCAGCGCCTGACCGATATCCTGCTCCACGATCACCGCCGCCGTGCCGCCCGCGACGATGCCGCGCAAATGCGCGTAGATGTCGCGCACCACGATGGGGGCGAGGCCGAGGCTGATTTCGTCGCACAACAGCAGTGCGGGGTTGGACATCAGCGCCCGGCCGATGGCGACCATCTGCTGCTGACCGCCGGATAATGAGGTGCTCGCCTGATGGCGGCGTTCTTCCAGAATGGGAAATACCTCGTACACCCGCTTGAGGGTCCACGGGCCGGGGCGCTTGAACTGGCCGCCGATAATCAGATTTTCCTCGACGGTGAGCGAGGGGAACAGCCGCCGCCCCTCCGGCACCATGGCGATGCCGCGCGCCAGCACGCGAAACGCCGACAGGGTGCCGATTGGCTCGCCGCGAAAGCGGATGGCGTTGGCCTTGGAGCGGATCAGGCCGGAAATGCTGTTCAGCAGCGTGCTCTTGCCCGCGCCATTGGCGCCGATGACCGCCGCCACCTGCCCGGCGCCGACGCTGAGCGAGACGCCGAACAGCGCCTGGAAGTCGCCGTAATGCGCGTCCAGCGCCTCGACTTCGAGCAACGCGGCCTCAGGCATCGGCCTCGATCCCCATGTAGATTTCCCGCACCGGCCCGCTCTCGATCACCACGCGCGGGTCGCCCTCGGCGATGAATTTGCCGCCGTACAGCACGACCAGCCGGTCGACCACCGAAAGCAGCGCGTGCACCACGTGCTCGATCCAGACGATGCTGACGCCGCTGGCGCGCACGTCCTTGATCAGCGCCACCAGATCGACGCACTCGTGGTCGGTCAGCCCGCCCGCGACCTCGTCGAGCAGCAGCAGGCGCGGGGCGGTGGCCAAGGCGCGGGCCAGTTCCAGCCGCTTGCGGTCGAGCAAAGTGAGGGTGCCGGCGCGCTGGTTGGCGCGGTGCGCCAGGCCACAGCGGTCCAGCACTTCCAGGCAGCGCGGATAGGCGGCGCGCTCGGTGAGTTGGCCGCCGAAGCTGGCGGCGACCAGCAGGTTCTCGAACACCGTCATGCCGCCGAACGGCTGCGGCACCTGAAACGAGCGGGCGATGCCGCGCTTGCAGCGGGTTTCGGGCGACAGACCGGAGATGTCCGCGCCCTCGAACATCATGCGCCCGGCATCCGGCTTCAGCGTGCCGGTGATCATGCCGAACAGGCTAGTTTTTCCGGCGCCATTGGGGCCAAGCACGCCCAGCGCCTCACCGGCGCGCACGTCCAGATCGAGCCCGTCAGCCACCACCACGGCGCCGAAGCGCTTGGACAGCCCGGTCAGCGACAGGATGGCCGTCATCCGGCGCACGCGCGTCGAGCGGAGCGATAGGGGGGCAGGACGGCTTCCTCCGGTTGATAAGGCTCTTGATGGGAATTTCCCATGCCGCGAAGCCGCGCCGCAAGAGGGGCGGCGTAAAAATCTTCGCTATACGGACGGATGTGCGGAATGCGAACGCTACCCCGGCAAGTCATGTCACCTGCATCGCAAACTGCGAGGCATTCCGCCGGAACACTGGCAATTCGGGCGAGGATCGCGGTGC
>JANYDF010000063.1 GCA_025359905.1 Rhodospirillales bacterium
ACGCCAGTCGGGCAAATGATCTACGCGGTCGGCGGCAACGAGCGCGCGGCGCGCTACTCGGGCATCAACACCAATGGCGTGCGCTTCTGGTCGATGGTGTTCAGCGCCTTCTGCGCCTCGACCGCTGGCATCATCTATGTAGCCTACCTGCGTTCGTTCAATCCCTCGGCCGGCATGGGCCGTGAGTTGGACGGCATTTCGTCGGTGATCATCGGCGGCGGCTCGGTGTTCGGCGGCTACGGCACGGTGATTGGGGCACTGGCCGGGGCGGCGGCGATCACGCTGATCCGTGCGTTGCTGTCGCTGCAAGTGATCTTCCCGGACGGCACCAGCTTTGTGATGCCGCAGCACTGGATGAACGTGCTGATCGGGCTGATCCTGATCGGCGCCGTGGTTGGCGACATCTGGCTGCGGCAGGAACGCATCTTCTCACGCATCTTCAAACGCAGCAGCGCCAACGCCGGAGACGCCGAATGAGCGCCACCCCGATCATCGAAATGCGGCATATCGACAAGCATTTCGGCGCCGTGCATGCGTTGCGCAACGTCAACCTGCATTTGATGCCGGGCGAAATCCTCGGCCTGGTCGGCGACAACTCGGCCGGCAAGTCCACGCTGATGAAGGTGTTGACCGGCGCTTACATGCGCGACAGCGGCGATGTGCTGGTGGACGGCAAGATCACCCATTTCCGCAGCCCGCAAGACAGCCGCGATTTGGGCATGGAGATGATCTACCAGGATTTTGCGCTGTGCGGAAACATGGACGTCGGCCAAAACATCTTTCTGGGCCGCTGGCCGCGCCATTTTGGCATCTTCGTCAACCGGCCGAAAATGTACGCCGAGGCCAACGCGGTGCTGAAGCGGCTGAAGGTCGATGTGAACTCGGTGTTTCAAAAAGTCGAAAGCCTGTCCGGCGGCCGTCAGCAATCCGTCGCCATCGCCCGCGCGATTTCATTCAATCCGCGCGTGGTGATTTTCGATGAGCCCACCGCCAACTTGTCGGTGATGGCCACCGAGCGGCTGCTGGAAACCATGACCGAGTTGAAGCGCCAGGGCGTAGCCCAGGTGATCATCTCGCACCGGCTGACCGACATCTTCGCCGTCGGTGACCGGGTGATGGTGCTCAAACGCGGCAATGTGGTGGGCGACCGCTACGTGGCGCACACCACCGAGCGCGAAGTGCTGGAACTGATCGTCTCGGGCACGCCGGAAACCGCCCTTACCGCCGAACAGGCGATCCGCAAGGCGGCGTAGCCCGCGCGGATCGGCCTGGGATCAGAGCGAGAGCGGGCCGGCACTCAGCCGCCGCGCCTCATCAGCGATTTTGTTTAGCCGGGAGGTTTCCATTTCACCGACAACGGCGAAAGTGTAGCCGCCGTCTTGCCATGAAGCCACGGTCAAGTCGCCGCGCACGGCGGTCGCGATGGCCTTGCCGGCGTTGTCTCGCTCGGCTGCATGCACGATGCACAGCGCCACCGGCGGCCCATCGTCGCGGGTATACAGCAGATCGGCGACCGGCTTGCCATCGGTGATCCACATCCGCGCGCCAGCGAACCGCAGCCCATTGTTGCGCAGGTCCGGGGCGACCACGTTGCGTTGCAGATGCCCGCCAAGCCAGCGATTGATTTCGTCGCCCTGCGCTGCGGTCAATTCCACCAAGTGCGTCGTCTCACGCGCATAGACTTCGTGATACTCGGCCACGTCGTCGATGAAGCTCACCTGCATGGAGCGGTTGGCGGTGCTCCAGCCCAGTCCGAAGCCGCCGATCATCAGCGCGATGGAGGCCGCCATGCCGTAGGCGAAGCGCAACCGGTTGATGGGCTTGCGGATTGGCTGGCGCACTTGCGCGCCGGTGTAGAATTCCTCGGCGCAGGCGGTGCGCAGCAGCGCGGTGGCCTCGCGGTGCATTTGCACGATGCGCCGCGCCCGTGCGTCGGTTGCCAACAGCGCTTCTACGTCTGCGGCAGCCTTGGCGTCCAACTCACCATCGGCATAGGCCGCGAGGGACAATTCCACGTCGTTCATCACTGTCCCCTTTGCTTGGCAGCCCGGTTTCGTTCCGCGCCGAGTTGCAAGACATTGTCATCGGCATTGGCTTCACGCGTGGCCAGCATGGCGTGCAGGTCCAAGCGCGCCCGCGCCAACCGGCTCATCACCGTGCCAATCGGCACTTCCAGCACTTCGGCCGCTTCGCGGTAGCTCAGGCCATCCACACACACCAGCGTCAGCACGCTGCGATGATCGGCGGACAGGCGGCCCAGGCAGCGGCGCACGGCGGCCAGCGTCACTTGCCCCTCGGCTGCGGCGGTGCCGTCCAGCCCGATCACGTTCTCCGCAGCGTCCATCGTCTCATGCGCCCGCACGCGCCGGCTGCGCACTTCATCGACCCATAGGTTACGCATGATATGATACAGCCAAGCATCCGCCCGCGCTTCCTCACGCAGTTGGCCGGCGCGGCGCAGCGCCCGTTCACAGGCATTCTGCACCAGGTCGTCGGCGTCCGCCGCCGATCCGGTCAGCGCCAAACCGAAGCGGCGCAGGCGGGGCAGCAGGCCGGTAATCAGCCTTCGCATTTCATCGGGCATTTGCGCCTACTTCGGCGCGAAAAGGCGGATCATGACGGGTCTCCGGTCGGGCGTTGGGATAAGGACGGCTCGGACTCCTATAATATTCCCGTCCGAGGAGATTTATCTCCATGGCCAGGGGCGCGGTTAGCTGGCCCGCAGCATGGCCGTGGAAGGTGACCGGATGACGCACAACCACCCGCTGCCAGAGTTTGATGCCGCTTTTCGCCTCCAACTCAATGAGTTGTTCCGCTGGCGCCGCGACGTTCGCCGCTTTCGCGCCGATCCGGTGCCAGACGCCGTGCTGGCCCGTTTGCTGGAGGCCGCCGATCTGGCGCCTTCGGTGGGGCTTAGCCAGCCGTGGCGATTCGTGACCGTAACCGGCCCCGCCTGCCGGGCGGCGATTCGGGAGAATTTTATCACGGCGAACGCCGAAGCGCTGGCCGCGCAGCAGCCGGACCGCGCTGATATTTATGCCCGGCTAAAGCTGGCCGGGTTGGACGAAGCGCCGTGCCATCTGGCGGTGTTCAACGATCCGCATCCCGCGCAAGGCGGCGGCCTCGGGCGGCGCACCATGCCGCAGACCACCGCCTATTCGACCGTGATGGCGGTGCACACGCTGTGGCTGGCCGCCCGCGCCGCCGGGCTGGGGCTGGGTTGGGTGTCAATTCTCGATCCCGCCCCGGTGAATGCGCTGCTGGATGTGCCGGCGGATTGGCAATTCATCGGCTATTTTTGCCTCGGCGTTCCATCGGCCGAGAGCGAAGTGCCGGAATTGGAGCAAAGTGGCTGGGAGCAACGCCGGCCGGCCGGGGCATCGCTGCTGCGCCGATAGCGGTGCTGCTGCCTGGCGGGATGACGCGTTCCGCCGTCCGGTTCTATGCTCGGCGCTGCATGGGCAGGGGACGGCAATGGATCACGTCGCATCAACGCAACGCCTCGGCGGCCATATCGTGGCCGACGCTTTGGTGGCGCAAGGCATCACTCACGCGTTTGCCGTGCCCGGCGAGTCGTATCTCGATGTGCTCGACGGCTTGTATGCCGTGCGCGACAAGATCGAGACCATCACCTGCCGGTTCGAGGCTGGGGTGGCGCATATGGCCGAAGCTTGCGGCAAGCTCACCGGCCGCCCAGCGGCGGCGTTCGTCACGCGCGGCCCAGGGGCGTGCCACGCCGCCATCGGCGTGCATGTGGCGATGCAGGATTCCACGCCGATGCTGCTGTTTGTGGGGCAGATCCCGTTCGAGGAAACCGACCGCGAGAGCTTCCAGGAAGTCGATTACCGGCGGATGTTCCAGCCGCTGGCCAAGTGGGTCACACAGATCGACGCCGCCGAGCGCATCCCCGAACTGGTGGCGCACGCGGTCGATGTCGCCACCTCTGGCCGCCCCGGCCCGGTGGTGATTGCGCTGTCCGAGGAAATGCAGCGCCGCATGGCCACCGCCACCGATATCGGCCGCGCCGACGTTGCCCGCCCGCATCCGGACCCCGCAGCACTGACGCGCATGGTGACGATGCTGGCGCAGGCCAAACGCCCGCTGGCGATCCTGGGCGGCAACTGGAGTGAGACGGCCCGCGCCCAAGTGCGCGACTGGCTGATCGCGCACGATCTGCCGGTGACGGTCGGCTTCCGCCGCCAGTCGCTGTTCCCAGGCGTTTCGGAAAACTACGTGGGCGACATGGGGGTCGGCGCCGATCCGGCGCTGGTCGCCAAGGCCAGGCAGTCCGACCTGATCCTGGCGTTCGGCACCCGCATCGGCGAGCCGGTGAGCCAGGGCTACACGCTGTTCGACCAAGCCGGCGCCACGCCGATCGTGCATGTCTATCCGGATGCCGCCGAAATTGGCCGCGTCTACCGCCCGGCCCTGGGCATCGCCACCGACTTGGACGCCTTCGCCGCCAGCCTCGGCACACTGCCCAAGGTCACGCCGGCATGGTCAGCCTGGACCCGCGAACTGCGCGCCATCCGGCTGGCGGGCCACGCGGTGCCCGCTTACGCCAGCAAACTGAATGTCGCCGCCGCGCTGCGTGAGTTGGAAGGGTTGCTGACCGGCGACGCCATTATGACTTGCGACGCTGGCAACTTTGCAACCTGGCCGCCGCGCTTCATGCACTTGAAGGACGGCCAGCGCTTCATCGGCCCGACCAACGGTGCGATGGGCTACGCGGTGCCAGCCGCCATTGGGGCGGCCATCGCCTATCCGGGCCGTCAGGTAGTGGGCTTCGTCGGCGATGGCGGCTTCATGATGACCGGGCAGGAACTGGCGACGGCGTTCCTGCATGGCGTGGCACCCGTCATTTTGGTGTTCAATAACGGGATGTACGGCACGATTCGCATGTATCAGGAACGCGCCTTTCCCGGCCGCGTCTCTGCCACCAAGCTGATCAATCCGGATTTCGTCCGCTACATCGAAGCCTTCGGTGGCCACGGCGAATTGGTGACAGCCACCGAGGACTTCGCCCCGGCCTTCGCCCGCGCGGTGGCAAGCGGCAAACCGGCGGTAATCGAACTGCGGACGGACCCGGAGCAGATCACCACGCGGCAGACGATTACGCAGTTGCAGGCCGCCGGGAAGCGATAGCCTGGCAACGCGCCCGGCTTAGCCGCCGGGCGTCAGCATTTGCCTTTGACGCAAACCCTGGCGGGCGCCGGCCTTGGCGCCAGCATCGGTGCGCGCATTGCCGGTGCGGGCGGCGGATGGAACGGCTGCGCGACGGGGCGCTGGGCCTGAGGTTGCATATGCGGTGCAATGAAGGGCGGCACCGGGCGCGGTGGCGTGGCGGCTGGAATTGCCGTCCGCTGCGGCGCGGCGGGCGCTGGTGAAGCCGTGTTGTTAGGTCGCACGGCGGGAACGGCGGTGGCCGGTGGCAGGAGTTTTTGTCCGGCCGCCGGAGTGACAGCAGGGGCCTGCCCGGCAGGCTTCGCCGGGGACGGCGATGGCACCACCGGCGCACCGCTTGACGGAACTTGCGGCTGTGCCTGGGACGCCTGATGTTGGATTGGCACAACCGGTGCTGCGCTGGCTGGCGGATTGGCGCCCGGAGCGACGTGCTGGCCGGTCCCGGGGGGGCGCGGCGCATAGCCACGCAATCCAGCGCCCTCAGGATGCTGTTGCTGCAGATAGGTCACATAGGTGGGCGGCGCTGGGGCCCATTGGTGCCCGGCATCCCAATAACCCCAGCCGGGCCCATCAACGTACACCAGGAACGCCGTCTGGCCGCCGATAACGACCACTGGCGTGCCATCGGCGTAGTCCAGTCCGGGTACAGCGGTTTCAACCACGGTCTCGACAACTTGTGGCTGGTCGGCCGGTGCCTCGCTGTATCTCCAGATGCCACGGCGCTCGGCAATCGCTCGCGCCTGCTGGGCGCGATAGCTATCGGGTGCATCGGGTGCAACGCGTGCCGCCCCATTCACCAAGGCAACCTTCGCCACGTCGGTACCGTCTGACATCAAGCAGACAAATCGGCCGGCCCCGCCCTGTTGCTGGCACAGCAACTGGTCGCCATTGGCGGCAATATAGCCCGCGAGCGAGCGTGCGTCGTCGCCTGCAACCCCCTGGATGCCATCGAGCTGGTACACCTTCCGGTCAGCCAGCAAGGTTGCCGTGTCTGATGCGCCGGGGTGCTTGAGAATGACCGGTTGCGGTGGCAGCGACGCCCAAATCCCGAGCCGCTCGCTTTGCGCCAGCAGTTCTTGGTCATGATAGCTCGGCGGCGAATCGGCGCGCGTTTGCGCCGCGCCGTTGCGCACGGCGGCTGATGCGACATCGATCCCGTTGGCGAGCAGGCAGGTATATTCGCCCGCATCGCGCGGCTGGCACGTTACCAGTCCGCTGCCGCTAGCGATGAAGCCGGACAAGCCGTCGGCAGGCGCGCCGCCGATGCCGGTGATGCCATACAACTTCACCGTCTGTCCGGCGCCTTCCAGCGTGGCCGTATCGACGGCCCGTGGATGATCCAACGCCACCGGCGTGCGGACGGGTGCTGCGGGCGGGTCCAGCACCGGTGTCGAAAGCGGGCGCACCAGCGCCTGTTCCGGCGCCGCAGGGGCCGGTTGTTCCGGGCTTGCGATCACCGTATTCAGATCGTGGGTCGCCGAAAAATTGTCGTGCTTCACGCCGGCGATGCAGCAATTCAACGCTGCGCCCGCCGTCGTCGGAGCGGCCGGCAAGGCCGATCGCGGTTGCGCCACCGGTTGCGCTATTTGGGCTCGGCCGCAGATCGAGCGCGCCACCGGCCAGGTCGAGGCGTCCCTCCAGCAGTACGGTGCCGGGGCCGCCGGCCGCGCCTGCGGCACGGCAACCTGCGTCCGTGGGGCAGGCAGCATGGCCTGTCGAGCAACAATGCCACTCTCCGGCCTTCCGGCACGGCGGCCAGCGCCTTTTGCAGCCGGGCAAAATCGCCGGCGACGATTTCGCCGCGTCCGAGAATTGTTACCAGTTTCGGTTCGCCGGTGTTGACGCCAAACTGCATTGCCGCAGCCGGTACCGGCCAACCGGCAGTGCCCATGAGGAGCAATGCCGCCAAAAATGTGCCATTTCGCCGCACGGCAGCCTCACTTCGCACTGATTGGTTGCACGCTAGCAATGCTTTGCCGGTGCGCAAAGAGGCTGACAATCACGCTTTTCACCGGCTTGATTTAAATCAACGTCAATGCCCCCTGACACTGTCAGCGTTGCGTGACAGTCAGGGGAGCGGCCTGTGCGCATCGTACTCATCCATCCGAATTATCACTCCGGCGGCGCTGAGATCGCGGGGAATTGGCCGCCGGCTTGGGCAGCCTATCTCACCGGGGCGTTGAAGTCGGCTGGCTATACCGATGTGCGCTTCATCGACGCGATGACCAACAACCTGACCGACGAGCAACTCAGCGCCCAGTTGGCCGAGGCGAAGCCGGACATCGTCGGCGCCACCTGCATCACGCCGTCGATCTACAAAGCCGAACGCGCGTTGCAGATCGCCAAGCAGATGTTCCCCAGCGCGGTGACGATCCTCGGCGGCATTCATGCGACTTTCATGTATCAGCAGGTGCTGAGCGAAGCGCCGTGGATTGACGTGATCGTGCGCGGCGAGGGCGAGGAAATCCTGGTCGAGCTGGTGCAAGCCATCGATCGAGGCCGCTGGCCGTTGGACCGGCATTCCATCAAGGGTTTGGCGTTCCTCGACGGCACGCAGATCGTCGCCAGCCCGGCGGCGGCGACGGTGAAAAATCTGGATGCCATTACCCCGGATTGGGGCATTCTGGAGTGGTCGAAGTACAAGTACATCCCGCTGAACTGCCGGGTCGCCATTCCGAGCATGGCGCGCGGCTGCCCGTTCACCTGTTCGTTCTGCTCGCAGTGGAAGTTCTGGCGCGACTATCGCATTCGTGACCCGAAGAAGGTGGCCGAGGAAATTCAGGAACTGCACGATAAGTATGATGTGAAATTTTTTATTCTGGCCGATGAAGAACCAACAATTAACCGTAAGAAATTTATCCAGTTCTGTGAGGAACTGATCGCGCGCGGTTTGCACGAAAAGGTTTTGTGGGGCATCAACACCCGCGTGACCGATATTCTACGCGACGTCGAATATTTGCCGCTGTATCGCAAGGCCGGGCTGATCCATGTTTCGCTCGGCACCGAAGCGGCGGCGCAATTGAAGCTCGACCGCTTCAATAAGGAAACCAAGGTCGCCGGCAACAAGCGCGCCATTCAGTTGTTGCGTGAAGCGGGCATCGTGGTGGAAGCCCAGTTCATCGTTGGCCTCGAAAACGAGACCAAGGAGACGCTGGAAGAAACCTACCGGATGTCGCAGGACTGTTGGCGACCCGGGCCTTCGTGCCTGCCATTCGTGCCCATGCCTGGACCTTTGCAGGCGCCGGCCGGTTTACCGCAATGGCCGGCCGTCCAACGGTGTTCGAAATCGCGGACAATCCGCTCTGCGCCGGCGAGCGTGCCACGTCTGCGGTGTGCGCGTGGCACGCAGCCGTGTTTCAGCGCCTGTTTCAGGCCCTCGTATCGCCGAATTGCTGCGCGGTTGAAACCGCCTGCGCGGCCTGCGGTGCTGCCGCCTGCCGCTTCGAAGTCGACTGGCGCGCTACCACGACTCACGCCCCAGCGGCTTGACCCATTCGGCCAGATGCGAGTGACCGCACGGGCGTGCTCGCCGCCGGCGAGGACGATCCAGAGGGTTTCATGCTTGACCATGGCTGTATGCTTTCTGGCGGAGGTCCGCCGCATTGCTTCTGGGGCGGACGGGCCGCCGGTGCAGGATGCGCCGCCGGTCACAATTTGCATTGACCGAGGTCAACCGTGATACAAGCGCCGCGCCTTGCCACTGGAGGCCGTCCGCCATGAGCGAAAATCAGACCACGCCGCGCACTTTCACCACGGTCAAGGCCGAGCGGCCCAAGCTGTACAAGGTGATCTTGCTGAACGACGACTACACGCCGCGCGACTTCGTCGTCACGGTGCTGAAGTCCGAATTCCGTATGACCGAGGATCAGGCCAGCGCGGTGATGATCACTGCACATCGCCGGGGGTCCTGCGTGGTGGCGGTGTTCACCAAGGATGTGGCCGAGACCAAGGCCACGGCTGCCACGGACGCCGCGCGGCGCAACGGGTTTCCGCTGCTGTTCTCCACTGAACCGGAGGAATGAGGCGGCGCTCGGACCCCTTATACCAAATCTCTTGGGCGAGAACCCATGATCCATTCAATCGTCATCGCCGGGCTTGACCCGGCGATCCAAGCCAACGCTCGGTGTTAGACGCGAGATGCTCTGTGCGGCGCCATGGATTGCCGGGTCAGGCCCGGCAACGACAATGAGTTTTGGTCAGCGAGATTTGGTATTAGCGCCCCACCGCATAGCCTTGCATCCCGCGCGGATTGGCCCCGGCAAACATTTGCCCATCCCGTTCCAACCGCGCCGCCGATAGCCGCCCCTCGCTCCAAGGCTCGCCAAGTGCCGCCAGATGGCCGCGCGACAGCAATTCGGCCAGCACGGCGGCTTCGTAACGCCCTTCCAGCACCAGCTTGCCGGGCCGGGCGGCGCGCGGCCAGAAGCTGCTGGGCCAATGTTCGCTATGGAAACTCGGCGCATCGATGGCTTCCTGGATGCCCATCCGGTGATGCGCCATGCGCAGGAACATGATCGCCGACCATTGGTCCTGCTGCTCGCCGCCCGGCGTGCCCCACGCCATCCAGCCGTCCCCGTCACGCAGCGCCAGCGACGGCGACAGCGTAGAACGCGGACGGCGGCGCGGGCCGAGGCTGGCGGGCAGGCCGGGTTGCAGCCAGAACATTTGCCCGCGCGTGCCCAGCGGGAAACCGAGTTCCGGGATCACCGGCGAGGATTGCAGCCAGCCGCCGGACGGCGTGGCGCTGACCATGTTGCCGTGCCGGTCGATCACGTCGATGTGACAGGTGTCACCGCCCACCGCGCCGAGCCGCGCCACGGTCGGCTCGCCGACGCCCGGCGCACGGGTCAGCAACGCGGCCCGTTCTGCCGCGTGATGGTCGACATGGACGTGAAATCCGGCGATGGAACCCGGCCGCAAGTCCAGCGACGCGGTGTCACTGACCAGCGCCAGCCGGGCTTCGTTGTAGCTGTCTGACAGCAGCGTATCGATCGGCACCTGCACGAAGTCGGGGTCGCCGTAGAACGCTTCGCGGTCAGCGAAGGCCAATTTGGCGCATTCGGTAATAGTGTGCACAAACTCTGCCCCCAGCGGGTCCATCGCGCCCAGGTCGAACCCTGCCAATAGCGCCAGTTGTTGCAGGAATGCGGGGCCTTGCGTCCACGGGCCGCACTTCAACACGGTGTAGTCGCCGTATTGATAGTGCACCGGGGTTTCGACCTGCGCGGCCCAGCGCGCCATGTCATCGCCGGTCAGCAAGCCGCGATGGCGGCGGCCGGATGTATCCAGCACGTGATGCGAGCGGAAGAAGTGGTCGATGGCATCGGCCACGAAGCCGCGGTACCACGCGTTGCGCGCTGCATCGATCCGGGCTTCCCGGGTCGCGCCGACAGCTTCGCCGAGCAATCGCCGGTAGGTCGCGGCCAACGTGGGGTTGGCGAACAGCGCGCCGGGCGCTGGCACATTGCCGTGCGGCAGGAACACTGCGGCACTGCTCGGCCATTCTTGCTCGAACAATGGCCGCACGCTCTCGATGGTCGCACTGATGCGCGGCACGGTGTGAATGCCGCGCGTGGCATAACCGATGGCGAACGCCAGCACATCGGCCAGTTCCCAGGTGCCCCAATCGCGCAGCATCACGCACCACGCGTCGAACGCGCCCGGTACGGTTGCGGGCAGCAGTCCGGTGCCGGGGATCAAGTCGAGGCCGAGCGAGCCGAACCGTGCCAGCGTGGCCGCATCCGGTGCGACGCCTTGTCCGCAAATGGCGCGCGGCGATTTGGCAATGGCGTCGTAAATCAAAATGGACGAATCGCCGCCGGGTCCGTTCAAGTGCGGCTCGGCGACTTGCAGGACAAATCCGCCCGCCACGGCTGCATCGAACGCATTGCCGCCACGCTCCAGGACTGCCATGCTTGTCTGGCTGGCGATCCAGTGCGTGCTACCAACCACGCCAAATGTACCGGCGATTTCGGGGCGAGTGGTAAACATGCGTTATGCCTTCATATTTAATTTACCGCGTTAGCAGACTATCGGCGGTTGTTGAATGCCGCGAGGTGGAATTTTCATACAGGGTAATTTAATTCCTTGCTGTTATGTAGCGACCGGCTTCATCGTGAAGGCGCAATATGCTGTCCAGGATTGCGGCCATGTGGGCCGACGCAGACCGGCGGGACTTGCTGCGCCGCGTCTCCGAACACGCCGTGCTGTGGTTGATCTGGCTGCACACGCCATTGCTGCTGCTTGGCAGCCGGATTGCGCGATATAGCTTTCTAGCGGCGATTGTGGTGTGGGCCATGCTGGCCGCCGCCGGAACCGTCTGGCCGGATAGCCGCAGCACCGGGGTGAGGCGTTCTTCGTCTGCAGCGGCGCTGTGGGCGCTGGTGGCGTTGATCGTGCTGGAGACGACCGGCCAGCAATGGCGCACCGATACGTGCCTGTCGTTCTTCGCCTTGCTCGGCATCGCGGCGGCGTTGCAGGACCACAAAGCGGTGTACATCTCGGCTGGCTTGGTCGCCCTGCACAATGTTGTGCTGGAGCACGTGCTGCCCGAACCGGGTGCGCTTGCCACACCGGACCCGTGGCAGCCGTTCGTGCTGCTGTTCGAAGCGATTGCCACAACCTGGGTGCTGACCCGCGCCACGCGCGCGATCACGGCGGCCGAAACGGCATCCGGCATTGCCCGCCAGCCGTGGTTGCGCTGCCCAAGCTGGTGGCCGCGTTGGCGCTTGTTGCACAAATTCGGGCCCGCCGCATAAAGCAGGCCCGCATGCGGCTTGATTACCGGCCCAGCGCCACCCGCTCGCTCAGCACAAATGCATCGCCCGCCGTGCGCTGGGTGAACACGCAGATATCTGTCACCCGGCGCGGCCCTTCCAGCACATCCTCGAACCACGCCTCGGCTTCGGGGCGGAAGGCGGCGTGCTCGGCTTCGCTGAGTTTGCGGCTCAGCGTCATGTGGAAGAACCAGGTGGAAAACACATACGGGTAGCCCCAGCGCCGCAAATTGGCGTCCTCGGCGGCGGCCAGCCCGGCTTTGCGGCGGCGGGCGAGTTCGTCGGCGGTGGGCGGCGCCCGCAAATGATCCACCCCGGCCACGCAGGCATCGGCGCAGGCTTGCAACGACGTGCTGGATTCAGACTCGGTCAGCGCCAGGAAGCCGAACAGATCGGTCACCACCAGCGGCGGCAAGTTGAACGGGGTGATGCAGGCAGCCGTCTCGCGGGTCGCGGCGAGGAAATCGGCGGCGCTGACACCGTCGCGCAGCCGCATCGGCGGCTTCAACGTGCAATGAAAACCGTAGCTTGCGGCCTCGCGGGTCACATCGCGCAAGCCGGGCACCGCAGCCTGCTCCACGTCGCGGTCGCGCGCCGGGTCGCGGCCGAGCCACGTGTTGGCCCGTTCCCACAGTGGATCGTCCTCGGCCGGCGCGTAGTACAGCGCGACGCGCGCGGTCATGCCACGCGCTCCGCGCCGCGCCAGACCTGGCGGACGATGGGCAAGCCGTCGAACACCCGCACCCGCACGCAATCGGCGCGCAGACCCGTCGCCAGCCGTCCCCGGTCGGGCAATTTGCCCATGCGGGCCGGGGTGTCGGTAACCAGCGCGATAGCGTGCGGCAGCGCGATGGCGCCGCCCTCGACGCTGCGAAACGCGGCTTCCACCAGGGCGGCGGGCACGTAGTCCGACGCCAGCGCATCGACTGCGTGCGCTGCGATCAGGTCGGATGCCTTCACGTTGCCGGAATGCGAGCCGCCGCGCACGATGTTGGGCGCCCCGGCGATCACTTCCATTTCCAGCCGTTTCGCCGCCTGCGCTGCCGCCAAAGTGACGGGGAATTCGCTGATCCGGATGCCGTCGGCGTAATTCTGTTCGATCTCAGCTTCGTCGCGGTCGTCGTGGCTGGCCACCGCCACATCGAGTGCCGCGATCCGGTCCAGCAACACCCGCCGGTTTGGTCCGCGCAGCAATTCGCGCTGGTTGAGCAGATTGCCGATCTGAATCTCGATTTCCATATCGCTTCGCCCTTCGCGGCGGCGCAGCGCGCGGAAGCGTTCCATGTCGGCGTACTGGCCGACGCCTGGGGTGTGGTCCATCAGGCTGACCATGCGCACGCGGTGATGGTCGGCCACCGTATCCATCAACTCCAGCACATCGCGCGCCGGCATCTCGCAGCGCAAATGCAGGAAGTGCTCGCTTTTCAGCAACCCGGTGCCGGTCAGCGCATCAAGGTCGGCGACGCCGTCGTGAAAGGTGCGGGTGCGGCCCTCGTCGAAGCCGAGGTCGCCGAGGCACAGTGCGTCGAACACCGTGGTGACACCGGCGGCGGCGCATTGCGCGTCGTGCGCCAGCATCGCCGAGCGCGATGGCCAGCGGGCGTTCATGCGCGGTTGCACTTGGCGTTCGAGATTGTCGGTGTGCAGATCGACCACGCCGGGCATCAAATAGTCGCCGTCGAGGTCGCTGGCCGGTGCAACCCGCGCCACGCCGGGTTGCACCTCGGCGATCAGGCCGTCGCGCAGGACGATACTGCCCAGGATGATCTCATCGCGCAGCACCAGCCGCGCGTTGGTCAGAATGGTCTCGGTCATGCGGGTCCTGTAGCGGCGTGACGGGGTAGAGCCGGTCGGCAACGGCGTCGCGCACTGCCGCGTCGTGGAAGATGCCCACAATGGCGGTGCCGCGGGCTTTTGCCTCGCGGATCATCCCTATCACGATGTCGCGGTTTTCCGCATCAAGGCTGGCGGTCGGTTCGTCGAGCAAAAGCACCGGGCGGGCCGCGATGAAGCCGCGCGCCAAATTGACCCGCTGCTGTTCGCCGCCGGAAAACGTGGCGGGCGGCAGGCTGTGCAGCCGGGTGGGGATGTTCAGCCGGTGCAACAAGTCCGCCGCCGCCGCACGGTCGCCGCCGCCTGCTTCGGCGACGATGCCGATGGCCGGCACACGCGGCACCACGCGCAGAAATTGGCTGACATATCCGAGCGTTCTGGCCCGCACCGCCAGCACCGCGCGCGGCTCGGCGCTGGCAATATCCAGGTCGGCACCGTCGTGGCGCAGCCAGATGTGGCCGCCATCCGCCCGGTAATTGCCGTACAGCATCCGCAGCAGCGTCGATTTGCCGGCGCCGGACGGGCCGGACAATGCCAGACATTCGCCAGCCGCGACCGAGAACGATACGCCGTCCAGCACCGGAATCGACGTGCCGCCCTGCAAATGCAGCACGAATGTCTTGCGCAGCCGCTCGGCGGTCAGCATGGCGGTCATGCTTGCAACACCGAACTGACCAGCAATTGCGTGTAAGGATGGTGCGGATCGTCGAGCACCTGATCGGTCAGCCCGCTTTCCACCACGCAGCCGCGCTGCATCACCATGATGCGATGCGCCAGCAGGCGCGCCACCGAAAGATCGTGCGTCACCAGCACCACGGCGATGTGCAGATTGGCGACCAGCGTGCGGATCAGGTCGAGCAAACGGGCCTGCACGCTGACGTCCAGCCCGCCGGTCGGTTCGTCCATGAACACCAGACGCGGATGCGTCACCAGCGTGCGGGCGATTTGCAGGCGTTGCAGCATGCCGCCGGAGAAGGTGCGCGGCAGGTCGTCCATGCGCGATGCATCGATTTCGACGCGCTCCAGCCAATCCTGCGCGGTGTCGCGAATCCGGCCGTAGTGGCGTGCCCCCTGCGCCATCAGCCGCTCGCCGACATTGCCGCCCGCCGTCACGCCCAGGCGCAGCGCGTCGCGCGGGTTCTGTCGCACGAAGCCCCAATCCGAACGGTGCAGCGCGCGCAGCATTGGTTCCGGCATGGCGTGTACATCGTGCAGCGCGCCCGCCGGGTCGCGGTACCAGGCTACGCCGCGATCCGGGCGCAAGCGGCCGGACAGCACGTCGAGCAGCGTGGTCTTGCCCGATCCCGATTCGCCGACAATGGCCAGCACCTCGCCGGGCCATAGCTCGGCGTCGACATTGTCCAGCGCCTGCACCGCGCCGAAGCGCCGCGACAGGCCGCGCGCGGCCAGCAGCGTGTCATCCGCCATGCCCAGCCTCCTGACGGCCCGCGCAGTAATCGGTATCCGAGCACACAAACAGTCGGCTGCCCCGGTCGTCGATGACGACCTCATCCAGGTAGCTGTCCGCCGCACCGCACAGGCCGCAGACCTGCGGGGCGCGGGTGGCGCGGAACGGGTGGTCGTCGAAATCCAGGCTGCGCACCTCGGTCCACGGCGGCAGCGCATACAGCCGCTTCTCGCGGCCGGCGCCGAACAACTGCAACGCGGGCGACATGTGCAGTTTGGGGTTGTCGAAGGCCGGGATCGGGCTGGGCGACATCAGGTAGCGATGATTGGCCAGCACTGGGTAGTCGTAGCTGATCGACACGTGGCCGTAGCGCGTGACGTCCTCGTACAGCTTGACCTGCATCAGCCCATATTCAGCCAGCGCGTGCATCCGCGCCGCCTCGGCCCGGCTGGGTTCCAGCTTGGCCAGCGGTTCGGGCAGCGGCACCTGATAGACCATGATCTGCCCGTCGCGCAGCGGCGTTTCCGGGATGCGGTGGCGGGTTTGGATCACTGTCGCCTGGGTGGTGACGGTGGTGGTGGCCACACCTGCGGTACGGGCGAAGAAGCGGCGGATCGACACGGCGTTGGTGGTGTCGTCGGCGCCCTGGTCGATCACCTTCAGAACGTCGGACGCGCCAAGCACGGCGGCGGTCAACTGGATGCCGCCGGTGCCCCAGCCATACGGCAACGGCATTTCGCGCCCGCCGAATGGGATCTGGTGGCCGGGAATGGCCACCGCTTTCAGCAGCGCACGGCGGATCATGCGTTTGGTTTGTTCGTCCAGGTAGGCGAAGTTGTAGCCGTGGGTCATCGGGCCGCACCGCCGTCTGAAGAGCCCTCTCCGCCCTTTAGCGGGGAGAGGGTTGGGTGAGGTGGATTTCGCCGCGAGCGGATGATGGGGTCGGCTAGCACCGCCCACCTCACCCCGGCCCTCTCCCCTCGCAAGCGCGGGCGGAGAGGGGGCGTTGTTGCTCGCGTCATGCCCCACGCTCCCCGCGCATCCGCCGCACCGTCTCCAATTCGCTCTGAAAATCCACGTAATGCGGCAGTTTCAGGTGCTCGACGAAGCCGGTGGCTTCGATGTTGTCGCAGTGCGACAGCACGAATTCGACATTTTGGCTCGGCGCGGTGGCATCCTCGCCGAGTTCCTCGGCGCGCAGGCTACGGTCGACCAGCGCCATCGCCATCGCCTTGCGCTCGCTTTGCCCGAAGGCGAGGCCGTAGCCACGGGTGAATTGCGGCGGCTCGGTTTTGGACCCGGCGAACTGGGTCACCATCTGACACTCGGTCAGCGCGAGATCGCCGATCTCGATGGCGAAGCCGAGTTCGGGCGGTTCGATTTCCACCGCGACCTCGCCCATGCGAATTTCGCCGACGAACGGGTGGGTGTTGCCGTAGCCGCGCTGGGTGGCGTAGCCGAGCGCCAGCAGAAAACCTTCGTCGCCGCGCGCCAGGGCCTGCAAGCGGGCATCGCGCCCGGCGGGAAAGCCGAGCGGGGCGCGCGTGAGGTCGAACGGTTCGGCGCTGCCGGGGGCGTCGGCTTCGATCAACCCCTCCGCGCCGAGAATGTCGTGCACGCGCGGGGTGGCGGCATCGCTGGCGGCGGCCTCGGGCGCGGCGGGCGGGCGGGCTTCGGCGAGCAGCGCGAAATCCAGCAGGCGGTGGGTGTAGTCGGTGGTTGGGCCGAGCACTTGGCCGCCCGGCAGGTCTTTGAAGATGGCCGAAATCCGCCGCAGCGGGCGCATGCTGCCAGTGTCCACCGGCAGACTGGCGGCAAAGCGGGGCAGGGTGGTGCGGTAGGCGCGCAGCAGAAACGCCGCCTCGATCAGATCGCCTTGCGCTTGCTTGATCGCCAGCGCCGCTAATTCGCGGTCGTATAACGAGCCTTCCGCCATCACCCGCTCGACCGCACGGCCAAGCTGAGCGGCGATTTGCTCCACGCCGAGTTCCGGCACCGCTGCCGCGCCGCGCCGCGCTTCGGCCAGCCACGCATGGGCGTTGTCGATCGCCCGCTCGCCGCCTTTGACCGCCACATAGGCCACGGCTTAGCCCTCCTGAACCGACACGCTGCGCGGCAGGGCGGCGAGCGTGCGGCCGCAGCACAGCAGCAGGTCGATGCCGCGTGGATAAAGCGCGTGGTTGCTGGCCCAGCGCGCGGCGAAATCGTCCGGCAGCCCAGTGACAGCCAGCGTTTCCGGCGTGCGCAGACCGGGACCGGACAGACGCCACGCGGCACCGGTGCCGAGCGCTGCGACCTGAAGGATCAGCGTTGTGGAGTCCTCGGGGGCCACGTCGCTGCCCGAACCAAACTGGTCGAACGCAGGCAGATCGTCGGCCAACGCGAAGGCCGCCGCTGCAGGAGTGGCTACGAACGGCACGCCGCAGTGAAACGCCAGCCAGTCGCGCGCGGCGGCGAAAGCGGGCGGCAGCCACAGCGGGGTGTCGCCATCGGCCAGGGTGAGCAGTACGGCGGCAGTCGCTGGATGCAGCGATGGCGGCGCGGCGAGCGCGGTTCCGGCGGCGGCGATGCGGCCAGGATGCGCCAGCGCATCCAGCACGGAGCGGAACGTGGCTTGGGCATCGGCCACCGGATCGGCGAAGCCGGGCAGATCGAGGCTCATGAGCGCATCGTCGCCATAGTGAAGAAATCCACCTTGGTGGCCGCCGCGCGGCGGGCCAACGCGTCGCGCCGGGCGGATTCAACGCCTGCGAGCGGG
Source organism: Rhodospirillales bacterium (assembly GCA_025359905.1). Classification (GTDB taxonomy): domain Bacteria; phylum Pseudomonadota; class Alphaproteobacteria; order Acetobacterales; family Acetobacteraceae; genus CAIPHQ01. Next base: position 17,960 of record JANYDF010000063.1, read on the forward strand.
GCAATCACCGAGGCTTGCAGCGCGGGGCGCAAGGCCGGGTCTTGCAGCGCGGCATCGAGGCGGGCGGCCAGTTCCGCCGCCTCGGTATCGCGCCCGGCGCGGTAGGCATGTCCGGCGAAGCCGCCAGCGCGCACGGTGCAGCGGGTGACGGTCATTTCGCCCAGGTTGAACGGCGCGCCGCCGCCGCCCGCCCGGCCGCGCACCATCGCCAGCCCCACCTCCGGGCCGCGCAACACGGTGTGCGGCGGCAGCGCGGGGGCATCTGCAAGGTACTGGCGCAGGGCGCAGGCCCCAGCGCGCGCCAGCACGCCCATCCAGTGCTGACGGTCGGCGGTGGCGAACCCGGCGTCGGTCTCGTTCGGCATGGCGTCCGGTAAAGTCCAGATGTCTAGACAGCTAGACAGGCTTGCGATTCTGCGTCAAGTAACGATGATGCCGGATGCGGGCCGCAAAGGATGAAATTCGCATGACGCCGCCGGACCGGACGGGCCCGTTGAGCCGCGACCAGGGCGTGACGCTATGGCGTCAAATCGTTCGCGCCGTGGAAACCGAGATCGCCGCCGGGGTGTTGGCGGTCGGCGCGAAACTGCCCACCGAGGCGCAGTTCGCCGCCCGCTTCGCCGTCAACCGCCACACGGTGCGCCGGGCGCTGGAAGAATTATCGCGCAACGGTCTGGTGCGGGTTGAGCAGGGGCGCGGCAGCTTCGTCGCCGAGGAAAGCCTCGACTACGAGGTGATGCCGCGCACCCGGTTCTCCGAATGGATCCGCAGCCACAACAAGGAGCCGTCCGGCCGCGTGCTGGAACTGCGCGAGACGGCGGCCGACGGCATCGTGGCGGCGGCGCTCGGCCTGCGGCTGGGCGCACGGGTGGTGCGCTTCGAGCGGCTTGGCTTGGCGGATGGCTTGCCGGTCAGTTTGAGCAGCCATCATTTTTCAACCCAGCGTCTGCCGGGCGTACTGGCGGCGTTGGATGAAACCGGCAGCGTGACGGCAGCGCTGGCGGCCTGCGGCGTGCCGGACTATCTGCGCCAGTCAACGCGGGTCACGGCGCGGCTGCCGCAGGGCAACGAGGCTGAATTGCTGCAAATGCCGCGTAACCGGCCGCTGCTGGTGGCGGAGAACGTCAATGTGGACCGGGCGGGAAGCGTGGTGGAATTTGCTTTAAGCCGGCATCCGACGCCACGCGTGCAGATTGTGTTCGAGCCATGAGCCGGAAGCTGCACATAACCGGCGGGCGCGTGCTGTTGCCGGAGGGGTTTGCCGATGCCGATCTGGCGGCGGCCGGCGGCGTGATCGGCGCCGTATCCGAATCTGGGGCCCGCCGCCTGGACGCGCGCGGCTGGCTGGTGCTGCCCGGCATTGTCGATCTGCACGGCGATGCGTTCGAGCGGCAATTGCAGCCGCGCCCTGGGGTGAATTTTCCCGCCCCGGTGGCGCTGGCCGACACCGAGCGGCAATTGCTGGCCAACGGTATCACCACCGCGTTTCACGGCGTGACGTTGTCGTGGGAGCCGGGGTTGCGCGGGCTGGAGACGTGGCGAGCCCTGACGGCGGCGGTATTCGCGCAGTCCTGGGTCTGCGACATGCGGCTGCATCTGCGGTGGGAAGCGTTCAATCTCGACGCCCTGCCGGTGGCGCTGGCCGACATCGCCGCCGGGCGCGTCGGGTTGCTGGCGTTCAACGATCACACGCCGGAAATCCTGCCCCGCCTGGAAAACCCGGCCAAGGCGGCGAAATACGCCGAACGGGCCGGGGTGAGCGTGGCGGCACTGCGCGATATCGGCAGTGCGGCAGCGGCGCGCGAGGCCGAGGTGGCTGGCGCGCTCGCAGCCCTGGCGGCGGCAGCACGGGTGGCGGGCGTGGCGATGGCCAGCCATGACGACGACAGTATCCCTGGCCGCGACGCGTTTCGCGCACTGGGCGCACGGATCAGCGAATTCCCGATGACCGAGCCGGTGGCGCGCGCGGCGCGGGCGGCAGGCGATTTCGTGGTGATGGGCAGCCCGAACGTGGTGCGCGGCGGCTCGCATCTCGGCTGGGCCTCGGCGGCAGCGATGGCCGAAGCCGGGGTCTGCACCGTGCTGACCAGCGACTATTTCTATCCGTGTCTGGCCTTGGCGCCGTTCGTGCTGGCCGATCGCGGCGTGCTGGATTTGGCGCGCGCCTGGGCGCTGGTGTCGAGCAATCCGGCGGCGGCGGCGGGCTTGACGGATCGCGGCCGTTTGATGCCGGGGCAACGTGCCGATGTGGTGCTGGTGGATGCGTCCGGCACACGGCCACGCGTGATGGCGGCGATTGCGGCGGGCCGGCTTGGGTATCTAACGGCGGAGGCGGCCGAACGCCTGAGTTAGCGGCCGCTACTAGCGATCCGGCGAGGGGACGCCATTGGTGCCGCTGCCGCAGCCCGTACCGCTGCCGCCTGAGCCGCTGCAAATGCTGGTTACGGTGTTCTTGGTCACGGTCCACTTGCCAACCGCCGGGCTGACGATGCCGGAGAACGCCGTGACATAAGGCTGGCCGCCGCTGCTGACCCAGCAGCCGGACACCCCTGTGCAGGACTTGTAATACGTTATGAGCCAAGACTGATCCGCCGACGTGCGGGTCATGCCAGCGCGGGGCAGCGTCACCGTAGTGGACAGCGTGTTGGTCGAGGACGCAAAATGGTCGGTCCCCACCAAAGGGACCGTCTTGGTCAGGTTATTGCTGTCCGCCTGGATGATCCACGACGCGATATTGCCCGCCGAATCGGTGCTGACCGCGAAGGTCTGCACCGGCAGCGAGAAATTTCCCGCAGCGACCGGCGCCCACACGCGGATATTGGCAGCCGAGGTGCCGGGCGGCAGTCCGGAATAAGTGCTTGAGGGGGTTAGCAACGCAGGCACGGTGATGGCCACCGAGATATAGCCGGAGCTCCCAGCAAAATGCGGGCCGGTATAGGCATAAGTATAGGTATACGCAGTTCCCGCGACTGCGTTCGCTGCCAGCAAGATCAACGCGGCAGCCGCCGCCGTTCCTGCCAGCCATTGATGAAAGCGCCGCATCGGCACGCTCCAAATATTAGCGGCTTTGTCCCTCATGCCCCATCTTTGGCACCGCCAGCGATGGGCATTCACGTTAGAAGGAACAAACGACCACAAAGTCATGAAATGTTGCTCTCGATGAGGTGAAGTGTCCAGTGCAAAATTTGAGATCGTGGTCAGCAGCGTGCTGGCAGCATAGCTTGGCCCCGCTCAAGTGCCGCAAAACGTGGCGCGCACCCGTTCCTCTGGCTTGGGCGGCAGCCGGTAGCGGGCATTTTCCGGCTGATCGTCGCGCGGCCGCGCCAGCACCGCCAGCAAGTCCGTGAACGGAGTGAAGTCGCCGCGCTCGACGGCGGCGGTGATAGCGGCTTCGACCTGATGGTTGCGCGGAATGAAGGCCGGGTTGGCATGGCGCATGGCAACCGGGTCGTGCCCCGCGTTCGCCAGCGCCTGCCGCCAAGCGGGCGCCCAACTGTCGTAGGCGGCAGGATCGGTGAATTGCGCGCGCGCCGCAGCATCGCCAGCCACATCTTGCGCCGCATCGGCTAGACTGCGGAAGGTCAGGGTGAAATCTGCGGCATTTTCGCTCATGCGCTGCAACAAATCCTGCACCAATTCGACGCCCTGCGGGCTGGCGGCGGGCAGGCCGAGTTTGCGGCACAACCCAGCCTCGTAGGCCGCCATGAAACGCGGGCGGAAGCTGGCGAGCGCTGCCTTGGCGGTCTCGATGGCGGCGTCCTCGTTGTCCGCCAGCAGCGGCAGCAGGGTTTCGGCCAGCCGCGTCAGGTTCCAATGCGCGATGGACGGCTGATTGCCGTAGGCGTAGCGGCCTTGCTGGTCGATGGAACTCAACACCGTGCCGGGGTCGTAAGCGTCCATGAAAGCGCAGGGGCCGTAGTCGATGGTCTCACCGGCGACCGACATGTTGTCGGTGTTCATCACGCCGTGGATGAAGCCGATCAGCAGCCACTGAGCGACCAGATCGGCTTGCCGGGCGGCGACGGCTTCCAGCAGCGCACGGTATGGTTCGGCGGCGTCGGCGGCTTCTGGGTAGTGGCGGGCGATCGTGTAGTCGGCCAGCAGCCGCAGCGCCTCGGTGTCGCGGCGGGCGGCGAAATACTGAAAGGTGCCGGTGCGGATGTGGCTGGCGGCGACGCGGGTGAACACGGCGCCGGGCAGCACTGCCTCGCGCCATACCGCCTCGCCGGTGGTCACCGCCGCCAAAGCGCGGGTGGTCGGCACGCCGAGTGCTGCCATGGCTTCGCTGACGATGTACTCGCGCAACACCGGGCCGAGCGCCGCACGGCCGTCACCACGGCGGGAGAACGGCGTGGGGCCCGCACCTTTCAACGTGATATCGCGCCGCACCCCATCGCCGCCCACGATTTCGCCGAGCAGAATGGCGCGGCCGTCGCCGAGTTGCGGCACGAAATTGCCGAACTGGTGCCCGGCATAGGCTTGCGCTACCGGATCGGCGCCCGCCGGCACCACGTTGCCGGCCAGAACCGCCGTGCCGGCGGGGCTGGCCAACGCTTCGCCGTCCAGGCCGAGGCTTTCGGCCAGCGCCACGTTCACCCGGATCGGCTGCGGGGCCGCTACCTGCGTCGGCGGCAGCCGGGCGAAGAAGCGTTCGGGCAGTTTGGCGTAGGTGTTATCGAAGCGAAACTGCGGCGTCATGGTTCCGTCGGCTCCCGCCGCGCTGGGGTGCGGCGCGGCCATTCCTATAGAATGTGACGCCGCGTCCGGGCGGCAAGCCGGGGATTAGCCCCCGGCGGTCAGAAATGCGTCAATCGAGCTGGCGCACTGGCGGCCTTCGCGGATCGCCCACACCACCAGCGACTGGCCGCGCCGCATGTCGCCAGCGGCGAACACCTTGGCCGCCGAGCTGCGGTAGTCCTTGACGTTGGCGGCGACGTTGCCGCGCGGGTCGAGCGCCAGCCCGGACTGCTCGATCATCCCCTGCCGCACCGGGCCAAGGAAGCCCATCGCCAGCAGCACCAGATCGGCGCGCAGTTGGAAGGTGCTGCCGGGAATTTCGCGCATCGCCATGCGGCCATCCGCCCCCGGCGCCCACTCGACGCGCACGCAGTCAAGCGCGGTCACTTGCCCGTCTGCGCCGTTGGCCACCTTGGTCAACACCGCCCAGTCGCGGGTGCAGCCTTCCTCATGCGCGGCGGACGTGCGCAGCCGGTTCGGCCAATTCGGCCACGTGAGCGCTTTGTTTTCCTTGACCGGCGGCTTGGGCATGATTTCGATCTGCGTCACCGAAGCGGCGCCCTGGCGGATCGACGTGCCGACGCAGTCCGCCCCGGTGTCGCCGCCGCCGATGACGACGACGTGCTTGCCGGTGGCACCGATCGTGCCGTTCGGTGCGGCGGCGGCTTCATTGTCGCCTGCGCCGCGCTTGTTCTGCTGGGTCAGGAAATCCATCGCAAAATGGATGCCGTCCAACGTGCGGCCGGGAACTTCCAGGTCGCGCGGCTGCTCGGCGCCGCCGCATAGCGCCACGGCGTCGAACTCGGCGACCAACTGGTCCATCGGCAGCGTGACGCCGACGGCGACACCGGTGCGGAACACCACGCCTTCGGCTTCCATCTGGGCCACGCGGCGGTCGATCTGCGCCTTTTCCAGCTTGAAGTCGGGGATGCCGTACCGCATCAGGCCGCCGATGCGGTCGCTCTTTTCGAACAGCGTCACCGCATGGCCGGCGCGGGCCAATTGCTGCGCCGCAGACATTCCAGCCGGGCCGGACCCCACGACGGCGACACGCTTGCCCGACAGCTTGGCCGGCGGCTGCGGCACGATCCAGCCTTCCTGCCAGCCCTTATCGACGATGGCGCATTCCAGCGTCTGGATCGTCACCGGCGCATCCTGCAAGTTCAGAGTGCAGGAAGCTTCGCAAGGCGCCGGACAGATCCGCCCGGTGAATTCGGGGAAGTTGTTGGTGGCGTGCAGCGATTCCAGTGCTGCCTGCCATTCCCCCCGGTACACCAGATCGTTCCAGTCCGGGATATCGTTATTGACCGGGCAGCCGCTGTGACAGAACGGTATGCCGCAATCCATGCAGCGCGCGCCCTGCTTGGCCAAGTCCGCTTCCGGCAGCGGCACCAAGTACTCGCTCCAGTTCGCCTTGCGCTGCTCGGGCTTGATATAGCCGCGATTGCGCCGCGCAATATTGATGAATCCGGTGGGATTGCCCATCGCGTCCGTTCCTCAGCAATGCCCGTGGTTATTCAGCCGCCGCCGCACCGGCGGCGCTTTCGGCGCGCAACTCGATCAGCGCCCGCCGGAAGTCGTGCGGCATCACCTTGACGAACTGCGGCAGGGTGTCGTCCCAGTTCTGCAGCAGCAGGCGCGCGCGCTCGCTGCCGGTGAACAGGAGATGCCGCTCGATCAAGATGCGCAGCCGCTCGGCGTCGAAATGCAACAGGTCGCCCATGCCGCTGTCGTCCACCGACAGCGAACGCTGGCGCGGCCGCTCGGGATCGTCGGACGCTCCCGGATCGGGCGGCATGATGCTTTGCAGGTCCACCGCCGCCCGGTTGCACTGGCCGCCGAACACCCGTTGCGGATCGAACACATAGGCGATGCCGCCGGACATGCCGGCGGCAAAGTTTCGCCCGGTTTCGCCCAGCACCACCACGACGCCGCCGGTCATGTATTCGCAGCCGTGATCGCCGCAGCCTTCCACCACCGCCACCGCGCCGGAATTGCGCACCGCAAAGCGTTCGCCGGCCACACCCTGGAAATATGCTTCGCCGGCCGTCGCGCCGTACAGCACTGTGTTGCCGACGATGATGTTCCGGGTCGGATCGCGCCGCGAATCGACCGGCTGGCGCACGACGACGCGCCCGCCGGACAAGCCCTTGCCGACGTAGTCGTTGGCATCGCCCGTCAGTTCCAGCGACACGCCGCGCGCCAGGAACGCTCCGAAACTGCCGCCGGCGGTGCCGCGCAACGAGATTGCAATGGTGTCTTCGGCCATCCCGGCATTGCCGTGGCGCTTGGCCACTTCGCCGGACAGCATGGCGCCCACCGTGCGGTTGACGTTGCGGATTTCCCGCACAATCCGCACCGGGCTGCCGCGGTCGATGGCCGGGCGGGCGGCGGCGATCAGTTCATTGTCCATCGCCGTTTCAAGGCCATGGTGCTGTGCCTCGGTATTGCGGATCGCGACACCGGCGCGCGGAACAACGCGATGCAGCACGCGGCTCAGATCGACGCCGCGCGCCTTCCAGTGCGCGATGGCTTTGCGGGCATCGAGCCGCTGCACCGCGCCCACCATCTCGTCGAACCGGCGGAAGCCCAGCTTGGCCATCAGTTCGCGCACTTCCTCGGCGACGAAGAAGAAGTAGTTGATGACGTGCTCGGGCTGGCCGGTGAAGCGGGCGCGCAATACCGGATCCTGCGTCGCCACCCCGACCGGGCAAGTGTTCAGGTGGCACTTGCGCATCATGATGCAGCCGGCCGCGATCAGCGGCGCGGTGGCAAAGCCGAATTCGTCGGCGCCCAGCAGTGCCCCGATCACCACGTCGCGCCCGGTGCGCAACCCGCCATCGACCTGCACCGCCACGCGGCCGCGCAACTCGTTCAGCACCAGCGTCTGCTGGGTTTCCGACAGGCCGATTTCCCACGGTGAACCGGCATGGGTCAGCGAGGTCAGCGGGCTAGCGCCGGTGCCGCCGTCGAACCCGGAGATGGTGATATGGTCGGCGCGCGCCTTCGCCACGCCCGCCGCCACCGTGCCGACGCCCACTTCGGACACCAGCTTGACGGAAATGCGCGCTTTTTGGTTGGCGTTCTTCAGGTCGTAAATGAGCTGCGCCAGATCCTCGATCGAATAGATGTCGTGGTGCGGCGGCGGCGAGATCAGGCCCACGCCCGGCGTGGAATGGCGCACCTTGGCGATGTGCTTGTCGACCTTGTGGCCGGGCAATTGTCCGCCCTCGCCGGGCTTGGCGCCCTGCGCCATCTTGATCTGAATGTCGTCGGCGTTGACCAAATACTCGATGGTGACGCCGAACCGCCCGGAGGCGACCTGCTTGATGGCCGAGCGCATCGAATCGCCGTTTGCCATCCGCTTGAAGCGGTCCGGCTCCTCGCCGCCTTCCCCAGTGTTGGACTTGCCGCCGATGCGGTTCATCGCAATCGCCAGCGTCGTGTGGGCCTCGCGGCTGATCGAGCCGAAGCTCATCGCCCCGGTGGCAAAGCGCTTGACGATGGCCGAGGCCGGTTCGACTTCCTCCAGCGGCACCGGAGTATCGGCGAACTGCAAGTCGAGCAGGCCGCGAATGGTCAGCAGCCGCTCGCTCTGATCGTTGATGGTCGCGGCGAAGGCGCGATAATTTTCGAGCGAATTGGACCGCACCGCGTGCTGCAAGCGCGTCACCGATTCCGGCGTCCAGGCATGGTCTTCGCCGTGCAGCCGGAAAGCGTAGTCGCCGCCAGCATCCAGCAGGTCACGGTATTGCAGATCGGCGCCGTAAGCCTGCCGATGCCGCCGCACCGCCTCCTGCGCCACTTCCAGCAGGCCGATGCCCTCGATGGTGGTCGCGGTGCCGGTGAAGCAACGCTCGATCAAGCCAGTGGACAGACCCACGGCATCGAAAATCTGCGCCCCGCAATAGGACTGATAGGTGGAGATGCCCATTTTGGACATCACCTTCAGAATGCCTTTGCCCACGGCCTTCAGATAGTTCTTCTGCGCCTGCTTGGCCGTAATGGCCAGCCGGTTGCGGACGCGGATTTCCTCGATGGTGTCGAACGCCAGATACGGATTGATCGCCTCCGCCCCGTAACCCGCCAGCACGCAGAAATGATGCACTTCGCGCGCTTCGCCGGTTTCCACCACCAACCCGGTGCTGGTGCGCAGGCCCTGGCGGATCAAGTGATGATGCAGCGTGGCGGTCGCGAGCAGCGCAGGGATCGGCACGCGCCCGGCCGATGCGGCGCGGTCGGACAGCACCAGGATGTTGAACCCGGCCAGCACCGCTTCGGTCGCATTCTGGCACAGTTTGTCCAGCGCGGCCGAGATGCCTTCCGCTCCGCCGGCCAACGGCCACGTCATGTCGATGGTCTGGGTGCGGAACGCATCGCCCACCAGCGAGGAAATGGCGCGGATCTTATCCAGGTCGCCATTGGTCAGGATCGGCTGTGCGACTTCGAGGCGCAGATGCGTCCCCGCGTGATGGCCCAACAGATTTGGCCGCGGCCCGATCATCGAGACCAGCGACATCACCAGCGCCTCGCGGATCGGGTCGATCGGCGGGTTGGTGACCTGGGCGAAGTTCTGCTTGAAGTAGTTGTATAGCAGGCGCGGGCGGCGCGAGAGCACGGCGATTGGCGTGTCGGTGCCCATCGACCCGACCGGGTCATCGCCTTGCACCGCCATCGGTTCGAGGAAGAATTGCAAATCCTCGCGCGTGTAGCCGAACGCCTGCTGCTGACACAGCATCGCCGGTTTTCGCTGGCGTGCGTGGGCGCGTCGAGCGGCGCGGCCGCCGGATCGGCCAGGTCTTCCAGCTTGATCTGCGACGCGCTCAGCCACTGGCCGTACGGGTGCTCGGTGGCGAGTTGCTGCTTGATGTCGGCGTCGTCGATGATGCGGCCTTCTTCGAGGTCGATCAGCAGCATCTTGCCGGGTTGCAGGCGCCATTTGTGCAGAATGCGCTCGTCCGGCACCGGCAGCACGCCGGCTTCGGAGGCCAGGATCACATGATCGTCGTCGGTGATGACGTAGCGCGCCGGGCGCAGGCCGTTGCGGTCCAGCGTGGCGCCGATTTGGCGGCCATCGGTGAAGGCAATCGCCGCCGGCCCGTCCCACGGCTCCATCAGGGCGGCGTGGTATTCGTAGAAAGCCCGCCGTTCCGGGTCCATCAGCGGGTTGCCGGACCAAGCTTCCGGAATAAGCACCATCATGGCGTGCGCCAGCGAATAACCACCCGCCAGCAGCAATTCCAGCGCGTTATCCAGGCACGCGGTATCGGACTGGCCGTGCGGGATCAGCGGCCACATCTTGTCCAGATCGGGGCCGAGCAGGTCGGACGCCATGGCGTGGCGGCGCGCGTACATCCAGTTGACGTTGCCGCGCACGGTGTTGATTTCGCCGTTATGGGCGAGGAAGCGGTACGGGTGCGCCAGCCGCCAGGACGGGAAAGTATTGGTGGAAAACCGCTGATGCACCAGCGCCAGCGCCGAGACGGTGAGCGGGTTGGCAAGGTCAGTGTAGAACGTGCCGACCTGCGGGGCGAGCAGCAGGCCTTTATACACCACGGTGCGGCTGGAGAACGACGGGCAGTACAGCTCGCGCAGCCCCGGCAGGTCGTTCTTTTGGGCCAGCGAGGACAGGTTGTTGAGGATCTGCTTGCGGGTGGCCAGCAGCTTGCGCTCGAACTGGTCCTGATCCTTGATCGCCGGGCCCGCTGCAATGATCGCCTGGCGGATCACCGGCATCGCTTCCAGCACGCGTGCGCCCAGTCCGGTGGTGTCGATGGGAACATCGCGCCATGCCAGCAGCGTCAGGCCCTCAGCGGCGACATAGCGGGCGAACAGGCGCACCGCGAAGTCGCGCGCTACGTCGCCGCGCGGCAGGAAGCACATCGCCACCGCATAGCGGCCCGGCGGCGGCAGCACATGGCCCTTGGAGGTCGCCCAGTCGCGCAGCAGCGCGTCCGGCATCTGGATCAGGCAGCCAGCGCCGTCGCCGACCAGCGGATCGGCGCCAACCGCGCCGCGATGGTCCAGGTTGACCAGGATTTCCAGCCCGCGCCGAATAATATCATTGGATTTCAATCCCTTGATATTGGCAATGAAGCCGACGCCGCACGCATCATGCTCGTTGCGCGGGTCGTATAGTCCTTGCTTCGGATGGGAATCCAACATCTCGTTTGGTCAACCGCCTGCGCCTGAGATCAAAACCACGCTGTCCGCACCGGGCTGCCGCGCTGTCGAAGCGGGCAGTCCAGCACCAGCCGCACGGGGTCGCCGGGCGGCTTGCCGGATTGACTTACCGTTAGCTTGCGGATCGCACAACTGAGGGTGTGACAGTTGCCGGACAGGCGGCTTTGGGCGGCAATGGTTACGCTGTGGCACTTCCATCCGGCACATCGACCGCGATGCGCCAATCGTCCACCGTTACCGGGAACGTCTCGACCGGCCCTGGGTCACAAGGTTCCAGCGCCACATCGTACGCCTGCGTTCGCAGCCGCCGTGGTTCGCAACGCGATTGGCCGGTGCGCAGATCGAACTCCCAGCCATGCCAAGGGCAGCGCACGATTTCGTTGGGCCGCGACCAGACATAGCGTCCGGGCTCCTGCGCCTCGACAAGTCCAACCAAGTGGCCTTCGCTCAGCCGTCCGCCTTGGTGCGGGCAGCGGTCGGCCAACGCGAACACCTCGCCGCCGACGTTGAACAGCGCGATGTCGCGCCCGGCGGCGGCCACGCGCTTACAGCGGCCCGGCGGCAGGTCGCTCAGCGCCGCGACAACGTGGCGCGGCATTCAGGCCAGCCCGAACAACGCGGCGGCGTTGCCGCGAAACAGTCCGCGCCGCTGCGCCTCGGTGCCGCCGTTTGGCAGCACTTCGGCGGGGTTGTCGAAATCCCAGTGCGGATAGTCGGTGGCGAACAGCAGCCTGTCCCAGCCGAGCCAGCCGATCACGTCCAGCAGATGCCGGTTGCGCTCGGCTTCCTCCATCGGCTGCGTTGTCCACCACACGTTCTGCCGGGCGTACTCGGATGGCAGCCGGGTCAGATGCGGGGTTTCGGCACGCATCCGCGCCCAATGCTTGTCCAGCCGCCACAGCAGCGCGGGTGCCCAGGCGAACCCGGCTTCCACCATGATCACGCGCAGCGCCGGGAACCGTTCGAACACGCCTTCGAGCAGCAGCGAAACCAATTGCGACTGGGCACTTTGCGCGTGGCCGGTCATTTCCTCAATGTAGTACGACGGCCAGCCGCCCGGGTTCATCGGCCAGCCGCCATAGCCAAAGGCGTGAATGCCGATCGGCAGCCCGGCGCGCACCGCTGCTTCGTAAATCGGCCAGTATTTGCGCTGGCCGAGCGGTTCGGCGGTTCGGGTCAGCAAAAGGACCTGCGCGAAGGCTTTGTCGCCCGCCCGCCGGTCGATTTCGGCCACCGCCGCCGCAGGGTCTTCGTACGACACCACGACAGAGGCGCGCAGCCGCGCATCCTTGGCGACCCATTCGGCGACCTGCCAATCGTTCACCGCCCGCGCATACGCCGCTGCCAGATCGAGATTGCGGAAGCCCTGGCCAGTGGCGCCGAGCGGATTGAGGATGGCGAACGCCACCCCGTTCGGGTCGAGATGCTGGGCCTGCATGAAACGAAGGCTGCTGCCGGGCGGCCCGCCTTCCGGCGGGCACGCATCGCGCCGCGCTGCGTTGGGCTGGCCTTTCGGGTAAGCGACGCCGTCCAGATAGCCCAGGCGGCGGCCGGTGCCGAACTGCGCCGCGTGCTCCTGCCAGCGCTGCTCCAGAAACGGCGCGAGTTCCTGCGGCGAGCGGCGGGCGGGGTGGATGTCGCAGTCGATCACGCTCAGTCGGCTGGCGGCGGCGGTTTCGGCCAGCGGCCGGTTTTGCACGTTCATGCCACGGTCTCCGTCAATCGCGGGTAGGTCGCCCGCGGGTTGTCCAGCATCAGTTTGCGCGCCAGCGCCGGGGACAGGCCGGGCGGCAGCGCGCCGGTGCCGTCGAAGTGCCAGTGCGGATAATCGGTGGCGAACAACAGCATGTCGTCCGAACCGAGTTGGTCGAGCAGCCGCGACACTTGCGCCGGGTCAGCCGGGCCGTCGAACGGCTGTGCGGTCAGGCGCACCTGATCGCGCACGATGTCGGCGGGCGGTCGGTCCACCCACGGCACTTCCATGCGCAATCCACGCCAGAACTTGGTCAGCCGCCACAGATGCGCCGGCAGCCAAGTGACGCCCGATTCCAGCAACACCACGCGCAGAGTTGGGAATTTGGCGAACACGCCCTCGCACACCAAACTGGTCAGCGTGCTTTGGAAGGCTTGCGCCTGCCCGACATATTCCTCGACCACGAATGACGGCCAGCCGACCGAGGTGGATGGATGCTTGGCGCTGGTTCCGGCATGAAACCCGACCGGCAGGCCGTGGCGCGCGGCGGCGGCGTAGATCGGCCAATGCGCGCGCCGCCCGGCGGGCAATTCGTCGGAGACCGGCAGCAGCACCTGCACAAAGCGCGGATCGGCGGCGCAGCGGTCGATCTCATCGACCGCGTATTCGGCGTTCTGCGGGGCAACCACGATGGACGCGCGCAGGCGCGGCTCACGGTCCAGCCACTCCGCCGCCATCCAACGGTTCACCGCGCACGCCATCGCGGCGGCGAGGTCTTCGCTGAACAGCATCGGCACGCCGTACAGGCAATTGGCGATGGCGATGTCCGTGCCAAACGGATCGAGCACATGAGTGCGCAGATCGTCCAGCGCACTGCCCGGCTGGCCGGTGCCCGCCGGCCGCCAATCCGGGCGGGCCGACAACGGTGCGCCGGGCGGGTAGGCGAGCGTGCGCAATTCGTCCAGGCCGCGCTGCATCACCGATTCGCGCCAGTGGCCGTCCAGATACGGCAGCAACGCCGATAGCGACGGCACCGCCGGATGGATGTCGCAATCGATAGGACCGGCTGACGGAAATTGCATGGCCATGCTGTCTGGTGCAGAGGCGGCAGCGTAGGCCAGCGGCGGGCGCTTGGCCACACCGGGAAGCGCGACGTGTCAATGATCTGCGTCAAGGCATTCCGGCAACAGACGGCCGAACAACGCCGCTCACGCCCGGACAGAGTCGTTCAATGCGAGTCGCGCTTGCAGCCGTGCCGTCAGCCGTCATACCGCCGTGGGCCGGGATCATTCGGCGTGACGGTTCGACGGTCTCGTTCGACCGCGAGCGCATCCGCTACGCCATCGCGCGCGCTGGGCTGGCGAGCGGGGAGTTCGGCGATCCGGGGGCCGACCGGCTGGCGTCGCTGGTGATCGACCGGCTGATCGGCCGTTTTCCGGACCGTCCGCCCGGCGTGGAGGACATTCAGGACGAGGTGGAATGGACGCTGATGCGTGACGGCCAGCACCGCGCCGCCCGCGCCTACATCATCTATCGCGCCCAGCACACCAAACTCCGCCGCGACCGCCACGCCGCCGTCGATGCGGTGAGCTCGATCAACGAGTATCTCGACCGGCAAGATTGGCGGGTGCAGGCCAACGCCAACCAGGGCTATTCGCTCGGCGGGCTGATCCTGAACAGCGCCGGCAAGCTGGTGGCGAATTACTGGCTGAACAGCGTGTACCCGGCCGAGATCGGCGCCGCGCATCGTGACGGCGACATGCATATTCACGATCTCGATATGCTCTCCGGCTATTGCGCCGGCTGGTCGCTGCGGATGCTGCTGACCGAGGGCTTCAACGGGGTGCCGGGCAAGATCGAAGCCGGACCGCCAAAGCATCTGTCCAGCGCCATTGGCCAGATGGTGAACTTTCTCGGCACGCTGCAAAACGAGTGGGCGGGCGCGCAGGCGTTCAGTTCGTTCGATACCTACCTCGCGCCGTATATTCGCAAGGACAATCTGTCGTACGCCGACGTGCGGCAGAACATGCAGGAATTCATCTTCAACCTGAATGTGCCGTCGCGCTGGGGAAGTCAGCCGCCGTTTACCAATGTGACGTTCGATTGGGTTTGCCCGGAGGATCTGCGCGAGCAGATTCCGATCATCGGCGGCGAAGAAATGCCGTTCCGCTACGGCGGCCTGCAAGCCGAAATGGACGCGATCAACCGCGCCTATATCGAAGTGATGCAAGAAGGCGACGCCAAGGGCCGCATCTTCACCTTTCCGATTCCAACGTACAACATCACCAACGATTTCCCCTGGTATTCGGAGAACGCCGAGCGGCTGTTTGCCATGACGGCGAAGTTTGGCCTGCCGTATTTTCAGAACTTCATCAACTCGGACCTCGAACCCAACATGGTCCGCTCGATGTGCTGCCGTCTGCAACTGGATTTGCGCGAGTTGCTGAAGCGCGGCAACGGCCTGTTCGGCTCGGCGGAGCAAACCGGCTCAGTTGGTGTGGTGACGATCAATTGCGGCCGGCTGGGCTATGTGTTCAAGGGCGATTTGCCCGGACTTTATGCGCGGATGGATGCGCTGCTCGATCTGGCGCGCAACAGCCTGGAAATCAAGCGCAAGACGATTCAGCGCCATATGGACGACGGACTGTTCCCGTACACCAAGCGCTATCTTGGCACGCTGCGCAATCACTTCTCGACCATCGGCGTGAACGGCATCAACGAACTGATCCGCAATTTTACCGGCGGTGAGGACGATGTGTCGTCCGAGAGCGGCCACGCCTTCGCCTGCAAACTGCTGGACCACGTGCGCGACCGCATCGTGAGTTTTCAGGAACAGACCGGGCATCTGTACAATCTGGAGGCAACACCGGCCGAGGGGGCGACGTATCGCTTCGCCAAGGAAGATCGCAAACGCTTCCCCGGCATTTTGCAAGCGGGCACTGACGCGCGGCCATACTACACCAACTCCTCGCAACTGCCGGTGGGTCTGACCGACGATCCGTTTGCAGCGCTGGAGCACCAGGAAGCTTTGCAGCGCAAATACACCGGCGGCACCGTGCTGCATTTGTATGTGGCGGAGCGGCTGTCGTCGACCGAGGTGTGCCGCAACTTGGTGCAGCGCGCGCTGTCGCGCTTCCGTTTGCCGTATATCACCGTCACGCCGACGTTCTCGGTCTGCCCGGTGCATGGCTACCTCACCGGCGAGCATGAATTTTGTCCGCGCTGCGATGAAGAACGCTTGGCGGCAAAACGCCAGCTATGCTGCGCCTGACTGCGACAAACTGGAGAAAATCAACATGCAAGCAACTCTGCCGCAATACGACGAAGTTGCCCTGACCGACAGCGAGCGTCAGCCTTGCGAGGTCTGGACGCGGGTGATGGGCTATCACCGCCCGGTATCCTCGTTCAACATTGGCAAGCAAGCCGAACACGCCGAACGCTGCCACTTCGTGATTTGCGAGGCGTCGGCGGCGTGAGCCGGCGTGGCTTGGTTTTGGGTGGCGTTGTACCGTTCAGCACGGTGGATTTTCCGGGCCGGATGGCTGCGGTGCTGTTTACCCAGGGCTGTTCGCTGACGTGCCGCTACTGCCACAATCCGCACCTGCAATCGCACCGGCGCAGCAGCGTGCATTCGTGGGATGCGACGCTGGAGTGGCTGAAGCGCCGCGCCGGTTTGCTGGACGGGGTTGTCATCAGCGGCGGCGAGCCGACCATTCAGGCGGGGCTGGCCGATGCGCTCAGTGAAATTCGCGCCCTTGGCTTCGCCACCGGACTGCATACCTCAGGCGCCAATCCACTGCTGCTGTCCCAAGTCCTGCATCTGCTTGATTGGGTGGCGTTGGATATCAAAGCGCCGTTTGTCCGCTATGCCGCCGTCACCGGCAAGGCGCAGAGCGGCACGCAGGCACGGCAATCGCTGTCCGCCCTCCTGGTCAGCGGCGTCAACTATGAACTGCGCACCACGCTGCACGCGAATTTGCTGAACGATGCCGATTTGCTGGCCATCGCCACTGAATTGCACGCGCGCGGTGTCGGCCGCTGGGTGTTGCAGAAATTCCGTGTCGAGGGCTGCAACGACGTGTCGCTGTGCGCGCAACCCACGCCGTATGCGTTGGGTGGCGTGCTGCCCGCGCTGCAAAAATTAATACCGGAGATCGTGATCCGCTAAGCGGCCGGCCGCCCGAGTTCGACCACAAACACGCTGCCCCCGCCAGCCCGCGCCGTGCAGCGCACGGTGCCGTTATGACGCGCGGCGATTTGCCGCACCAGCGACAGACCCAGCCCCCAACCGCCAGCGCCCTCACGACGGCCAGCCGGCCGGTAGAACGGCTCAAAAATCCGCTCGCGCTCGCCGTCCGGCAACCCTGGGCCGCGATCCGCCACGGAAATGCGCGGGCGTCCATCCGCGGTACGGCCGACATGCAATTCCACCGGCGGCGCGCCGTGCTTGGCCGCATTTTCTAGCAGATTGCGCAGCATCCGGCGTAGCAGCTTTGGGTCGCCCACGGTATTCACGATCTCGCCGTCCAGTGCCACGCCAGTGCGCGCTGCTTCCTCGGCGGCCAGCGCCAGTAAATCCACGTGTTCGGCCGCGGCGTTTGGCTCGGCGTGTTCCAGCCGGCTGGCCAGCAGGATTTCACCGATCAATTGATCCAGTTCCGCCAGATTGCGGGCGATCTCGGCGTGCCGCGCCTCGGATGGCGCTTGCTGCCACACGTCGGTGGCCAGGGTCAGGCGGGCCAGCGGCGAGCGTAGTTCGTGACTGGCATTGGCCAACAATGCCCGATGCGCGTCGAGCAACGCCTGGATGCGCCCGACCGCCAGATTGAAACTGGCGGCGACGGCGGCGATCTCGTCCTGGCCCTGAACCGGCACCCGGACCGACAGATCGCCGCCCCCCCATTGTTCGACGCCCCGGCGCAGCCGTTCCAGCCGGTGGGTCAGCCGCGCCACAATCGGCAGCGCCGCGACACCGACCGCCAGCGCCACCGCCAGCAATGCCGCCAGCACGTGCCAGCCGGGCCGCCGCAGCGCCAAGCCGAAACGGGCCAGCACGCTGCGCCCGTCGTGCAATCGGAAGCGCCACACGCCATGCCCGCGCCGGCCGTCCCATTCGCCTTGCTCGTCGATGTGCCCGCGCGACAAATCGGCCCCGGCGATGGCGACCAAGTGGCCGCCGGCGTCCAGCACCGTCACTTCGCCCTCGACTGCGGCCGCGAGCCGCGCCGCCGCCGCCGCGACCGCGCCGGGCGGGATGTCGGCGGGCGGAATAGCCGCTTCCAGCATGCGCACCGGCATCTCGCGCCAAGCGTGCATCGGGCTGTCGCCAAGGGCTGACCACAACAGCGCCACCAGCGCCGCCGCCAGGATGAGGCTGGCGAGCAAAGTGGCATAGATGCGCCAGAACAGGCTGCGGGCGAGGATCATGCGCCCTCGTCCTGCGCGCGGGCGAAAACGTAGCCGGCACCACGCACTGTCAAAATCCGGCGCGGCGTGCGCGGGTCGGCTTCGACGGCGGCGCGGATGCGCGAAATATGCACGTCGATGGAACGGTCGAAGGCTTCCAGTTCCTCGCCCTTGACCAGATCCATCAGCCGTTCGCGGCTGAGCACGCGCCCGGCGTGTTCGGCCAGCGCCACCAGCAGGTCGAACTGATAGCTGGTCAGCACCGCCGGTTTGCCATCGACCTTGACCGAGCGCGCGCCTTTGTCGATTTCCAGATGGCCGAACACCAGGGGCGGCGGGCCGCTTGGCATTTCGCCTTTGCGGCGGCGCAGCAGCGCGCGCAGCCGGGCGAGCAATTCGCGGGTGCCGAACGGCTTGGGCAAATAGTCGTCCGCCCCGAGTTCCAGCCCAACCACCCGGTCGGTTTCCTCGCCGCGTGCGGTCAGCATCAGGATCGGGATGTCGGAATGGGCACGGATCTGCCGGCACACGTCGAAGCCCTCGGCGTCCGGCAGCATCAAGTCCAGGATCAATGCGTCGTAGGTTTCGCGTTGCAGAGCGGCCAAGCCTTCGCGCGCGGTGGCGCGGGCATCCAGCTTGATGCCCGCGCCAAGCAGATACTCGGCCAGCATGGCGGAAAGCCGCGTGTCGTCGTCGATCATCAGCAGCCGCGCCATGCCTGTCCCCCGCTGCAAACCATCCGCCACCCCTCCCATACCGGAAGGGGCGGCGGAAGGGCGATTAGCCGTGCCGGTGCGCTTCGAATTCGGCGATCACGCCTTTCAGTTGCGCCCGCTGCTCCGGCGTCAGCACTTCGGCGGCGTCTTCCACCGCTTTGCTGACCCGCTGGGTCACCTGCTCCATCGCGGCGAGCCGTTCGGTGCGCAGATGCTCGACGGCGGCGCGATCAATTTGCGGCGCGGTCAGCAAATCGGCGAATTGGCCGCGCGTGCCCTGCATTCCGGCGCGCAGCGGCTCAATATCCTTCGCCGCCGCTTCGATGATCGCGTGCACCTTAGCTTGTTGTTCCGGCGTGGCGGAGACCTTGCTCAGCATATGGTCGGCGCGCTTTTCGATCATCTGCACCGGAATGCCGTCCTGCATCGACCACATGCCGTGATGATGCCGCTCCACCGCTTTGGCGACACCCGCCGCACCGGCCAGCAGCACCACGGCGGCGGCAGCGCCAAGCAGCACGCGGCGGCCACGGCGCGGGAACCGGGGCTGGGTGATTTGTTCGCTCATGTCTGAATATCCCCAAGTCTCGCAGCCCCATCGGCTGCGTCGGGATTTAACATGGCGCTGCCGCGTTGCTGGCATTGCGGGCCAGTGTAAAGTTGTATGAAGACGCCACGCAGTGGGGGACAGACGGCCATGACAACCGGCATCGCGGACACCACCGGCCGGCGCAGCCGCACCAGCGGGCGCGACGGGCGGCAGCGGGCGCGGGCGGATCATGCCATCCCGGCGCCGCCCTATATCACGCGGGCCATCCCGACTTACGAATTACTGTCCGAGGAAGGCTTGCTGCGCGTCGAACACTTCGCCGACCGCATCCTGGCCGAGATCGGCTTCGAGATTCGCGGCGACGCGGTGGCGCACCAGTTGTTCGTCAAAGCCGGTGCGCGGCTGGACGGCGAGCGGCTATATTTCCCACCGGGCATGATCCGCGCGATCATCCAGGCCAGTTCACCGCGCCAGTTCACCCAATACGCCCGCAATCCGGCGCGCAACGTGATCATCGGCGGCGGCAACACGGTGTTTTCACCGGCCTACGGCTCTCCCTTCGTGTCCGACATGGATCGCGGACGGCGCTATGGCTCAATGGAGGATTTCGAGAATTTCGTGAAGCTGACATATGCGACGCCGTGGCTGCACCATTCCGGCGGCACGGTGTGCGAGCCGGTGGATGTGCCGGTCAACAAGCGGCACATGCATATGGTCTACGCGCATATGCGCTGGTCCGATAAGGCGTTCATGGGTTCGGTTACCACCGCGCCGCGCGCCGCCGAATCGATCGAAATGTGCCGCCTGCTGTTCGGCGCCGCGTTTGTCGACCGCAACTGCGTTATTCTCGGCAACGTCAACGTCAATTCGCCGCTGGTGCTGGACGGCGAGGCCAGCCGGGTGATCCGCACCTATGCTGCGGCCAATCAAGCAGCGGTGTGCGTGCCGTTCATTCTGGGCGGCGCGATGGGCCCGGTAACGACGGCCGCCGGCCTGGCGCAATGCTTCGCCGAGGCGATGGTGTGCGTGGCGCTGACCCAGTTGGAACGCCCAGGCTCACCGGCCATCCTGGGCAATTTCCTATCCTCGATGAGTTTGAAGTCGGGTGCTCCAACCTTCGGCACGCCGGAACCGGCGCTGGCCTATTTCGCCATCGGCCAACTGGCGCGGCGTCTTGGCGTGCCGCTGCGCTGCGGCGGCAATTTGTGCGCAAGCAAAATTCCCGACGCGCAGGGCGCCACCGAGAGTGCGAATTCCATGTGGCCCGCCGTGTTGTGCGGCGCCAACTTCATCCTGCACGCAGCAGGCTGGATGGAAGGCGCGCTGACCATGAATTACGAGAAATTCGTGCTCGACGCCGAGCAATGCGGCTTGTTTCACACGCTCGCCAAAGGCATGCCGCTGGACGACAATGCGTTGGGTTTTGATGCGTTCGAGGAAGTCGGCCCTGGCAAGCATTTCCTCGGCTCGGCGCACACAATGCGCAACTACGAAACCGCGTTCTTCGATGCTGAGTTGTCGGACAGCAACAGCTTCGAGCAATGGAGCGAGGAAGGCTCGCTGGACAGCGTGCAGCGGGCCAACAAGAAGTGGAAGAAGTTGCTGGCCGAGTACGTGCCGCCGCCGATTGACGCGGGGGCGGATGAGGCGTTGCGGGCGTATGTGGCGGCGAAGTGCGCGGCGGTGCCGGATGCTTGGCATTGACCGCCGCGCTGCTGCGCCACTGCGTATAGCTCAGGCAGCAGCGGTGGCTGCCGCCGCTGAATCGCAGGCATCCAGCCAATAGCGGCCGGTTTGCGATATCTCGATGTCCAGCACACGGCCCCCGGCGACGCGCACGTCGCCGCCGCCATCAGTCCAGCGCCATCCGGTGCCGTTGCCATCGGATTCCACGCGGTGCCAGCCATCGCCGAAGGTCTCCGACGCCAGCGCGCGGGGCACGCCGTTAACCGTCACCTTCCACCGTCGCGTCTACTACGAAAAACCGCGCCCGCCTAGATTGAGAGTGATGTGCTGTCGATCAAGCCAAGCCTGAAGCTGATCGTGCAGCCCGTTTCGTTTTGCTGTTGCTGTGATCAGCCCGGCTGGCGTATTGTCAAGCTAAGTTATCGTTGCAGCCGATTAGGTATGCAGCGCCATCAGGAGGATACACCGTGACGTTCACAGATTTTTCAGTCCTGGCCGCACTTCCCGTCCTCGGGCTGCTCGCGGCCGGGCCGGCCAGTGCGGCGGCGGCCGTGCCGGGCAGCAGTTCCTATGCAGTCTCGGCCAGTTTCACCTCCGGTGGCACGGTCACCGGCCTCGCGCCGGTGGCCGCCGCCCAGGGTGCGCTGCCCGGAACACTCCAGCCGTCCGGCTTCGACGTGTCGGCGGACGTGGCCGCGATCAATTCCACCACCGGAATCGCCCACGGCAAGAAACAGTTCGCAACACTCACCGTCACTGGCACCACGCTGCATTCGCACGCCTCGTCGCCGGGCTTTGGGGTGGATAATCTGTCTTTGCAAGCCGATGGGCTGATCAGTTCGATCACGCTCAACCTGCAACTCTATCCGCCGCCCGGCGCCGGCCCGCTGCCGCAACCGCTGCTGACGATCACCGCCGTGTCGGTCACCTCCGGCGCCAATGGATCGTTCGTCGTGCCGATGGCTGACATGGTCTCGGCCAATGGCGGCTTCGGTTCGTTGAGCATCTCCGGTTCGCTGGTCGGCGGTACGGCACCGTTGACCTTTTCCGGCGCAGCCAATGCCAATACCGAACTGTTCAGCAGCCACGGCGTCACCATCACGCTGAACCGCAATCTGATCTCGGGGCTGATTTCCTGCACGCCGAAATGCCTGTTCTCGCCGTATGGCATCACGGCGGACGCGCTGGTGGTGGACCTCAATAAGGTGAAGGTGGGCGGCAAGCGGCTGTCCGGCCAGATCGTGGTGGGCGACAGCGCCGTCACTCTCCACTAAGGGCCGTGCTCCACTAAGGGCCGGCGGCGCTAGGCTCCAAACTCAATCAGGGGCTAGGAATCGGTGGGCGAAGTGTGATTCGAGATCTGCTCCTGAATGAAGGAGCGTATGTGGCATGG
>JANYDF010000118.1 GCA_025359905.1 Rhodospirillales bacterium
GTTGGGCGGTTGCACAGTCGGGATGATGAGAGGAGGAAAGGTCATCTTCTTTTTGAAAAAAAAGCAAAAAAACTTTGCTCCATTGGTACAATCCCGCCGCAACGGCGAAGCCAATAGTCCACATCCTAGCGCACTTCTACCTCCCATTTTGCACAGTACCAATCGGATAAAAGTTTTTTGCTTCTTTTTTTCAAAAAAGAAGCGCTTTCTTACTTTCTTCCTCCCCCCTCCAAGCGCCCCCCCAAGGGGGGGCATTGGCGCCGAACGTTGGAAGGGGTATCGACGGCAAACTCGCGTTACACTTTGGCGATATCGGAGTCTTCCCTGCATGTCCGCCCGCCCCACCGCTCCTCCCCAGGCTGCCGCCGCCGAGCCCGATGTCGCGTCCATGTCTTTCGAGGACGCGCTCGCCGAGCTTGAGCGCATTGTCCGCGCCCTTGAGGGCGGGCAGCAGAAGCTTGAGGACGCCATTACCGCCTATGAGCGCGGCGCCCGCCTCAAGGCCCATTGCGAAGCCAAGCTCGCCGCTGCCGAGCAGCGCGTTCAGGCCATCGTGGCCGGCGTCGATGGCGGCCTTAGCCTGCGGTCCGCCGAATGAGCGCGGAGTCTCTGGCCGACGCCGTGAAGCGCATCGCCGGCGAAGTCGAGCAGGCGATTGATGCCTTGCTGCCCATTCCCGAAGGCCCGGAATCCCGCCTGTTCGAGGCCATGCGCTACGCCACCCTTGGCGGCGGCAAGCGCATGCGCGGTTTTCTGGTGATACAAACCGCCGGGCTGTTCGGGGTCGACCGCAACTGCGCTGCCCGCGTCGCCGCCTCGGTCGAAATGCTGCACGCCTATTCCTTGGTGCATGATGACCTCCCGGCGATGGACGATGACGATCTTCGCCGCGGCAAGCCTTCCGCCCACAAGCAGTTCGACGAGGCCACCGCCATTCTCGCCGGCGACGCCTTGCAAACCCGCGCCTTCGAGGTGCTGGCCGAGCCCGCGACCCATTCCAACCCCGAGGCACGCGCGGAACTGGTGGTGGCCCTCGCCCACGCCGCCGGCGCGCGCGGCATGTGCGGTGGCCAAATGATCGACATGCTGGCCGAGGGTCAGCAACTCACCGCCGACGAGGTCGGCCGCCTGCAGGCGATGAAAACCGGCCGTCTTATCCAATACAGCGTCGAGGCCGGCGCCATTCTTGGCCGCGCGCCACTGCATCAGCGCCACCTTCTCGCCGCCTATGGCCGCGACGTCGGTGCCGCCTTCCAGATCGCCGACGACCTGCTCGACGTCGAGGGCAGCGCCGCCGAACTGGGCAAAACCGCGGGGAAGGACGCCGAGCAGGGCAAGGCCACCATGGTCGCCGTGCTCGGCGTCGAGCGCGCCCGCGCCCAGGCCGAACACCTCGCGACCCAGGCCGCCGCGCATCTCGACAGCTTCGGCGAAGGCGCCGATCATCTGCGCCGCCTCGCCGCCTTCATGGTCACCCGGCGGAACTGAAAGCACCCGATATGAATGCCCCGCTCCCGCCTACGCCCATCGCCAGCCGGCCCGCCACGCCGCTTCTGGACCGGGTGCGGGTCCCGGCGGACCTGCGGAACTTCTCCCACGACCAGCTCAAGCAGCTCTCCGAGGAACTCCGCGCCGAAACCATCGACGCCGTCTCGGTAACCGGCGGCCATCTCGGCGCCTCCCTCGGCGTGGTCGAACTCACCGTCGCCATCCACGCCATTTTCGACACCCCTGATGACCGCCTGATCTGGGACGTCGGGCACCAGTGCTACCCGCACAAAATCCTCACCGGACGGCGTGAGCGCATCCGCACGCTGCGCCAGGGCGGCGGTCTGTCCGGCTTCGTGCGCCGCTCGGAATCGGCCTACGACCCGTTCGGCACCGCGCACTCCTCCACCTCGATCTCCGCCGGGCTCGGCATGGCCGCCGCCGCCGATCTGCAAGGCGACAACCGCCATGTGGTGGCCGTGATCGGCGACGGCTCGATGAGCGCCGGCATGGCCTACGAGGCGATGAACAACGCCGGCGCCATGCGCTCGCGGCTGATTGTCATCCTCAACGACAACGAGATGTCGATCGCGCCGCCAGTGGGTGCGATGAGCGCCTATCTGTCACGGCTGCTGTCCTCGCAGCGGTTCCTCAGCCTGCGTGACGTGGCCGCGCGCATGGTCAAGCGCTTCCCGCGCGTGCTGGAACGCACCGCCAAGCGCGCCGACGAGTTCGCGCGCGGCATTCTGACCGGCGGCACGCTGTTCGAGGAGTTGGGGTTCTATTACCTCGGCCCGATCGACGGCCATAACCTCGACCATCTGTTGCCGGTGCTGCGCAACGTGCGCGAGGCGTCGGACCCGGCGGACGAGAAGGAAGGCCCGTTCCTGCTGCATGTCATCACGCAGAAAGGCAAGGGCTACGCGCCGGCCGAGGAAAGTGCCGACAAGCTGCACGCGGTCAGCAAGTTCAACGTCATTACCGGCGAGCAGGCCAAGGCGCCGCCCGGCCCGCCGAGCTACACCCGCGTGTTCGCCGACGCGCTGATCGCCGAGGCCGAAGCCGACAAGAACATCGTGGCGATCACCGCCGCGATGCCGTCCGGCACCGGACTGGACCGCTTCGCCAAGCGGTTCCCCGGGCGGCTGTTCGATGTCGGCATCGCCGAGCAGCACGCGGTGACGTTCGCGGCCGGCATGGCGACCGAGGGCATGGCGCCGTTCTGCGCCATCTACAGTACGTTCCTGCAACGCGGTTACGACCAGTTGGTGCACGATGTGGTGCTGCAATCGCTGCCGGTGCGCTTCGCTATCGACCGCGCCGGACTGGTCGGCGCGGATGGCGCGACGCATGCGGGCAGCTTCGATCTGGCGTATCTGGGCTGCCTGCCCGGCATCGTGCTGATGGCGCCGAGCGACGAGGCGGAACTGGCGCATATGGTGGCGACGGCGGCGGGCCTGGGCGACCAGCCGAGCGCGTTCCGCTATCCGCGCGGTGAGGGCACCGGGGTGGCGGTGCCGGCGCGCGGCAGCGTGCTGCCGATCGGACGCGGAAGGATCGTGCGCGAGGGCGGCAAGGTGGCGATCCTGTCGCTGGGCACACGGTTGGGGGCGGCGCTGCTGGCCGCCGACGCGCTGGCGGCGCGCGGGCTGCCCGCGACAGTGGCCGACGCGCGCTTCGCCAAACCGCTGGACACGGCGCTGATCGCGCAACTGGCGCGGCATCACGAGGTGCTGGTGACCATCGAGGAAGGCAGCCAAGGCGGCTTCTCGGCGGCGGTGCTGCACTATCTGGCGACGCACGGCATGCTGGATCACGGGCTGAAGGTGCGCCCGATGGTGCTGCCGGACCGTTTCATCGAGCACGACAGCCAGGCCAAGCAGTGGATCGACGCCGGGATCGACCCGGACAGCATCGTGGCCACCGTGCTTGCGGCGCTGGGCCGCGCCGGCGTTCTGGCGACAGCGTAGGCATGGCGGCCAAGCCGCGCGCCGATCAGCGGCTGGTCGATCTGGGTTTGGCGGAAAGCCGCGCCCGGGCGCAGGCGCTGATCCTGGCCGGTAAGGTCTATGCCGGCGACCGCCGGGTGGAGAAAGCCGGGCAGCCGGTGGCCGAGGACATGGCGTTGGACGTGCGTGGCCAGAACCACCCATGGGTGTCGCGCGGCGGTCTGAAACTGGGCCACGCGCTCAGCCATTTTTCGTTGCCGCCGGAAGGCCGCGTGTGCCTGGACATCGGCGCCTCGACTGGCGGCTTCACCGACGTGCTGCTGACCCACGGTGCGGCCCGCGTGCACGCGGTCGATGTCGGCCACGGTCAACTGGCCTGGAAGATGCGCAGCGACCCGCGCGTGGTGGTGCATGAGCGCACCAATGCGCGGCATCTGACCGCCGGGCAGATCGGCGAACCAGTGCAAGTCCTGGTGTGCGACGCGAGCTTCATCGGCCTGTCCACAATCCTGCCCGCGCCGTTGGCGTTGCTAACGCCGGGGGCCTGGGCGGTGGCGCTGATCAAGCCGCAATTCGAGGCTGATCCCGCTTTGGTCGGCAAGGGCGGCGTGGTGCGCGACCCGGAGGTGCACACCATGGTGTGCGAGCGGGTGCGCGACTGGTGGGCGGCCCTGCCCGGCTGGGAGGTGCTCGGCATCGAGCCGTCGCCGATCACCGGACCGGAGGGCAATCGGGAGTTTTTGATTGCGGCGCAGAAGGCGTGAGCGGCCTAAGCGGCTGTGGGTGACGGATAGCGCTCGACTTTGATGCTGCCGGCGCGCTGGCGAACATGTCCATGGACTGCGTCCCTCAGGAATAATCGGCCAGATCGGCATTGATGGCATCGCTGCCATCGAACGCGAACACCAGCCGCCAATAGCCCGATACCCAGGCCGCCCACTGACCGTCGCGGCTGCCTTTCAGGCGGTGCAGACGGTAGCCCGGAGCATTCATACCAAATCTCGCTGACCAAGACTCATCGTCGTTGCCGGGCTTGACCCGGCAATCCATGGCGCCGCACAGAGCATCGCGCCTCTGACACCGAGCGTTGGCATGGATCGCCGGGTCAAGCCCGGCGATGACGATTCAATGGATGATGGGTTCTCTCCCACCAGATTTGGTATCAGTGCGTCCGGGCTGCCGCCTGCATCGAGCAACAGCAGCATGCGCCGCAGCTTCGGCGCCAGTTGCGGATCGACGCCGCTCGCGTCGCGGTGGCCGTCAGTCCGCCTGCCCGTCAGTCCGAGTGCCCGTCCGGCTCTGCCAGATCGTGTTGCGAAATTTCGGCCAGCAACGACCAGACGCGCGCCGGTTCCAGCCGGGCGTCCGGGTCGTTCAGCAGATAGTCCAGCTCATCGAGCTTGTGCCGGTAATCGGTCTCGGTCATGGCCCTCTCCCGCTGCGGTGGCGATGGCGGGAGTGGAAGCCCGGAAAATGGCGGCGCTGTGGCGAAGCGGCGGCGCGGGCGTGGCGCCGTCTGTCACATCGACGACAACACGGCCGGGGCCAATGCCGGCATCCGCGCCGCCGGATGCGACGGATTGCGGAAACGCAGTTCGCCGCCCTCGGCCCCATCCGGTGCCGGTGTGCCAAACAGTTCAAGGCGTGAGGTGCAGGTAACGGCCACCACGCAGCGTGCGGCGGGGCCGGTGAGGAACTGGCGGGTTTCACCTTCCAACTCCAGCCGCTCGCGCAAATGCCGCCATTCGGCGCGGTCGGTGTCTTCGATGAACAGCGCCAGAATGCCCGGCCGGGTTCCGGTCAGCCGGGTGGGGGCGACGGCGGCCATCCGGCGGCGCATGGCGACCGCGACTTCGTTTTCGCGCCCGGCGCGGGCCGCCATCACGAACACGCCGCGCCCGGCGGCGGTGACGGCCAGATGCGCTTCGTGGCCGAATTCGCGGCGCAACGAATTCATCAGCCCGGTTTCGCTGGCTTGGGCGGCGGCGAGCAGCAGCGGGTCGAGCCGCAGCACGGCGGCTTCGTCGTGATCGGCGCGGCGCTGTTCGACGAGCAGGTCGCGGATACGTCCGTGCAGTGCCGCCAGCCGGTCGTGATCGGCCTCGTCGCTGCGCAGCCCCTGCGGCAGCGTCATTTTCAGCAAATAGCGGCCGGGGTGGGCGGCGAGCCAAGTTTGCAGATCGGGATCGACGCGGTCCATCAACCGTACCCAGGCACCGCGATGCACGTCACGGCCATCTTCGGCGGAGGCGACGTCGCAGGCGACTTCCGCTTCCGCACCGTCGCGGCGCAGCAGCAGGTCGAACGGCGCGCCGTCCTCGATCCCGGCGAAATCGACCGCGAAGCCGCGCCGCTGGTGCAGCATGGCGGTGCGGATCAGGTGGAACAGCGGCACCAAGGTATTGTCGCCGCTCAGCGCCAAGCGCAGCGCCGCGCGCAGCCGGTCGCGGGCATCGGGTGTGATGAGGTTGAACACCTGCGCCGTCTCGGCCGCCAGATCGAGCAACAGCCGCTCGGCGATGCCAGGCGCGCGGTTCAGCCCGCGCCGCAGCCGGTCCAGTGTGAGTTCCACGGCATGGCGCTGCGCCAGCGCCCGGCCGGAATACTGGCCGCGCGCAACGCCGTGGCCGAGTTCGGCCATTCGCGCATCCCAGTGCGCAGCACCCACCGCATCGATCAGCGCCCGCAGGGCCCGCGCATCCGTCCGCTCGATCGTCATCGCTGCCTCCGCCCCGCCATGCCCACACGCAGTGATGACACAGCTGTGTTACGGACGCGAGAGGGGACCGCAGCAGTCCTGATTAATTTCTGGGGAGCCGAGGCTGGGTTGGCGCATCAACATTTTGTGCGCGATGCCGCAGCAGATGGTCGGCCAATACGCAGGCCATCATCGCCTCGCCGACCGGCACGGCGCGAATGCCCACGCACGGGTCATGGCGGCCCTTGGTGGACACCTCGACATCGTGTCCGGTGCGGTCCACCGCGTGGCGCGGGGTCAGGATGGAACTGGTCGGCTTGACCGCGAAGCGCGCCACCACCGGCTGGCCGGTGGAAATGCCGCCCAAAATGCCGCCGGCGTGGTTGGAGCCGAATTCCACCAGTCCGCCGGTCATGCGCATCTCGTCGGCATTGGCCTCGCCGGACAGTGCGGCGGCGGCGAAACCGTCGCCGATCTCCACACCCTTGACCGCGTTGATGCCCATCAGCGCTGCGGCCAAATCGGCGTCGAGCTTGGCGTAGATCGGGGCACCCAGGCCGGGCGGCACGCCTTCGGCCACCAGTTCGATCACCGCGCCGCAGGATGAGCCGCTTTTGCGGACATCGGACAGATAGTCCTCCCATACCGGCACGGCGGCGGGGTCCGGACAAAAGAATGGGTTGTTCAGCGTTTCGTCCCAGTCCCAGTTGCGCCCGTCGATGGTCAGCCCGCCAAGCTGCACCAGCGCGCCGCGAATGGTGACGCCCGCGCCGAGGATTTTCCGCGCGACCGCCCCGGCGGCCACCCGTGCCGCTGTCTCGCGCGCCGAACTGCGCCCGCCGCCGCGATAATCGCGGATGCCGTATTTCAGCTCATAGGTCAGATCGGCATGGCCGGGCCGGAAGCGCTGGGCGATCTCGCCATAGTCCTTCGAGCGCTGATCGACGTTGTCGATGTGCAGCGCGATCGGCGTGCCGGTGGTCATGCCCTCGAACACCCCGGACAGGATGCGCACCGTGTCCGGTTCCTGGCGCTGGGTGGTAAATTTCGACTGGCCGGGGCGGCGGCGGTCGAGCCAGGGCTGGATGTCGGCTTCGGTCAGCGGGATGCGCGGCGGGCAGCCATCCACCACGCAGCCGAGCGCCGGGCCGTGGCTTTCGCCCCAGGTGGTGACGCGGAACAGATGGCCGAAGCTGTTATGCGACATATCTACTCGCGCGTGTCGATATCGGGCGCGTCCGGGTTCTTCATGCCGACGACGTGGTAGCCGCAATCGACGTGATGCACCTCGCCGGTCACGCCGCCCGCGAGATCGGACAGGAAATACACCCCAGCCCCGCCGACATCCTCGATGGTGACATTGCGGCCGAGCGGGGCGTTGTATTGGTTCCACTTCAGAATGTAGCGGAAATCGCCGATCCCGCCCGCCGCGGCCAGGGTGCGGATCGGCCCGGCGCTGATCGCGTTGACGCGGATCTGCGCGCGCCCGAGATCGGCGGCGAGGTAGCGCACCGAGGCTTCCAGCGCCGCCTTGGCCACGCCCATGACATTATAATGCGGCACCACTTTCTCGGCACCGTAATAGGTAAGCGTCAGCACCGAGCCGCCCGGCTTCATCATGGCACTGGCGCGGCGGGTGACGGCGGCGAAGCTGTAGCAAGAAATGTCCATCGCTTGCAGGAACGCGGCGCGCGGCGTGTCCATGTAGCGTCCGCGCAGGAATTGTTTGTCGGCGTAGCCGATGGCGTGCACCAGGAAGTCGATGCTGTCCCATTTTTCGGCGATGGCGGAAAACGCCGCGTCGATGCTGTCGTCGTCGGCCACGTCGCACGGCGCGAGGAACGACGAGCCGGCGCTGGCGGCCAGCGGGCGCACGCGCTTTTCCAGCGCGTCGCCCTGATAGGTGAAGGCCAGTTCGGCCCCTTGCGCGGCGCAGGCGGCGGCGATGCCCCAGGCGAGCGAGCGGTCGTTGGCAACGCCCATGATGACGCCGCGTTTGCCGGCCATCAGGGTCCCTTTGACCGGGAGAGTGGCGGGTTCGCCGTCGGGCATGGCTTGGGTCCTGAATGGGGGCGGGCGTGCATGGGTCGCATAGCCGGGCGCATCCCGGCAAGAGCATGACCGCTCGGACTTGGCCAGATCGGCTGCAAAGCGGCATACTGGCCGCGCAACAGGAGAGCCGGTGATGCCGCATCGCGAGCCATTTGAGCATT
Organism: Rhodospirillales bacterium; assembly: GCA_025359905.1. Lineage (GTDB taxonomy): Bacteria > Pseudomonadota > Alphaproteobacteria > Acetobacterales > Acetobacteraceae > CAIPHQ01. The sequence continues at coordinate 8,349 of JANYDF010000118.1, forward strand.
TCGCCGCCTGGTTCGCCGACGCGGCAGCGTCCGAGCCGAACGACCCCAACGCAATGACGGTAGCGAGCAGCACGCCAGACGGGATGCCGTCGGCCCGTATTGTGCTGCTGAAGGACTACGATGCGCGCGGTTTTGTGTTTTACACCAACAAGCAATCGCGCAAGGGCAATGAGTTGAACGCCAATCGCCGCGCGGCACTACTGTTTTTCTGGAAGTCGCTGCACCGGCAGATCCGCATCGAAGGCGTGGTCGAGGATGTCAGCGAGGCCGACGCCGACGCGTATTACAGCAGCCGTCCGCGCGACTCCCGGCTGGGGGCCTGGGCATCGCTGCAATCGCAGAATTTGCCGGAGCGCGGCGACCTGCTCCGCCGTCTGGAGGAAGCCGGGGCCTGCTATCCGGGCGAGGCTGTGCCGCGTCCGCCGCATTGGTCCGGCTATCGTGTCGTGCCGGAATATTTTGAATTCTGGCAGGACATGCCGTTCCGGCTGCACGACCGTACGACCTACCGGCGCAACGGCGGCGGCTGGGCGAGCGGGAAGCTGTATCCGTGATCCCGGCGGTGCAGACGGCGACGGCTGACCTGCTACGCGGTCTGGCCGGGCGGGATGCGCTGGAGACGCATATCTCGGCGGTGTTCGCCGGCGATGATACGGTGTGGAAGCTGCGCAAGGCGGTGCGGCTGCCGTTCGTCGATTTCACCACGCTGGCCGAACGCCACCGCACTGCGCTGCGCGAACTGGAATTGAACGCGCCGCACGCGCCGGGGCTGTATCGCGACGTGGTGGCGGTGAATCGCGCGGGCGATGGCGGCCTGTCGCTCGGCGGCGCAGGTGAGCCGGTCGATTACGTGGTGCGCATGGCGCGCGTGCCGGAGGCGGATTTTCTGGATGCGGTGGCGGCGCGCGGCGAATTGGCGCCGTGGCTCGATGCGCTGGCCGATGCGGTGGCCGCACTGCACGCAGCCGCCCCGGTGGCGCGGATCGACGGTGCGGCGGCCCAGCGCGACGTCACGCTGGGCGACGCCCGCTCGGCGCGGGCGGCCGGGCTGCCGGAGGCTGCGGTGGCGGATTGGCTTGCCGGGATGCTGGCCGAACTGGAGCGGCGCGCGGACTGGCTGGGGCAGCGCGGGGCGGATGGGTTCATCCGCCGGGTGCACGGCGACCTGCATCTCGGAAACTTGTGTCTGTGGCGCGGCCAGCCTGTGCCATTCGATGCGCTGGAATTCGACGAGGCGATGGCGACGACCGATGTGGCCTATGACCTCGCCTTTCTGCTGATGGACCTGGAACACAAATCCGGCCGCCCGGCGGCCAACCGGGTGCTGTGCCGCTATGTGGCGCGCACCGGCGACTGGGCGCTGGTGGCCGGGCTGCCGCTGTTTCTGTCGCAGCGCGCCATGGTGCGCGCGCATGTCGAAGCCGCACGCGGGCGCGCGGCGGAGGCTTCGGCCTATCTGGCGCTGGCGCTGGGCTATTTGCGCCCGGCCGCCCCGGTGGTTGTGGCGGCCGGCGGCTTGCAGGGCACCGGCAAGACCACGCTGGCGCGGGCGCTGGCGCCGGATCTGGGCGCCGCCCCCGGCGCCTTGGTGCTGCGCAGCGACGAGTTTCGCAAGCGCCGGCATGGCGTGCCGCCAGAACAATTGTTGCCGCAGGCGGCTTACACGGCGGCGGAAAGCCGCCATGTCTTCGACGAACTGTTTCACGCCGTGCGTGGTGTGGCGCTGGCCGGGCATGCAGCGGTGGCGGATGCGGTGTTCCTCGACCCGGAGCACCGGCGGCGGGTGCGGGCAGCGGCTGGCGGCGTGAAGTTTGCCGGGCTTTGGCTGCAAGCGCCGCTGGCTGAATTGGAACGCCGGATCGCGGCGCGCAGCCACGATGCGTCCGATGCGACGCCCGAAGTGTTGCGCCGGACGGCTGCCGCCACGCCGGGTGTGCTGGAGTGGACAATAATTGATGCGCGAGACGCCGGAATTGCGCTGGCGCAAGGGCGCGCTGCGATTGAGCACATAGTATACTGATAGCGCCGTGACGGCCACTGGAGACGACATCATGCCGATCCGCAAGCTATTGCTGCCATTGACCGGAACCAGAGACGGCGAGGCCGCTTTGTCGACCGCGCTGATCGTGGCGCAGGCGTGGAACGCCCATGTGCTGGCGCTGCATGTGCGCGTCGATAGCCGCGACGTGGCGCCGCTGGCGGGCGAGGGCTTGTCCGGTGCGATGATCGAAGAAATGATGGAAGCTGCCGAGACCGAAAGCGGCGAGCGGGCCCGCGCGGTGCGGGCGATGTTCGAAAAATTCGTGGCCCAGCATAACGTCCATCTCGGCGAACCGGCGCCCGGCGTGCACATGCCCACCGCCAGCTTTGCCACGGTGACCGGGCGCGAGGAAGATTTGGTGGCCCAGCAGGCGCGGCTGGCCGATCTGACCGTGGTCCCGCATCTGGAAACATCGGAGGACATTTCGTCGTCCGACGCGCTGCATGCGGTGCTGTTCGATTCTGGCCGCCCGGTGTTGATTGCTCCGCGCGAGCCCCCGGCGACGCTTGGCACACGCATCTGTCTGGCCTGGAACGGCACGGCCGAGTCGGCCTCCGCCGTGTGGGCCGCCTTGCCGTGGATGCAGCGCGCCAGTGCGGTGCGTATTTTGTCGGCCGAAGAATATCAACGGCGCGGGCCGGGCGCGCCGGACTTGGTGGAATATCTGGCGCTGCACGGCATTGCAGCCGAGATTGCCACATTCAAGCCGAAGGACCGTGAAGTGGGGGCCGGATTGCTGCACGCGGCGCATGAATTCGGCGCCGATTTGCTGGCCATGGGGGCGTATTCGCACAGCCGGTTGCGCCAGTTGATCCTGGGCGGCGTCACCCGGCATGTGCTGGAGCATGCCGGGCTGCCGATCATGATGAACCGTTGACCATGTACGGTGTAACCGACCCTGCCGTGGTGGCCGCGGTCCGCAGTTACGTGAAGCTGCTGCGCGCCAGCCGCGCTGTGGCATCCAGGGTCGAGGTCCGGTTGCACGCTTTGGGCCTGACGCTCACCCAGCTGGGGGTGCTGGAGGTCATTCTGCACAAGGGGCCGATGACCCATCGTGACTTGGGCCGTAAAGTGCTGACCAGCGCCGGCAACATGACCGATCTGGTCGATAAGCTCGAAGCGCGCGGCTTGGTGTTGCGGGTGCGCGCGGCGGATGACCGCAGGCAAGTGCGGGTCGAACTCACCGCCGCCGGACGTGCGATGATCGAGGAGCTGTTTCCGCTGCATGCGGGCGACATCGCACAGGCCATGGCCGGATTGAATGCGCCGGAGCTCGATCAACTCGGCGACTTGTTGCGCAAGCTAGGCATGGCTGCCGCGCAGGCCGGTGCCGAACGGCCTCTTGCCGAATATCCATAGGTCCCCCACCTCCCGCTCAACCGTTCGATATCGAACGATCACAGGAGAGACCGATGATTCAAGTGCAGCCGTACGGGCGTCTCGGCGGGGCCAACCATGGCTGGCTCAACGCCAAGCATCACTTCAGCTTCGCCAGCTATCACGATGCGAACCGCATGGGCGTCGGCGGCCTGCGGGTGTGGAACGACGATGAAATCGCGCCGGGCACCGGGTTCGACCCGCATCCGCACCGCGAGATGGAGATCATCACCTACGTGCGCGACGGCGCGATCACCCATAAGGACAGCCTGGGCAACGAGGGCCGTACGGTCGCGGGCGACGTGCAGGTGATGCACGCCGGGACCGGCATCGTGCATGCTGAATACAATATGGAGAAAGAGATCACCCGGATCTTCCAGATCTGGATCGTCCCCAACCAGCGCGGCGTGCAGCCGGGCTGGGGCACCCGCACGTTCCCGAAGTCGCCGGAAAGCGCGTTGGTGCCGCTGGCCGACGGGCGGGCGGGTGCCGATGGTTCGGCGCTGCCGCTGTATGCCGACGCGGCGGTGCTGGCAGGCACAGTGCGCAAAGGCGCGTCGGTGCGGCAAAGCCTGCAGCCGGGCCGAGTGGCCTATCTGGTGCCCGCGAGCGGTGCCGTGACGGTGAACGGCGTGCCGGTGAACACCCGCGACGGCGTGACGATCACCGGCGAAACCGAACTTGAGATCGTCGCCATCGACGACGCCGAAGTGGTGATGGTGGACGTGGCAGCATAAACAGGGTTGCGCCCGGCGGCATGCGGCCGCCGGGCGCGCGCTATTGGGCCGTTGCTTCTCCTATTGAGATGCTTCGTCCTGGGCCCACCAGGCGGCGTAGCTCATGATGCCGAGGCCGATGGCGGACAGCAGCGCCAGCATGGTGCCGGTCCGTCCGATGCCGCGCGATCCGAACCGTTCGCCTGCGTAGACCATCGCCATCGCGGCGAGAAAGACGCAGACCACAAACGGCGTCCAGGCGCGGCGGTCGTAATGCGGCATAGCCTGTTGCTTTCCTAGTTGCCGCCGACTTGGCGGACCCAGTCACCTAAATTGTAGTGGTTGGAAATCCGCGCGATGCGGCCTTCGTGGATGTCGAAGAACGCGCCGGCCGGCAGCACATAGGTTTGCCCGCTGGCAGGCGGCGTGCCGGCCGGTACGCCGGGGTCGGTGGCGATGTAGCTGCCGTGCACGATGAACTCGGCTGCCGCACGGGTGCCGCTGGGTTCGGTCAGCACCACCAGATCGGCGATCCGCTCGCGGTAGCAGCGGTTCATGTGGTCCAGAAACGGCCGGAACAGCTCGCGCCCGGTCTGGCGCGGCCCCTGGCTGATGTCGTGCGCCACATCTTCGGTCAACAGCGCCAGAAACGCTTCCACATCCCCGGCGTTGAAGGCGGCGTAGTAGGCGCGGACGAGGGTTTCGGCGTCGATCATGCACAAGTATCCGGTTACGCGGTGAGCCGTTTGAGGAAGGCGGAAATGCGGTGGCGGCGCAGTTCCGAGCGGGCGGCGCCGTCGCGCGCCATGTAGTTCAGTTGCACCACGTAGCGCTGTCCAACATGGCGTTTATGGCCGTGCCACGTGTTCGGGCCGTTCGGGAACACCAGCAGCGTGCCGTCCACCGGCGGTACTTCGCGGGCGTAGTTCTCGATGTCGTCCGGCCCGCGCAGCAGACGCAGGCAGCCGTCGTGCTTGGCCCAGGCGGCGGTGTGCGGGTTCAGGTACAGCAGCACCGTCACCCGCTTGGACACCGAATCGGTGTGAATCCGGCCGTCCTTCTCGCGCGAATTGCCGCGCAGAGTCAGCATGGTTGGCGCGCCTGACAGATCGAGACCGAATTTTGCCGCGATTGCGCCGCGCAGCGCCGGGCCTTCGAGTTCCTCGACCAGCGCGCGGGCGTTCGGGCCGAGCTTCAACCCGTTGATCGGAAACGAGCCGCCCTGCGTCATCGCCGGCAGGTCTTGCACCACGGCGGCCAGCGGGCCGGGCGGCACAAAGTTTTCCACCACGACATGCGCGAACGGATCGGTGGCGGGCGGCGTGGCGCGCAGCGCGTCGTAGTCGAGGCGGATCATCCAGAAGCTCCGGCAACGTGCGCCGATTCTACGGCGTGCGGCCCGTGCGCGCCAGCAGCCGCGTCATGCGGCGCCGGTTCAATTGAACCCTGAAGCGTTTCCAGCTATGCGCGGCGCATCATGGATTTACCGCCCGGCGCCGCGCAGCTATCCGCCAATCCCTTGGAGCAAGGCCCGCTGACCGCCTACCGCGCGCTGGTCGCCGACGGGCGGCTGGTGGCCGACCCGTCGCAGCGCATGGCCGCCGAGCGGTTGCAGGATTTGTGGGTCAAGCTGCGTGGCTACGATCCGCCGCTGAAACTGGCTGCCGGACAGGGCCTGTTCTCGCGCCTGCTGCGCCGCCGCCCGGCGGACTGGGCGGACGAGGCGCGGCCGAACGGGCTGTATCTGGTGGGCGAGGTCGGGCGCGGCAAATCCATGCTGATGGATTTGTTCTTTGCCGCCGCCGATGTGGGCCGCAAACGGCGCATTCATTTTCATCACTTCATGCAGGACGCGCACAAGCGCATCCATGCGTGGCGGCAGGCCAACCCAGGTGCGGACGATCCCATCCCGCCGTTGGCCGATGCGTTCGCCGCCGAGGCGGCGCTGCTGTGTTTCGACGAATTCCAGGTCAACGACATCGCCGACGCGATGATTTTGGGCCGCTTGTTCGAGGCGCTGTTCGCGCGCGGCGTGGTGGTGGTGGCGACCTCCAACACCACGCCGAACGAGTTGTTTGCGGGCCAGCCGGGGCGGGACGCGTTCCTGCCGTTCATCGCGCTGATCCAGCGCCATCTGGATGTGCTGGTGTTGGAGGCCGGGCGGGACTTCCGCCGCGCCCGGCTGCGCGGCATGGTGACCTGGCACACGCCGGTTGGCGGGCGCGCGGAACGGGCGCTGGACGACGCGTTCGCGCAACTGACCGGCAACACCCCGGCGCGCGAGGGGCGGTTGCGGGTCAGCGGGCGCAATTTCGTGGTGCCGCAGGCTGCTGAAGGCGTGGCGCGCTTCGAATTCGATATGCTGTGCGGCACCGCCCTGGGGGCGGGCGATTATCTGGCGCTGGCCACGCATTTTCACTCGCTGGTGCTGGACGGCATTCCGCGCCTGTCGCCCGACAACTACGACGTGGCGCGGCGCTTCATCGTGCTGATCGATGCGCTGTACGATCACCGCGTGAAGCTGGTCGCCTCCGCCGACGCGATGCCGGATCAGTTGTACCAGCGCGGTGAGGGCGCCAAAGCGTTCGAGCGCACGGCGTCGCGGCTGGAGGAGATGCAGAGCCAGGAATATTTGGCGCTGCCGCATTTGACCTGAGGGCTGCGGCAGGTTCGCGCGCCCTCGCACAACTGTCACGCAATTGTCTCCGCCGGGCGCTGTTGCCCTGCTGCGGCACTCGGCCACCTTGCGCGCGATAGTGCGCGGGGGAACCACGATGGCGAAACGGCGTGCGGGCTGGGCGCTGACGGCGCGGCTTGGGGCGGCGATGCTTGGCGCTGCGGCACTCGTGCCGGGCGTGGCTGGCGCGCAGGGGGCGGGGGCGGAGTGGACCACCCCAGCTGGCACGTTGCAGGGCACGCGCTACAGCACGCTCACCGACATCACGCCGGCCAATGTCGCGGGACTGGTCGAGGAATTCTCGGTGCCGTCCGGCCTGCACGGCAGCCAGGAAGGCCAGCCGGTGGTCGCGGGCACCACGATGTACGTCGTGACCCCATTTCCGAACAGTCTGATCGCCATCGATTTGGCCAACGCCGGAGCGGTGAAGTGGACATTCACGCCGCCGGTGAATGAATACGCGCGCGGCGTCGCCTGCTGCGACACGGTCAATCGCGGCGCGTCGTATGCCAGCGGCAAGGTCGTGTTCACCTTGCTGGACGACGGCGTGGTCGCGGTGGACGCGGTGACCGGGGCGCAAGTGTGGCGCACCAGCATGGGCGAACCGCTGACCGGCATGACCATGAGCGGGGCGCCGCTGATCGTCGGCGACAAGGTGATTGTCGGCAATTCCGGCGGCGAGCTTGGCATTCGCGGCTGGGTGGCGGCGCTGGATCTGGCGACCGGGCATGAAGTCTGGCGGGCCTACAGCACCGGCCCGGATACCGACGTGAAAATCGGCCCGGATTTCCACGCCTTCTATCCGAAGGACCAAGGCGCCAATCTTGGAGTGACGACGTGGCCCGCCAACAATATGTGGCAACAGGGCGGCGGCACCGTGTGGTCGTGGCTGACCTACGATCCGGCGCTGAAATTGCTGTTTCACGGCACCAGCAATCCCGGCGTTTGGAACCCAGACCTGCGGCCGGGCGACAATAAATGGGCCACCAGCGTGTTTGCGCGCAACCCTGACACCGGGGCGGCGGTGTGGGCCTATCAGGTCACGCCGCACGACAATTGGGATTTCGACGCCACCAACGAATATATCGCCGTCGACCTGCCGTGGGCGGGCAAGGCGAACCGCCAGTTGCTGGTGCATTTCGACAAGAACGGTTACGCCTACACGATGGACCGCAAGACCGGCAAAGTGCTGCTGGCCAAGCCATTCATTGCTGAAAATTGGTCGCTGAAGGTCGATCTTACCACCGGCGCGCCGCTGTTCCAGGCCCAGCTTGAGTGCGGCATCGGCGCGAACCCGATCAGTTTCACCGGCGCGGACGGCAAGCAGCGCATCGCGGTCTACACCGGTACCGGCTGGATCGCGGGCGGCATGTCCGGCGGGTCCTGCCCGAATGGCGCGTGGGATAACAACCACGCCGGGCCGCCGCCCGGGCCCACCACCACATCGACGGCAACCAGCGGCGCGGTGCATGTTTTCAAACTGCCGTAACCGCGCTGCCGCGCTGCTGTCGGCTCTGCTGGCGGCTCTGCTGGCGGCTCTGCTGGCGGCTCTGCTGATCGGCGCCTGCGGTTCGGCGCAAGCTGCGCCAGAGACGATGCGCGTCTGCGCCGACCCGGACAGCTTGCCGTTTTCCAACCAGCGCGGCGAGGGGTTCGAGGACAAGATCGCTGGCGTGCTGGCTGCCGATCTGGGGATGAAGCTGGCGTTCGCGTGGAGTTCGGCGCGGCGCGGCTTTCTGCGCCGCACTCTGTTCGCGGGCGCCTGCGACGTGGTCATGGCGGTGCCCGATGGCTTCCCGGCGGTGGCCACGACCAAGCCGTATTACCGCTCCAGCTACGTCGCCGTTTCGCGCATGGCGCAGCGCCTGCCGCCGGTGGATTTCGACGCGCCAGGGCTGCGAGCACTGAAGATTGGCCTGCCCGCGCTCGGCGCCGACGGCGCCAATACGCCGCCGGCGCAGGCGCTGGCGCGGCGCGGGATCGCCGATAACATCACCGGCTTCCCGGTCTTTGGCAGCGTGCCGCAAGGCCAGCCGGGCCGGATCGTCGATGCGGTGGCGGCTGGCGAGATCGATCTGGCGCTGCTCTGGGGGCCGGTGGGCGGCTACTTCGCCCAGCGTCATCCGGGCGAACTGGCGGTGACCCCGGTGCTAGCCGACCCCGCCCAGCCGGAACTGGCGTTCGTGTTCGCCATCTCGCTCGGCGTGCGCAAGGCCGACACCGCGCGGCGCGATGCGCTGGACGGCGCGCTGATCCGGCGCGCGGCCGAGATCGCCGCCATCCTGCACGGCTACGGCGTGCCGCTGGCCGAGAGTCCGCCATGACCCTGCGCGCGGCGCGTGGCCGCATGCTTCAAGGAGACCGCACGATGCGCGTTCTGCTCGCTCTGCTGGGATCGTTCGCTATCGCGGCATCGCTGGCGTTGCCAGCGATTGCCGATCCGGCCCCGCCAGCGGCGCCGCCGGTGCTCAGTTCGGCGGCACAGGGCCGCAAATTGTATTTGAAGCTGAACTGCTATGGCTGCCACGGCATGCACGGCTACGGCACCATGGGGCCGAACATCGCGCGCCAGGGCGACATCGTCGAGGCGCTGCGCGGCGGCGGCGCGCAGGGTATGCCATCGTACGCCAAGCTGGTCAGTATCGCCGACATCATTGCGCTCAGCGCCTATCTGCAATCCATCGGCACGCCCGCCGAACCGGCATTCTTGCGCTGGTGGGAAGCCGTTCCGAGCCAGTAGCGCGAACCAGTCTCGGCGGCGGCAGTTTCATGCTGCACCTGCGTCTTGCCGTGCCCGGCGGGTTGGGCTAGCAACGCCTCGCCTTCCGGGCAGCCGGGTGCCCGGCAGACGCGTGCTTCTCAGCCCTCCGCTGGGGGGCGGCGCCGCATTCGCCCGTGGAAGGACTCTCCCCGCATGGCACGCAACAAGATCGCCCTCGTCGGCGCCGGTAACATCGGCGGCACGCTGGCCCATTTGATTGGGCTGAAGGAACTGGGCGACGTCGTCCTGTTCGACGTGTTCGGGGGTGTCGCCGCCGGTAAGGCGCTGGACATCATGCAGTCCGGCCCGGTGGACGGGTTCGATAGCGCCATGAGCGGCGGTTCGGACTATGCCGCCATCGCGGGCGCGGATGTGGTGATCGTCACTGCCGGCTTCCCGCGCATGCCGGGCATGAGCCGTGACGACCTGCTGGCCAAGAACGCGGGCGTCATTGCCACCGTGGCCGAGGGCATCAAGACGCATTGCCCGGACGCATTCGTGATCGTCATCACCAACCCGCTCGATGTGATGGTGGCGGTGATGCAGGAACGCTCGGGCCTGCCCGCCAACAAGGTGGTCGGCATGGCGGGCGTGCTGGACAGCAGCCGCTTCCGCCTGTTCCTGGCGCAGGAATTCAACGTCTCGGTCGAGGATGTCACCGCGTTCGTGCTCGGCGGCCACGGCGACACCATGGTGCCGCTGACCCGCTATTCCACGGTGGCCGGCATTCCGGTGCCCGACCTGATCAAGATGGGCTGGACCACGCAGGAGCGCATCGACGCGATCTGCGCCCGCACCGCCAACGGCGGCGGAGAAATTGTAAAGCTGCTGGAAAAGGGCAGCGCGTTCTATGCCCCGGCGGCGAGCGCCATCGCGATGGCCGAAGCCTACCTGAAGGACAAGAAGCGCGTGCTGCCCTGCGCGGTGAAGCTGAACGGCGAATATGGGCTGACCGATCTGTATGTCGGCGTGCCGGTGGTGATCGGCGCGGGCGGCGCCGAGCGGATCGTGGAAATCCAGCTCGATCCGGCGGAAAAGGCCGCGTTCGACAAGTCCTGCAAGGCAGTTGCCGATCTGATGGACGCTTTCCGCAAGCTGGGCGTCTGAGATCATGAACATCCACGAATATCAGGCCAAGGACCTGCTGCGCGGCTTCGGCGTGGCCGTGCTGGAAGGCCACGTCGCCTGGACCCCGGACGAGGCCGCCGCGGCTGCGGCCAAGCTGCCGGGGCCGGTCTATGTGGTGAAGTCGCAAATCCACGCCGGCGGACGTGGCGCCGGCCGCTTCGCCGGCGATCCGAACGGCAAGGGCGGCGTGCGGCTGGCCAAGTCGGCGGCGGACGTGGCGGCGGCGGCGGAAGCCATGATCGGCCACACGCTGGTGACCAAGCAGACCGGCGCTGCCGGGCGGCGGGTCAACCGGGTGTATGTCGAAGCAGGCTGCGACATCGCCCGCGAACTGTATCTGTCGCTGCTGATCGACCGCTCCACCTCGCGCGTCACCATCATGGCCTCGACCGAAGGCGGCATGGAGATCGAGGAGGTGGCCGAGCACCATCCCGAGAAAATCCTGCGCGTGGCGGTCGATCCGGCCAGCGGCATTTCCGGCTTTCACAGCCGCCGGCTGGCGTTCAGCCTGGGGCTGACCGGCAAGCAGGTGGGCGTGTTCGGCCGCTTCGTGGACGCGCTGTACAAGGCGTTCGTGTCGCTGGATTGCGCGATTGTCGAGATCAATCCGCTGGTGGTGACCGGCGCCGGTGAGATCGTGGCGCTCGATGCCAAGGTCAGCTTCGACGACAACGCGCTGTTCCGACATCCGGAACTGGAAAAGCTGCGCGACGAGGCCGAGGAAGATCCCAAGGAACTCGAAGCCGCCAAGCACAGCCTGAATTACGTGGCGCTGGACGGCACCATCGGCTGCATGGTCAACGGTGCCGGTTTGGCGATGGCCACGATGGACATCATCAAGCTGTACGGCGCGGCCCCGGCCAACTTCCTCGACGTCGGCGGCGGTGCGACCAAGGAGCGGGTGACGGCGGCGTTCAAGATCATTCTGTCCGATCCGAACGTCGAAGGCATTCTGGTCAACATCTTCGGCGGCATCATGCGCTGCGACGTGATCGCCGAGGGCGTGGTGGCGGCGGCGCGCGAACTGAGCCTGAACGTGCCGCTGGTGGTGCGCCTGGAAGGCACCAACGTCGAGTTGGGCAAGCAGATCCTGGCGCATTCCGGGCTGAAGATCATCGCTGCCGACAACCTCGCCGACGCCGCTGAAAAAGTGGTCAAGGCTGTGAAGGAGAACGCCTAATGGCGATCCTGGTGGACGCCAATACGCGCGTCATCACCCAAGGCTTCACCGGCGCGCAAGGTACGTTCCATTCGGAACAGGCCATCGCGTATGGCACCAAGGTTGTGGGCGGTGTGACCCCCGGTAAGGGCGGCACCAAGCATCTCGATCTGCCGGTGTTCGACACCGTGGCCGAAGCGGTCGCGGTGACCGGCGCCAATGCGAGTGCCATCTATGTGCCGCCGCCGTTCGCGGCGGACGCCATCCTGGAAGCCATCGACGCCGGGGTGAAGCTGATCGTGACCATCACCGAGGGTATCCCGGTGCTGGACATGGTGCGCGTCAAGCGGGCGCTGTCCGGCAGCCAGTCGCGGCTGATCGGCCCGAATTGCCCGGGCGTGATCACGCCGGACGCTTGCAAGATCGGCATCATGCCGGGCCACATCCACCGGCGCGGCAAGGTCGGCATCGTCTCGCGCTCTGGCACGCTGACCTATGAGGCGGTGGCGCAAACCACGGCGGCGGGCCTGGGGCAGAGCACCTGCGTGGGCATCGGCGGCGACCCGGTGAAGGGCACCGATTTCATCGAAATCCTGGAAATGTTCCTGGCCGACGATGAGACCGAGGCGATCATCATGATCGGCGAAATCGGCGGGCAGAGCGAAATCGATGCCTCCGAGTTCCTGGCCGCCAACAAAATCAAGAAGCCGACCGTGGGCTTCATCGCCGGGGTGACCGCGCCCCCGGGCCGCCGCATGGGCCATGCCGGTGCGGTGATCAGCGGCGGGCGCGACACAGCACAGGCCAAGATCGAGGCAATGCGCCTGGCCGGCATCCACGTCGCCGAAAGCCCGGCGGCGCTGGGCAGCACCATGGTGCGGGCGCTGCGCGGCTAAACCACACCGAACAGTGATCCGGCCCGGGGCGCGTGCCCTGGGCCGGGCCTGATCGCGCCGCCAGTCTGCTCAGGATTATGGCATCCACCCGGCCTGCAATACGCCGCGGATAATCACGCTTTGCACGCCGCCGCCGCCGGAAAATGGGCCTGGGGTGATATCGGTGCAGATCGTCGCGTTGCTGTTGATCGCCGCCGGAGTATGCACGGTGGCCGACGTTCCGCCCTGACCCGCGCTGCTCAAAGTGATGGTGCTTTCCAGCACGATCACACCGAAGCCGCCTCCGGTCTTGGGCACCGCCGACAGCCGCAGCGTCTGCTGTTGGCCCGCTTCTGCCGCACCGGTGGGAGCGTTGTACTGCCAGTCGATATCGGTGATCAGGAACACGTTGCCGGCCGGAATGACGAAGCTTCCCAGCGAATTGCCAGATGCGCCGCTGCGCGAGAAGACGTAACCGTTTTGGCAAATACCCGGCGCGCCGCCGGCCAATTCCAGCATCACCACGCGCGCAACGGCGGTCTGCGCCAGCGCTTGGGGTGCCGCCAACCCGGCTAGTCCGATGGCGAGCGCCAAAGCCGCAACGGGTCTGTTCATGGTTCGGTGTCTTCCCTGACGGTTCGCGGAGTGCAGATTTTCGGAGTGGTAACTCTACGGTTACAACGCCGGCACGTCTTCTCAATCAGCGCAGCCGGCGTTATACCAATTCTCGTGGGCGACAACCCATGATCCATTCAATCGTCATCGCCGGGCTTGACCCGGCGATCCATGTCAGCGCTCGGTGTTAGACGCGAGATGCTCTGTGCGGCGCCATGGATTGCCGGGTCAGGCCCGGCAACGACGATGAGTATTGGTCAGCGAGATTTGGTATTAGCGCTGCGTGCGCCGGTTGAACGTCTGTGTTGCCGGCAGCATCGGGGTTCCAAAATACGGTCCGCCCGGCTATGGCTGCGGCGGAACCGTCGCCGTGGCGGCCATTGAGCGCTGGCCAGGGATCGCTGCGATATGCGCCAATGGCTGGGCTGGGGGCCAGACGTCCCACCGCTAACGCTGTTGTGCACCGCTATGTAACGGCTCTGCGCCACACTGGCCGCAGACACTGAAGCACGAAGGACTTCCGATGGCAGGCGTCGATATTCTCGCCACTGCGTTCACCGGCGCCAACGCCGCATACATCAGCGATCTGTATGCGCGGTGGATCGACGATCCCAAATCGGTCGATCCCAGTTTTGCCGATTTGTTCGAAAGCCTGAACGACGAAGCCCGTTCGGTGCTGACCGACGCCTCCGGTGCGTCCTGGGCGCCGCGCCCGCCGGCGATGGCCGAGCCGGAACCGGCCCCGCCGATCGAGCGCCGTACGGCCGCCGGGCCGACCGCCGACCAGCTTCGCGCCGCCACCAAGGACAGCTTGCGCGCGCTGATGCTGATCCGCACGTATCGCGTGCGCGGCCATCTGGAAGCCAAGCTCGACCCGCTTGGGCTGCAAGTGCCTCACCCGCACCCGGAACTCGACCCGAAGACCTACGGCTTCACCGATGCCGATCTGGACCGCCCGATCTTTATCGACAACGTGCTCGGGCTGGAAACCGCCACGGTGCGCCAGATCGTCGATGTGGTGCGCGAGACCTATTGCGGGCCGATCGGCGTCGAGTTCATGCACATCCAGGACCCGGACCAGAAAGCCTGGATCCAGCGCCGGGTGGAGGGTGCGCCGTGGCGCACGCACTTCAATGCCGCGGGCAAGACGACCATCCTGCAATACCTGACCGAAGCGGAAGGGCTGGAGACGTTCTGCCAGCGCCGCTTCGTCGGCACTAAGCGGTTCGGGCTGGAAGGCGCTGAAGTGACCATCCCGGCGCTGCACGCCATCATCCACACGGCGGCGCGCGCCGGGGTGCGCGAACTCGCCATCGGTATGCCGCATCGTGGGCGGTTGAACACGCTCGTCAACGTGGTGAAGAAGCCGTACACGGCGCTGTTCAGCGAATTCGGCGGATCGAGTTTCAAGCCGGACGACGTGCAGGGCTCGGGCGACGTGAAGTACCATCTCGGCACCTCCACGGACGTGGAGATCGAAGGCCGCATGGTGCATCTGTCGTTGCAGCCGAACCCGTCGCATCTGGAAGCGGTCGATCCGGTGGTGGTCGGCAAAGTGCGGGCGCGCCAGGATCAGGCGGGCGACACGAAAACCCGCCGTTCGGTGATGGCCATCGTCATGCATGGCGACGCGGCGTTTGCCGGGCAGGGGCTGGTGTACGAGACGCTGGCGATGAGCCAATTGATCGGCTACCGCACCGGCGGCACGGTGCATGTGATCGTCAATAACCAGATCGGCTTTACCACCGTTCCGGCGCACGCCTATTCCGGCCTGTATTGCACCGACATCGCCAAGTCGATCCAGGCGCCGATTCTGCATGTGAACGGCGACAATCCCGAGGCGGTGGTGTGGTGCGCCGAAATGGCCGCCGAGTTCCGCCAGAAATTCGCCTGCGACTTCGTGCTCGACATCGTTTGTTATCGCCGCCACGGCCATAACGAAACCGACGAGCCGGCGTTCACCCAGCCGATCATGTACCGCGCCATCAAGGACATGAAGACCACGCGGGCGCTGTATGCCGAACGGCTGGAGCGCGACGGCACCGTCGCACCCGGCGAAGCAAAGGCGATGTGGGACGGTTTCACCCAGACGCTGGAAGACAGCTACAAGGCGGCGCAGGACTATAAGCCGAACAAGGCCGACTGGCTGGAAGGCCATTGGTCCGGATTGAGCCAGCCCGACAACCAGGACGAATGGATCGACGGCGACACCGCCGCCAGCGAAGCGACGATCCGCCGCATTGGCATCGCGCTGACCGCTGTGCCGAAGGATTTCGACGCCAACCCGAAAATCCTGCGCCAGCTCGACGCCAAGAAGGCGATGCTGGACACCGGCGAGGGCATCGACTGGGCGACCGGCGAGGCATTGGCGTTCGGCAGCCTGCTGCTGGATGGCCACCGGGTGCGGCTGTCGGGCGAGGATTGCCAGCGTGGCACCTTCAGCCAGCGCCACGCGGTGCTGATCGATCAGACCAACCAGAACGAATACGTGCCGCTGAACAACATCGCGCCGGATCAGGCCAAGATCGAGATCTTCAACTCCCTGCTATCCGAAGTCGGCGTGCTGGGCTTTGAATACGGCTACACGCTGGCCGACCCGCACACGCTGGTGATGTGGGAAGCGCAGTTCGGCGACTTTGCCAACGGCGCGCAGGTGATCATCGATCAGTTCCTGGCCAGTGGCGAAACCAAGTGGCTGCGCATGTCGGGGCTGACCCTGCTGCTGCCGCACGGCCATGAAGGCCAGGGGCCGGAACACTCCTCGGCCCGGCTGGAGCGCTATCTGCAACTCTGCGCCGAGCGCAATATGGCGGTCGGCAACCTCACCACGCCGGCCAACTATTTCCACGCGCTGCGCCGCCAGTTGAAGCGCAACTTCCGCAAGCCGCTGGTACTAATGACGCCGAAAAGCCTGCTGCGGCACAAGCTGGCGGTGTCGGGTCTCAATGAGTTCACCACCGGCAGCCATTTCCGGACGGTGATCGGCGAGATCGACCCGATCGCGCCGCCTGAGCAGGTCCGGCGCGTCGTGCTGTGCACCGGCAAGGTCTATTACGACCTGCTGGCCGAGCGGCGCGAGCAGCGCATCACCGGCGTGGCGCTGGTGCGGATCGAGCAACTGTATCCGTTTCCGGTGCTGTCGCTGCCCAAGGTGCTGGCCCCCTACGTCAACGCGCAGGTGGTGTGGTGCCAGGAGGAGCCGGAGAATATGGGCGCCTGGACCTTCGTGGACCGGCGCATCGAGAAGGTGCTGGGCGGCATGGCGATCGCCGCCAAGCGTCCGGTGTTCGTTGGCCGCACCGAAGCCGCCAGCCCCGCGACCGGACTGGCCAAGACCCACGCCGCCGAGCAGGCGGCGCTGGTACGCACCGCACTTACACTGGACTGACCTTTCCCGTTCGGATCAGGAACCAAGCGCATCATGGCGACCGAGATCAAAGTGCCCACGCTGGGCGAGAGCGTCACCACCGCCACCATCGCGCGCTGGCTGAAGCAGCCGGGCGACGCGGTGGCGGCCGATGAGCCGCTGGTCGAACTGGAAACCGACAAAGTTACCGTCGAAATCAACGCCCCGGCTGCTGGGCGGTTGGGCGCGCAGTTCTTCGCGGCCGGTGCGGAAGTCGAAGTCGGCACGATTTTGAGTGAGATCGTCGACGGTGGCGCTGCCGCGGCCCCGCCGCCGATGGCAACACCGCTGCCGCCCGCTGGCGTGCAGCCGCCCTTGCAGGCGCCCGGCCCAGTGGCGCGCCCGGCTTCGGCGCCGCACGCGCCGCTGCCCGCCGCCGCCAAGATGATGAGCGAGCAGCAGGTCAGCGCTGAGCAGATCGGGGCGGGCGAAGGCAAGGACGGCCGCATCACCAAGGGCGACGTGATTGCCTTCCTCAATCGCCCGGCCCCGGTGGTTCCGGCCGTCAACGTGCCGCCAGCCCCGAAGCCGCCGCGCGCGGCGGAGTCCGGCGAGGAGCGGGTGAAAATGACCCGCCTGCGCCGCACCATCGCGGCGCGGCTGAAGGAAGCGCAGAACACCGCTGCGATGTTGACCACCTTCAACGAGGTGGACATGTCGGCGGCGATGGCGCTGCGCAGCGAATACAAGGATGCGTTCGAGAAGAAGCACGGCGGCGTCCGGCTCGGATTCATGAGCTTCTTCGTGCGCGCCTGCGTGGCCGCCCTGAAGGAATTCCCGGCGGTCAACGCCGAGATCGACGGCGATGAACTGGTCTACAAGAATTTCGTTCACATGGGCATCGCGGTCGGGGGCGCGAACGGCCTCGTGGTTCCCGTGGTGCGCAACGCCGACAATTTGAGCTTCGCCGGGATCGAGAAGGCTATCGCCGACCTCGGCAAGCGGGCCCGCGACGGCGCGTTGAAGCTGGAAGAACTGACTGGCGGCACGTTCAGCATCACCAACGGCGGCATCTACGGCAGCCTGATGTCGACCCCGATCCTGAACCCGCCGCAATCCGGCATTCTCGGCATGCACAAAATTCAGGATCGCCCGGTCGCCATCGGCGGCAAGGTCGAAATCCGCCCGATGATGTACGTGGCGCTGAGCTACGATCACCGCATCGTCGACGGCAAGGAAGCGGTGTCGTTCCTGGTGCGGGTCAAGGAAGGCGTGGAAGATCCGCGCCGGTTGCTGCTGGGACTGTAAGTCCGCCACCGACACCGTTTTGAGAGTGCCCGCCCCATGAGCGACTCCTTCGACGTCATCGTCATCGGCTCCGGCCCTGGCGGCTATGTGTGCGCCATTCGCGCCGCCCAGCTCGGCATGAAAGTGGCCTGCGTGGAAAGGCGCGCGACACTGGGCGGCACCTGCCTGAACGTCGGCTGCATTCCGTCCAAGGCGCTGCTGCAATCCAGCGAAGTATTCGCCGAAGCGGGCCACATGAAGGACCACGGCGTGCTGGTCGGCGAGGTGAAGCTCGATCTCGACCGCATGCAAGACCGCAAGGGCGAAGTGGTGTCAGCCAACACCAAGGGCGTCGAGTTCCTGTTCAACAAGAACAAGGTGACGTGGCTGAAGGGCGCCGGGAAAATCGTCGCACCCGGCAAGGTGGCCGTCGGCGCGAAGGAATACGGCGCCAAGCACATCGTGATCGCCACCGGCAGCGAGAGCGTGCCGCTGGCTGGTGTCGAGGTGGACGAGGACCGCATTGTGACCTCGACCGGCGCATTGGAACTGGAGGAAGTGCCCGGCCATCTGGTGGTGATCGGCGGTGGCGTGATCGGGCTCGAGCTCGGCAGCGTGTGGCGCCGGCTGGGTGCGAAGGTGACGGTGGTCGAGTATCTCGACCGCTTGGTGCCGGGGATGGATGCCGAGATCGCCAAGACGTTCCAGCGCGTGCTGGCCAAGCAAGGCTTTGCCTTCAAGCTGTCCAGCAAAGTCACCGGCGCGGTGACGGGCAAGGACGGCGTAATGCTGACCATCGAGCCCGCCAAGGGCGGACCCGCTGAGGAACTCAAGGCCGACGTGGTGCTGCTGGCGATTGGGCGGCGCGCGTTCACCGAGTCGCTCGGGCTGGCCGAGGTGGGTGTCGCCACCGATCCGCGCGGCCGGGTGGTGACCGACAAGCATTTTGCCACCACAGTCCCGGGCATCTACGCCATCGGCGACGTGATCGCCGGGCCGATGCTGGCGCACAAGGCGGAAGATGAGGGCGTCGCACTGGCGGAAATCCTCGCCGGTCAGGCGGGCCATGTGAACTACGGCGTGATTCCGGGCATCGTTTACACGTGGCCCGAAGTGGCCTCGGTCGGCCAAACCGAGGAAGAACTGAAAGCTGGTGGTGTTTCCTACAACATCGGCAAATTCCCGTTCACCGCCAATGGCCGCGCGCGGGCGATGGGGATGACCGAAGGTTTCGTGAAAATCCTCGCCGACAAGGCCACCGACCGGCTGCTCGGCGCGCACATCATCGGCCCGGATGCCGGCACGCTGATCGCCGAGATTGCCACCGCGATGGAATTCGGCGCTTCGGCGGAGGACGTGGCGCGGATTTGCCACGCGCACCCGACGTTGAGCGAAGCGGTCAAGGAAGCGGCGTTGGCCGTGGCTGGCCGGGCGTTGCACATCTGAGCGCGGTGATGGGTTGCACCCATCCATAGCGCTCCCGTGCCGCTCTTCCTCCTCATCGCGGCACTGCTGATCGAAGCGGCCGCCGGTTACCCGGACGCGCTGTTCCGCGCCATCGGCCATCCAGTGGTGTGGATCGGCGGGCTGATCGGCTGGCTGGATCGCATGTTGAACCGGGAGGGTTCGGCCCCGGCGCTGCGGCGCGTCGCCGGTGTGGCGGCGTTGCTGCTGGCGCTGGCTGCGGCGGTCGTTCCGGCTGCCGCCCTGCAAACCGAAGCATTCAATACATTGCCTTCCGCGCTGGCGCTGCTGCTGCTGGCGGTGCTGGCCAGCAGTCTGCTGGCGCAGCGCAGCCTGTACGCGCATGTGCGTGACGTCGCCGCCGGGCTGGAACACGGCGGCCTTGCGGGCGGGCGGGCGGCGGTGTCGCGCATCGTCGGGCGCAATCCGAACATGCTGGACGAAGCGGGTGTGGCGCGGGCGGCCATCGAAAGTCTGGCGGAAAATTTCTCCGACGGCGTGGTGGCCCCGGCGTTCTGGTGTGCGGTGCTCGGCCTGCCCGGCATTGCCGCCTACAAAGCTGCCAACACGGCGGACAGCATGATCGGCCACCGCACCCCGCGCCATGCGGCCTTCGGCTGGGCGGCGGCGCGGTTCGACGACGTGGTGAACCTGCCGGCGTCGCGCTTGTCGGCAATTTGGCTGGCGCTGGCGGCGGTGCTGTTGCCCGGCGGGTCGCCGTTGGCCGCCTTGCGCACCGTGGCGCGCGATGCGGGCAAGCACCGTTCGCCCAATGCCGGCTGGCCGGAAGCGGCGATGGCGGGCGCACTCGGCCTGCGGCTGAACGGGCCGCGCGTCTATGGCAGCACCCGCGTCGAGGACGCCTGGATGGGCGAGGGGCGCGCGGACGCCGGACCCGCCGATATTCGCCGGGCGCTGGCGCTGTACCGGCTGGCCTGCGCCATCCAACTGGCCGCCGCCGTGGCGCTGGCCGTTACGCTGCTAGGCTGAGCAGGCGCTCCACATCGACATGAAGCTCCAGATGCGCCGCCAGCGCATCGAGTGCAGCTTCCACTTCGCCGTCATGCGAGCGCGGCGCGGCGGTGGCCCCAAGGCTGCGCAGCCACGTGGCGCGGGCGGCGTCGTTCAGGAACAGCCCGTGCACGTAGGTGCCGGCCACGCGGCCATTCGGCGACACCGCGCCGTCCGGGCGGCCGCCGCTGAAGTGCAGCAGCGGTGCGGCGGCGCCGGGGCCGGTGGTGCGGCCGATATGCATCTCGTAGCCGTCGAACGCAGCGCCAAACAGCGTGCCCTGCGCTGCCGCCAGATGCTTGCCGCCGGTCAGCACGGTCTCGACATCCAGCAGCCCGAGCCCGTCCACCGCGCCGGGCGGGCCTTCGATGCCCTCCGGGTCGGCGATGCGCCGCCCCAGCATCTGATAGCCGCCGCACAGCCCCAGCACCCGGCCACCGGCGCGGATATGCGCCGCGATGTCGATGTCCCAGCCCTCGGCGCGCAAGGCGGCGAGGTCGGCGATGGTGGCTTTCGAGCCGGGCAGGATCACCACATCGGCATCGCGCGGCAGCGGCGTTCCACGTGGAACAAGGCTGAGCCGCACATCCGGCTCGGCGCGCAGCGGGTCGAGGTCGTCGAAATTCGAGATGAACGGCAGCAGCGGCACCGCGATGTGCAGCTTCGCACCGGGGCGGGCGGCGCTGGCCAGATCGGCCAGATCGGCCGCGTCCTCGGCGGGCAATGTCCGCACGGCGTCGAAAAACGGCACCAACCCGAGCGCAGGCCAGCCGGTGTGGGCACTGATCGCCGCCATGCCATCGGCGAACAGGGAAAGATCGCCGCGCATCCGGTTGACGATGAACCCGCCGATCAACGCAGCGTCGGCAGGGTCGAGCACGGTATGCGTGCCAACCAGACTGGCGATCACGCCGCCCCGGTCGATATCGCCGATCAACGCCACGGGCACGTTGGCCGCCCGCGCAAATCCCATGTTGGCGATGTCGTTACGCCGCAGATTGATCTCCGAGGCACTGCCCGCCCCTTCGACCAGCACAATGTCCGCTTGCGCGCTCAGTCGGTTGAAGCTCTCCAGAACCTGCGGCAGCAGGCCCGCTTTGAGCTCCTGATACGCACGGGCGCGGGCGCTGCCGGTCACGCGGCCTTGCACGACAATTTGCGCCCCGGTCTCGCTCTGCGGTTTCAGCAGCACCGGATTCATATGGACTGACGGCGCCACGCCGCAGGCCCGCGCTTGCAGCATCTGCGCGCGGCCGATCTCGCCGCCATCGGCGGTGACGCCCGCGTTGTTGGACATGTTCTGCGGCTTGAACGGGCGCACCCGCAGACCGCGCAGCGTGAACGCGCGGCACAGACCGGCGACCAGCACGGATTTGCCGACGCTGCTGCCGGTGCCTTGGAACATCAGGGCGCGGGCGGTCACCATGTGCTGAGCGAAAAACCAAGCGACAGCAACAGGTCCAGCCGGTTCGCGTGACCCAAACTGATCAATGGCCCGGCGCCGGGAACGACCAGTACAACCCGGCGGCTCAACGCTCCGCCATTGCCGCCAATTGCTCCGGCGGCCGAACAACGTTCATCGCATCATCCTCCAGTGCGGCATAATACAGTTCCCCCGCCTAAAACTCGATGCCTTCCTGCGCCTTTACCCCGGCGGCGAAATGGTGCTTCACCAGCGCGAACTCGGTCACCAGATCGGCCGCCGCGATCAGTTCCGGTTTGGCGTTACGGCCGGTGACCACGACATGCAGCCCGGCCGGGCGGGCCGCCAGATCGCGCAGTACATCGGCCAGTGGCAGGTAATCGTAGCGCAGTGCGATGTTCAGTTCGTCCAGCACCAGCAGCGCCAAATCCGGTTGCGCCATCAGTTCGACAGCTTTGGCCCAGGCCCGCGTGGCGGCGGCGATGTCGCGGGCGCGGTCCTGGGTTTCCCAGGTGAAGCCCTCGCCCATGCTGTGCCATTCCAGTTGATCGGACAGCCGCTCCAGCGCGCCGCGTTCGCCGGTCGACCACGCGCCCTTGATGAACTGCACCACGCCGACGCGCCGCCCGTGCCCGAGCATCCGCAAGGCAAGGCCGAAAGCGGCGGTGGATTTGCCCTTGCCCGGCCCGGTGTGGACGATCAGCAGGCCCTTTTCGACGGTTTTCGACGCCACCTCGGCGTCCTGCACCGCCTTGCGCTTCTCCATCTTGGCGCGGTGGCGGGCGGCTTCGTCGTCCTCGGTCATTTCACCCTCATTGGCAGCCCGGCCACCATGAACAGCACGCTGCCGGCCCGCGCCGCGAGATGCTGGTGCAGGCGTCCGGCTGCGTCGCGGAACCGCCGCGCCAGTGCGTTATCGGGCACGATGCCGAGCCCGACCTCGTTGCCGACCAGCACAGTGGCGGCGGTGCGCTGGTCCAGTGCGGCGTCCAGTGCTGCCGTGGCGGCGGCGATGTCGCGCTCGCTGAGCATCAGGTTGGTCAGCCACAGCGTCAGGCAATCCACCAGCGCCGGGTGCGGCGTGGCCAGTGCGGCGGGCAGATCGAGCGGCGCGTCGATGGTTTGCCAGCCTTCGCAGCGCCGGGCGCGGTGGATGGCGATGCGCTCGCGCATTTCATCGTCCCACGCCTGCGCGGTGGCGATGTAGGCCCAGGGCGCCACTTCGGCCTCGATCAGCGCCTCGGCGTGGCGGCTTTTGCCGGAACGCGCGCCGCCGAGCACCAGGGTGAGAGCCACGCAACCTCCTTTGACGGCCGCGCTCCTTTGACGAGCGGCGGATGGCAGGCGTATGACACGCTACGAATGGTCCTTCCACGCGGAAGGTGAAAAGGGAATGCGGTGCGGGGCTGACCCCCCAACGCCGCAGCTGCTCCCGCAACTGTGAGCGGAAAGCAGCCCGTCGCAGCGCCACTGGGAGCGATCCCGGGAAGGCTGGCGGGCCGCGTTCGATCCGCAAGCCAGGAGACCTGCCATTCAGGAATGACCGCGACGCCGGGCGGGATGCCCTGGTGGCGGTGCCGTGCGGCGGCCCGGCGGAGCGATCCGCCGGCTGGCATCCCATACATGTAAGGCGGCGCGACCGCGCCGTTGGGGGGTCCAGTGAGCCAGCCGCGCCTGATCGTTTGCACCACCTGCCGCGCCGGACGGCCGCTTGCCGAGGGCGAGACCCCGCCGGGCGCGCTGCTGCACGCGGCGTTGGCCGCCGCACTCGGCCATCCGGATACCAATATCCAGTTGCAGGCCGCGACCTGCATGGCGAACTGCGAGCAGGGTTGTTCCGCCGCCATCGCCATGCCGGGCAAATGGACCTACGTGCTCGGCCATTTGTCGCCCGGTCACGCCGCCGATCTGCTGGCCTACGCCGCAATCTACGCCGCCTCGGCCACCGGCACGGTGATGCCGTCGCGCCGCCCCGCCTCGCTCGGCCGCGCGGTGATCGCCCGCGTGCCGCATCTGGAGTACGCCGCATGAGCGCTAAGGTCCCCGCCACCATCGTCACCGGCTTTCTCGGCGCCGGCAAAACCACGCTGCTGCGCCATGTGCTGGCCAACGCGGGCGGGCGGCGCATCGCCATCATCGTCAACGAATTCGGCGCACTCGGCATCGACGGCGAGACGCTGCGCAGTTGCGGCATCGAGGGCTGCGAAGACGACGACATTATCGAACTGGCCAATGGCTGCCTGTGCTGCACGGTGGCCGACGACTTCCTGCCTGCCATCGAGGCGCTGCTCGACCGCGCCCGCCCGCCGGAACACATTCTGATCGAAACGTCGGGCCTGGCGCTGCCCAAGCCGCTGCTCAAGGCGTTCGGCTGGCCGAGCATCCGCTCGCGCGTCACCGTCGATGGCGTGATCGCGGTGGTGGACGGCCCGGCGGTCGCCGCCGGGCGTTTTGCCGACGATCCCGAGGCGGTAGCGCGCCAGCGCGCCGAGGATGCCTCGGCCGATCACGACAACCCGCTGGCCGAGGTCTACGAGGACCAGTTGCAATCCGCCGACATGGTGGTGCTGAACAAGGCCGACCTGATGGACGACGCCACCATCGCCCGGCTGCGCGCCGAGATCGGGGCGGCGATCAACCGGTCGGTCAAGCTGGTGCCCGCCCGTGAAGGCCGCCTCGACCCGGCCGTGCTGCTCGGGCTGGCGGCGGCGGCGGAGGACGATCTGGCGTCGCGCCCGTCGCATCACGACGCCGAGGACCTCGCGCACGAGCACGACGATTTCGAGAGCTTCGTGGTGCCGGTGGCCGAGATCGACGCACCGGAAGCGCTGATCGAACGCCTCGCGGCGGCGACGGCGGCGCATGACATTCTGCGCACCAAGGGCTTCGTCGCGGTGCGCGGCAAGCCGATGCGCCTTGCGGTGCAGGGCGTCGGCGGACGGTTCCGCCACCAGTTCGACCAGCCGTGGGCCGCAGGTGCTGACCGCGCCGGCCATATCGTGGTGATCGGCCAAACCGGGCTGGATCGCGCCGCCATCGCCGCCGCCATCGCGGGCTGACGCCTTGCACCTGCTGGTCCGCGAAACCCGCACGCTCGACGGCGAACAAGGCGCCGCCGATCTCGGCCACGCCCCGGCCGATGTGGTGCTGTTGTCGTTTTCGGACGCCGACCTCGGGGCCGCCGCTGCCGCGTGGCAGGCGATGGGCGCGGACCGGCCAACGCTGCGGCTGGTCAATCTGGCCCGGCTGCGCCACCCGATGTCTGTGGATCTCTACGTCGAACAGGTCATTGCCCGCTCACGCTGCGTGGTGCTGCGCCTGCTGGGCGGGGTGGATTACTGGCCGTACGGCGCGCAGGAAGTCTCGGCTGCCTGCCGCACAGCGGGCGTGGCGCTGGCGCTGGTGCCGGGCGATGTGCGCGACGATCCGCGCTTGCTGGACCTGTCCACGGTCGCGGCGGCCGATGTGGCGGCGCTGGACGGGTATTTCCGGCACGGCGGGCCAGAGAACATTACCAATGCGCTGCGGCTGGCGGGGCATTTGGGCGGGGTGGGCGCGCGGCCCGCGACAGCGCCGCAGGTGGTGGCAAGTGCCGGGGAGTACACTGTTTCCCCAAACGCCGAGCGTAAGCCCTCTCCACCCGAAGCCGGGCGGAGAGGCAGCGCTTCGGAGCAGCTTGGTTTGGCCGTCCTCGTTTTCTATCGCTCCCACCTGCTGTCTGGCGACACCGCGCCGATCGACGCGCTGGCCGCCGCCCTCGCGGCACGCGGCTTCGCGGTGCGGACGCTATACGCCGCCAGCCTGAAGGACCCGCAGGCCGCTGCGTTCATCATGGCCCGGCTGCGCGACTGGCGGCCGGCGGTGGTGCTGAACGCCACAGGGTTTGCCGCGTCGCAGGACGCCAGCGGCTCGCCGCTCGATGCGGCTGGCTGCCCGGTGTTGCAGGTGATCCTGGCGGTCGGCGGCCAGGACGCCTGGGCGGCGTCATCGCGCGGCGTGTCGCAGACCGATCTGGCGATGCAGGTGGTGCTGCCGGAACTCGATGGGCGGCTGCTGACCAGCGCCGTGTCGTTCAAGGCCGAAGCCGAGCCGGTGGCCGGGCTGGATTTCGTCCGCGTGGTCAACCGCCCGGACCCGGACGGCATCGCGCTGGCGGCCGGGCGCGCGTTTGGCTGGGCCCGGCTGTCCGCCACGGCTCCGGCGGATCGGCAAGTGGCCATCGTGCTGTCCGACTATCCTGGCGCGGGCGGCGGGCAGATTGGCCATGCGGTCGGGCTGGATAGCTTCGCCAGTTTGACCCAGATCATCTCCGCGCTGCGTCTGGCCGGTTATCGGAGCAGCGCGATGGCCGATGTGCAAACCCAATTATGCGATGGCCCGGCCACGCCGTTCCTGGCGCTGGCCGAGTACCGGCGCTTGTTCGCCGATCTGCCCGATGCCACGCAGGCCGCCATCGCCGCCGCGTGGGGCGAACCCGAGGCCGATCCGGCGGTCAGTGGCGGCGCGTTCGCGCTGCGCCACATCGTATCGGGCAACCTGACCGTCGCGGTGCAGCCGGACCGGGGCACCGCGCTGGACCGCAAAGCCAGCTACCACGACCCCGATTTGCCGCCGCGTCACGCCTACGTGGCGTTCTACCTGTGGCTCCGCCACGTCCGCGCCGCGCACGCGCTGGTGCATCTGGGCACCCACGGCACGCTGGAATGGCTGCCGGGCAAAGCCGTCGCGCTGTCCGCCGCCTGCGCGCCGGTGGCTCTCGCGGGCGGGCTGCCGGTGATCTATCCGTTCATCGTCAACAACCCCGGCGAGGCCGCCGCCGCCAAGCGCCGCCTGGGCGCGGTGACCATCGGCCACCTGACCCCGCCGCTGAAATCGGCCGGCACGCACGGGGCGGCCGCCGAACTCGAACGCCTGATCGACGAATATGCCGCCGCCGACGGGCTGGACCGCCGCCGCACCGCGCTGTTGCGGCGCGAGATTCTGGACCGCGCCGACGCCGCCGGCTTGCTTGCCGAAAGCGGCGTGGCCCGCGATGCGCCGGAGGACGAGGCGCTGGCCCGGCTGGATGCGTGGCTGTGCGACGTCAAGGAACTGCAAATCCGCGACGGGCTGCATGTGTTTGGCCACGCGCCACCGCCGGACACCCGCGCCGCATTGCTCGCCGCCATGCCGCACGCGGCCGCGGCGCTGGACCGTTCGCCGCCGGCCGAAATGGCCGCACTGCTGGCGGCGCTCGACGGCAAGTTCGTCGCCCCCGGCCCGGCCGGTGCGCCGACGCGCGGGCGGGCCGACGTGCTGCCGACCGGGCGCAACCTGTTCACCATCGACCCGCGCGCGGTGCCGACACGCTCAGCGCTCGCGTTGGCCGAGCGCGCCGCCGCCGAACTGCTGCGCCGCCATATGCAGGACCACGGCGACTGGCCGCGCGCGCTGGTGATCGACTTGTGGGGCAGCGCCACCATGCGCACCGGCGGCGAGGATTTCGCGCTCGCATTGGTGCTGATGGGCGTCCGCCCGCTGTGGGACGACGGTTCGGCGCGCGTCACCGGCATCGACGTGCTGCCGCTGGCGTTGCTGGATCGCCCGCGCGTCGATGTCACGCTGCGGATTTCTGGCCTGTTCCGCGATGCGTTCGAGGCGCAGATCGCGCTGTTCGACGCGGCCGTGCGCGCCATTGCGGCGCGCGACGAGGCCGAGGACTGGAATCCGCTCGCTGCCAACGCGCGCGGGCTGGACGGCGCGGCGCTGCGCCACGCCACCGCACGCATTTTCGGCGCGGCTCCCGGTGCTTATGGCGCGGGCGTGCTGGACCAGACCGAACGCGGCGCGTGGCAAGCGCGCAGCGAGCTTGGCCAGTCGTATCTGGCGGCTTCCGGCCACGCCTATGGCCGCGATCTGGACGGCGCGGCGGACGCCGCCGGGTTCGCCGATCGCGTGGCGGCGGCGGACGGGTTCCTGCACACCCAGGATCACGCCGAAACCGATCTGCTCGACAGCGCCGATTACGCGGCGCACGAGGGCGGCTTCGCGGCGGCGGCCGATGCGCTGGGGGCGGCACCGGCGCTGTATCACCTCGATACCTCGCGCCCCGACGCGCCGCGCGCCCGCGCCGTGGCCGAGGAAATTGCCCGCGTGGTGCGTGGCCGGGCGGCCAATCCGGCGTGGCTCGCGGGCCAGATGCGGCACGGCTATCGGGGCGCGGCAGAGATCGCTCGCAGCGCCGACAGTCTGCACGCCTTCGCCGCCACGCTGCCGCAGCGGCTGGACGCGCAATTCGACTTGCTGTTCGACGCCACGCTGGGCGACCCGGCGGTGGATCGCTTTCTGGCCGACGCCAATCCCGCCGCCCGCGCCGCGATGGCCGCCAAGTTCCGCGACGCCCTGCAGCGCGATCTGTGGCGGTGCCGCCGCAATAGCGTGGCCGAGGCGCTGGCCGCATGAATGCGGCCGCACCCCGGGGCTGGTGCCCCTCGCTGTTCGCCCCGATGCAATCCGGCGATGGGCTGCTGCTGCGGGTCAAGCCGCCCGGCGGCGTGCTGACTGCCGAGGCGGCGCGTTCGCTGGCGGTTGCTGCCACGCGCTACGGCAATGGTGTGATCGAACTGGGCAACCGCGCCAGCGTGCAATTGCGCGGCTTCCAGCCGGACGGCGTGGCCCTGTTCGCCACCGCGATGGTGCGGCTCGGGCTGGCCGAGGCCGATCCGGCGGCGGAAGCGCGGCGCACGGTGATCGCGCCGCCGCTGGCCGGTGACGACCCCGCCGCCAGCCCGCACGCGATGCCGCTGGCCACGGCCTTGGCCGCATTGCTGGTGGCCGAACCAAGATTTGCCGTCCTGCCGGCAAAATTCGGCAGCTTGGTGGATGGCGGCGGCGTGCTGCCGCTGGGCGCAGTGGCCGCCGATCTGACCATGACGCTGACGGACGGCGTCTGCCATGTCGGGATCGATGGCACGCCGCTCGGCGTTGCGTGCGATCCCGCCGTGGCGCTGGAAGTCGCCCGCCGCTTGCTGCTGGCGTTCGTCACGCGCGCGCCGCGCTGTGCCAAACCGCCGCGCCGGATGCGGGGCTTGGTGGCCGAACTGGGTGCGGAGGCGGTGTTCGCGGCGGCTGGCTTCGTGGCCGCGCCATTGCCGTTGCGGGCCGCGCCCGCCGCCAGGGCGGGCTGGCTGCCGTATGGCACGAGCGGGCGCGGTGGCTTTGCCGCCGGGCTGCCGTTCGGGGCCACCGATGCGGCAACGCTGACCGGCTTGGCTGACTTGGCCGAGCAATTCGGCGGCGGCAGCCTGCGGGTCACGCCGTGGCGCGCCTTCGCTATTCCCGGCGTCACCGCGCCGGATGCGCTGCGCGCGGGGCTGGAAAGGCTCGGGCTGATCACCGATCCCGCCGACCCGCGCACCCACATATCCGCTTGCCCCGGCAGTCCGGCCTGCGCCAGCGCCAGCATGGCGTGCCGCGCGCTGGCCACATCGCTGGCGGCGCTCAGCCTGCCCGGCACGCTGCATGTCAGCGGGTGCGGCAAAGGCTGCGCGCATCCCGGACCCGCCGATTTCACCGTCACCGGCGGCGCTGACGGCTACAGCCTGATCCGCCACGCCACCGCCTCTGGCGTGCCGCTGGCCGCTGGGCTAACCGCCACCGCTCTGCACGATCTGCTTCTCACCTTCGGCAAAGGCGCCAGCGTGTGACCCCTGACTACATCCGCGATGGTGCCGCCATCTATGCCAAGTCGTTCGCCACCATCCGCGCCGAGGCCGATCTGTCGGGCCTGACGCCCGATGAGGCGCGGGTCGCGGTGCGCGTCATCCACGCCTGCGGCATGGTGGAAGCCGCGCGCGATTTGCTGTTCGGCGGCGGCTTTACCGATGCGGCGCGCGCCGCCCTGCTGGCGGGCAAGCCCATTCTGGTTGATTCACAAATGGTCGCCCACGGCATCACCCGCGCCCGGCTGCCGGCTTGCAATGCGGTGATCTGCACGCTGACCGACCCGCAGGTGTCGGCGCTGGCCGCCGCCATCGGCAACACCCGCTCCGCCGCCGCGCTCGATTTGTGGGGCGAGCGCATGGCGGGGGCGTTGGTCGCCATCGGCAACGCGCCGACCGCGTTGTTTCATCTGCTGGAATTGCTCGACGCCGGGGCGGCGCCGCCCGCCGCGATCATCGGCATGCCGGTGGGCTTCGTCGGCGCGGCTGAGTCGAAGGAGGCGCTGGCGCTGGACGGGCGGGTGCCGTTCCTGATCGTGCGCGGCCGCAAGGGCGGCAGCGCCATGGCCGCCGCCGCCGTCAACGCGCTTGCCAGCGAGGCCGAATAATCATGGCGGGCACGCTGTTCACCGTGGGACTCGGCCCCGGCGATCCCGAGTTGATGACGCTGAAGGCCGCCCGCATCGTCGGCAGCGCGCCGGTGATCGCCTTCTTCGCCAAACGCGGCCGCAACGGCCACGCGCGCAGCATCGTCGAGGGGCGGACGCGGGCCGACGCCGAGGAGCTGCGGCTGGAATACCCGTTCACCACCGAAGTGGCGCTGGAAGATCCGCGCTATGCGGCGGACATCGGCACCTTCTACGAAGCCTGCGCCGCCCAGGTCGCCGCCCGGCTGGATGCGGGCCAGGACGTGGCGCTGCTGTGCGAGGGCGACCCGTTCTTCTACGGCTCGTCGATGTATCTGTTCGACCGGCTGCACGGCGCCTATCGCAGCGAAGTGGTGCCCGGCGTGTCGGGCATGAGCGGCTGCTGGACCCAGGCGCGCACGCCGATCACCCACGGCGACGACGTGCTGACCGTGCTGCCCGGCACGCTGGACGAAGATACCCTTGCCGCCCGGCTGTCTGGCTGCGATGCGGCGGTGATTATGAAAGTCGGCCGCAATCTGCCGAAAATCCACGCTGCCCTTACTCGCGCCGGGCTGGCGCAGCGGGCGATCTATGTCGAGCGCGGCACCATGCCGGGCGAGCGCATCCTGAAACTGGCCGACTGGGACGGTGCAGCGGCGCCGTATTTCTCGATTGTGCTGGTCCCAGGCCGGCAGCGCGCCCGATGAGCGGCCAGCTTGTTGTCGTCGGCCTTGGCCCCGGCGCTGCCGATCTGCAAACCCCGCAGGCCGCCGCCGCGTTGGCCGCCGCCACCGATTTGCTTGGCTACGAGACGTATCTGGCTCGCGTGCCCGAGCGGCCCGGCCAGTTGCGCCACCCCACCGACAACCGCGCGGAAATCAGCCGGGCACGGCACGCGCTGAGGCTCGCGGCCGAGGGGCGGCGCGTGGCGATGGTGTCGTCTGGCGATCCCGGCGTGTTCGCCATGGCCAGCGCGGTGTTCGAAGCGGTGGAGCAGGGCGAGCCGGACTGGCGCGGGCTGGACATTCAGGTGCTGCCCGGCATCTCGGCGATGTTCGCCGCCGCCGCGCGGATCGGGGCACCGCTGGGCCATGATTTCTGCGCGCTATCGCTGTCCGACAATTTGAAACCCTGGGCCACGGTGCTGCAACGCCTGACCGCCGCCGCCACGGCGGGGTTTGTGATCGCGCTGTACAACCCGCTGTCGCGCGCCCGGCCCTGGCAACTGGGGGCGGCGTTCGACACGCTGCGGCCGATCCTGCCAGCGTCCACGCCGGTGATGTTCGCCACCGCCGTCAGCCGCGCCGATGAGCGCATTGTGCTGGCCACACTGGGCGATGCCGATCCGGCGCAGGCCGACATGCGCACGCTGGTGCTGATCGGCACCGCCGCGACCCGCCGCATCGAACGCCCGGACGGTGGCGCGTGGCTTTATACGCCGCGCTGGACGGCGGCATGACGGCGCAGCAGCCACGCCAGGGCTGCCTCGGCGTCCGCCACGATCTCCGCTTCGGGCGGCGGCGGGCGGGCGGTCATCACCACCGGCAAGCCGAGCACGCGGGCCACCGCGAGCTTGGCCTCGGTGGCGGTGCCGCCGGAATTCTTGGTGACGATCACTTCGATCCGCTCCTCCGTCAGCAGCCGGTGCTCATCAGCCTCGGTGAACGGCCCGCGCGCGGCCAGGAAGCGGGCGCTGGGCGGCAGCACGCCGGGCGGCGGCGGCTCAATGGAACGGACCAGATAATCGTGCCAGGGCGCGCTGGTGAACGGGGTCAGGTCTTTCTGACCGACGGTCAGCAGCACCCGGCGCGCAACGCCGCCAAGCGCCTCGACGGCTGCCTGCATGTCGGGCACCTCGGTCCAGCGGTCGCGCGGTCCGGGCTGCCACGCGGGGCGCAGCACAGTCAGCAGCGCCACCCCGGCTTGCCGCGCGGCGGCAACGGCGTGTGCGGTCATCTGGGCGGCGAACGGATGGGTGGCGTCGATCAGCGCATCGATGCGCTGATCGGTCAGGTACCGCGCCAGTCCGTCGATGCCGCCGAACCCGCCGGTGCGGGTCGGGATGGCCTGCGCCAGCGGGCGCTGGGTGCGCCCGGCGAACGACAGCGTGGCGGCGAACCGCGCATCGCCCGCCAGCATCCGGCCGAGGGCGGTCGCTTCGGTGGTGCCGCCAAGGATCAGCAGGTTCATAGTTGTCCGATGAGTATGGGGCGATGAGCGGGCGCTGGCTCGCTATCCTGGGAATCGGCGAGGACGGTGTCGAGGGGCTCGCCCCCTCGGCCCGCGCGCTGATTGCGCAGGCGGTGCTGGTGGTGGGCGGCGCGCGGCACCTTGGTCTGGCCGCGCCGCTGATCCACGGCGAGCCGCTGCCTTGGCCGTTACCATTGCAGGGCGCATTTCCGGCAATTTTGGCGCGGCGTGGTCAGCCGGTGGTGGTGCTGGCCTCGGGCGATCCATATTGCTACGGCATCGGCGGCACGCTGGCGGCCGTGGTGCCGGTGGCCGAAACGCTTTGTATTCCGGCCCGCTCGGCGTTCTCGCTGGCCTGCGCCCGGTTGGGCTGGGCAATGCAGGATGTGGCCACGGTGTCGCTCTGCGGCCACGACCCGGCGACGCTGCTGCCGCTGCTGCACCACCGCCGCCGCGTGCTGGTGCTGTCGGCGGACGAAACCACGCCGGGCGTCGTCTGCGCCCTGCTGCGCCGCCACGGCTTCGCCGGCTCCACCGTGCATGTGCTGGAAGCGCTCGGCGGCCCGCGCGAGCGCGTCCGCGCGGTGACGGCCGGTGCCGGGCCGCCCGAGGACGTGCAGCGGTTGAACCTGCTGGCGCTGGAACTGATCGCCGGACCGCAAGCCCGCGCCATTCCGCTGGCGCGCGGCCTGCCCGACCAGTTCTTCGAGCACGACGGCCAGATGACCAAGTCCGAGGTGCGCGCCGTCACGCTGGCCGCCCTGGCGCCATGCGCCGGTGAGACGCTGTGGGACATCGGCTGCGGCTCCGGCTCGATTGCCATCGAGTGGCTGCTGAGCCATCCGGCCAATCGCGCCATCGGCATCGAATCGCGCCCGGATCGCGCCGCGCGGGCGGCGCGCAATGCGCTGGCGCTCGGTGTTCCGCGCCTGGAATTGGTGATCGGCGACGCCCCGGCGGCGCTGGCCGGGCTGCCGCCGCCGGACAAGGTTTTCATCGGCGGCGGCGCGCAGGATGCGGGCGTCGTACAAGCCGCCTGGGCGGCGCTGCCCAGTGGCGGGCGGTTGGTGATCAATGCGGTGACCATCGAGACCGAGGCGCTGCTGTTCGCTGGACATGCCGCGCACGGCGGCATGCTCACGCGCCTGTCGGTGGACCGGCTGGATACGGTGGGCTCCATGCACGGCTTCCGCCCGGCGATGACGGTGACGCAGTGGGTTGCGGTGAAACCATGAGCTTCGTCGTCGCCGGCATCGGCTGCCGCAAGGACTGTCCGGCCGAGGATATTCTCGCCGTGGTGCAGCGCGCCTGCGGCGCCGCCGGGCGCGCCGCCGACGCGCTGGCCGCGCCGTCGTTCAAGGCCAGCGAGGCCGGATTGCAGGGGGCGGCGGCATCGCTCGGGCTGCGGTTGATCCTGGTCGAACCCGGCGCGCTGGCGGCAGCACAGCCGCGTTGCGTGACGTTTTCAGAGTTTGCCGCGCGCGCCGCCGGCGCCGCCGGCGCCGCATCGGTCGCCGAGGGCTGCGCGCTGGCCGCCGCAGGTCCGCAGGCGCGGCTGCTGCTGCCGAGACTGGCGGGCGCGCGGGCGACCTGCGCGCTGGCGGAGGCCGGTTGATGTTGTTTCACATGGCAAATCGGGGCGCTGCACCCCTCCCCCAACCCCTCCCGCAAGGGGAGGGGGGCAGCATTCTTCTCCCCTCCCCTTGCGGGAGGGGCCGGGGGAGGGGTGGCTCAAGCACCCCGGCCAGGATCACCCCATGACCGTGCATTTCATCGGCGCCGGCCCAGGTGCGGCCGACCTCATCACCCTGCGCGGCCGCAACCTGCTGGCGGCCTGCCCCGTATGCCTCTACGCCGGGTCCATCGTGCCCGCCGAACTGCTGGCGCATTGCCCGCCGGATGCCCGCATTGTCGATACCGCGCCGATGACGCTGGATCAGATCGAAGCGGAATACGTCGCCGCCGCCGCCGCCGGGCAGGACGTGGCGCGGCTGCATTCCGGCGATTTGTCGATCTACAGCGCGGTGGCCGAGCAGATTCGCCGGCTGGAAAAGCACGGCATCCCCTACACACTGACCCCCGGCGTGCCCGCCTTCGCCGCCGCCGCAGCAGCCCTCGGGCGGGAACTGACGGTGCCGGAAGTGGCGCAAAGCCTGGTGCTCACCCGCGTCTCCGGCCGGGCCTCGGCCATGCCGCCCGGCGAAACCCTGGCCGGGTTCGGCGCCACCGGGGCCACGCTGGCGGTGCATCTGGCGATCCACGCGCTGGAGCGGATCGTCACCGAACTCACGCCGTTGTATGGCGCCGATTGTCCGGTGGCGGTGGTGGTGCGGGCCAGTTGGCCGGACGAGCGCATCGTGCGCGGCACGCTGGAAACCATTGCGGCGCTGGTGGCCGAGGAACCCATCGAACGCACCGCACTGGTGTTCGTCGGCCGCACGCTGGCCGCCGAAGGTTTCCGCGATAGCGCGCTGTACGACCCGGATTACCGCCGCCGGTTCAGGGGCGGCGTATGAACCGGCGCGAACCCGCAACGGCCAAGCAGCCCGCCCGCACGGTCGAACACGGCGATTTCCAGTTCGGTCTCGGCCGGGCGCAACGCCTCGGCGGCGACATTCCAGGCGGCCCGCGCCACCGCGTCACCGAGCGGGAAAATGCCGAACGCCTCCAGCACCGTGTTGGCGGCGGCGATGCGCGCCGCGTCCTCGCTGCTTGCTCCGGCCTCCAGCGCCAAGCTGGCAAGGGCGGCAAAATCGGTCGCGCCGCGTTTGGAGTGCAAATCCAGGCGGCCCTGGGCCAATTTGGTCATCTTGGCCAAACCGCCCGCCACGGTCACGCGCCGCACCGGGTGGGCGCGCAGGTATTTCAGCATCCCGCCAACGAAATCGCCCATTTCGATCAGCGCCACCTCGGCCAGCCCATGCAGCGCCTGCACGGCGGCTTCGGTCGTGCTGCCGGTGCTGCCCGCGACGTGGTCCAGCCCCATCGCGCGTGCCACATCGATGCCGCGATGGATCGAATCGATCCAGGCGGCGCAGGAATACGGCACCACGATGCCAGTGGTGCCCAGCACCGACAGCCCGCCGGCGATGCCGAGCCGCCCGTTCAGCGTGCGTTTGGCCAGTGCCTCGCCGTGCTCGATGCCAATTTCGACAATCACGTCCGGGGTAGCGGCGATCTCGGCCAGCGCCGCGCGGATCATGGCGCGCGGCACCGGGTTGATGGCGGGTTCGCCGGGCGGCAGCGGCAGGCCGGGGCGGGTGATGGTGCCGACGCCGGTACCGGCGCGGAACTGCACGCCGGTGCCGGGTTCGCCGTGGCGGACACGTGCGCGCACCAGCGCGCCATGCGTCACATCGGGGTCGTCGCCCGCGTCCTTCACCACGCCAGCGGTGGCGGCATCGGCGGTCAGCGCCGTTTCGGCCAGCGCGAACGCGACCCGTTCGCCGCGCGGCAGCGTGATTTCAACGGGATCGGGAAAGCCATGGCCGCACAGCGCCGCGTAAGCGGCCTTGGCGGCAGCGGTAGCGCAGGCGCCGGTGGTCCAGCCTCGGCGCAACGGACGGTCTTGCTCCACGCCGCTGCTTCTAGGCGGCCCGCGCGGTTGTGTCACGGCGGAGAACGCGGATGAGCGGGGCGGCGACGGCGCTGTTCGATCAATTGCCCGAATTGCAGCCGGGGCATGTGTGGCTGGCGGGGGCCGGGCCGGGCGATCCGGGCCTGCTGACGCTGCACGCGCTGTCCGGTCTGCAACAGGCCGACGCGATCGTGCACGACGCGCTGGTGCATCCGCGTATTCTGGGCCTCGGCCGGGCCGACGCCGAACGCATTTTCGCCGGCAAACGCGGCGGCAAGCCATCGACCGAGCAGGCCGACATCACCGCCACACTGGTCGCCCTGGCGCGCGCCGGGCGGCGGGTGCTGCGGTTGAAGGGCGGCGATCCGTACGTGTTTGGGCGCGGCGGCGAGGAAGCCCTGGTGTTGGCCGAGCAGGGCATTCCGTTCCGCGTCATCCCCGGCATCACCGCTGGCATTGGCGGACTGGCGGCGGCGCTGATCCCGGCGACGCAACGCGGCATCAATCAGGCGGTGGTGTTCGCCACCGGCCACGGCGCCGAGGAAGGCGAGGGCGCCGGCGGCGCGGTGGATTGGCACGCGCTGGCCCGGCTCGGGCAGCCCATCGTGATCTACATGGCGATCACCCATGTTGCCGCCATTGCCCGCGCGCTGCGCGAGGGCGGCCTGGCGGCGGCCACGCCAGCGGCGGTGATTGCCTCGGCAACCACGCCGAAGCAGCGGGTGCTGATCACCACGCTCGGCGAACTGCCCGAGGCGCTGGCCGCATCCGGGATTGGCACGCCGGCACTGGTGGTGGTCGGCGGCATCGTGACGATGCGGGCCAAGTTGCTGGAGTTGCTGCCGGAACTGGAGGAATTAGCCCAGTGGCGCGCGGTCTGATGATCGGCGCTCAGCGCGGTCTGATCATCGGCGCTCCGCGCGGCCCTATTATCGGCGCTCCGCGCGGCCCTATTATCGGCGCTCCGCGTGGCCTTATTATCGGCGCTCCGCGCTCTGGCAGCGGCAAGACCACGCTGACGCTGGCGCTGCTGGCGGCGTTGCGGCGGCGCGGGTTGCGGGTGCGGGCGGGCAAGTCGGGGCCGGACTACATCGACCCGGCATTTCACGCCGCCGCCACCGGTGCCGCCTGCCCCAATCTGGATAGCTGGGCGATGGCTCCGGGTCAGCTTGACACGGTGCTGGCCGGTTTGGCGCATGATGCCGATATTGTGCTGATCGAATCGGCCATGGGCCTGTTCGACGGCGTGGCCGCCGGGGCCGGGCGCAGCGGGGCGGCGGCCGATCTGGCGGCGCGCTTCGGCTTGCCGGTGCTGCTGGTGCTCGACGTCTCCGGCCAGTCGCAAACCGCCGCCGCTGTGGCGCGCGGCTTCATGGCGCACGATCCTGCGGTGCAAATGGCGGGCGTGGTGCTGAACCGGGTCGGCAGCGACCGGCACCGCAGCGGCATTGCCGCCGCCATGGCCGCCTTGCCGTTGCCGGTGCTCGGCAGCGTGCCGCGCGACGCCAGCGTGGCATTGCCCGAGCGGCATCTGGGGCTGGTGCAAGCAGGCGAGCACGGCGCACTGGCGGCGCTGTTCGACCGGCTGGCCGATCTGGCCGAGCGCACGCTGGACATCGGCGCCATCCTGTCCGCCGCCGCGCCGATCCGGGCGGACGCCTCGGCGGCGGCCTTCGTTCCGCCGCCCGGCCAGCGCATCGCACTGGCCAGCGATGCCGCGTTCAGCTTCGTCTACGCGCATGTGCTGGACGGCTGGCGCGCCGCCGGGGCGGATATTGTGCCGTTCTCGCCGCTGGCCGATGCCGCGCCGCCGCAGGATTGCGACGCCGTGTGGCTGCCCGGCGGCTATCCCGAGTTGCACGCCGCCGCGCTGGCCAATGCCGCGACGTTCCGCGACGGTCTGCGCTGCTTCGCCGAAACCCGTCCGGTGCACGGCGAGTGCGGCGGCCACATGGTGCTGGGCGAGACGTTGCAGGACGCCGATGGCGTAACGCATCCCATGCTCGGCCTGCTCGGCCATAGCACCAGCTTCGCCAAACGCAAGCTGCATCTGGGCTACCGGCAGGCCGTGCTGCTCGGCGACTGCGCCATCGGCCGGGCCGGGGCGGTGCTGCGCGGCCACGAATTCCACTACGCCAGCACCACCGCGCCCGGCGGCGACGCGCCGCTGGCCACGCTGACCGATGCGTTGGGCAACGACCTTGGCCCGGCGGGCGGGCGGCGCGGCCGGGTCAGCGGCTCGTTCTTTCACGCCATCGCCAGTCTCGATCCCATTGGAGAGCATTCGTGAGCCAGTTCAACAGCCTCGCCGCTTTGGCCGCCGCCTGCGCCAGCCTTCCGGCGGGCGACGAAGCCGCCGCCGCCGCCGTGCGCGAGCGGCAGGCGCAACTGACCAAACCGGCCGGCAGCCT
Source organism: Rhodospirillales bacterium (assembly GCA_025359905.1). Lineage (GTDB taxonomy): Bacteria > Pseudomonadota > Alphaproteobacteria > Acetobacterales > Acetobacteraceae > CAIPHQ01. The sequence goes on from JANYDF010000118.1 coordinate 46,736, forward strand.
GGGGCAACTGGAGGATCTGGCGGCGTGGCTGGCGCGCTGGCAGCGCCGGGCGATGCCGGTGCTGGAGCGCGTCGATGTGCTGGTGTTCGCCGGGAATCACGGCGTGGTGGCGCACGGCGTCTCGCCGTTTCCGCCCGGCGTCACGGTGCAGATGGTCGCCAACTTCGCCCATGGCGGGGCCGCGATCAACCAACTGGCCGCCAACGCGGGGGCCACGCTCAAGGTGATCGCGCTCGACCTCGACCGCCCGACACGGGATTTGTCGGTGGAGCCGGCGCTGAGCGAGGCGGACTTCCTGGCCGCCGTGTCGGCCGGATACGCGGCGGTGCCGCCGGACTGCCATTTGCTCGCGCTCGGCGAAATGGGCATCGGCAACACCACGGCGGCGGCGGCGGTGGCGGCGTCGCTGTTCGGCGGCGATGGCGCGCGCTGGGCCGGGCGCGGCACTGGGCTCGACGATGCCGGGCTGGCGCGCAAATGCCGGGTGATCGATGCGGCCCTCGCCCGCCACGCGGCGGTGCGCTGTGATGCGCTGGCCACGGCGATGGCGTTGGGCGGGCGCGAACTGGCGGCGATATTCGGCGCGGCGCTGGCGGCAAGGCTGCATGGCGTGCCGGTGCTGCTCGACGGCTTTGTGTGCACCGCCGCCGCCGCTCCGTTGTTCTTGCTCGCGCCGGGCGGTCTGGACCATGCCCGCGTCGCGCATGTGTCGGCCGAGGCTGGGCACCGCGCGCTGGTGGCAGCCCTCGGTCAAACCGCGCTGCTCGATCTGGGGATGCGGTTGGGCGAGGCGTCGGGTGCGGCGCTGGCGATTCCCATCGTGCGCGCGGCGCTCGCCTGTCATCGCGGCATGGCGACGTTCGCCGAGGCGGCGGTCAGCGGCAAGGCGTAAGTCTCCGGGGGGCCTAACCCAATGCGCGGCGAGCTCGCCGCCGCCTTGATGCTGCTGACCCGCTTGCCGGTGGGCTGGCTGGCGCGCGGGCCAGTTCTATTCGCTAACAGCGTATGGGCCTACCCGGTGGCCGGGGCGGTGGTGGGCGGATTGGCGGCAGCGGTGTACGCCGCGTGCCACGCGCTCGGCATGCCGCCTGCGCTTGCTGCGGTATGGGCGCTCGGCGCGGGCGTACTGGCGACCGGCGGCTTTCACGAGGACGGGCTGGCCGATACCGCCGACGGGCTTGGCGGCGGGCGCACCCGCGAGCGCAAGCTGGAGATCATGCGCGACAGCCGCATCGGCAGTTATGGCGCGCTGGCGTTGCTGCTGAGCATGGCGGCGCGTGGCGCGGCGCTGGCGGCCATCGCGCAGCCCTGGCGGGTGGCGGCGGCGATGATCGCGGCGGCGGCGCTTGGTCGCGGGGCGATCATCGTGGTGTTGCTGGCCACCGGCCCGGCGCGGCCGGATGGGTTGGCGGCGGCATTGCGCGACCTGCCTACCGGGCGGGCGGCGCTCGGGTTGGCGTTGCCCACCATTGCCGCATTGTTGTTGCTGCCGGCATTGGCTGCCCTGGCCGCAATCGGCGGCGCGTTGCTCGCAGCCCTGCTGCTGGCGTTTGCCGCACGCCGCCAATTGGGCGGCTACACCGGCGACGTGCTGGGAGCTGCGGCCGTGGCCGCCGAGTGCGCGGCGCTGTCGCTGCTGACCGGCTTTACACGGTAAACGCCTGCACCGAGCCAATCGGCGGGGCCTGCGCCAGCAGATCGGGCGCCTCGCCGCGCAGCAGCGCCGCCAGCAAGCGCAGCGGGCCGCCATGCGAGACCACCGCGCAATCGGCGTTTTCGGCCAAAATCGCCCGATGCATGTCGCGCACCCTGGCCAGCAACTGCGCCCCGCTCTCGCCGCCGGGCGGTGCAAAGCCCAGCGGGTCGGCGGCCCAGCGGTCCAGCGCCTCACGCGGCACGCCGTCCCAGGTGACACCTTCCCAGGCGCCGAAATCCAGTTCCAGCAAACGGGTATCGTGGCGCACCGGCAGACCGCTCGCCTCGGCGACCATGCGGCAGCGCAGCGCCGGGCTGCTCCAGGCCAGCGTCAAATTGAGCGCGGCCAGTTGCGCGCCGATCCGCACCGCATCCGTCGTCCGCACGGTCAGATCGAGCCGCCCGTAACACACGCCGGGGGGAATATCGGGCGGCGGATGGCGAACCAGCACGACTTGCATGGCCCACAGACTAGCTTCCAGCCGCATGGCCCGGCCAGAGACCAGATTGCCCGGATAATCTCGCTTACGAGGCTATAGCGCCCGCCGGAATGCCCAGCTAAGGTCAGACAAACCCGGGCGGATCGGCCTTTAGGCCGCGCAGACCGGAGCATAAGGGGAGACGCGGCCAGGTGAGCTGGACGGCGGCGCAACAGCGTCCGGGCGGGGCCGCCACGGCACCCCCAATTTTGGAAATGCGCGGCATTGCCAAACGCTTCGGCGCCACCCAGGCGCTGGACGATGTGTCGCTGACGCTGCGCGCGGGCGAAATCCATGCGCTACTCGGCGAGAACGGCGCCGGCAAGTCCACGCTGATCAAGATCATGACCGGGGTATACCAGCCGGATCGCGGTGAAATTCTGCTGTCCGGCCAACCGATCGCTATCGGCAGCGCCGCCGAGGCGCAGCGCCATGGCATCGCGGCGATCTATCAGGAACCGTTGCTGTTTCCTGATTTGAACGTCGCCGAGAACATCTTCGTCAGCCATCAGAATCGCGGCGTCGTGACCAACTGGCGCAAGATGTTCCGCGAGGCCGAAGCTATCCTGGCCACGCTCGGCGTGACCCTGGACGTGCGCAGTCCGGCGCGCGGGCTGACGCTGGCGGCGCAGCAATCGGTGGAAATCGCCAAGGCGATTTCGCTGAACGTGCGTGTGCTGATCATGGACGAACCCACCGCCTCGCTCTCGGCGCACGAGGTCGGCCAGTTGTTCCGGCTGGTGCGCGACCTGCGCGATCAGGGCGTGGCGATCCTGTTCGTCAGCCACCGCATGGAGGAGGTGTTCCAGATCGCCGACTCCGTCACGGTGTTCCGCGACGGCCGCCTGATCTCCACCCGCCCGGCCGCCGAGGTGTCTCCGCAGAGTGCGATTGCCGACATGGTGGGCCGCGAGATGGGGCTGTTCCAGCGCCGCGCGCCCGCGCCAAAGGGCGAGAAATTGCTGTCGGTGCAGGGGCTTGGCCGCACCGGCGTGTTTTCCGATGTGTCGTTCGACCTGCATCGCGGCGAGGTGCTGGGCTTTGCCGGGCTGATCGGGGCTGGGCGCACCGATATCGGACTGGCACTGTTCGGCATCGAACCGGCCACCGCCGGTCAAATCGTGTTGAACGGCAAAACCGAGACGATCCGCTCGCCGCGTCAGGCCATGTCGCTCGGGGTCGCTTATGTGTCGGAGGACCGGCGGCAGCTCGGCTTGTCGCTGCCGATGTCGATTTCGGCCAACATCTCGCTGCCGGTGCTGTCGCGCTACCTGACACGCCTGGGGCTGATCCGCACCAGCCAGGAACGCGACACGGCGGAGGGCTTCCGCAAGCGGCTGTCGATCCGCACGCCCAATGTGGAATTGCCGGTGGCCAAGCTGTCGGGCGGCAATCAGCAAAAGGTGATGCTGAGCAAGTGGCTGAACACCCACCCGGCGCTGCTGATCCTTGATGAACCGACGCGCGGCATCGATGTCGGCGCCAAGGCCGAAGTGCACGCCATGATCGGCGAACTGGCCGCCGAGGGCATTGGCATCATTCTGATATCGTCTGACCTGCCGGAAGTATTGGCGATGAGTGACCGGGTGCTGGTGATGCGCGAAGGCCGCCAGATGGCGATTCTGGACGGCGGCGCCGCCACCTCGCAAACCGTGATGACCGCCGCAATGGGCCAGGAGTTCGCCGCATGAAGTGGCTGCAACGCCATATCCGGCCCGAGCAGGTGCGCGAACTCAGCTTGCTGCTGCTGATCGTTGCCGCCGTGCTGATCTTCGGCTCGATGATCGACGGCTATTATACCTCGCGCACCTTCAATCGGATCACGTCCAGCGTTGCCATCATCACGGTGGTGGCTGTCGGGCAAACCCTGGTGGTGCTGACCCGCAATATCGACCTCGCGGTCGGCTCCATCGTCGGCTGCACGGCTTACTTCACCGGCGCGCAACTGGCGGCGCATCATGGGATGCCGCCGGTGGTGGCGGTGCTGATCGCTATGGCGCTGGGCTGCGTGATGGGCGCGATCAACGGCGCGCTGGTGGCCTATGGCCGGGTGCCATCGATCATCGTGACGCTCGGGTCTTTGGCGATCTTTCGCGGCATCCTGATCGACTATTCCGGCGCGCGGACGGTGACCACCGACAGTCTGCCGAAATGGCTGCTCGAACTGCCGCGGCTGAACTTCGTCACCATCGGCGACCTCGACATCCGCGCGATGTTCGCGCTTGCCGTCGGCATCGTGCTGCTGTTCCAGATCGGCACCAGCTTCCTGAACGTGGCGCGGCAATTCTACGCGATGGGCTCCAACCCGGACGCGGCCGAACTGATCGGCATGCCCGCCCGGCGCATCGTGTTCAGCGCCTTCGTGCTGTCCGGCACGCTGTCCGGCCTCGCCGGGTTCATGTTCCTGGCCCGCTTCGGCAGCATCACCGTGGAAGCGGCGCGCGGCATGGAGTTGCAGGTGGTGGCGGCCGTCGTGGTCGGCGGCGTCAATATCTTCGGCGGTTCCGGCACGGTGTTCGGCGCCATGCTGGGTGCCATCATGATCGGCACGCTGGAACAAAGCCTGTTCCGCCTGCAAATCAGCGAGTTCTGGCGCGACGCCATTCTGGGCCTGCTGATCCTGCTGGCGGTGGCCAGTGACGCGGTGATTCTGAACCGGCTGCGCGCGATCTGGGCCCGCACCGACCTGAAACTGGTGGCGCGCGACAGCGCAAGCCCGGCGGAGGCCAAGCGATGAATATCCGCGCGCGGCTGCTGCGCTGGGAAACCCTGCTGCTGGCAATGCTGGTCGTCATCGCCGGGCTGAACATCGCCTATTCGCCGTTCTATCTCGGCGTCGGCAACATCGTGAACCTGTTTCAGTTGTCGATTGAGAAGATCATCGTCGCACTGATCATGACGCTGATCATCATCTGCGGCGAGATCGACCTATCGGTGGCCTCCGTGATGGGGCTGGCCAGTTGCGTGACCGCATGGCTGTTCCAGATGGGCTGGCCGATGCCGTGGGCGCTGGTGGCCGCCCTCGCGGTGGGCGGCGTTGCTGGTCTGATCAACGGATTCTGGACGGCTTACGTTGGGCTGCCGTCGCTGGCCGTCACCTTGGCCGGGCTGATCGGCTATCGCGGCGTGGCGCGCATTCTGGTCGAGGACCGCGCCATCGGCGGCTATCCGCTGTGGTTCAACAACCTGGGCCAGCAGCCGCAATTCGGGCCGCTGACCATTTCGATCGTGATCTTCCTGGCCATGTTCGCGATCATGGCGGTGGTGCTGCACCGCTCCGCGCTCGGGCGGCTGGTCTATGTGATGGGCAACAACCTGCAAGCGGCGCGCTATTCCGGCGTGCGGGTGCGGCGGGTGAAACTGCTGCTGTTCGTGGCCTCCAGCATGATCGCAGCCCTGGCCGGGCTGCTCTATGCCGCCCGGCTCGGTTCGGTGCGCGGCGACATGGCGCAGGGCTTCGAACTCGACGTCATCACCATGGTGCTGCTGGGTGGCGTCAGCATATTCGGCGGGTCGGGCAATCTGCTCGGGGTGGGACTGTCCATCCTGGTGATCCTGAACCTGCGCAACGGCATGGGGTTGGCCGATATCACCGGCAACACCCAAACGAGCGTGATCGGGGCGCTGCTGATCCTGTCAGTGCTGGTCCCGAACATGGCGAGAATGATCCACACAAGATGGAAAGGGAGAGAGACATGAAGAAACTGCTTCTCGCGACCGCCGCCGCCGCCATGCTGGCGCTGATCGTTCCGCACGGGGCGAAGGCACAATCCGCCGTCACCGGCGGCAAGGCGGTCGATATGGTGCTGCTGCCGAAATTCCTCGGCATTCTGCCGTTCGACCAGGCGCACCAGGGCGCCGAAGAAGCCGCCAAGGAACTGGCCAACAGCAAGAAGCTGCAGTACCTCGGCCCGACCCCGGAAAACAGCGTCGCGGGCCAGATCGAAATCGTCACCAACGCCGCCACCCAAGGCGTCGGCGCGATCATGATCTCCAACAACTCGGGCGACCAGATCGTGCCGTCCGCCAAGGCCGCCAAGGCCAAGGGCATCAAGGTCGTCACCTGGGATAGCCCCATCCCGTCGGCCGAAGGCGAGGACGTGTTCGTCGCCCAGGTGGACTTTTCGGAAACCGGCAAGATCATGGCCGATATGGCCCTGAGCATTTTGGGCAAGGACGGCGGCAAGTTCGCCATCCTGTCGGCTTCGCCGGATGCGGCGAACCAGAACGCCTGGATCGACGCGATGAAGAACGCGCTGAAGGATCCGAAATACAGCAAGCTCGAACTGCAAGGCATCGTCTACGGCAACGACCAGTCGGAGACGAGCTACAACCAGGCGCTCGCCATGGTTGATAAGTTCCCTGGCATGAAGCTGATCATGGCGCCGACCTCGGTGGGCATCGTGTCTGCGGCCAAGGCAATGCAGGACGAGAAGCTGTGCGATAAGATCAAGATCAGCGGCTTGGGCGTGCCGAGCGAAATGCTAGCCTACACCAAGAACGGCTGCGCGCCGCAGTTCGCGCTGTGGAGCTTCGTCGATCTTGGCTATCTCAGCTACTACACCGCCTACGCGCTCGCGACGGGCGCCATCAAGGCCGAAGCCGGCGCCAGCTTCAAGGCGGGCCGGATGGGCAATTACGCCATCACCAAGGACCCGACCCGCAAGGCCGGACTGCGGATTCTGATGGGGCCGTTCTCGCTGTACGACATCAACAACGTCGAAGCTGCCGCGAAGTAAGCCGGCGCCGGGGCCGCGCGGCCCCGGTTAAGCGAATGGATTTCAAAGGCTGAGCCTTTGCCTGGGTCCAGGGGTAGCGCCCCTGGGCCCTTTTTTCGGTTTGCCGGATGCCTGGCAATTCCGCACCTACCGCTACTGCATCGTGCTGGCCCGTTTTTGGGCCGGGCTGGCGTTCGCCGAAGACCCCGGAGGAGCGAGCACGCTGGCCTGCGCTGCGATCGCCATGGCGGTGGCCGCCGCCGTCGCCCGCTGCGGCCGCGCGAGCGTAAAATCGGCGAACGATCACGAAATTTTTATGTTTTAGGAATCAAATGCCTAAGGCGTGAAAGCTGACAATCGTCCGATTTTGTGGTCGCGCAGTCCTTACGAACGATTGCGATTTGATACCCAGTACGGTAAGGCGTTCGTCTCAATCGACTAGCTAAAATTGGCAGTTTTGCGCGGGGACGCACAACGATGGCCGGCGTCACAACGATTATCGCAACCACCGTTTATAACGACAGCAACGCCGACGGTGTGCAGGACAGCGGTCAACACGCTGGCCGCTGGCGATACGGCGAACGCCATTGAGGGCGTGTATCTGCCGGCCACCTTCACGACTCACGTCTACACGGACGCCAACGGCAACAGCACGCAGGACGGCGGCGACAGCAACCTCGCCAACGTCAAGGTAACGCTGGAGAACGCGGCCGGTGTGGTGCAGTCCACCGCGACCACCGACGCCAACGGCAACGTGACCTTCGGCGGTCTGGCCCCGGGCGGATACCAGGTGGTGATCGGCACCCCGGCGGGCGATGTGACGACGCAGGTCACCAATGTCGGCACGGTGAACGTATTGCCGTCGGGCGGCACGGCGAACGCCATCGAAGGCGTCTATGTGCCTGCGACGTTCAACACCCATGTTTATCTCGATGTAAACGGCAACAGCACCCAGGACACCGGCGACACCAACCTCGCTGGCGTGAAGGTGACGCTGCTGACCGGAACGGGCGCTCCGACCGGCAAGACGGCGACCACCGATGCCAGCGGCAATGTGTCGTTCACCAATCTGGTGCCCGGCAGCTATGAAGTCACCGTGCTGACGCCTGCGGGCGACACGGTCACCCAGCTCACCAATGTGGGCGTGGCAAATACGCTGGCGCCCGGCGGCACCGCCCTGGCGATTGAGGGCGTGAAGCCGCCCGCCAGCACCACTGGTATTTCGGTGCTGAAGCTGCCGGCCTCCGTTGCTATCGCCACGTGCCAGACCGCCACGTACACGTATCTGGTCACCAACACCGGCAGCACGCCGCTCGGCAACATCACAGTGGTGGACAACCACGGCACGGCGGCGAGTCCGGACAACGTCAAGGCCGTCGCGGTGCTCAGCGGCGGCTACAACATTGGCGACGTCAATCACGATGGGCTGCTGCAATCGGGTGAGACGTGGCAGTACACCGCGTCGATGACCGAAACCGGCGGTGCCGGCAGCGGTGCGTGCTCGCTGACGCACAAACTCAACAACTGCAATATCACCAGCGGCAAGACCGCGTGGCTCAGCACGTGCTTCAAGCCAACATCGACATCCGATGGCGCGACCTACGCCTTCAAGGGCGTCAAAGTGTGCGTCACTGGCACCGGCGGCCAGACGATCAACGAGACCTGCGGCGACTCGTACGTGAAGTTCTCCAAGGGCTGCACATCGCCCACCACCACCTGGGACGATAGCCAAAAGGCGTGGTGCACCACGCTGCCGGCCAATCAAAATTGCGGCAACGTGTTCCTGAGTGGCATTCCGGTTCAGGTCCCGTCGGGCTGCAACCTGTCGAACGCCACCGTCACCTGGACGATTGGCAGCAGCGCCAACAATTGCGGCTCGTCGAACGTGTCGTGGCAGGGTTCGGCCGGCGGTTACAACAACTTCGACCAGAACGGCTGCTATGGCTCCAGCGACAACAATCAGATTGGCGTGCAGCCGTGCGATAACGCGGCGAGCAGCGGCTGCGGCAGCTGGGGCACCTGGGGTGGCGGCTGCGGCAGTTGGGGCAGCGGCTGGGGCAGCGGCTGGGGCAGCAGCTCGCAGGGCTGCGCCGGCACGCCAAGCAACCAGAACACCTGGGGCAATTGCTGCTCTGGCAGCAACAATGGCCAGACCAGCGGCAGCTGCACGCTGCCGCAGGGCCAGCTTGGCAGCACCTCGGCGGTGGATATCGTCACCGCCACCGGCACGCCGATGACGGCGGCGCCGTCGTGCTCGGTCACGCATCATCTGAGCAATTGCGGCCTCGACAGCGGCAAGACCGCTTGGCTCAGTTCCTGCTTCAAGCCGTCCTCGACCGCCGATGGCGCGACCTACACCTTCAAGGGCGTGCAGGTCTGCATCACCGGCACCGGCGGCTCGCCCATCACCAAGGATTGCGGCAATTCCTCCGTGACGTTCTCCAAGTCCTGCACGACCGCCAACACTGTTTGGGACACCAGCAAAGGCGCGTGGGTCACCACGCTGCCGGCCGGGCAGACATGCGGCAATGTGTTCCTGACCGGCGTGCCGGTGCAGGTGCCGTCCGGCTGCAATCTGTCGAACGCGACGGTCACCTGGAACACCCAAAGTGCGAGCAACAACTGCGGCGCCACGTCGTTGCAGTGGCAGACCTCGTGCAGCAGCTATGGCAGCTTCAATAAGGGTGGCTACGACGCCAACAGCGACTACAACCAGATCGGCGTGAAGCCGTGCGACGGCAGCAGCGGCGGCAGCAACTGGCAAACCTGCGCCGGCACGCCGACGGTGCAGAACACCTGGGGCAATTGCGGCTCCTCGCAGTCGTCCGGCAGTTGCGCGCTGGTGGCGGGCACCGCGATCAGTGCGACGGATATCAAGGAAATCCAGGTGCTGGCTTGCAACAGCCCGATCACGGTGAATGGCGCGACCCCGGCTGGCGTGCTGACCAGCCTGTATGGCAATGCCACCAAGCTCGAATTCAGCTACAACCCATCCAGTAGCGTGTCGGTGAAGTCGTTGCAGGCGGGCCTTGGCACCGTGACCGGCAATACGCCTTCGGCCAGTGCCTTTATTCTGATGACCAACAACAGCAACGCGGCTTCGGCCAGTGCGCAAATCTTCTTCGAAGGCAACGTGCAAACCGGCGAGAAGATCTATGCCGACGCCACCACCAACATCATCACGATGACGGCCCAGCCGGCCGCAAACAACCACTTCAGCACCACGCCGGGGGCCGATCTGTACGCCCATGTCTACGCCAGCCAGCAGGCTTTCCTGGCCGGTAACGCGCCGGTGCAGGAGATCGCCTACAACGTCAGCGGCAGTCAGGCGATGAACTTCGGCGACCAGATCGGCAGCCTGACGGTCATCGGCTACGTCGGCACCACCGGCGGGCATCTGGTTTCGTAACCAGCGCGCACGGCCACCCGGTGCGCACGGCGACCGGGTGGCCAGTTGGGCGGAAACTTGCGTCATACGAGGCGGCGGCAGCTTCGCATGAGCGCAGTCCGGGCTCTAGCATCCGATCGGTTCGCCATGAATTGACCGAGGATCGCCGCTATGTCCGACGCTTCCAGTCCGCGCCACACCAGCCGTATCCTCGGCATGGCCACCGCAGCGCCGCCGCACACGCAGCGCGGCGTGGTGCCGTTGGACGGCGCGATCATGGCGCGCATGGCGGAAATCGACCTTGATACTCTCACCCGCTACCGGCTCGGCCGGTTGCGCGCCGAACTGCGCAAGCGCGACTTCGCCGGTGCTGTGCTGTCCGACCCGATGAACCTGCGTTACGCCACCGGCACCCGCAACATGGCGGTGTGGACCGCCCACGCGCCCAGCCGCTACGCCTTTGTCGCCACCGATGGGCCGGTGATTTTGTTCGAATTCACCTCATCCAAACACGTCTCGGCCGGATCGCCGGTCGTGGACGAAGTACGGCCCTGCACGCCGTGGATTTACTTCCTCGCCGGGCCGCGCACTGAGGAAAAGGCGCATCTATGGGCCGACGAGATCGAAAGCCTGCTGCGCCAGTACGGCGGCAATAACCGCCGCCTCGCGGTGGATCGCTGCGACCCGCTCGGCGCGCTGCGGCTGCATTCGCACGGCGTGCAGTTGTTCGACGTGCAGGAAGCCGCCGAGCAGGCCCGCATGGTGAAATCCACCGAGGAATTGGCCTGCATGCAGTCCGCCATGGACGTGTGCGACGCTGCCATCGTCAATATGCGCGCCGCCCTGACGCCGGGCATCACCGAGAATCAGTTGTGGTCGCTGCTGCACGAAACCAACATCGCGCATGGCGGAGAGTGGATCGAATGCCGCCTGTTGTCGGCCGGCCCGCGCACCAATCCGTGGTTTCAGGAATCGTCCGACCGGGTGATCCAGGCCGGTGAACTGGTCGGCTTCGACACCGATCTGGTCGGCCCATTCGGCTACCTGGCCGATATTTCCCGCACCTGGGTCTGCCCCGGCAAACCGCCGACGGACCGGCAGCGTAAGCTGTACGACATCGCCACCCAACAGATTCTGCATAATTGCAGCGTGTTGAAGCCGGGCGTCAGTTTCCGCGAATTCTCTGGCGAGTGCTGGCCGGTGCCGGAAGAATACGTGCCCAATCGCTACATGATGATGGTGCACGGCTGCGGCTTCGTCGACGAATACCCCTCGATCGCCTACGCCGCCGATTGGAAGGATTGGGGCTACGACGGCATGTTCGAGGAGAACATGGTGGTGTCGGTGGAAAGCTATATTGGTGAGGTTGGTGGTGCGGACGGGGTGAAGCTGGAGCAGCAGGTGGTGATCACCGCCAATGGCGCGAAATTGCTGTCGCGCACGCCGCTGATCGATGCGTTGATCCCGTGAAACTGGTCGATGCCGCCACGGCGGACCGCCTGCTCGACTTTCCCTCGTTGATCGAAGCGCTGCGCGAGGGCCACCGCCACGATATGGACGATGCCGGACGGCTGCTGTTGTCGTCTGGTTCGGATCGTTTCCTGGCTATGGCGGCGTGGCAGCGCGCCGCCGGGTTCGGGGTGAAACTGGCCACCGTGTTTCCCGGCAACGCTGCGCTCGGCAAGCCGAACATCGCCAGCGTCTACGTGCTGTTCGACGGCGGGGACGGCAGCGCCCGCGCGGTGATCGACGCCACACCGCTGACGGTGCGCAAAACCGCCGCCGATTCGGCGCTGGCCGCCGACTATCTGGCGCGCCGCGATGCCGCGACGCTGCTGATCGCCGGTGCGGGCGCGCAGGCGCGGTGGATGGTGCAGGCGTTTCGCGCCGTGCGGCCCAGTCTGCAGCGCGTGTTGATCTGGAACCGCACGCCGGAGCGTGCGGCGGCACTGGCGCAGGAACTCGGCGGCGAACTGGTCACCGACTTGCCGGCGGCGGTGGCGGCTTCGGATATCGTGTCGTGCGTGACGGCGAGCACGACGCCGGTGGTGCACGGCGCATGGCTGCGGCCGGGCACGCATCTGGATCTGGTCGGCGGCTACACACCCGACATGCGCGAGGCTGACGACGAAGCGGTGCGGCGGGCGCGGGTTTACGTGGATACGCGCTGGTACACGCTGCGCGACGCGGGGGATATTTTTCAGCCGTTGCGCGATGGCGTTATTGCCGAAGCCGATGTGCTGGCCGACCTGTTCGAACTGGTGCGCGGCACCGTGCCGGGCAGAACGAACGATAGCGAAATCACCCTGTTCAAGAATGCCGGCGGCGGCCATCTGGATTTGATGGCGGCCGGGTTGATCGCCGCCAGACTCCGATAGCACCTCGGGTTGCACCTTTGCTATGAAGCAGGTGCAACCCGCGAGGCCGCCATGTCCACCACCCTTGGCTTGAAAGTCGATGAGGCGCTGCGCGCACGAATTCGAACGGCCTCCGACACGACCGGCCGCACGCCGCACGCGCTGATCAAGCAGGGCTTGCTGGCGCTGCTCGACCGCATCGAGCGCGGCGAGAATATCGATTTGGCCGAGGACATGCCCGACGCTGCCGCGCCGCAGCCGTTCTTGGCGTTCGCGCAATCTGTGCAGCCGCAATCGGTGCTGCGCGCCGCCATCACCGCCGCGTATCGCCGCCCGGAGCAAGACTGCGTGCCGGTGCTGCTGGCCAGCGCGGCACTGCCCGAAGCAGCGGCGGGCCGGGCGCGGGCGTTGGCGCTGCGGCTGGTGGAGACGCTGCGGCAGAAGCGGCCATCGGGCGGCGTTGAGGGGCTGATTCAGGAATTTGCGTTATCCAGTCAGGAAGGTGTGGCGCTGATGTGCCTCGCCGAGGCGTTATTGCGTATCCCTGACCGGGCGACGCGCGACGCGCTGATCCGCGACAAGATCGGCGTGGGCGACTGGCAGGCGCATATCGGCCAAAGCCCGTCGTTGTTCGTCAACGCCGCAGCCTGGGGCTTGATGATTACCGGAAAGCTGGTCGGCACCAGCAGCGAATCCGGCCTGTCGCACGCGCTGACCCGGCTGATCGGGCGCGGCGGCGAGCCGTTGATCCGCAAGGGCGTCGATATGGCGATGCGGCTGATGGGCGAGCAATTCGTCTGCGGCCAGACCATTGCCGAGGCGCTGGCCAACAGCCGCCGCCTGGAAGCGCGCGGCTTCCGCTATTCGTACGACATGCTGGGCGAGGCGGCGGCGACCGCCGAGGACGCCACGCGCTATCTGGCGGCGTACGAGCAGGCCATTCACGCCATCGGCCGTGCGGCGGACCGGCGCGGGATTTACGAAGGCCCTGGTATATCCATCAAACTCTCGGCGCTGCATCCGCGCTACACGCGGGCGCAGTCGGGGCGGGTGATGCAGGAATTACTGCCCCGGCTGCACGCGCTGGCGGTGCTGGCGCGGCGCTACGACATTGGCTTCAACATCGACGCCGAAGAAGCCGACCGGCTGGATATCTCGCTCGATCTGCTGGAGGCGCTGTGTTTCGACCCGGCGCTGGCGGGCTGGAACGGCATCGGTTTCGTGGTGCAGGCGTATCAGAAGCGGGCGCCGCAGGTGATCGAGTTCCTGATCGATCTGGCGCGGCGCAGCGGTCACCGGCTGATGGTACGGCTGGTCAAAGGCGCTTACTGGGACAGCGAAATCAAGCGCGCGCAGGCCGATGGCTTAGAGGGCTTTCCGGTCTACACGCGCAAGATTTACACCGACGTGTCGTATCTGGCCTGCGCTCGCAAGCTGTTGTCGGCGCCCGACGCCGCGTTCCCGCAATTCGCCACCCACAACGCGCTGACGCTGGCGCAGATTCATGAGCTGGCGGGCGGCAACTTCTACACCGGCCAGTACGAATTCCAGTGCCTGCACGGCATGGGCGAGCCGCTGTACGAAGACGTAGTCGGGCGCGACAAACTCGACCGGCCCTGCCGGGTGTATGCCCCGGTCGGCACGCATGAGACGCTGCTGGCCTATCTGGTGCGGCGTTTGCTGGAAAACGGCGCCAATACCTCGTTCGTCAATCGCATTGCCGATCCGCGCGTGCCGTTGGATGATCTGGTTGCCGACCCGGTGACACTTGCTGCGGCCATGCAGCCGCAAGGCGCGCCGCACGCGAAAATCGCTGCCCCGCGCGCACTGTTCGGCGTGGAACGCGCCAACTCGGCCGGATTGGATTTTTCCAACGAGCAGCGCCTAGCCTCGCTATCGGCGTCGCTGCTGGCCAGCGCCGGAATGGAATGGCAGGCGGGCAGCGGCCCCATGCGCCCGGTGCTGAACCCGGCCGATCTGCGCGACGTGGTGGGCCAGGTTGGCGAATGCAGCCCGGAGCAGGTCGATGCCGCGCTGGCCGCCGCCGTGCATGAGGGCGCTGCGTGGCAAGCCACCCCGCCAGCGGAACGCGCCGCCTGCCTGCTACGCGCCGCCGATGCGCTGGAGGCCGCCGGGCCGCAGTTGATGGGGCTGATCGTGCGCGAGGCGGGCAAGACCTTGCCGAACGCGCTGGGCGAAATCCGCGAGGCGGTGGATTTTCTGCGCTACTACGCCCGCCAAGCCGAGGGTTTCGGTGCTGACACGCATCGCCCGCTCGGCCCGGTGGCGTGCATCAGCCCGTGGAACTTTCCGCTGGCGATCTTCACCGGACAGGTGGCGGCGGCGTTGGCGGCGGGCAATCCGGTGCTGGCGAAACCGGCCGAGGAAACGCCGCTGATCGCGGCGCAGGCGGTGCGCCTGCTGCATGCGGCCGGTGTTCCGAGTGCAGCACTGCAACTGTTGCCCGGTGACGGGCGCGTGGGCGCGCAACTGGTGGCCGGCGCGCGGGTGCGCGGCGTGGTGTTCACCGGCTCCACTGAAGTTGCGCGGCTGATCCAGCGCAGTCTGGCCGGGCGGCTCGATCCGCAGGGCCGGGCGATCCCGCTGATTGCCGAAACCGGCGGGCAGAACGCGATGATCGTCGATTCATCGGCGCTACCCGAGCAGGTGGTGGCCGACGCGCTGGCCTCGGCGTTCGACAGCGCCGGGCAACGGTGTTCGGCGCTGCGCATTCTGTGCGTGCAGGCCGAAGCCGCCGAGCGGGTGCGCACCATGCTGTTGGGCGCCATGGCTGAAATCGCTGTTGGTAACCCGGACCGATTGGCGGCCGATGTGGGCCCGGTGATCACCGCCGAAGCGCGCGACCGTATCGTGGCGCATGTCGAAGCGATGCGCGCACGCGGCTTCGTGGTGCATCAACTGGATTTGCCGCCCGCTTGCCGCCTGGGCTTCTTCGTGCCGCCCACGCTGATCGAAATCGACAAGATCGCCGATGCCGGCGGCGAAGT
This sequence comes from Rhodospirillales bacterium, assembly GCA_025359905.1. Lineage (GTDB taxonomy): Bacteria > Pseudomonadota > Alphaproteobacteria > Acetobacterales > Acetobacteraceae > CAIPHQ01. The sequence continues at coordinate 62,381 of JANYDF010000118.1, forward strand.
GTTCGGCCCCGTGCTGCATTTCCTGCGCTACCGGCGCGAGGCGCTGGAGGCGCTGGTGCAGGACATCGGCGCCACCGGCTATGGCCTGACTTTCGGCGTGCACTCGCGCATCGACGAGACCATCGCCAGGGTCTGCGAACACATTCATGCGGGCAATATCTACGTCAATCGCAATACCATCGGTGCGGTGGTTGGTGTGCAGCCGTTCGGCGGTCAGGGCTTGTCGGGCACAGGTCCGAAAGCGGGCGGGCCGCTGTATCTGCACCGTTTGCTGGCGCAGTGCCCACCCTTGGAGGTGGAAGGCGCCACCCCGCCCGCCGCAGCCCTCGCCTGGGCCGAATTCGTCGCCACGCGGCAACCGGTGGGGCCGGTGCGCGATTGCGAGGCGCTGCTGGCCCGTTGCCCGCTGCAAGCGCCGCGCGAACTGCCCGGCCCGGTGGGCGAGCGCAACGTCTATGCGCTGACCCCGCGCGGCACGGTGCTGTGTCTGGCGCAAGATGTGCAAGGCATGTGCCGCCAAGTGATGGCAGCCTTGGTTACCGGCAACCGCGCACTGGTGCTGCCGCCGCCGGATGCGTTGAACATGCTGGGTTTCCTACCCGCCGCATTGCGGCCGCAGGTGCAAGTGATCGGCGACCCGGACGGGGCGGCGTTCGATGCGGTGCTGTTCGAAGGCGACAGCGACGCGCTGGCCGCGTGGTGCCGCCGGTTCGCGGCGCTCGAGGGACCGATCGTGCCGGTGCACGGCATGCCACGCAATGCGGATGCGGCGGCCTACCCGCTGGAATGGCTGCTGCACGAACGCAGCATCAGCACCAACACGGCGGCAGCGGGTGGCAATGCCAGTTTGATGTCGATTGGGTGATGGCCCGTTGTGGTCGTGTGGCTGTTGCAGCGGAGGGAGCGAATCCGATGACCGACCTGTATGACGCCGATATTCTGGAGTGGTCGGAGCGCCAGGCCGCATTGCTGCGCCGGATCGCGGCTGGCGAACGGATCAATACTGCTGAATTGGACTGGCCGAACATCATCGAGGAGGTTGAGAGCGTAGGCAACGAGCAGTTGCACGCCGTCGAGTCGTTGCTGGTTCAGTTGTTGATCCACCGCCTTAAGCTCATGGCTTGGCCGCAATCGTTGGCAGTTCGTGGTTGGGAGAAGCAAGTCCGGGTGTTCGGCCTGCAAGTCCGGCGGCGCTATGCGCCGTCGATGCGGCAACGCCTGGATCTGCCGGGGCTGTACGAGGAAGCGTTGCTGTCGCTTCCGGAGACGATTGACGAACGAGCCCCGCTGCCCATCCCAGCGGCCTGCCCATTCGCGCTGGATGATTTGCTGGCCGGCGAGTGACACCGCCGCCCGAAGCGGAATGATAGGTTCCGCTGCGCCGCATCTATCCTGCGGCGCGACATCTGCTTTCCTGTGCGTGGACAGGCGTCCACGGCGAAGCTAGGGTGCGCCGCATCTTGGAGGAAACCATGACGATTCAACGCACTCAGGTTGGCCCGCGTATGAGCCAGGCCGTGGTTCACAACGGCACCGTGTATCTGGCCGGGCAGGTCGCCCTCGATAACGCCGGCAAGTCGGTGACCGAGCAGACCAAGGAAATTCTTGGCCGCATCGATGCGCTGCTGGCCGCCACCGGCTCGGACAAGCACAAGCTGCTCAGCGCCACGATTTATCTGTCCGACATCGCCACATTCGCCGAGATGAACGCCGCGTGGGATGCGTGGGTCGATACCGCCAACACCCCGGCGCGCGCGACTGTCGAGGCCAAGCTGGCCGCACCGCAGTTCACGGTGGAAATCTCCATCGTCGCGGCGGTCTGACGGCTGACTTGCTGCCTTCACCCTGGCAGCGGCCAGGGTGACGCGGCACCGGCATAGGAATCGACGGATGCGGGTCCTGGTCCTCGGCGGCGGCGTGATCGGCGTCACCACCGCCTATGAATTGCTTAAGGACGGCCACGAGGTCACGCTGGTCGAGCGTGAGGCGGATGTCGCCCTTGGCACCAGCTTCGCCAATGCCGGCATGGTGGCGCCCGGCCACGCTTTCGCCTGGGCCTCGCCGCGCGCGCCAAAGGTGTTGCTGCGCTCGTTGTGGCGCAACGATCAGGCGCTGCGGTTCCGCTTTCATACCGACCCGGCGTTCTGGCGCTGGTCGCTGCGCTTCCTTGGCGAATGCACTGCCGAAAAGGCGCGGCTCAACACCACGCGCAAGCATCGGCTGTGCGTGTATTCGCAAGCGGTGCTGGGCGAAGTGGCAGCCGAGACCGGGGTGCAGTTCGACGCCATTCAATCCGGGCTGCTGTATTTCCACCGATCGCCGCAAACGTTTGAGGCCGGGGTTCGCAACATGACGATCCTGCGCGATCTTGGGCAGGCGCAGCAGGTGCTGAACCGTGACGAGATCGCGGCGCTCGACCCGGCGCTGGCGCCGATGAAGCACAAGATTGCCGGCGGGATTTACTCGCACACCGACAGTACTGGCGACTGCGCGATGTTCACCCGCGAACTGGCCAAAGTGGTGCGCGCGCGCGGCGCCAAGGTGCTGACCGGGACCACGGTGACGCGGTTGGAATCGGACGGTGAGCGCATCACCGGGGTGCAGACCAGCGCCGGACGGCTGCACGCCGATGCTTACGTGTTGGCGATGGGCATCTGGAGCCCAATGCTGCTGCGCGGGCTGGACAAATGGCTGCCGGTGTATCCGGTGAAGGGCTATTCACTGACCTTGCCAATTGGAGGCAACCACATCGCCCCGCAGGTCGGCGCGGTCGATGAGGATAATCTGATCGCCTATGCCCGCATGGGCGACCGGCTGCGGGTAACCGCGACGGCGGATTTCGCCGGCTACAACGCTAAGTATCAGCCGAGCGACTTCAAAGTCATGCTCGGCAAGATCCAGGACATCCTGCCAGGAGGGGCTGACTATACCCAGCCCGGCTACTGGGCGGGGCTGCGGCCGATGACGCCGGAGGGCACGCCGGTGATGGGCACTGGGCGGCAGCGCAATTTGTTCTTCAACACCGGGCACGGCCATGTCGGCTGGACCATGTCCTGTGGCGCCGCGCGGGTGACACGCGATTTGATTGCCGGACGCAAAGCGGAAATTCCGCTCGATGGGATGACACTCCAATGACCACTGGCGCACTTGCCTTTGACACGGATGGCGGCATCGGGCCGCGCGCCAATATTGGCTTGGTGGTGCTGGCGACCGACCAGACCATCGAGCACGAATGGCGTATGATTTTCACTATTCCCGGCGTGGCGCTGTATCAAAGCCGCATCTGGAACGACAGCAACATCACGCCGGACACGCTGCGTGAGATGGATGGCGGCATCGCCGAGGCGACGCGGCTGATCCTGCCGGGGATGCCGCTGGATGTGGTGGGTTTTGGCTGCACCTCGGCGTCCATGGTGCTGGGCGAGGCGCAGATCAGCGCGCGCATTCGTGAGGCCCGTCCGGGTATTGCCGCGACTAATCCGGTGACGGCGGCATTCGCCGCGTTCCGCGCACTCGGTGCGCAGCGTATCGCGGTGCTGACGCCGTATGCCCCGGCGGTGAACGACGGCATTCGCGCCTATTTCGAGAACGCCGGGCTCACCGTGTCGGCCATGGCCTCGTTCAGCGAACCGGACGACCGGATCGTGGCGCGCATCACCCCGGCGGCGATTGCGGCGGCGGCGAAGCAATTGGTGGCGGGCAGCGGTGCCCAGGCATTGTTCGTGTCCTGCACCAGCCTGCGGCTGGTCGAGCAGGTGGCGTCGCTGGAAACGCTGATCGGCATTCCGGCGACCTCCAGCAATCACGCTTTGGCATGGCATTGCCTGCGGCTGGCCGGGATCGGCGACGAAATGCCGCAGTTCGGCACGCTGTTTACATTGCCCGCACCTATTGCGGTGTAGCATTGGCGGGCGGGGCGGCAGCCGCGCCGGCCCCAAGCGTAAGGCGTGTTGAACCCATGATGATCGATGCGCTGTCGCTGTTGGCCGAGGTGGTGGGCGCACGCCAGCCCGCGCAGGCGTTGCGGCATTGTCTCGGCCGCCTGCTGGCGGCGGGCGGCACCGAAGCGGCGGCGGCGGGCGTGGCGTTGTTCGAGAGCGTTTGGCACACGCTGCCGCCGTTCGAGGATGACCGTATTCCGCAGGTTGCCGCAGATTTGTATGCGCGGTGCGGCGAGCGCGATGGCGCGTTCTTGATGGCCGGACTGGCCGCACAGTTGCAACGCAGCAGCCGGGCGGCGCCGGCCGAATCTGCGCCGGCGGATGACGTGGCGCGGCGTGCGGCGGCGATTGCGGCAGACCGCGAGTATAGTTCGGCATTGCTGCATGCGCTGGAATTGCTGGAACAGCCGCAAGATTGGGCGGGATCGGCGGCGCTGTTCGAAGCCGTCTGGCCGTGCGTGCCGCCGATGGTGGAATATTGGGTCTACTACCGGATGGCGCAGGTCTACGCGGCGCTCGGCCGCCGGTTGGCGTGCATGCTGATGGCGGGCATCGCGGCGCAGATCGAGCCGGGCACGCCGGTGTCGGACATGCCGTACCGCCACGTGCTGAATTGGTTCCGCGACCAGGCGCGCTGGCGCGATGCGGCGCTGCTATGGCAGCGGCGGTCCGCGCTGTGTCCCGACCCGGCGCTGCTGTCAGCCGCTGAAGCGGCAGCGCTGCTGGAAGCCGGGGGGCCGCTGCCGCGCGTGCAGCCGCCGTCTGGCCGCCGCGATCATCCGGTCATCGAAGGCAGCACCCGCCCCGGCGCCAAATGGCGCAGCTATGGCGGCGAGGCGGAGTGTTTGCAGCAGTTGCGCGGACCGATGCAGCGCCCGGCGATTCAGATCAGCGAACTGATCGACGCCGAAGTGCTGCTGGACCGTGGCGCGGTCGCGGTGCTCGGCCCGGACGGGGTGCCGCATATCGATCTGTCATTGCGCGACTATCCGGCGATGGTGCGCCGCCAGTTGGACGAAACCCAGCGTGCGGGCAGGCCGGTCGAGGAGCTCAACGTCGATGAGGCGGTGCTGATCGCCGACGAATTCTCCGGCCCAAATCTGTGCCATTTCATGCTCGATCAGGCGTCGCGGCTGGCGCTGTACCGCAGCGCGGGCGTTGATGTTTCGGCGGTAACCGTCATCGGGCCGGAGATGCGGACGGAATACCAGCACGTCGCCGGCGGGCGGCAGGGGATTCGCTCGTACATCGCCAGCACAAGGCGGGCCCGGGTGCGCGTGGGGCGGCTGTGGGTCAGTTCCAATTGCCGTGCCCTGCGTCATCCGGCGCACTGGGGCTCGCAATGGGCGGTCGATGCCGTGCGCGGCGGGTTCGACCTGACGCGGCGGGCACCGGAGCGGCGGTTGCTGATCTCACGCGCCGATTCGAGTGTGCGGCGCATCGTCAATCACGATGAGGTGGCGGCGCTGCTCGGCACCTTCGGGTTCGAGACCATTGTGCCGGGGCGGATGCGTTTCACCGAACAGATCGCAGCGTTCCGCGATGCGGCATTCGTGGTCGGGCCGCACGGCGCGGGCATGGCCAACATCCTGTTCTGCGCGCCGCGCACCCAGGTTTTGGAAGTGTTTCATCCGCTGTACGGCACTTGGGCCTACGCGATGATCGCCCCGCCGCTGGGCCTGGAGTATGCCGCAATGGTGGCGCGCGACGGCGAGTCGGACGAGCCGCAATATAACGATCCGCGTTTGCCGCAGGAGCGGCGCAATCAATATTCGGGGCGCGACATGCGGGTGGATTTGGACCAATTGTGTCAGTGGCTTTTGGAGTCAGGCGCGTGATGCGGTTGGACGACGACGACACGGCAATTGCCGCTGGGCGCGACGGCGAAGGTGCTGCCACCGCATTGCGGCTGGTGGCCGACATGGGGCGGCTGCTTGGGGCGGATTGTCTGGTGCCGGTGGCATCGGCGCATATCGACGGCTGCCTGTATCATGGCGATTCCGGCACGCTGTTCGCCGAGCATCTGGTGAACCAGGGTGCTCGCGTGCGGGTGCCGTCCACCACCAATGTCGGCGCGCTGGACTTGCAGCGGCCGGGCAATGTGCGGCTGGCGGGGATGCCGCGCGACATGGCGTTGCGATTGATGCGGGCGTATGAGGCGCTGGGCTGCAAACCGAGTTGGACCTGCGCGCCGTATCAGGCCGGGCATCGCCCGGCGGTGGGCAGCGACGTGGCGTGGGGCGAGTCGAACGCCGTGGTGTTCTGCAATTCGGTGCTGGGCGCGCGGACCAACCGCTATGGCGATTTCCTCGATATTGCCTGCGCTATCGCCGGGCGGGCGCCCCGCTACGGGCTGCACCATCCGCAAAACCGCCGCGCGACGGTGGTGGTGGATACATCGCCACTGTCCGATGCGATCAAGCGGCAGGAGGCGTTTTGGCCGGCGATCGGCGCGTGGCTCGGCCGCACGGTGGGCGAGCGGATCGCAGTGATAGACGGGTTGCACGGATTTGCCACCGAGGACCGGCTGAAGGCGCTTGGGGCGGCGTCGGCCTCCACTGGCGCCGTGGCATTGTTTCACGTGGCACAGGTGACGCCGGAAGCGCCTAGCGTGGCCAGCATTGCCACCGACACCGCGGAGCGGCTGACGCTGACGCCTGCGATGATCCGCGATGCGCGCGCGCTGCTGTCGACGACGAGCGGGGATCAGGTCGATGCGGTGGCGATTGGCAGCCCGCATTGCTCGTACGACGAGGTGCTGCAATTGGCGGTGCTGATGGCGGGGCGCAAGTTGCGCTTGCCGCTGTATTTGAACACCGGCCGCCACGTGCTGACCCGGCTGGAGCGCGAGGGGCGGTTGCAGCCGCTGACCGAGGCGGGCGTGGTGCCGATTGTCGATACCTGCGTGGTGGTAACACCCATCTTGCCGGCCGGTAGCGGCAAGGTGTTGATGACCAACTCCGGCAAGTTCGCGTTCTACGCGCCGGGCAACACCGGCTACGCGGTACAGTTCGGCAGCATGGCCGACTGCGTGGAGACCGCCGCTGCCGGACGTTTGGTGCGTGACGAGGCGGGTTGGCAATGAGCGTGTTCTATCCGGGCAGCGGCGAGGGCGAGTTGCTGGTGCTGGCAGCGCCGCTGAGCTTCTGGGGCGGCGTGTCGTGGGAAACCGGCGCCATCACGAATGTGCGCCATCCGCAATTGGGCGAAATTGTCACTGGCCGGGTGCTGGTGGTACCCGAGCCGGTGGGCTCATCCTCCTCCGCCGCAGTGCTGCTGGAACTCATCCGCGCCGGGAAGGCCCCGGCCGCGATCATTCTCGGGCGGCCGGATGCGATCTTGGTGGTGGCCTGTCTGGTGGCGCGTGAGATGGGCTGGACCGCGCCGCCGGTGCTGTTGCAGCAGGATCTGTCCGGGCTGAGCACCGGACGGGTGCGCGTGGCGGACGGCGAGGTGCGGCCGCTGGCCTGACGCTGGGCAATTGGCCTGACGCTGGGCAATCGCGCCCTGGGAGGTTGCCGTGCTGACGGACCGCTATGGGCTGGCATTGTCGACGACATCGACGGCCGCGCGCGATGCGTACGTGCAGGCCAGCGATCTGCTGCTCAGTTTCTATCCCGGCGCGCCAGAGGCGTTTGCCCGCGCCGTTGCGGCTGACCCCGGATTTGCGTTGGCGCATGCCGGGCAGGCGCGGTCGCTGCAAGTCTGGGGCGACATGCCGGGCGCCGCGTCAGCGCTGGCGGGCGCGCAACGGCTGACCGCAGGGCTGACCGAACGCGAGGCGAGCCATATCGCGTTTTTCGCCTTGGTCTTGTCCGGACCAACCGAGGCCGCACTGGCGGGGCTGCGCGTGCACTTGGCGGCATGGCCGCGCGATGCGCTGATGCTGAGCACGTGCACCTCGCCGGGTGGATTGATCGGCGTGTCCGGGCGGGCTGGGTTGAAGCGCGAGCAAGCCGACCTGATGGACTGGCTGGCACCGCACTACGGCGATGATTGGTGGTTCACCGGCCACCACGCCTTCGCGCTCGCCGAGACGGGGCAACTGGCGGCGGCGCGCTCCAAGGTGGAACAGTCGCTGGAGCAGAATCGTCACAACGCTTGGGCAGCGCATACCCAGGCGCACCTGCATTACGAATACGGCGACACCGATGCGGCGCGGGCGTTCTTGCAAGCCTGGCTGCCGGAGTATCCGCGCACGGCGCTGTATCATGGCCATCTGAGCTGGCATCTGGCGCTGAGCGAACTGGCGGCGGGCGATGCGGCGGCGGCGTTCGCAATGTATGCAGCGGCGATTGCGCCGGCCGCCAGCACCGCCGTGCCGCGCATGACACTGATCGACGCCACCGCGTTTCTGTGGCGGGCGGAGCTTGCCGGGCATCCAGGCCCGGCTGCGGCGTGGCGCGAGGTGCACGGCTTTGCGCATCGGCTGTTTCCGCAGGCTGGGGATCATTTCGCCGACTGGCACGTGGTGCTGGCCGATGCCGCCACCGGGGACGGTGCTGCGCTGGAGGCGCGGGTGCGGCAAATGGAAGATCTGGCGCGTTCCGGGCGCTATGCCTCCGGGCCGGTGGTGCCAGCCTTGGCGCGCGGCTTCGCGGCGTTTCAGCGGCAGGACTACGCTGCCGCCGTCGATGCCATGGCGCCGGTCTACAGCCAGCGCGACCGCGCGGTGGGCAGTTTGGCGCAGACCGATCTGATCGAGTTTACCTTACTGAAGGCCTATCTGTTGGATGGGCGGCTGGACGAGGTGCGCGGTTTGTTGCGCGAACGGCGCGGCGGCAGCGCGGTTGGCGCGGTGGCTGGCTTGGCTTTGGCCGATTGACCTGGGTGGAATTCTTGATTCGCGTTCATCCGGCCGCCAGCGGCCTCGCGTAATCTTGTTGCGCGCGCCGACTGCTGCCATCTGACGTTATGTTCGACGACTCGATGGAGCTTTGACATGCCGACCGGCACGACCCGATCCCGGTTCCTGACGGTGAAATGGACCCCGGCCGCAGTGGCACCGGCTTTGGGGGCACCGGCTTTGGGGGCGCTGGCGTTGAGGGCGCTGTTGTGCACTTTCGTCCCATTGGCCGCGCCAGCCTGGGCCGATGGGCCGGGCAGCTTTGCGCCGCTGGTCAAGCGGGTGCAGCCCGCCGTGGTCAGCATTCGCGTCACCCAGACGGTCGCGGTGCAAGATCCGTTCGCCAATATGCCGCCGGAATTCCAGCAGTTGTTCCGCCAGCACTTCCGCGCCCGCAAGGAACAAAAGCAGGGCGCCGGATCGGGGTTCATCATCGATCCGTCCGGGGTCATCGTCACCAACAACCATGTCATCGAGCATGCCGACCAGATTTCGGTGGCGATGGCCGACGGCACCGAACTGACCGCCAGGGTGATCGGCGCCGACGAACTGACCGATGTGGCGGTGATCAAGGTCGATGCGCCCGCGCCGCTGCCCTTTGTGCCATGGGGCGACAGCCGCACGCTGGAAGTGGGCGACTGGGTGGTGGCGGCGGGCAATCCGTTCGGCTTGGGCGGCTCGATTGTCGCCGGCATCGTCTCGGCGCGTGGCCGCGACATCGGCGCCGGGCCGTTCGATGACTTCATTCAGATCGACGCGCCGATCAATCCGGGCAATTCCGGCGGCCCGGTGTTCAACACCGAGGGCCGCGTGGTCGGCATGGACACGGCCATCGCCTCGCCGACCGGCGCTTCGGTTGGGATTGGCTTTGCGATTCCGTCCGAGATCATCAGCCGCGTGGTGGGCGACCTGCGGGAAAAGGGCCGTGTCGAGCGCGGCTGGCTGGGGGCAGGCTTGCAGGAAGTGCAGGACCCGGACGGGCGCGGCCTGCTTGGCATCGGCATCGCCTCGGTCGAACGCAGCAGCCCGGCGGCGCGCGGCGGCCTGAAGCCTGGCGACATCGTCACCGCGATCAATGGCGCGGCCGCCGACTCGCGGCGCGGGTTTATCAAGGCCATCGCGCTCACCCCGCCGGGCGGCACTGTCCGTCTGACCCTGCAACGCCAGGGGCGTGAGATGGATCTGAACGTCACGGTCGGCCGCCGGCCGGGTGGACAAGGCTAAGCAGCGAAGGAAATGGCCATGCGTATTCTGGTGGTGGAGGACGACAAGGACGTCGCCGGTTTCGTGGTCAAGGGGCTGCGGGAAGCTGGGCACGTGGTGGAGCACGCCGACAACGGCCGCGACGGCCTGTTCATGGCGGCCAGCGAAAACTTCGACGCCATCGTGCTGGACCGGATGCTGCCCGGCGGGGTGGACGGACTGCGCTTGCTGGAGACGCTGCGGGCGCAGAACAACAACACCCCGGTGCTGTTCCTGTCGGCGATGGCCGGCGTGGACGACCGGGTGCGTGGTTTGAAGGCTGGGGGCGACGATTACCTGACCAAGCCGTTCGCCTTCGCCGAACTGCTCGCCCGCGTCGAGGGCATCACCCGGCGCGGCAAGGGCGAAGGCCCGGCCACCAAGCTGCAAACCGCCGATCTGGAAATGGATCTGTTGTCGCGCTCGGTGAAGCGCGCCGGGCAGAAGATCGATCTGCAACCCCGCGAGTTCCGCTTGCTGGAATACTTGATGCGCCACGCCGGGCAGGTGGTCACTCGCACGATGCTGCTGGAGGGCGTGTGGGACTACCATTTCGACCCGCAGACCAATGTGATCGACGTGCATGTCTCGCGGCTGCGCCAGAAGGTCGATAAGCCGTTCCCGCTGCCGTTGATCCATACCGTGCGCAACGCCGGTTACATGCTGCGCCCGGAGCAGCCGTGATCGCCGGCTTGGCCGCACGCTGCGCGCGCCCGTGACGGCGGCGGCGCAAGCCGGCATCCGGCCCAAAATCACCACCAGCCTGGTGCTTAACGCGGCCAGACGCTTGCGGGTGTGGCGGCGGCGGGCGCCGCAGCGCGAGTTCATCCGCTCGGCGGGTGTGCGCTTCGGCATCCTGCATGCGGCAGTGTTCGCGCTCAGCACGCTGGCGCTGGCGCTGTTTCTATGGTGGTCCACCGCCGGACTGCTCGACCGGCAGACCGAAACCGCGATCAACGCCGACACCCAGGGCTTGTCTGAGCGTTACGGCGAGGGCGGCATGATGGCGCTGCAGGAGACGCTGGACCAGCGCTTGGCGGGCAACATCGACGACGATGCGCTGTACCTGCTGGCCGACCCGCTGTATCAAAAATTATCTGGCAACCTTGAACGCTGGCCAGCGCGGGTAACGATGGATACCGCCTGGTACGACCTCGCCATCGAACGGGCCGGGCGGCGCGGCATGGCGCGGGTGCATCATTTCGAGTTGCCGGGCGGGTTCCATCTGCTGGTGGGCCGCGACGTGGAAGTGCGCTCGCAAATGGCCCATCTGCTGACCGATGCGCTGTTGTGGTCGGGGGTGGTGGCGCTGGTGCTGGGCAGCATCGGTGCGATGGCGGTGCGCAGCCTGTTCCGCATCACGCTGGCCGATGTATCGGCCACTGCGCGGGCGATCAGCGCAGGCGACCTGACGCGGCGGGTGCGGGTGAGCGGGCGGCGCGATGAGTTCGACCGGCTGGCCGAAACCATCAACGACATGCTGGACCGGATTGCCCGCTTGATGGATGGCGTGCGGCAGGTGTCTAACGCGATCGCCCATGATTTGCGCACCCCCATCGCCCGCGCCCGCGCCCGGCTGGAAGATGCCGCCACCCATGCGACTGGCGAAGCCGATCTGCGCGCCGCCATCGAGCGGGCCGAGACCGACCTGGACGGCGTTATCAACATCTTTCAGGCCCTGCTGCGCATCGCCGAGATCGAAGCGGGGGCTCGCCGCTCGGCATTCGCCAGGATCGATCTTGGGCCGCTATTGTCGGACTTGGATGAACTGTACGCAGCGGTTGCCGAGGAGAGCGGCCAAACCTTTTTGGCGCGCATTCCCGCCAGTCTGCCTGCCTACGGGGACCGCGACATGATCCAGCAGGCGGTGGCCAATTTGCTTGACAATGCGCTGAAATTTTCACCGTCCGGCAGCCAAATCCGGCTGGAAGCGTATGGCGATCCACGCGGCGGCTGCTCGATTCTGGTCGCAGATCAAGGCCCCGGCATTCCCGCCGAGGACCGCGTGCGGGCCACCGAGCGGTTTTTTCGCGGCGAGAGTGCGCGCAACACGCCCGGCAGCGGCCTCGGCCTCGCGCTGGTGCAGGCAGTGGCGATGCTGCATGGCGGGACGCTGCGGCTAGACGACAACCATCCTGGCCTGTGCGCGACGTTGACCCTGACCACCCTGCCGCCGGTGCCGGCGGCCCAGGTGAACACTTCGTCATCCTTAGACCAGCGCCCTGCTGCATCGCTTGGTGCATAAGAAGGGCATGCTAGCCGCCGCCCATTCCCGCCCTGCGATTGCTGCAACAATATTGCTGCCGTGCTGTCTGCTGACCTTGGCGGCCAGTGGTGCATGCGCGCAGGCTGTGGTGCACGGCGCAGGGCCGCAACCGAACGAGCGGCCTTTGACTGCGCCGCCCGTTGACCGGCCTGCGGGTGGCTTGCAGGTTGATCGTTCGCCGCCCAGCGCGCCGCAGAATGCGGCGTCGCTGAATGCCGGGGCCGCTGCGGTGTTGCCTCCGCCCATTCCGCCACCGGCAGGATCGCAATCCGCTGGCGTGATGCGGGTCACCACCGACACGGCCGAATACTGCGAGCATTTGTCGCGCCAGGTCACGCAGGCCGAGCGCGCCCGCGCAACGGCCCCGCCGGTTCCCAAGGAGCGCCGGATTGCAGTGGAGGAATTGGCTGCGGAGGGGCACGAAATGTGCGCCACTGGGCTCATTCGGGGCGGTCTGCTGCGTTTGCGCCGCGCCTGGATCATGCTCCGCGCGGACGCTGAGTAGTCCAGGCTGCTACGGCGCGGGCTTTGCCGTGCCGAGGTCTTGGGTTTGCACCGGCTGCGCCGGCGGCGCCGTATCGGTGGCGGTTTGCAGATAGTCGTGCAGCGACTTGCGGATCTGGAATTCAAGTTCGGCGTTCATGTCCGACATCATGCGCTTCACCAGCTCATACAGCGCCGCGCGGGTGGCGGCGGGCCCAGTGTCGACAATGCTTCGCGTGGCGTTGACGCTGGCCTTCGCCTCACCGGCGCGGGCGCCATCCGAAGTCGAAAGATCGAGATGCACCTGCATCGCGCCTTCGTACTGCATGCCGCGCTGAATCAGCGACGCGTCTTCGATGGTGACAACAGCGTGGCCGCCGGTGCCGACCGGCAGCAACCGCTGCCGTGCCATCAGCCGCAGTGCGTCGGCTGGCTGTTGCGGTGCGAGCGCTTCGACATGAACGCCTTGATCCAACGTCGCCGGCTGCCAAGCGCTGTCGATATCCACGGTGGCCACATTCAGCCGCAGTTTGGGGAGATAGTCGAAGGTCAGCGGCCGGAACTCGGGCGGCGGCTCCTCGGAGCAAGCCGTGAGCAAGCCGGTTGCCGGCAGCACGGCAAATGCGAGCGGCAGCATCATGAAGCCACGGCGCCGGACGGCGGGGAAACGGGCTGACATTGGCGTTGCTCCAAATGCGGCGGCGCGCGGCAGGGGCGGCTCACGCGGAAAAATCGGCGCACTGTTGCGCGAATCGCCACGCGCGCCAAGCTGTTTACCCGGCGAGTTTTCCGCGCACCTCGGTGCGGTCGAAGCGGAAGTCCAGATTGCAGAACTCGCAGGTCATCACGATGGCGCCATCGGCGGCCATATGGTCCAGGTCGTCCACCCCGAAGCCTTCCAGAATGCCGGACAGGCGCTGACGCGAGCAGCGGCAGCCATAGGCCAGCGCGCGCGGCCGCCCGGCATCGACGCCCTCGCCATGGAACAGCCGCCAGATCAGCCGCTCCGGGGTCAGCATGTCGTCGAGCAATTCGGCGTCGGTCAGCGTGCCTGCCAGCACGGTGGCGGTGTGCCAGCTTTCATCCTGCGCCGCCCGGTCAAGCTCGGGGTCGACGCCGCCGTCACCGGCGACCTTCTCCAAGATCAGCGCGCTGGCCCGCCAGCCTGCCGGCGTATTGGCGCAGCCGATGCGCAGGAAGCAGCGGATTTGCTCGCTGGTCTCGAAGTAGTGCAGCGCCATGCCGGACAGGGTGTCGCCTTCGATGGCGATGATGCCCTGGTAGCCCTCGACATCCGGGCCGCGATCCACCGTGAGCGCAAAATAGCCGCGCCCCAGCAGATCGGATGCGGATGGATCGGGATTGGCCAGCAACAAAGCGTCGAGCTTTTCCTGATCGGCGCGGGCGTAGCCGCGCAGCGCGCCGGTGTCGGTGCAGTCGGCCAGCAACATGCTCACCGGGCCATCGCCCTTGGCCTGCAGGCTGAACGAGCCACGGAATTTCAGCGCCGAGGCCAGGGCGGCCACCAGTGCCAGCGCTTCACCGGACAGTTTGGTGACCAGCGGGTGATTGTCGTGGCGGGTCAGCAGCGCGTCGGCCAGCGGGCCAAGCCGCACCAGCCGGCCGCGCACTGGGCGCCGGGGCAGGAAGAACGGGACGATGCCACGCGGCACCACCATGTCGGGCACATCGGGGCGCCCGCTATCAAGGAAGGCAGGAGTTTCGGACATTGGCGTAAGATAGGGTGGCCGGGGCGCGGCCGCTACCGTCCCGCTTCAGCGGAAAACAGGTCATTCAGCACGATGCCGGGCGGGTGGAGCGTGATCGGGCCGTCGCGCACGATGCGGGTGCTGATGCCGCCCGATCTATCGCCGGTGTGATGAATGACGGTTTTCGTCTCCATTCGGACGATCAAATAGTGGCGCACCGATGGGATGCGGAAGTAGTCGGCGAACTTGGCCCCGGTGTCGGTGCCGCGCGCCGATGGCGACAGAATTTCTACCACGATCATAGGGTCGGAAATGGTAACCGCGCCGTCGGGCAGCGGCGGGCCGCAGCGCACCAGCACATCGGGGATATAAAGCGTGGTCTCGTCGGCCTGCACGCCCAGTCCATCGACAAAGGCTTCGCATCGCAGGCCGGCCGCAACGATGGCAGCGTCGAGCCGTTGGAAAATGCGCTGTTTGCCGCGTACATGCGACGCCCGTTCCGGCGCCATCGCCACGATCTCGCCCGCCACCAGTTCGTAGTGCTCGGTTTCCGGCTGCTCCATCGCCCAGGCGATGAACTCATCGGCGGTCATGCGGGGCAGGGCGGATGCGCTCATGGGCGCAGCATAGCACGCAGTTGGCAGGGTGTGGGCTGCCGCGCGCGGCACGCGCTTGTCGGGCGGCGGCTTATCGGCTGTAGCGGCGCGATGCAGTTTCGTGTGGTGCAAGCGGATTGGCGGCGGGTCCGGTGGGCCGCGTGGGGCGTGGTGACCGCCGCCAGCATCGCGCGTTTTGCGTTCGGCTTCCAATTGCAGACCGTCGCCAGCCTGCGGCCCGAGCTTGCCGCCGTTTTTCATCTGGATTTCGCGGGCATCGGCTCGCTGGTTGGCGCCTACATGCTGCCCGGCATCGTCTGCGCGCTGCTGTTCGGCTTCATGGCGCAGAAATTCGGCGAGCGTGCGGTGTTCACCGGCGGGCTGGTACTGATGACCATAGGCAGCCTCGCCGCCGCCGGAGCTGGCAGCTTCGCCACGCTGGCGGCGGCCCGCGCGGTGGCCGGGGCCGGGGCGGTGGTGCTGACCGTGCTGCAAAGCAAGGTCATCGCCGACCGCTTTCAGGGCGGCGGTTTCATGATCGCGCTCGGCATCATGCTGGGGGCATTCCCCATCGGCATCGGCGTCGGACAATTGGCGCACGCGCCGATTGCTCATTTGATCGGCTGGCAGGGGGTGTTCTTGGTCGGGGCCGCACCGGCCGCCGCTGCCGCGCTGCTGCTGACCCTGTCTTGGCGCACCGGTGAGCACGCGCCGCCGCGCAGCATGTCGTGGCCGTCGCGCGACGAATGCATCCAGGTGGTGCTCGCCGGGCTGGTGTGGACGTTTTACACCACGGGCTTCATCACCTTCCTGACCTACGCGCCGGCCCTTTTGGCCGAACACGGCCAGCCGCGCTGGGTGACCAACGTGGTGATGAACCTCGCCACTTGGGGCAATCTGCCGGCCATCCTGTTTGGTGGCGCGATCGCGGTGCGCTTTGGCGCCAATCGGGTGTTTGCCGTCGGGCACTTCGCGGCGGTGGTGTGCGTGCTGGCCATGCCACTGTTGGAATGGCCGCTGGTGCTGGGGGCGATCTACGGCACCATCGGTGCGATGCACGGCACGGTGATCGTCGGCACCGGCACGATGTCGGCCCGGCCGCAGCACCGCGCGGTCGGCATGGCGTTGTTTTACACCATTTATTACATCGGCAGTTCGGTGTTTCCGGCGGTCTGCGGTTGGGCGGCGGACCTTGCGGGCGACCCGTCCGGCGCGTTTCTGTGCGGCGGCGCGCTCTCGATTCTATCGGTTCCGGCGTGGTGGCTGCACCGCTGGCGCGCCGCCCGGCTAGCGGCGCGCTGACGGCGCGCGCGGTCAGAATGGTGACATGTAACCGAGCAGGGGCCGGCTGACGGCGCTACCCCCCGCCCAGCGCCCAGGCCAGTACGCCCTTCTGCGCGTGCAGCCGGTTTTCCGCTTCGTCGAACACCACCGATTGCGGGCCGTCGATCACGCCCGCCGTCATTTCCTCGCCGCGATGCGCGGGCAGGCAGTGCATGAAAATCGCGTCCGCCGCCGCTTTGGCCATCAGCGCCTCGTCGACGCGGAACGGCGCCAGCAGATTGTGGCGGTTGCTGTTCGGGTCGTCGGCCATGCTGACCCAGGTATCGGTCACCACGCAGCGCGCCCCGGCCACCGCCGCCGCTGCATCGGCGGATAGTTCGATCTTGCCGCCATTGGCGCGCGCCCAGGCGAGGATTTCCTCAGGCGGGCGCAGCGCGTCCGGGGTGGCGAGGCGCAGCGTGAAGCCGAAGCGCACGGCGGCTTCGATCCAACTGGTCGCCACGTTGTTGCCGTCGCCGCACCACGCCACCACCTGGCCTGCAATCGGGCCGCGATATTCCTCGAACGTCAGCACATCGGCCATCAACTGGCAGGGGTGGCTGGCCGCCGTCAGGCCGTTGATCACCGGCACGGTGGCGAACTCGGCCATCTCCTGCAATTTCGCATGCGCGTCGGTGCGCAGCATGATCGCATCAACGTAGCGGGACAGGACGCGGGCGGTGTCGGCCACCGTCTCGCCCCTGCCAAGCTGCGTGTCCTTGCCCGACAGCGTCACCACGTCGCCGCCAAGCTGGCGCACGCCAACCTCGAAGCTGACGCGCGTGCGCGTGCTGGGCTTTTCGAAGATCAGCGCCACGGTTTTACCAGCCAGCGGCTTGGCCGCCGCACCGGACTTATACGACGACGCCAAATCGAGCATCCGGCGCAGCGTGCCGGTTTCGAAATCGCGCAGATCAAGGAAGTGGCGGGGCGCTGTTCGCGCCCCGCCGTTGTTGTCAACGGGCTTCACCCGCCGCAAAGCCGCACCCGTCACAGGCTTGCACTCGTCATTGGGCTGCAACCGGCGCCGGAGATGGAATGCAGCGCAGTGCGGCGCGCCGCACCATCGCCAGCGCCTCGGCGATCTCCGCCTCCGAGACGATCAGCGGCGGGGCGAAGCGCACCACGTTGTCACCGGCGCCAACCGTCAGCAGGCCCTCGTTGGTGAAGGCTTGCTGCACTTCGGTGTTCGGCACCACGCATTTCAGCCCGAGCAACAGGCCCGCCCCGCGCACGTCCTCGAACACTTGCGGGAATTCGGCCACCACCGCGCTCAGACCACGCCAGAAGATGCGGGCGCGCCGGTCCACATCGGCCAGGAAGCCCGGTGCGAGCACAACATCCAGCCCCGCGTTGGCGGCGGCACAGGCCAGCGGGTTGCCGCCGAACGTGGTGCCGTGGCTGCCGGCCGTCAGGTGTTTGGCGACATTTTCGCGCGCCAGGATCGCCCCCATCGGGAACCCTCCGGCGATGCCCTTGGCCACCGACATCACGTCAGGCGTAATGCCCGCCCATTCATGCGCGAACAGCTTGCCGGTGCGTCCCACGCCGCACTGCACTTCGTCCATGCCGAGGAACAGGCCGAACTCGTCGCAGGTGGTGCGCAGATCGCGCAGGAATTGCAGATACGCCGGGCGCACGCCGCCTTCGCCCTGCACCGGCTCGATCAGGATGCCTGCCGTCTGCGGCCCGATAGCGTCGCGCAACGCATTGAGGTTGTTGAACGGCACATGGTCGAAGCCATCCACCTCCGGGCCGAAGCCCTTCAGGTATTTGGCGTTGCCGGTGGCCGACAGCATGGCCAGCGTGCGGCCATGGAACGCGCCTTCGAAGCAGATCACCCGGTAACGCTCCGGGTGGCCGGTTTCGTATTGGGCGCGGCGGATCATCTTGATCATGCCCTCGTTGGCTTCCGCCCCCGAGTTGCACAGGAAAACGCTGTCGGCGAACGTCGCCTCGACCAGCCGCGCCGCCAGCTTCTCGGCCTGCGGCACCCGGTACAGGTTGGACACGTGCATCACCTTGGCCGCCTGGTCGGCAATGGCGGCGGTGAGTTGCTTGTGGCCATGGCCGAGCGACGAGGTGGCGATCCCGGCGCCGAAATCGAGGAATCGCCGGCCGTCCGCCGCGTACAGCCAGCAGCCCTCGCCCCGCTCGAAAGCGAGGTCGGCGCGATTGTAGGTCGGCATCAGGGCGGAAATCATGCCTCATCCTCAGAAACGCCCGCCTTTACGCCGCCGGCGCCCGTGCGCCAGCGGTTGCGGGTAAGCGAAAACAATGGCCCCCCGGTTGACCGGAAGTCAAACGCAGCGGCGGCATTTTTCTTATGCCGCGCGCGTGCCATGCTGGCGCGATGCGAGACAAACCAGCGGGACGCGGCAAACCAGCGGGACCGCCGCCGAGCGAGGCGGCGTTGCACGACGCGGCGCTGACCTACCTCGCGCGCTACAGCGCCACGCGGGCTACGCTGGCGCGAACGCTGACCAAACGGGTCGACCGCTGGGCGCGTGAGGCAGAAGGGGGCGAGGACGTGGCGCAAGCTGCGGCTGCGGCACGCCAGATGGTGCGCGCGGTGGTGGACAAACTGGCCGCCAGCGGCATGGTGAACGATACCGCGTTCGCCGAGGTCCGCGCCCGCCGGCTGACCCGCACGGGCCGCTCGCGCCGCGCCACGGCGGCCCATTTGGCGTCGCGCGGCGTCGATGCCGAATCGGTGCGGGCGGCGTTGCCAGAGAACGTCGAGGAAGAATTCGCCGCCGCCGTGGCATTCACCCGCCGCCGCCGCTTCGGCGCGTTCCGTAAATCGGACATCGATGCCGATGGCCGCCGCCGAGAACTTGCCGCCATGGCGCGCGCCGGGTTTGCTCACGGGGCGGCCAAGCGCGCGCTGGGGTTGAGCCCGGACGAGGCCGAAGCGGTGCTGGCGGCATTGCGCCAAAGCTAATGCGGACAGCCTGCAGATCAAAAAAAGACGGGCGGCGCACCGTAGCGCGCCGCCCGTTGAGGAACCGCGGTCCCCGTGCGCCTCAGCGCCACGGTTTCGCGGATGGGGGAGGGAGTCCGAAGCCGAACCAAGCGGGCTTCAACGGTAGGATGCCCCGCAAAACCTTACGCAAAGTTGACGCCGATCAAAATTCGCGGAAATTTTTGCCGTTCGGGCCAATTTGTGTGTGCCGGAACCATCTGGCGGCGTTCGCTGGCGGCATGCGGCCAAGCCGCGCTAGGGTATTGTCCAGCGATTCGCAGCGCAATTCCTGAGCAATTCATGTCCCTTTGCACCGCCGTCACGGTTCGCCCATGACACCCCCGCCGCCGCGCACCGGCCCGCTGGTCGGCCTGAAAGTGCTGGAACTCGGCCACTACATTGCCGGGCCGTTCTGCACCCGCGTGCTGGCCGATCTGGGGGCCGAGGTGGTGAAGGTCGAGCCGCCCGGCGGCGACCCGATGCGGGGGTGGGGGGCAAAGCACCAGGGCCACCCGGTGTGGTTCAGCATCCACGGCCGCAACAAGCTGTCGGTGGTGCTCGACATCAAGCAATCGCGCGAGACGCTGCTGCAATTGGCGGCGCGGGCCGATGTGCTGGTGGAGAATTTCCGCCCCGGCTACCTGGAACGAGTTGGGCTGGGGCCGGACGTGTTGCACCAAGCCAATCCGCGTCTGGTGATCGCCCGCATCTCCGGGTACGGCCAGGACGGTCCGTATCGCGACCGGCCATCGTTTGGCGCCATCGGCGAGGCCATCGGCGGGCTGCGCCACCTGACCGGCCACCCGGCCGGCGCCTCCCAGTTACCGCCGCCGCGCTGCGGCGTGTCGATCGCCGACGATCTGGCCGGGCTGTACGGCGCCATCGGCGTATTGTCGGCGGTGTATCAGCGCGATGTGACCGGCGTGGGCCAGGGACGGATCATCGACATCAATCTGGTCGATTCCGTGCTCAGCCTGATGGAAGGCATGCTGCCCGAATACGCGATCGACGGACGCATCCGCCAGCCGCAGGGGGCCGCGCTGATCACCGCCGCGCCAACCAACACCTATCCTTGCGCCGACGGCAAATGGGTCTGCATCGCCGGCAATTCGGACCTGATTTTCCGCCGCCTGATGCTGCTGATCGGCCGGCAGGATTTGGCCGGCGATGCGCGCATGGCCGACAACCGGGGCCGTTGCGCCAACGCGGCGGAACTTGACGCCGCCATCGCCGTCTGGACCCGCGCCCGCCCGGCGCTGGAAGTGGAGCAACTGGTGGAGGCGGCCGACGTGCCCGCGTCGCGGCTGTTCGACATCGCCGACATCGCCGCCGACCCGCATTTGCGGGCGCGCCAGTCGGTGCTGGACGTGGCTGACCCGTTGATCGGCAACACACTGCATTTCGGCCACGCGATGCGCTTTGACGGCGATCCGCCGGACAGTGCGGTCGGTTGGACCGGCCCAGCGCTGGGGGCGCATACGGAATACGTGCTTGGCACACTGCTGGGCTCGCGTGGCTAGGCTGGCGCTCGCGCTGCTGTTGCCGCTGTGGCTCGCAGCATGCGGCAGCGCCCGGCCGCACACCGGGCCAAATTTGGCCGCGACGTACGACTATCCCGGCCTGACCTGCGTGCCCTTTGCCCGCGCGCTGACCGGGATGGCGCTAGCAGGCAACGGGGCGGATTGGTGGGCGGCGGCGGATGGGCGCTACGCGCGCACCCATGCGCCGGAAACCGGCGGCGTGCTGGTGTTCCAGCGCGCCGCCCGGCTGCCTGACGGCCATGTGTCGGTGGTCTCGCGGGTGCTCGATGGCCGGCATATCCATGTCATTCAGGCCAACTGGGTGCCGGGCCAGCTCGACCTCGACCAGCTCGTCGTCGATGTGTCGGCCCGCAATGACTGGACCCGGGTGCGGGTGTGGTACCCGCCGTCCGATCAACTGGGCATCCGTGAATACGCCACTTTTGGCTTCGTCCGTCCGCCACAGCCGCGCAGCCATGATGCGCTGGCGCAAGCGGCTCAACCGGCGGCGCGGGCGGCCAGCGGGGGATAAAGTGCCGCAGCCGCTACGGCCACTGGCCAACCCCGCCGATCCGCGCTACGCAACCCGCCAGACATGCGCTTGCATCGCCTTGGCGGGCGCGTCATGTCCAGGCATCGCGGGCGCGGCCCGAGAGTGGAGGACGTTATGGGTAGTTTCAGCATCTGGCACTGGCTGGTCGTGCTGCTGGTGGTCCTGCTGCTGTTCGGCGGCGGCAAGGTCAGCGGCCTGATGGGCGACTTCGCCAAAGGTATCAAGTCGTTCAAGAAGAATATGGCCGAGGAAGGCGATGCTTCGATGGAAGCGGCGGCGGAAAAGCCGGCCGGGACCATTGCAGCGCCGGGCACCAGCACGGGTGCCAGCCAGTCCAAGGCGGCCCACCAGGGCTGATACGGCGTCTGGCGGGCTGAGCGATGGATGCACTGCAACCCGGGGCGGTTCTGCTGGCCCCGGGTTGGTGCGTCTTTGCGGTTGAAACCGGCATTGCGGCCCGGCCGCGATCCCGCTTGCGGCGATCCTGACCGATATCGAGGGTACCACCACCCGCATCGCGTTCGTCAAGGACGTGCTGTTTCCGTATGCGCGCGACCGGATGGCCGAACTCCTGGCGGCGCACGGGGCTGAGCCGGCGGTTGCCGCCGAGTTGGCCGAGGTGCGGCGGCTGGTGCCCGGCCAGCCGGAACTCGACACGCTGCTGCACTGGATCGACACCGACGCCAAGATCACGCCGTTGAAGTCGTTGCAGGGCATGATCTGGAACCAGGGCTACGCCGACGGCTCGCTGCGCGGCGATGTCTACCCGGACGTCGCCCCGTGCTTGCGCCTGTGGTCCAGCATCGGGGTGCGTCTCGCCGTGTTTTCGTCCGGCTCGGTGCCCGCGCAGAAACTGATCTTCGGACATTCGGTGGCGGGCGACCTGACCGGACTGTTCGGCGGCTTTTTCGATACCCGGGTTGGCGGCAAGCGCGACCCGGACAGCTACGGCCGCCTGTCCATTGCGCTTGGATTGCCGGCGGCCGAAGTGCTGTTCCTGTCGGACGTCGAAGCGGAACTGGACGCCGCCGCCGCCGCCGGGATGCGCACCTGTCAATTGGTGCGGGCCGAGGACGGCACGGTGGCCACCGACCGCCACGCGGTTGCGGAAGATTTCCGCGCGGTGGCGCGATTGGTGCAATTGCCCGTTCCGGCCTGAACGGAATTCCGAGTCGCATCAACATGTTGTGGCCGGGCAAGAAGTTGTCCACAAGTTTCTGCGCCTGATTGATGTTCCGCCATTGAGCCGCGAGACTCGCCCCGGTACAGTATCTTGTAGGCTGACCGTCAGGGGACCACGAAATGGAGTGGAACGAGGACACGATCGCGCGCCTCCGGGCCCTTTGGGCGGAGGGCCATTCCACCGCCGAAATCGGCCGGCGGATATCGGTTTCGAAGAACGCTGTGGTGGGCAAGGCGCATCGCCTTGGGCTCGACGCGCGTCCGTCGCCGATTCGCCGCGACGGCCCAGGCGCCGCGACGCCGCGCGCCACCCCGCCACGTCGCGCTGTCGGGCCGACGCTGCCGCCGTTGGCGGCTGAGGCGGTGCTGGTTGAACGGGACGACGCAGCCGATACGGTCGCCGAGGTGTTGCCGCCGATCGCCACGGCGCCGCCGCCGATGGCTAGCTTGCCGCAGCCGATGCAGACGGCATTGCCTGCTTCTGCCGTGCGGGCCGTTCCGCCGATGCGCAGCAGCCGGACCATGGCGTGCTGCTGGCCGATCGGCGAGCCTGGCACCAAGTCCTTCCGTTTCTGCGACGTCGATGCGCTGACCGGCAAACCTTATTGCCCCGAGCACGCGCAATTGGCCTACGTGAAGGTCCGCGACCGTCGCGAGGAAGCGGCCTGATTGCGGATTTAGCTCGGCGCGCCGCGCATTGCGGTTGTGTTGCGGTTGCATGAAACCCTCGCTATCGTCTGTGCTCAGCGGCGGCGCCTGACGGCGCTGCCGTGCCGGAAGGCGCGCCGCAGAAGCGCGCCAGCACATGGGGCGCTGTTCTGCTGACCGGCCGCAGCCCGGCTCACGGGCGGCGTTGACCGTCCAGCGCAAAGCGCTCCCAACCAGGGAAGGCGCGGCGCCGATGCCTAAAGGGACAGTCAAGTGGTTCAATCCGACCAAGGGGTATGGCTTCGTCGCCCCGGACACCGGGGGCAAGGACGTGTTCGTCCATATCAGTGCGGTGCAGAAGGCTGGGCTGCGGACCCTCAATGAGGGGCAGGCCATCGGCTTTGAAATCGAGCAGCAGCAGAACGGCCGGGCTGCGGCCGTCAATCTCACCACGGATTGACGCGCGGCTGCCACGGGCGGCATTGATGGGCTCCGCCGGGACGCGGAGCACGTTTTGCTTGCGGCCTTCACGGCGACGATCAGCAGCGTCCCATCTACGGACCCGCCAAGCTGCCGCAAGGATCGCTCGACAGACATGACCGAAGCCCTGACGCCCGCCGAGCGTAAACCCCACCCGCGCGCGGCACTGGACGCTGATTCGGTGCGCGCTGCTTACGCCCGCTGGGCGGGGGTGTACGACGCTGTGTTCGGCGGGGTCTCGGCTTGGGGCCGCCGCGCGGCAGTGGCGGCGGTCAACGCGCTGCCTGGCCGCCAAGTCCTCGAAGTCGGCGTCGGCACCGGCCTTGCATTGCCGCACTATGCGGCTGGTAAGCGGGTGACCGGCATCGACCTGTCAGGCGAAATGCTGGCCCGCGCCCGCGCCCGCGCCACCGGGGCGGCGACGGTTGAGGCGCTGCTCGAAATGGACGCCGAGGCCACCAGCTTCCCGGACAACTCGTTCGATATCGCGGTAGCGATGTTCGTCGCCTCGGTGGTGCCGCATCCGCGCCGCCTGATGGAGGAACTGCGCCGGGTGGTGCGGCCGGGCGGCGATATTTTATTCGTCAACCACTTCGCCGCCGAGAAAGGGCCGCGCTGGTGGGCCGAGCGGGCGATGGCCCCGGCCTCGCGCGCGCTCGGCTGGCACCCGGATTTCCGCCTCGAAGCGCTGTTGCCACCGGAAGATGTCGCATCGGCCGATCTGCGGCCAATGCCGCCCGTGGGGCTGTTCACCCTGGTGCGGTTGCGGAACTAACGCGGCGGCACGGCGGCATTCCGGCGCTGCGGGGGCCGTGCGGCGAATGATCGGGCCTTGATCTGGACGTAAGCCTCCTGTAGCCCACTTGCTGCGGTGCAGGGTCGCTCAGGTCCCTGTGGCTAATCAGCGGGATGGATAGCCGATGCACGGTTTACGGCGGCTTGGTGGCGCGTTGGCTCTCATGGCGGGCAGCGCGTTTGTAACGGCTGGACAGGCGTTGGCGCAGGCGCCGCGCCCCTGGCAGATGGGGCTGCAAGATCCGTCGAGCCCGGTGGCGCATGGTATTCAAGACCTGCACACACTGGTGCTGTGGATCATCACCATCATTACGATTTTCGTCGCGGCGCTGCTGGGTTGGGTGATGTATCGCTTCAATGCGACGCGCAACCCGGTGCCTAGCCGCACCAGCCACAACACGCTGCTCGAAGTCGCCTGGACCGTGGTTCCGGTGCTCATCCTGGTGGTGATCGCCATCCCGAGTTTCCGGCTGGTGTATTTCGAGGACCGGACCAAGGAAGCCGATCTGACCATCAAGGTCACCGGGCATCAGTGGTACTGGGAATACAACTATCCGGATAACGGTAACGTCGACTTCAACAGTATGTACGACGAAGCCAAGTTGCAGCCGGGCCAGCTTCGGCTGCTCGATGTCGACAATCCCCTGGTGCTGCCGGCTGGCAAGAACATCCGCATCCTGACCAACAGCGCTGATGTGATCCACAGCTTCTACATTCCGAGCTTCGGGGTGCAGCGCTATGCCGTGCCGGGCCGCACCATCGAAACCTGGGTGCGCGCGGACAAGCCCGGCCAGTATTATGGTGAGTGCAACCAGATTTGCGGCACCAACCACAGCTACATGCCGATTTCCATCAAGGTGGTTACGCCCGAGGAATTCGCCGCTTGGGTGCAGGAAGCCAAAACCAAATTCGCCGCCGATGCGCCTTCCACGGCTCAGCCTTCCCGGCTTGCCGCGGTCGAGGCCGCGTCTGCCCAGGCTCAGCAGTGATCGCGGCGCAGGCAGGAGACGCAATATGACCGCCACCACAGACGCTCACGGCCATGCGCATGGCCATGACGACCATCACGGCCACGCGCCCGGTTTCGTGCAGCGCTGGCTGTTCAGCACCAACCACAAAGACATCGGCACGCTGTATCTGATCTTCGCCGTCGTCGGCGGCACGGTCGGGGCCATCCTGTCGCTGCTGATGCGTGTGCAGTTGTTCAGCCCGGGTTCGCATCAGTTCGCGACGGGGCAGGCCTGGAATACGGTGATTACCGCGCATGGCCTGCTGATGATCTTCTTCTCGGTCATGCCCGCGCTGATCGGCGGCTTCGGCAACTGGTTCGTGCCGCTGATGATCGGCGCGCCGGACATGGCGTTCCCGCGCCTGAACAACATCAGCTTTTGGCTGCTGGTGCCGGCGTTCGTGCTGATCAT
>JANYDF010000091.1 GCA_025359905.1 Rhodospirillales bacterium
GCATTGCCAGCCCGCGCAGCGCCATTGCCCACAACATGGCCGAGGCCCGTGCCGCGCTGGCCGAAGTCGGCCTGCCTGCGGTGATCCGGCCCAGCTTCACGCTCGGCGGCACCGGCGGCGGCATTGCGTATAACCGCGAGGAATTCGAGCACATCGTCGGCACCGGCCTGGAAGCCTCGCCGACCAACGAGGTGCTGGTCGAAGAAAGCGTGCTGGGCTGGAAGGAATTCGAGATGGAGGTGGTCCGCGACAGCGCGGACAACTGCATCATCGTCTGCGCCATCGAGAACGTCGATCCGATGGGCATCCACACTGGCGATTCGGTTACCGTGGCCCCGGCGCTGACGCTGACCGATAAAGAATATCAGATCATGCGCGACGCCTCGATTGCGTGCCTGCGCAAGATCGGCGTCGATACCGGCGGATCGAACGTGCAGTTCGCGCTCAATCCGGCCGATGGGCGGATGCTGGTCATCGAGATGAACCCGCGCGTGTCGCGCTCCTCGGCGCTGGCATCGAAGGCCACCGGCTTCCCGATTGCCAAGATCGCGGCAAAACTTGCAGTCGGCTACACGCTCGATGAATTGTCCAACGACATCACCCGCGTGACGCCGGCCAGCTTCGAACCCACCATCGACTATGTCGTGGTGAAGATCCCGCGCTTCACCTTCGAGAAATTCCCCGGTACCCCGGCGCTGCTGACCACCAGCATGAAGTCGGTTGGCGAAGCCATGGCCATTGGCCGCACCTTCGCCGAGGCGCTGCAAAAGGGTTTGCGCAGCATGGAGACCGGGTTCTCCGGTTTGGACATCATCGACGCACCCGGCAGCGGCGGCGCCGACGCCTTCCGTGCCGCGCTGTCGCAACCAAAGCCGGATCGCTTGCTGATGGCGGCACAAGCTTTGCGCTCTGGGGTCAGCGTCGAGGAAATCCATGACGCCTGCAAATTCGACCCGTGGTTCATCCGCGAGCTGCAACGCATCGTCGAGGCCGAACGCGGCGTGATTGAGCACGGCTTGCCGCAGGATGCTTATGGCTTGCGCAAGTTGAAGGCGCTCGGTTTTTCGGACAAGCAGCTGGCGCAGTTCGCCAAGCTGCCGGAACCGGACGTTGCAGCGCTGCGCAGCAAACTCGGCGTGCAGCCGGTCTACAAGCGCATCGACACCTGCGCTGGCGAATTCGCCTCCGCCACGCCTTATATGTACTCCACCTACGAAGGCGGTTTCGGCACGCCGATGTGCGAGGCCGATCCGACGGATCGCAAGAAGATCATCATCCTTGGCGGCGGGCCGAACCGCATCGGCCAGGGCATCGAGTTCGACTATTGCTGCGTGCACGCGGCGTATGCGCTGCGCGAGGCCGGGTTCGAGACCATCATGGTCAATTGCAACCCGGAAACCGTCAGCACCGACTACGACACCTCGGACCGGCTGTATTTCGAGCCGCTGACCGGCGAGGACGTGATCGCGCTGGTGCGGCGCGAGCAATCCAACGGCGAAGTGCTCGGCTGCATCGTGCAGTACGGCGGGCAAACCCCGCTGAAGCTGTCGTTGTCGCTGCACAAGGCGGGCATCCCAGTGCTCGGCACCACGGCGGACGCCATCGACGTGGCCGAGGATCGCGAGCGGTTCCAGGTGCTGCTGCAAAAGCTGGGTCTGCGCCAGCCGGAAAACGGCATCGCCCGCTCCGCCGAGCAGGCCGAGGCGATCACCGAGCGCATCGGCTATCCGGTGGTCATCCGCCCAAGTTACGTGCTGGGCGGCCGCGCGATGGAGATCGTCTACGACCGCACCGCGCTGCATCGCTACATGCGCGAAGCGGTGCGCGTGTCGGGCGACAACCCGGTGCTGATCGACCGCTATTTGAACGACGCCATCGAGGTCGATGTGGACTGCATCGCCGATGGCGAGACGGTTTATGTGGCTGGCGTGATGGAGCACATCGAAGAAGCCGGCATTCACTCCGGCGACTCGGCCTGCGCGCTGCCGCCATACACATTGTCGCCCGCCACCGTCACCGAGTTGAAGGCGGAAACCGAGGCGCTGGCCAAGGCGCTCGGCGTCGTCGGCCTGATGAACGTGCAATACGCCATCAAGGACAACGAAGTGTTCGTCCTGGAAGTCAATCCACGCGCTTCGCGCACGGTGCCGTTCGTCGCCAAGGCCACCGGCGTGCCGGTCGCCAAGATCGGCGCGCGGGTGATGGCGGGCGCCCGCTTGTCGGACTTCCGGCTGGATGACCAGTCGGTCGCCCCGCACGTCGCCGTCAAGGAAGCGGTGTTCCCGTTCAACCGCTTCCCGAACGTCGATACGATTTTGGGCCCGGAGATGAAGTCCACCGGCGAAGTGATGGGGTTGGATTCCAGCTTCGAACGCGCCTTCGCCAAAAGCCAGCTTGGCGCGGGCGTCATCCTGCCGAACAGCGGCAGCGTGTTCCTCTCGGTGCGCGACTCCGACAAGGCGGCGGCCATCGGCGTGGCGCGGCGGTTGATCGACATGGGCTTCGCCGTGGTCGCCACGCGCGGCACCGCAGCGCGGCTGCGCGAGGCCGGGTTGCCGGTGCAGGTGGTCAACAAAGTGCTGGAAGGCCGCCCGCACTGCGTCGACGCCATCAAGTCGGGTGATATCCAACTTGTCATCAACACGGCGGCGGGCGCCCAGTCGGTGACCGACAGCTTCGACATCCGCCGCAGCGCGCTCACCCACGGCGTGCCGCACTACACCACGATTGCCGGTGCCCGTGCGGCGGCGCACGCCATCGCGGCCACGCGCACCGGCGCACTTGAAGTTGCGCCGTTACAGTCTTACTTTCGCGGTTCGTTCTAACGTTCCGTCGCGGCGGGGTCTGAAAGCGCCGATCCGAACCGGATCGCGCCGGGGATCGCACCGCGACGGTTGCGTTTCCGTTGTCCGGCGGTGACACTCTGTGCCCCCGCTACCCTTTAGACGCGCCGAGGTTGCGACCGTGCAGAAGTTCCCCATGACCGCCCCAGGCCTGCAGCGGTTGGAGGATGAGCTCCGGATGCTGAAAAGCATCGAGCGTCCGGCAGTCATCCGGGCGATCGCGGAAGCGCGCACCCACGGCGATCTGTCCGAGAACGCCGAGTATCACGCCGCGCGCGAACGCCAGAGCTTTATCGAAGGCCGCATCGCCGAGTTGGAGGAGATTGTCTCCGCTGTCGAGATCATCGACCCGGCGACGCTGTCCGGCGACAACATCAAGTTCGGCGCCCATGTCCGCCTGCTGGACGAGGAAACCGAAAAAGAAGCGACCTATCAGATCGTTGGCGTGCATGAGGCCGACATCAAAGCCTCGCGGCTGTCGATCTCCTCGCCGCTGGCCAAGGCGCTGATCGGCAAGAAAGTCGGCGACACCATTTCCGTCCCTGCTCCGGGCGGTGACCGGACCTACGAGATTCTGGCGCTGCGGTTCGGCTGACCCGGCGATGAGCATGATCGGGCTGGCCGATGTTCGCGCGGCCGCCGCGCGGATTCACGGCAAGGTGCTGCGCACGCCCACGCTGCCGAGCGACTCCATCTCCCGCGCCACCGGCGCGCAGGTGTGGTTAAAGCTCGACAACCTTCAGGCCACCGGCGCGTTCAAGGAACGCGGTGCCGCCAACCGCTTGGCGCTGCTGACCGAGGCCGAGCGCCGCGCCGGCGTGGTGGCGATGTCGGCCGGCAATCACGCGCAAGCCGTCGCCCGCCATGCCTCGCTGCTCGGTATCTCGGCGGTCATCGTGATGCCGAAATTCACCCCGCTGACCAAGGTGTCACGCACTGCCGGGTGGGGTGCGCGCGTGGTGCTACACGGCGAAATGCTCGCCGAAGCCGCCGAGCACGCGCAGATGATCGCCCAGACCGAAGGCCGCGTGTTCGTCCACCCGTACGACGACCCTGCCGTGATGGCAGGCCAGGGCACCGCCGCGCTCGAAATGCTGGAGGATGTGCCGGAACTCGACACGCTGGTGATCCCGGTCGGCGGCGGCGGCCTGATCGCCGGGTGTGCCGTGGCCGCCACCGCGCTCAAACCGGGCGTCGAAGTGATCGGCGTGGAAGTTGCGGCTTACGCGGCCCTCGCCCAGCGTCTGGCGGGTCAGCCGGTTTCGGTAGGTGGTGCGACCATCGCCGAGGGCATCGCGGTGCGCGACATCGGCGTGGCCCCGCTTGCCGTGATCCGCGCCCATGTGGCGGACGTGGTCGTGGTGCCGGAACGCGCGGTGGAAGAAGCCATCGCGCTGCTGGCCGAGGGCAGCAAGCTGGTTGCCGAGGGCGCCGGCGCCGCCGGGGTCGCGGCGCTGCTCGCATTCCCCGAGCGGTTTGCCGGGCGCAAGGTCGGCATCCCGATCTGCGGCGGCAATATCGACGCGCGCATTCTGGCCAACGTGCTGCTGCGCAATCTGCTGCGCGACGGCCGCCTGCAACGCCTGCTGCTGGCCATCCCGGACCGGCCCGGTGTGCTGGCCGACATCGCCGGCAAAATCGGCAATGCTGGCGGCAACATCATCGAAGTCTCGCACCACCGCATGTTCGCCTCGCCGAGCGTGCAGACGGCGGAGCTCGAAGTGATGTTCGAAGCCCGCGACGCGGAGCACAGCGCTGCCATCGTGCGTGCCTTGGAAGTTAGCTACACCGTGCGGACGGTGTGAAAATTGCTTCAGGAACCTCGGTCAGCCCGGTCGATGAGCCGGGCAACCACCGTGGCGGCATTCGGCCCGCCAACCGACATCACAACGGCTACAATGCAGATGACTGGCGGAACACCGAAATAACCAGCCACCAGCGCCCCGGCGGTGCCAACAACTCCGAGCGCGAATGCGCCAAGTTGAGCGAGATTTTGCCGGTTTTGTGATCCCGCCTCGCGCTGCCGCTCCAGCCGCTGGCGATGAGCCACCTGCTCGTCGATGGTTGCGACGATCTTGGCCACAAGATCGGGCATTCCCTGCTCGACGTATTGGGCCAGCATCCTGGCCGAAGGGTATGGGCTGGCAGATACCGACGTCACCGTTTCGAAAAACGCCAGCAGCCGGGCCGGGTCTTCACTGGCTATTGCTTCCGCAGCGAGTCGCCGCACGTCGAGATGATCCTGTGCCTCCTGGAGGTCTCGGTCAACCGGCGGACCCGGTTCGTCAGCCAAGGCTGCCTCGGTCCCGCTCGGATTTGCCACCAGTTACACTGTCGATCACGAAAGCCCCGCTCTGGTCTAAACGTAGGACAATCCAGACCCGCCGCCCGTCGTGATTGATCACCAGACTTATCGTATCGCCTGGATTGCCTCCAGAGCCACTCGGAGCCGCGATGCCAAGGCTCCGCATCGCCGCTCGCAGATCCTCCCTTAGCAGACGCCTGTCGGCGGCAAAGGCGTCGCTATCGTTCAGCAGGTCGCCGGCGGGCGCAAGCGGCAGAGGATCAAAGGCCAGACCGGCACCCTTCAAGATATCGCGCCAAAAGCCGTGACCGGACTTCGCCCGGTCCGGTTGCTTGGGAGATATCTGCTCAATGGAGGAGGCGCTCATAACACCCATCCTATCACCCGCGACTACCCGATGGCCAACACTTCGGCTATATAGCCTTGATGGCGCGTCCTGGGAGGCCACTATCCAATCCGATCTTGCCCGGCCCCAACTTGGCGCCGCGATTCGTCACGAATGGAACCTCGATCCGGCGTTCCTGACCGTCAATCACGGCAGCTACGGGGCAACGCCCAAAGCTGTGCTGGCCGCCGAAGCCGAGTGGCGGCGGCGCATGGAAGCGCAGCCGACGCGCTTCATGGGCCATGAAATGCCGCAAGCCCTGCGCGCCGCCGCCGGGCAATTGGCGGCATATCTGGGCGGGCGCGGCGAGGATTTGGTGTTCGTCGAAAACGCCACCACCGGCTGCAACGCGGTGCTGCGCTCGCTGGATTTCGCGCCGGGCGATGAGATCCTGGTACTCAGCCACGGCTACGGCGCGGTGGTCAAAGCCGCGCGCTATGTGGCGTCGCGCGCCGGGGCCAAAGTGACCTACGCGCCAATTCCGTTCCCACGCACCGATGACGACGCGGTGGTGGACAGCGTGGCGCGCACCATCACGCCGCGCACCAAGCTGGCGATCATCGACCATGTGACGTCGCATAGTGCGCTGGTGCTGCCGCTCGCCGCCATCGTCGCCGCGTGCCATGCGCGCGGCGTGCCGGTGCTGGCCGATGGCGCGCATGGGCCGGGCAACCTCGATCTGGATGTGCCCGCCACCGGCGCCGATTATTACGCCGGAAATTGCCATAAGTGGCTGAACGCATCGAAGGGCTGCGCCTTTCTGTGGGTGCAACCCGAGAAGCAAGCCGGGTTGCACCCGGTGACGATCTCGCACGGCTACGAACAAGGCTTCCTCGCCGAGTTCGACTGGACCGGCACGCGCGACATGAGCGCCTATCTGGCCGTCACCGCCGCACTGGATTTCCACGCCCGCCTCGGCGGCCCGGCGCTGCGGGCGCGCAACCGGGCGCTGGCGGCGGAGGGGGCGGCGCTCATCGCCGGGCGTCTCGGCAGCGAAACCAGTGGCGGCAATGTCGCGGCCAACGCGATGGGCTTGGTGCGGCTACCGGTGACCGGCGAGATTTCGCAGCCGCGCGCCAACGCGATCCGTGGGCAGTTGGTCGCAGCGGGCACCGATCTGCCGATCAACGAGGTGGACGGCGCGATCTGGCTGCGGATTTCGGCGCAGGCGTATAACGAGATCGAGGATTTCAGCCGCCTCGCCACGCTGCTGCAGTCCGAACTAGCGAACCAACTGGCCTGACTATCGCCCGCCGCACCTTGCCGCTAACGTTTGGGGCCGCTAACATTTGGGCAAGACGCGGGGAAACGATGGCCGGCAAGCGGGTGTATGTCGCGGGAACCTGCGACACCAAGGCGCAAGAACTGAATTACGTCGCGGACCTGATCCGCGCCGAAGGTGTCGATGCCGTCGTGGCCGACCTGTCCACGCGCGACCCCAGTGGGCTGGCGCGCGAGATTGCGGCACATCATCCGGGTGGCCAGACCGCCGTGTTCACCGGCGACCGGGGCAGCGCGATTGCCGCGATGGCGCTGGCGTTCGAGAATTTTGTTGTCAGCCGCAGCGATTTTGCCGGGATCATCGGTCTCGGCGGCTCCGGCAATACCGCGCTTGTCACGCAGGCGATGCGCGCATTGCCGGTGGGCGTGCCCAAGCTGATGGTGTCCACCGTCGCCAGCGGCAATGTGGCGCCCTATGTCGGGCCGTCTGACATCGCCATGCTGTATTCCGTCACCGATGTCGCCGGGCTGAACCGGATTTCGCGGGTGATTCTGGCCAATGCGGCGCGCGCCATCGCTGGCATGGCGAAGGGCAAGGCTGTTGCGGTCAGCCACGATCTGCCCGCTATCGGGCTGACCATGTTCGGCGTCACCACGCCGTGCGTGACGCGGGTCACCGAATTGCTCGCTGGGCGTTACGACTGTCTGGTGTTCCACGCCACCGGCACCGGTGGGCAGAGCATGGAAAAGCTGGCCGATAGCGGGTTGCTGGCCGGGGTGATCGACGTGACCACGACTGAGGTCGCCGACTATTTGTGCGGCGGCACGCTGCCCTGCATCGAGGACCGGTTCGGCGCCATCGCACGGCGGCGGCTGCCGTATGTCGGGTCGTGCGGCGCGCTGGATATGGTGAATTTCGGCGCGCTCGACACGGTGCCGCCGCAGTACCGTGGCCGCAATCTATATGTGCACAACCCGTTCGTGACGCTGATGCGGACCACGCCAGATGAGAACGCCCGCATCGGTGCTTGGATCGGCGAGAAGCTGAACCGCATGACCGGCCCGGTCCGCTTCCTGCTGCCGGAAGGCGGCGTGTCGGTGATCGATGGGCCGGGCAAGCCGTTCCATGACCCGGCAGCCGATGCGGCACTGTTTAGCGCGCTCGAAGCCACTGTTGTTCAGACCCAAGACCGCCGGTTGATCCGCGTGGCGCACGCGATCAACGACCCCGAATTTGCCGACGCCCTGGTTGCCAACTTCACGGATGCGATGACCTGACATGCCCGCCATTCCCCGCGCCAAGCTGCTCGAAAAATTCCACCGCATGGTGGCAGACCGCATCCCCATCATCGGCGGCGGCGCCGGCACTGGGCTGTCGGCCAAGTGCGAGGAAGCCGGTGGCATCGACCTGATCGTGATCTACAATTCCGGCCGCTACCGCATGGCCGGGCGCGGCTCGATGGCGGGGCTGCTGGCCTACGGCAACGCCAATGACATCGTGGTGGAAATGGCCCGCGAAGTGCTGCCGGTCGTCAAACACACCCCGGTGCTGGCGGGCGTGAACGGCACCGACCCGTTCTGTCTGTGGGACAGCTTTCTGGACCATCTCAAGGCGCTGGGCTTTTCCGGCATCCAGAACTTCCCGACCGTCGGCATCATGGACGGCACCTTCCGCGTCGGGCTGGAGGAAACCGGCATGGGGTTCGGCCTGGAAGTAGACGTGACCAAACTGGCCCACGAGAAGGACATGCTGACCACGCCGTACGTGTTCAACCCGGACGAAGCCACCGCGATGACCAAGGCGGGCGCCGACATCGTGGTGGCGCATATGGGCGTGACCACCGGCGGAGCCATCGGCGCCAGCACCGCAGTGCCGCTGGACGATTGCGTGAAGCGTATCGACGCGATTGCCGAAGCGGCGCGCAAGGTGCGCCCGGATGTCATCCTGTTGTGCCACGGCGGCCCCATCGCCATGCCGGACGACGCGCAGTACATCGTCAGCCATTGCGACGGCATTCACGGCTTTTACGGCGCGTCATCGATGGAACGGCTGCCCACCGAAATTGCGTTGACCGAACAGACGCGCCGGTTCAAGGCCATCGAGCGGCGTTGATGGCGGTGCGGGTGACGATTGGCGCGGGATCACCGTTGGTGGCGGAATGCCAGGCGCTGCTGGAACAGTCGGACGCGCACGCCAACGCGCTATATCCGCCCACCAGCAACCATCTGGTCGATGCGCAGACCTTGGCCGCCGAACAGGTGCGGTTCTTTGTGGCGCGTG
Organism: Rhodospirillales bacterium; assembly: GCA_025359905.1. Lineage (GTDB taxonomy): Bacteria > Pseudomonadota > Alphaproteobacteria > Acetobacterales > Acetobacteraceae > CAIPHQ01. Next base: position 9,036 of record JANYDF010000091.1, read on the forward strand.
CCGATGCGGTCGCGGTTGGCTGCGGCGGCTACCGGCACAAGGGCGGCTATGCCGAAATCAAGCGCATGTACGTGTCCGCCGCCGCGCGCGGCCTGGGCGTGGGGCGGGCGTTGCTGACCGCCGTTGAAAACGCTGCCCGCGCCGAGGGCATTGTGGTGATGCGGCTGGAAACGGGGACGTTGAATCACGAGGCGCTCGGTTTGTACCGCCGCGCCGGCTACCGCGAGATCGGGCCGTTCGGCGATTATGCGCCCGACCCGGTCAGTGTGTTCATGGAGAAATCGCTGACGCCTGCATGAGGGCGCTGCGGCCAGCAAGGGGAACGGACATGCCGAAAATCCATCACAGCATCATCGTCGAAGCGCCGGTCGAAGCCGTGTGGGCGGTGGTGCGCGACTTCAACGGCCTGCCAAATTGGCTGCCGGGTGTGGCCGGCAGCAGCATCGAGGGCGGCGAACCGGCCGACCGGGTGGGCTGCGTGCGCCTCATCGCGGTGGAAGGCGGCGCTTCGTGCAGCGAGCGGCTGATCGCGCTGGACGACTCGCGCTATTCGATGAGCTACGGCTTCGTGCAGAATTTGTTCCCGATCCGCGGCCATCTGGCGACGCTGGAACTGATCCCGGTGACCAGCGGCGAGCGCACCTTCGTGCAATGGAGCGCCGAGTTCGAGGATCTGCCCGGCCATGAGGGCGAAACCGCGCCGGTGATGCTGAACAACGTTTTCGTGGTGGGGCTGGCGGCGCTGGCCGCCAAGCTGCAAGGCGCCGGCGCACCGGCGGGGGCGAAGCGCTGGGAGGGCTGGCGGCCGGCCAAGGTGTTCTGTTCGTCAGTCATCAATGCGCCGCGCGACAAGGTGTGGCCCATCGTGCGGAACTTCATCGGCATGGATGGCTGGCACCCCGGTATTTCGAACATGAAGATGGTGGGCGGCGGGCCCGCCGATCAGGTTTCCGGCGTGCGCGACTTCATGTTCGGCACCGGGCGGATCATGGAACGGCTGACCCAAATGGATGATGCCAATTTCGCGTTCCGTTACTTGATCGAACTCGCCCCAATGCCGTGGATCAACTACCACGCTGGCGCGCGTTTGTATCCGATCGCCGCCAGCAACCAAACGCTTGCCGTGTGGATCGCCGATTGGACCGCATCGGCCAATGACGACGTGGTGCTGATCCCGGACATTCACCAGAATGTATTCCAGAAAGCGTTCGACACGCTGAACGAACGCTTCTTTCCAGGCTAAGCGATCGGCTATGGTGGCGTCTCCCACGACGGAGCGCCACCATGGCCCGCACCCCGTTATTTGCCCAAATCGAGGCGCTCGCGCGCCAAATGGCCAGCACTGGCGGTGCGCCGGCAGTGCCGCGCCGTGCGATGCTGGCAGGCGCCGCAGCCGCGCTGGCCGTACCGCTGGCCCGCCCTGCCCGCGCCAGTACGCCGGTTCAGCCAACAGTGGTCATCATCGGCGCTGGAATCGCCGGGCTGACGGCGGCGCTGACGCTGCAAAATGCCGGAATCGCCTGCACCGTGTTCGAGGGCTCCGGGCGGGTCGGCGGGCGGATGGAGTCCAACACCACCACGTGGGTGAACGGCCAGGTGAGCGAGCACTGCGGTGAGTTGATCGATAGCGGACACACCACCATCCGGGGTCTGGCGGGCCAGTTCGGCATCGCACTTGCCGACCTGCACGCGGCGCAACCGCCAGGGGCAAGCGACACGTTCTTTTTCGGCGGCCAATACTACCCGCAAGCGCAGGCCCGCGCCGATTTCGCGCCGGTTTGGACGGCGCTGCAAGCCGACCTGACCGCCGCCGGATATCCGACCACCTATAAGACTTTCAATGCCGCCGGTGCGGCGCTGGACGCGATGAGCGTGTACGACTGGATCGAAAGCCGGGTGCCCGGCGGGCATGGCTCGCGGCTCGGCAAGCTGCTTAATGTCGCCTACGATGAAGAATTCGGCGGGCCGACCACTGACCAAAGTGCGCTGAACATCGTCTATCTGCTGGGTTTTCAGAACGACCCGGCGCAGTTCGACATGTTCGGTCAGTCCGACGAGCGGTTCCATATGATCGGCGGCAACGATCAATTGCCGCGCGCCATCGCCGCCGCCATCGAAGCCGCAGCCCCCGGCACCATCCGCACCAACGCCGCGATGACCTCGATGTGTCTGCGTTTCGGCGGCGGCTACCGGATGGAGGTCACCATGTCCGGCCACCGCGTGGTGGTGGACGCCGACCATGTGATCCTGGCGCTGCCGTTTGCCGTATTGCGGCGGTTGAATATCGCGCGGGCCGGGTTCCCGGCGCAGAAACTGGCTGCCATCAATCAGCTTGGCTACGGCAGCAACGTGAAGCTGCAACTGCAATTCGCCAGCCGCTATTGGAACAACAACGGCCCCTGGGGCAGCAGCACCGGGACAAGTTTTGCTGATACCGGCTATCAGAACACCTGGGAAGTGACGCGCGGCCAGTCGGGCGCCACCGGCATTCTGGTGAACTACCTCGGCTCCACCGGTGCGGCGGTGTTGAGCGATAACCCGACCAAAGCCACGCTGCACAAGCTGGCGGTGCAATTCCTGGCCCAATTGGAGCCGGTGTTTCCCGGCATCACCGGCGAATGGAACGGGCTGGCGACGCTGTCGGCCCCGCTGCACGACCGCTGGCAGCGCGGATCGTACGCCTATTGGCGGGTTGGGCAGTACACCACCGTTGCCGGATGGGAGCGCCGCCGGTCGCACACCTGCCACTTCGCCGGCGAGCACTGCTCCATCGATTTCCAGGGCTACATGGAAGGCGGCGCGCGTGAAGGCATTCGCGCGGCGCATGAAGTATTGGGCGATCTGGGCGTATAGGATTCTGTGTATCGGCGCAGGATCCCGGAACGGCCGTCCTGCTATCCTTGCGGCACGACCGTGCAGCCGCCGCCGCTTTGGAATAGCACATTAATAGCCGTGCTCGCTTTGTGGCTTCCGGCATAGGCGGTGGCGCCGATGCGATGAACGCCGCGCGTCATCACGGTGAACGGCACCGAATACGGCGTGGCGCTGCTGCTGCCCACGGTGAGCCCATCGACGGTAAACGTCACCCGCTGAACCGGCGTGCTGGCGCTGGCGGCGGCGTACAGCCGGGTGGCGCCGCTGATCGTGGCGCAGGCCAGCGGCGCCGTGATCACCACGCGCGGCGTGCCCGGATCGGCGAATGTGGCTGGTCCCGCGGCATTGGCCAGCACGCCGTTGATCGCTCCGGTAAATCCGGGCTCCAGGCTCGAGTCCTTACCGAAAGTCAGGTTGGACGATTGCCAAGGTGAGACCTGATAGAATTCCCAGACCCACACTGAAGCGAACGCCACGCGGTCGAGCACGAGGCGCGGCAGGATGCTGCTGAAAAACGGCGCGATGGTCCGCGCGCCGAATTCGCCGACATAGAGCCGCTTGCCTTGCGCTTTTGCCGCCGCCGCAGCGGCGTCGAGCGTGAGATATTCGGTGCCAACGGGGTTGCCCCAGCGTACATCGCCCGGATACAGGTGAATGCTGACAATATCGAACGGCGCATGCAGCAGCGCTTCCATCGTGGTGAATTGCGCCTGCGAATCGGCTGTCCAGTCAGCACCTTTGGCGGAGAACCCTGGCTGCAACATCAAGTGATAGGCTGCAGGGCGCGGCATGGTGTAGCCGGAATCGACCGCGTGCAACGGATCGAGCGACTTGATGAACGCCACCATGCTGGCAGCAAACGCATTCATCTGCGCCGTGGTGAAATTGCCCATCGACTTGCAATTCGTCGGCGCCGATGGATTGGATTTGCGGCAGAGACCAACAACGTCGATGTCGGCTTCAAGATTGAGTTCGTTGGTCAATTCGTAAAACTTGATAGCCCGCCGCTGCTTGTAGCGTCCGACGAATTCGCTAATGTACTGCTTCAATATCCCCCGGCTGCGCGACGCCGGGTTGACGATCATATTTGCGAGGCTCTCGCCCGCGACAGTGGGAAATTCATACGGATTCCATACGAACACCGGCACAATCTTGACGTTATAGGCCGCCAGATCGTTAAACATGGCATCCAGCCGCGACCAATACTGCACCGGGTTGGATTGCCACAGCAGCAATTCGTTGTGCGCGGGCTGGTTTATCTGCGACGGGTTGCTCGGCCCATAGCCCGCCGCCATCACCCGCAGAAAGCTAAGGCCCTTGTCGCCAGCATCAGCGATGGCACGGCGGCCCATGGCGGGCAGCACCGCCATGTAGGGCGCGGAGCCATCGCCGTTGCTGGCAAAGCCGAGGTATTGCGAACTGAGGTCGAACTTGTTGGCGCCCAGCACGCCCTGCAGCGCGCCATTCGCCACCTGCGCGCCCGCTTGGGCGCTGCCGAGCAAGGCCAGCAACAGCAGCGCGAAACCGCGCCGAAGGAATTGGAGCATGGGGCCTCCTGCCCAAAGGCTGCGCCAGTCGCCTGGGCGCGGGCCAGCCCCATTTGCCCGCGCTGGCCGAAGCCGGATTTTCCGGCGGTGGACGAACTCTACCCGCCGGCGCGCTCGTCCGGCAACACAAAGGGGAATGGGAACAGCTCTGCGAAACGGAACTGGCCCACGCCGTCAATCGTAACCGGAAATTCAGGACCGACGAATTCCGCCAGCACCTGACGGCAGGCGCCGCACGGCATGTAGGCGGTCGGCGGCAGGCCCGGCGGCGAATCTGGCAGCGAAATGGCGATGCGGTCGAAGGCTTTGTGCCCGGCGGCGACCGCACTGACGATGGCGGTGCGCTCGGCGCAGATGGTCATGCCGAAGCTGGCGTTTTCCACGTTGCAGCCGCAAATCACCCCAAACGGGCCGGACAGCGCCGCCCCGACACGGAAACGTGAATATGGCACATGGGCGCGGGTGGCCGCCTGGCGGGCGGCGGCGACCAAGGGATCGTCGGCGGCAATCGGCGTCGGCATGGCATGGCTCCCTATAGGTCTTCGGTGCGTTCGACGCCTTGCAGCGATTTCAATGCCTGGGCCAAGCGCGGCGTGACATTGAAGCCGCCGGGCAGCGCGATTTCTACATCCTGATGATCGCCAAGGCACGGAATGAGCACCACGCGGCCGCGCCCGCGTCCTTCACGCTCCAGCAGGGTGCGGATGTGCGGCACCGCCTCGGTCTTGTCGAGCCAGATGCGCATCCCGGCCCCGGCTTGGCTGGCGGCTTGTTCCAGGCTGGTGACCTCCTGCGCGGTGATGCGCAGCGCCTCGCCTTCCAGCTTGATGTCGGCAGTGACCAGCACCGAACTGCCAGCCACGAAAAACGCGCGGGCCCGGCCGAGCACTTCGCTGAATACGGTGATTTCGTACGAGCCGCCGGAATCCGACAGGCGAATCCACGCCATGCGGCTGCCGGTGCGGGTGATGCGCTCCTTGGAGGCGACGAAGGTTCCCGCCAGCTTCACCCGCGCGGCGCCGCCCTGGGCGCGGGCGTCCAACTGATTGCTCGGCACCACGCCGAGGCGGCGCAGGGCTTGACCGTACGCGTCGAGCGGATGCGAGGTCAGATGGAAGCCCACTGCCTCGGCCTCGAACGCCAGTGCGTCCATCGGTTCCCACTGCGGGGTTTCCGGCAGCCGCAGTTTTTCCGGCTCGGCGCCGCCGAACAGCCCGATTTGGCCGCTGGTTTTTTCCTCCGCACTGGCCTGGGCGCGGCGCAGGATGGTTTCCGCGCCGACAAATACCCGCGCCCGGTTGCGGTCCAGCGTGTCGAACGCGCCGGCGCGGACCAGATTTTCGATCTGCATGCGGTTAATCTGGCGCGGGTCGATACGGGCGGCGAAATCGGCCAGATCGGCGAACGGCTGCGCGCCGCGCGCGGCTTCCAGCGCCTGCATTGCCGCCGCCCCGACTTTCTTCACCGCCGCCAGCGCGTAGCGGATGGCCAGCGTGCCGTCGCTGTCCTTTTCCAGCGTGAAGTCCGCCCCGGAGCGATTGACGTCGGGCGGCAGCACCTTGATCGCCATGCGCGTCGCATCCTGGCGCAGCGCGGCCAGACGGTCGGTGTTGCTGACCGCCAAACTCATGCAGGCGGCCAGGAAGGCGACCGGATGGTTGGCCTTCATCCAGGCGGTTTGATACGCCACCAGGGCATATGCAGCAGCGTGCGATTTGTTGAAGCCGTAATCGGCGAACTTGGCCATGAGGTCGAACACCTCCTCGGCCTTGGCATCCGGAATGCCGCGCGCGGTGGCACCGTCGACGAAAATCTTGCGCTGCTGCTCCATCTCGGCGCGGATTTTCTTGCCCATGGCGCGGCGCAACAGGTCGGCGCCGCCGAGGCTGTAGCCCGCCATCTTCTGGGCGATCTGCATCACTTGTTCCTGATAGACCATGATCCCATAGGTCTCGGACAGGATGTCGCGGATTTCTTCGTGCGGCGGTTCCCATTTCTCGCCGTGCTTGCGCTGGCAGTAAGCCGGAATGTTGGCCATCGGGCCGGGGCGATACAGCGCCACGGCGGCGATCAGATCCTCGAAGCGGTCGGGGCGCATCTGCCGCAGCACGTCGCGCATGCCCTGGCTTTCAAACTGGAACACCCCGGCGGCGTCGCCCCGCTGCAACATCTCGTAGGTCGGCGCATCGTCGAACGGCAGCCGGTCCAGATCGACCTCGATGCCCTGTTTCTTCAGATACGCGACGCCGCGCTGCAAAATGGTCAGCGTGGTCAGGCCGAGGAAGTCGAACTTCACCAGCCCGGCCTGCTCGACGTATTTCATCGAGTATTGCGTGACCAGAAATTCGGAGCGCGGATCGCGGTAGATCGGCACCAACTCAGTGAGTTTGCGGTCGCCGATCACCACGCCGGCCGCGTGGGTGGAGGCGTGGCGGTACAAGCCTTCGAGTTGCAGCGCGATTTCCAGCAGGCGGCGCACCGATTCGTCGTCGTCGCGCATCTGCTGCAACTTCGGCTCGCCGTCGATGGCTTGTTGCAGCGTGACCGGCTTGGCCGGATTGTTCGGGATCAGCTCAGCAACTTTGTTCATCTGCCCGAACGGCAGGCCCATGACGCGGCCCACGTCGCGCACCGCCGCACGGGCCTGGAGTTTTCCGAAGGTGATGATCTGCGCCACGCGATCCGCCCCGTATTCGCGGCGCACGTAGCCGATCACCTCGTCGCGGCGGTCCTGGCAGAAGTCGATGTCGAAGTCGGGCATCGACACGCGTTCCGGGTTCAGGAAACGCTCAAACAGCAAGGCAAAACGCAGCGGGTCCAGATCGGTGATGGTCAGCGCCCAGGCAACGACCGAGCCAGCGCCGGAACCACGGCCGGGGCCGACCGGGATGCCCTGCGCCTTGGCCCATTGGATGAAGTCGGCGACGATCAGGAAGTAGCCGGGGAAGCCCATCTTGGCGATCACGCCAAGCTCGAACTCCAGGCGCTCGTGATAGGTTGTGCGCGTGGCGGCGTCGGCCTGCATCGCATCGAGGCGGCGTTCCAGCCCTTCGCGGGCCATGGCGCGGACGGTTTCGTCCTCGGAGGCGCCTTCGCGCACCTTGCGGCAAATTGGCAGCAGCGGTTTGCGGGTTTCCACCATCACCGCGCAGCGCCGGGCGATGGCGAGCGTGTTGTCGCAGGCGTCCGGCAAGTCGGCGAACAGCTTGCGCATCACCGAAGCTGGTTTGAACCAATGCTCCGGCGTTACCCGGCGGCGGTCGCGCTCGGCCAGTTGGCGGCCCTCGGCGATGCACAGCAGCGCGTCGTGGGCGAGGTGCATGTCCGGCTTGGCGAACATGCAGTCGTTGGTCGCCACCAGCGGCACGCCGCGCGCGTCGGCGAGTGCGATCAGGCCGGGTTCGATGGCGCGCTCGATGGGCAGGCCATGGCGATGCAGTTCCATCGCGACCCGATCCGGGAAGGCTTCGGCGAAGCGGGCCAGCAGGCGTTCGGCTTCGTCGCGCTGGCCCTCGGCGAGCATCCGGGCTATCGGGCCGAGCGTGCCGCCAGTCAGCAGCAACAGGCCCTCGGCGTGCTCGGCGATGCGCTCGAACGGCAGTTGCGGCTTCAGGCCAGGGTCGGATTCCAGGAAGCCGTACGATGACAGCCGCTGCAAATTGGCCAGCCCGGCGGGGTTTTGCGCCAGCAGCACAATCGGGTCGGGCGCCAAGCGCGGCGCATCGGGGCGGGCCAGCGCGATCTGGCAGCCGATGATCGGCTGCACGCCCTTGCCAGAGCAGGCCTGGCTGAATTCCAGCGAGCCGAACAGATTGCCGCTGTCGGCAATCGCCACCGCCGGCATTGCCGCGTCACGCGCCAGGGCGGCAATCTTGTCGGCCTTGATGGCACCTTCGCTGAGCGAATAGCTGGAATGGACGCGCAGATGAACGAAATCGGCGTGCGGCATCAGGCGGCAACCACGCGGCCGTCGCGCAAGGTCACGGTGCGGTCCATCCGCGCCGCAAGGTCCGGATTGTGCGTGGCGATCAGGGCGGCGACGCCATGGGTACGCACCACGCCGAGCAATTCCTCGAACACGATGGCTGCCGTCGCCACGTCCAGATTGCCGGTCGGCTCATCGGCCAGCAGCACGCTTGGCGCATTGGCCAGCGCGCGGGCGATGGCGACACGCTGCTGCTCGCCGCCGGACAATTTGCCCGGCAGATGTTGCAGGCGGTGCGCGAGGCCGAACGACCTCAGCAACGCGGTGGCGCGCTGTGCGGCGGCGCTGCGCGGCGTTCCGGCGATCATTTGCGGCAGCACCACGTTCTCCAGCGCTGAGAATTCTTTCAACAGATGGTGGAACTGATAGACGAAACCAATCGAGTCGCGGCGAATGGCGGTGCGCTGCTTGTCCGGCAGCGACCCGGCATCGCGGCCATCGACCAGCACTTTTCCGGCGTCTGGCTTGTCCAGCAGTCCGGCCAGATGCAGCAGCGTCGATTTGCCGCTGCCGGAGGGGGCCACGAGTGCCACGATCTCACCCGCGCGCAGCGTTAGGTCGACGCCTTGCAGAATGGTCAGCGCTCCCGCTTCGGTGCGGAACGCCCGGCGCACGCCGCGCAGTTGCAATGCCTCACTCACCGCGCAGCGCCTCCACCGGATCGGTGCGCGCCGCGCGCCAGCTTGGATACAGCGTGGCCAGCAGCGACAAGATCAAGCCGAGGGCGACCACACGCACCACGTCGCCCCAGTCGATTGTGCTGGGCAAAGCCGTCAGCATGAAGACCGAGGAATCGAATACTTGCCCGCCGCTGATCTGTTCGACCAGATGCTGAATGGCGACGATGTTGCGGCAGAACAAAATGCCGATCAGCGTGCCGATGGCGGTGCCGGACACGCCGACAAAAGCGCCGCACATCAGGAAAATCCGCAGGATCGCTCCGCTGCTGGCCCCCAGCGTGCGCAGCACCGCGATATCGGCGCGCTTGTCCTTCACCAGCATGATCAGCGAGGAAATCACGTTGAACGCCGCCACCAGCACGATCATGCCGAGCACGATGAACATGGTGTCTTTTTGCACCCGCAGCACGCCGATGATCTGGTCGTTGGTATGCCGCCAGTCGCGCACCAGCACCTGCCGGCCATTGAGCGCCACGCGAATCGCTGGCACCAGTTGCTCGACATGTTCCGGATCGGCCACCCGCACTTGCAACCCGGTGATGGCGTTCGGTGTCTGGAAGAACACCTGCGCCATCGGCAACGGCAGAAACACCACGCCGGAATTGTAGTCCGACAGCCCGGCGTCGAAGATCGCCACCACCTTGAAGGCGCGGATGCGCGGCACCGAGCCGAACGCGGTGGCCGCCCCCTTCGGCGAGGTCAGCGTCAATAGGCTGCCGATGCCCAGGCGAAAGCTGTCGGCCAGCGAAACGCCGATCGCGATGGCGTCGTCGCCAGTGAAAGCGTCCAGGCTGCCCGCCACGATATGCTCGGCGATCAGCTTTTGCGCTTTCAGGTCTAACTGGGTGACGCCGCGCACCAGCCCGCCGCGAATGCCGCCGCGTTCGCTGGTGAACAGCGCTTGCCCGTCGATCAGCGGCAACACCGAAGTGATGCCCGGCGTGGCGCGCAGCTTTTCGGCGAGTTGCTCGTAGCCGTCGATGTGCTGCCCGGCATAGGCATCGATGCCGATATGGCCGTGGGCGCCGAGCGCGCGGGAGACCAGTTCGGTCTGAAAGCCGCTCATCACCGAGGTGACCACAATCAGCGTGGCCACCCCGAGCGCGATGCCGACCAGCGAGAAGATCGCGATGATCGAGACGAACCGCTCCCCCTTGCGCGCGCGCAGGTAACGCCCGGCAACCGTGCGCTCGAAGGGGCCGAACATCAGCCGTTGCGGGCCGTTGCGTTGATTCGGGCGAGAGCGTCGGCGATCTCGACTTCCTGGCGCTCGCCAGTGGCGCGGCGCTTCAGTTCGACCCGGCCGTTGGCGGCGCCGCGCGGGCCGGCCACGATCTGCCACGGATGGCCCATCAAGTCGGCGTCGTTGAACTTCACCCCGGCGCGGTCCTCACGGTCATCATACAGCGCGTTGCCGGCGAAGCTGGCGTAGAGGTCTTCGCAGATCTTGTCGCAGACGGCATCGCCCTGCTTCAAATTCAAAATGGCGGCTTTGAACGGCGCCACCGAATCGGGCCAGATGATGCCCGCATCATCGTGATGCGCCTCGATCAGCGCGCCAACCAGCCGCGACACGCCGACGCCGTAGCTGCCCATGTGCGGAACCACCTTGCTGCCGTCGCGCCCGGCCACGGTCAGGCCCATCGGCTCGCTGTACTTGGTGCCGAAATAGAAGATATGGCCAACCTCGATGCCGCGCCCCTGGCGCTTCTCGGCGACTTTCTCCCACGCGGCGGTATCGTGCTTTTCGTCGGTGGCGGCATACGGCGTGGTCATCTGGACAAAGAACCGCTCCAGATCGTCATCCGAGGTATGCGAGAAGGTGCCGGACGAAAAGTCCATCGCCTCGAATGCGGCGTCGTAGAACACTTCGCTCTCGCCGGTCGGTGCGAGGATGATGAATTCGTGGCTGAGGTTGCCGCCGATTGGGCCGCTTTCGGCCTCCATCGGGATCGCCTTCACGCCCATGCGCTGGAAGATACGCATGTACGACAGCATCATCTTGCGGTAGCTGGCGACGGCACCGGCATAATCCAGATCGAAACTATAGGCATCCTTCATCAGAAATTCGCGGCCGCGCATGACGCCGAAGCGCGGGCGCACTTCGTCGCGGAACTTCCACTGAATGTGGTACAGCATCTGCGGCAGTTCGCGGTACGATTTGACCGATTGGCGGAAGATGTCGGTGATCATCTCCTCGTTGGTCGGCCCGTACAGCAACTCGCGCTCATGGCGGTCCTTCAGCCGCAGCATCTCAGGTCCGTATGCGTCATAACGGCCTGATTGGCGCCACAGTTCGGCCGGCTGGATGGTCGGCATCAGCATTTCCTGGGTGCCGATGGCGTCCTGCTCCTCGCGGACAATGCGGGCGATGTTCTGCAACACCCGGTAGCCGGCCGGCAGCCACGCATAAATGCCAGACGCGGTTTGCCGCACCAGCCCAGCGCGCAGCATCAGGCGATGCGAGGCAATCTGCGCCTCCGCCGGGGTTTCTTTCAGGGTCGGCAGCAGCGAGCGGGACAGGCGCATCTGGATTGGGTCCGTATATCTCAATGAGGGACAGGGGCGGCGCTTCGGGGGCGGACCCTACCCCCGCACCGCGTTTGCCGCCAGTCGGGATGTCTTCGGGCCCCACGGCAAAGCGTCAACCTCGATTGACATCGTTTCTATAAAGCAGCGCAACTATGCCGCGATAGATAACGATACGCAAGTGAAGGTGGCCACCTGTATTTGCGCAGTTAAATAATTGTGCGCTGCACAACGGCGTTCCGTAAGAAAATCTCGCCAAACCGCCGCTGAGTGCTCCAAAACCAGGTGACACAAAAGCGGCTTATCGCTAAACAGAAGAAAGGCCCGCGCGCCAACGAGCGCAGCGGGCCAAGTTTAGGGAGGAAACGCCAGTCACACGGCAGGAAGAGGGGAAACCTCGTCCTGTCCGTGATGATTCCTCCGTTTTGCGCTTTGCGTCCATGAAAAATTTGCCTGCCAATCAAAGAAAATCGGCGTTCTAAACGAGAAACGCCGCTTATCGCAGCAAAATGGCTAACAGTTGGGCAAATCTGGCTATTCTCTAGGCAATGCAAGCCAGCCGGAGCGGAAACTCAGCCAATCGCTGGTGATCAAGCCGTAGATAATCCCCCACAGAACGGCCGCCACGATCGTTGTCGCCAGCACCTTGCGCCACATCAGCGGGCGTTCCGGCGCGCCGCGCCAGCCAGTCAGCCGGTCCGCCTCAGCCACCGGCCGCGTGCCAAATGGCAACACGGCAAACAACACCGTCCACCAAATCAGCAGGTAGAGCACGACGCCGGTAAAGCTGCTCATGGCGCTGCGTCACACCCGCAAAAGATGCACATCGACCAACGGCCGCTTTTGCAGCCGCTTGCCCAATGCGCGCCGCAGCGCCGCCTTCGCGGCTTCGCTTAGCGCCGCATCGTCACGCCGCAGCGAAGCAGGCAGATCGGCGATCGATTCGGAAAGTTCATGCACAATTCGGCCAGTTTCCGGGTCGTCCGCGTCGAACAGGCCCGGCGCACTGATCCGCGGGACGCCACGCAACCGCCCGGCCTCATCGACCGCGAGGCTCAGGATCGCCACGCCGTTGAACAGCATCCGCCGCCGCGCGCCCATCACGCCGCCTTGCAACGGCATCAACCGGTTGCCGTCCAACACCAGGCGGCCAACCGGCGCGCTGTCCACAATGGCGGGCACGCCGGGGGCAAGGCTGAGGATGTCGCCATCCTCCATCATGATCGAGGTAATGCCGGCTTCTTGCGCGAGTGCCGCATGGGCTGACAAATGCCGCCACTCGCCATGCACCGGCACCGAGAAGCGCGGTCGCACCAGCTTGTAAAGTTTGCGCAATTCATCGCGCGCCGGGTGACCAGAGACATGGATCATCGCATGATCCGCATCGGTCATCAGCTTGACGCCGCGCCGCACCAGGTTGTCCTGCACCGCGCCAATCGCGCGCTCGTTGCCCGGAATAACGCGGCTGCTGAACACCACGGTATCGCCTTCGCCGAGTTCGATGCGCGGGTGCTGGTCGGAGGCGATGCGTGCCAGCGCGCTGCGCGGCTCACCCTGGCTGCCGGTGACCAGGATCAGCAGATTGTCGTCGGGGATGTCGTTGGCGTCGTCCTCGCTGGCGAACGGCGGCACGCCTTTGAGATAGCCGCACTCACGCGCGGCGGCATCGAGGTTGCGCAGCGAACGGCCGACCAGCGCCACACTGCGCCCGGCGTCACGCGCGGCGAGCGCCACCGATTCCACGCGCGCCACGTTGCTGGCAAAACACGTGACTGCGACGCGGCCTTCTAGCCCACGGATCAATGCCGACAAGGCGCGCCGCACGTCGCCTTCCGAGCCGGAATGGCCTTCGACCATGGCGTTGGTCGAATCGCAGACCATCGCCAGCACGCCCTCGTCGCCCAGTGCCTTGAACGCCGCTTCGTCGGATGGCGGACCAACCAGCGGATGCGGGTCGAGCTTCCAGTCGCCGGTATGCAACACGGTGCCGGCCGGGGTGCGAATGACCAGCGCTTGGGCTTCCGGAATGGAATGCGCCACACGCAGGAATTGCAGGCGGAACGGCAGCAAATCGAAGCTGCCGCCGGGTGCGATCACATGGATCTTCACCTCGCCGAGCAACTGCACTTCGGACAGTTTGCGCCGCAGAATGGCGGCGGCGAATGGCGTGGCATACACCGGGCAGCGCAATTGCCGCCACAGCCATGCGACCGCGCCAATATGGTCTTCATGCGCGTGGGTGATGACCAAGCCGACCAGCTTGTCGCGCCGTTCGGCGATGAAGCCCGGATCGGGCATCATCACATCGACTTCCGGCAGCGCCGCGCCGCCGAAGCCGATACCGCAATCCACCGCCAGCCACTTGCCGCCGCAGCGGTAGAGGTTGAGATTCATCCCGATCTCGCCTGTCCCGCCCAGGGGCAGGAATGCCAGATCACTATAAGCCGCGTTCATGGGCCGCCTTTACTCGTAAGCCGTCATCGCCGGCGCACAGCGCCCGGCGTCCTCGAATGTCGTATTCCGGCGCTCGCTGCCGCACGGCTTCCGCCGCGCTGGCGCGTGCTGACGGTCAGTCGCTCTCGCTGAGCCGTACTCGGTCACGGCTCAATGTGGGGGGCGGGTTGCGATACGCCAACATGCGCAGGCCATCCAGCGTGATATCGGGATCAATCCGCTCAATCACCGCCGTGCCCTCGGCGAGCAGCGGAGCTAGACCACCGGTGGCGATGACCTTCAACCGTTCGCCGAATTCCGCCTGGATACGGGCCACCAGCCCCTCGATCATGCCGACATAGCCCCAATAGATGCCGGACTGCATGGCGGGCACGGTCGAGCGGCCGATCACCGCCTGCGGGCGGCCGATGCCGATGCGCGGCAGCCGGGCGGCGGCACGGTGCAGTGCCTCGATGGACAAGTTGATCCCGGGCGCGATCACGCCGCCCAGATATGCCCCGTCGGCGGCAACCACGTCGAAAGTGGTCGCGGTGCCGAAATCGATCACCACCAGCGGGCCATGATAGTTGGTGTGAGCCGCCAGCGCGTTCAGCAGCCGGTCAGCGCCCACTTCTTCGGGATTGTCGATGCGGATATCGAAACCCCAATCGAGATTTGAGCGCGCGATCAGCGGCTCAACGTCGAACCAGTCGCGGCACAGGCGGCGCAGATGGTACAACGCCGCAGGCACCACGGTGCCGATCACCGCGCGCTTTACGTCCTCGCGCTTCAACCCGCTATGGGCCAACAAGGTCAGCAGCCATACCGCGTATTCGTCGGACGTGCGCTGCGCTTCCGTGGCGATGCGCCAACTGCCACGCCAGCCGCTGCCGTCATGCACCGCGAAGACGATGTTGGTATTGCCGGCGTCGATAACGAGCAGCATGTCAGCGAACCCCTGACCAGGAGGGAAGTAACATCATAGCAGCACCTCACCGGTGCTGAACGCCTGTATACGGCTGCCGGTGTGCAGCAGCAGCGCGCCATCGCCGCTGAGCCCGGCGAAATCGCCACCCAGCAGCTGCTCGCCAACCCGCAACGTCGTCGGTGTGCCAAGCTGTGGCGCGCGCGCCAGCCACGCTTGACGGATTGGCTCAAAGCCGTGCAGGGCGCGGACCCGCCGCCAGCGATCGAGTTCGGCCAGAAACCGGGCAGCAAACGCCTGCGGCGACGGCGGTGGCGCCACATCCGCCACCGCAGCAACGGCACGGCCCGGCACGTCTGGGGCAACAGCCAAATTGACGCCCGCGCCAATCACCAGCCATTCCAGCGTGCCGTCCGCAGCAGCGGCGCTATCGACCAGAATGCCTGCCAACTTGGCGCCGCCGAGCAGGACGTCGTTCGGCCATTTCAAGGCCATTGCCGCAGGATCGGGCAGCAGCGGCGCCAGGGCGCTGGCCAGCGCCACACCGGCCAGCAGCGACCATTGCCCAGCATCGCGCGCCGCTTCATGCGGCCGCAACAGCGCCGAGCCGTAAAAATTGCCCACCGGGCTTTGCCAGTCGCGCCCCCGGCTGCCGCGCCCCTGGGTTTGCTGCAACGCGAGCGCGGCATAGCCTTCGGGCTCGCCTTGCGCGGCCAGACTGCGGCAGAGATCGGAGGTGGATGGCAGAACCTCGTGGATCGTGAGTCGCCAGAATTCCTGGCGGGCTTCTGTCACCCGAACAGCACTTTCGCCGCTGCCTCGGCGGCCCCCACGATCGGTGCGGGGAACACGAAGAACAGCGTGGTGAACAAGCCGCTAACGCCCGCCAGCACCGACAGCGACGGCGGGCGCGGGTCGAACGCTTCTTCCGGCGCATCGAAATACATCACCTTGATCACGCGGATGTAATAGAACGCACCGATCACGCTGGTCAGCACGCCGATCACGGCGAGCGTCCATAGCCCGCTGTCCACGGCGGCGGTGAAGATGAACCACTTGCCCCAGAAGCCGGAAAACGGCGGGATGCCGGCCATGCTGAACATGAACACCGCCAGCCACATAGCCATGATCGGGTCGGTCTTGCCCAGGCCGCCGAGGTCGGAAATCTTCTCCAGCATCACGCCGCGCCGGCGCATCGCAATGATGCAGGCGAAGGTGCCGGCGTTCATGAACACGTAGGTGACAAGATAGATCAGCACGCCGCGAATACCGACCGGCGTGCCGGCGGCAAGCCCGATCAGCACGTAGCCCATGTGGCCAATCGACGAATACGCCATCAGGCGCTTGATGCTGATCTGGCCGATGGCGGCCAGCGAACCGAGCAGCATCGAGGCAATGGAGACCAGCACGATTAGTTGCTGCCACTGCGCCAGCAGATGGCCGAACGGTGTGGCCATCGCACGCACCAGCAGCGCCATGGCGGCGACTTTCGGCGCGGTGCCCATGAACAGCGTTACCGGAGTCGGCGCACCTTCGTAGACGTCCGGCGTCCACATATGGAATGGCACCGCCGAGACCTTAAAGGCGAGGCCGACGACGATGAACACGATGCCCACCACCAAGCCCGGCGAAACATTGACCGGATCGTTGAGCGACGCGGCGAGCTTGGTGAAGTCCATCGAGCCGGAGAAGCCATAGACCAGCGAAATGCCATACAGCAGCAGGCCAGAAGCCAGCGACCCAAGCACGAAGTATTTCAGGCCCGCTTCGGACGAGCGCAGTTCGTCGCGCGCGAACGCCGCCAGCACATAGATGCTGAGCGATTGCAGTTCGAGGCCGACATACAGCGTCATCAGGTTCGAGGCCGACGCCATCAGCATCATGCCGATGGTGGCGAACAGGATCAGCACCGGGAATTCGAAGCGGCGCAGGTTGTTGTGCGCGTTGTAGTCGAGCGAGCCGGCCACCGCGAGGCTGGATGCAGCCAGCACCAGCAGCTTCACGAAGCTGGAGAAACTGTCCGAGGTAAACTGGCCGTGGAAGCCAAGGCCGGACCCTCCGGATATCACCAGCACGGCAGCAATAAGGAAGCCGCCGATGGTGCCCATGCTGCAAATCAGGAAGCTGTCGCGCTTTTGCAGCACACCAGCGATCAGGATGATCATGCCCCAGCAGGCGAGCACGACCTCCGGCAGCGCGAGAGTCCAGTTCATCACCGCATCACCGTCGCAATCGTGTGGGTCGCCGCCAATGCCGCCTGATGGTGTTCCACCATCGCGCTCACCGTCGCATTCCAAAAGCCGCTGAAGCTGGACGGGTAGATGCCCATCCACAATGTCAGGATCACCAACGGTGCGAACACCGCCATCTCGCGCGGCGAGAGCTCCAGGATCGCCTTCAGATCCGACCGCGTGATGCGGCCAAAGACAATCCGGCGATACAGATACAGCATATAACAAGCGCCGAGGATCATCCCGAGGCTGCCAAGCGCCGCCAGCCAGAAGTTCACCTGGAACGCGCCGACCAGCACCAGGAACTCACCGACGAATCCCGCAGTACCCGGCAAGCCGATGCTCGCCATGGTGAACAGCATGAACAGCAGCGAATAGGCCGGCATCCGGTCGGCCAGACCGCCGTAACGCGCAATTTCGCGGGTATGGATACGGTCGTAGACCACGCCGACGCACAGGAACAACGCGCCGGAGACCACACCGTGCGACAGCATCTGGAACAGCGCGCCGGAAATGCCCTGCACGTTCAACGTGAAGATGCCAATCACGACGACGCCCATGTGAGCGACCGAGGAATACGCGATCAGCTTCTTCATGTCGGTCTGCGCCAGCGCCACCAGCGAGGTGTAGATCACCGCCACCACTGCCAAAGCGAACATCAGCGGCGCGAATTTCTCGGTGGCCAATGGCAGCATCGGCACCGAGAAGCGCAGGAACCCGTAAGCCCCCATCTTCAGCAGCACGCCCGCCAGGATGACCGAGCCCGCCGTCGGCGCTTCGACGTGTGCATCCGGGAGCCACGTGTGCACCGGCCACATCGGCACTTTCACCGCGAACGACGCCAGCAAAGCCAGAAACAGATAGGTCTGCATCTGCGCCGGGAATTGGGTTTGCAGCATCGCCTGAATGTCGGTGGTGCCGGCCACATGCCACATCGCCAACAGCGCCAGCAGCATCAGCACCGAACCGGCCAGCGTGAACAGGAAGAACTTGATGGCAGCGTAGACGCGGCGCGGTCCGCCCCACACCCCGATGATGAGGTACATCGGGATCAGCACGCCCTCGAAGAACATGTAGAACACAACGAAGTCCAGCGCGGCGAACATGCCCACCATCATCGTCTCGAGGATCAGGAACGCGAGCATGTACTCGCGCACCCGCGTGGTGATCGACTCCCAACTGGCAAGGATGCACAGCGGGGTCAGCGCGGTGGAAAGCAGCACAAACAGCACCGAAATGCCGTCGACGCCAAGTTTATAGGTGATGCCGAGTTGCGGCAGCCAGGCGACCGTCTCGACGAACTGGAAGCCGGGGTTGGCGCCATCGAAGCGCACCCACAGCACCAGCGACAGCACAAAGACGATCAAGCTGGTCCAAAGGGCCGTCCAACGCGCGTTGGAGGCCACAGCCGCCTCGTCGCCACGGACCGACATGATGATCAGGCCGCCCACCAAGGGCAGCCATGTCACCAGCGAAAGCAGGGGGAAGCCGGCAGCGTTCATGATCTCACCGCAAGAAGAGCAGGAAGATGCTGACCAGCAGCACTAGGCCGATGAGCATGGCGAAAGCGTAGACAGCGATGGACCCGTTCTGGATCTTCACTACCCGGGCGGAGCCGCCCGAGGTGATGGAGGCCAGCCCATTGGGCACGCCGTCGATGATGGTGGCGTCGCCCACCTGCCACAGCGCGCGGCCAATGGCCGACGCCGGGCGGACGAACAGCCAGCCGTACAACTCGTCGAAATACCACTTGTTGAGCAGGAAGCGATAAACGGCGGGGAACGTGCTGGCCAGCGCCACTGGTATCTGCGGCGCCAGACTATAGAACACGTAAGCGGTAAAGATGCCCGCCAGACCCAGCACGGTCGGCGACAGGCTGACCCAATCCGGCAGCGACTCCATGTCGTGCAACACGTGGTTGCTGGCCGCGATCTGAATCGAATGGCCCCAGAACGCCTGCCAGTCCTCGCCCAGCAACTGGTCGTGGAAGCTGAAGCCCGTCACCACGGCGCCGACCGCCAGCAGCACCAGCGGCCCGGTCATCACCCATGGGCTCTCATGCACATGCGCCATGGTGTGCGCGCCGGCGCGCGGCTTGCCATGGAATGTCATGATCAGCAGGCGCCAGGAATAGAACGCGGTCAGGAACGCCGCGATCAGCGTGCACCAGAAGGCGTAAGTGCCGACTGCGCTATGCGCCGCGTACGCCGATTCGACGATGGCATGCTTGGAATAGAACCCGGCGAACGGGAACACGCCGCCAAGTGCGAGATTGCCAATCCACATCATCGCGTAGGTGAGCGGGATCATCTTCCAAATGCCCCCCATCCGCCGCATGTCCTGCTCGTCGGACATCGCGTGGATCACCGAACCCGCCGTCAGGAACAGCAGCGCCTTGAAGAAGGCGTGCGTCAGCAGATGGAACACCGAGGCCTGATAAGCGCCGACGCCTGCGGCGACGAACATGTAGCCAAGCTGCGAGCAGGTCGAATACGCGATCACCCGCTTGATGTCGTTCTGCACGCAGCCAATGGTCGCCGCGAACAGCGCCGTGCTGGCGCCTATGAACGTCACGAAACCGAGCGCGCCCGGCGCGTAGTCCAGCAGCGGTGAGAACCGCGCCATCAGGAAAACGCCCGCCGTCACCATCGTTGCCGCATGGATCAGCGCGGAGACCGGCGTCGGGCCTTCCATCGCGTCCGGCAACCACACGTGCAGGCCAAGCTGCGCCGACTTGCCCATCGCGCCGATGAACAGCAGCACACCGATCACTTCGTAAGCCCGCCACGTATGGCCAAGCACATGGTACGTCGCGTCCATGTGCTGGCTCAGCGCGCCGAACACCGTGCCGAAATCGATGGAGCCGAAGGTGAAGAACACCAGCGCAATGCCGAGCGCAAAGCCAAGGTCGCCGACGCGGTTGACGATGAAGGCCTTCATCGCCGCAGCACCCGCCGACGGCCGGTAATACCAGTAACCGATCAGCAGGTACGAGGCGAGACCCACCCCCTCCCAGCCGAAGAACAGTTGCAGCAGGTTGTCCGCCGTCACCAGCATCAGCATGGCGAAGGTGAACAGGCTTAGGTAGCTGAAGAACCGCCAGATCGTGTGGTTCTCGTCATGCACCATGTAGCCAATGCTGTAGATGTGAATCAGCGTGGCCACCGTGGTGACCATGGCCACCATCACCGCCGACAGCGTGTCGTAGCGCAGCGCCCAAGACACATGGAACTGCCCGGCCTCAATCCAGGTGCCGAGCGACACCACGCCGGCGGGC